>JBHAEQ010000011.1:0-32413 GCA_041855685.1 Prevotella sp. | reverse complement strand
GCGGCTGAATCGCCACCCGAAGTAACAGAAAACGAATAAGGGGGCTTGTCAACAAAATGATACCATCCCAATTCTTATGTATCAATGAGTTAGAATGGAGAATTTTATGTTTAGCGGACAGTAATAATAAAAAACTTTGTTGCGTTTCATTGCTTTTGATAAAAAAAACCGCACATAGTTTAACTATATGCGGTTCATATTTAACGTGATTTTATATTTTATTTCATTTCATTATTTTCTTGTTCTGTGCATACACCATGCTCCTAGTATAATGAATGGTATGCTGAGCAGTTGTCCCATATTGAATAGCATTCCTGCTTCAAAATCTACTTGGTCTATCTTGGTATATTCAATGAAGAAGCGGAATGTGAATATTAAGAATAAGCACAATCCGAAATAGAATCCTTTGCCAACGCTTATATTTTTAACTTTATAGAAGAATAAGCCTACGAAGAAGAAACAAAAGTAGGCAATGGCTTCATATAGTTGTCCTGGATGGCGGGGTAGGAGGTCAATACGCTCGAAAACGAATGCCCAAGGCATATCGGTAGGCTTGCCTATTATCTCGGAATTCATTAGATTACCAAGGCGTATGAAGCACGCTGTGATGGGTGTGGCAATGGCAATGTTGTCGAGAACAGTCCAGAGATTTACACCCTGACGCTTGCTATATAACCAAAGAGCTGCCATAAGACCTAATGTTCCTCCATGTGAAGCCAAACCCTCATATCCAGTGAAACGTATTCCTCCCTCGGGAAGGAAGTGAATGGGTAGGAACATTTCTATGAAGTGTTTGCCTGAACTAAGAAAATAGTCGGGCTGATAGAACAGACAATGACCGAGACGAGCACCTACAAGAATGCCTATGAAAGAATAAATGAAGAGGGGTTCAAACTTCTCACTGGCAATCTTTTGGTGTTTATATAGCCACTGAACCATTAAATAAGCACCTACAAGACCAATCAACCAGCATAGCGAATACCAACGGATTGTTATGAAACCAAGGCTGAATGCTGTTGTATCAGGATTCCAGACAATGTAGTTAAGAAGGTGTAACATAAATATGACATGAATTAATTGTTATACATTGAAACGGAAATGCATTATGTCTCCGTCCTGAACAACATATTCCTTACCCTCGATTCCGAGTTTTCCTGCCTCGCGTACAGCGCTTTCGGAACCGTATTGTATGTAGTCTTCATACTTTATAACCTCTGCGCGGATAAAACCTTTCTCGAAGTCGGTGTGTATTACTCCTGCACATTGTGGAGCCTTCCAACCTTTCTGATATGTCCATGCTTTTACCTCCATTTCACCAGCAGTGATGAAGGTTTCGAGGTTAAGGAGTGAATATGCTTTCTTAATGAGACGGTTTACACCACTTTCCTCCAAGCCTAATTCCTCAAGGAACATCTGTTTGTCCTCATAGCTTTCAAGTTCGGCTATATCTTCCTCAGTTTTGCCAGCTACTGTCATGCATTCTGCATTCTCGTCTTTAGCAAGCTCCTCGACTTTCTTTGTCCATTCATTGCCGTTCTTTGCAGCTGTCTCATCAACATTGCAAACATAAAGTACAGGTTTGCTCGTGAGGAGGAAAAGATTTCGTGCAGCATCTTGTTCGTCCTTGGTGTCGAAACTCACTGTACGTGCATTCTTACCTTGGAGTAGGGCTTCCTTGTATGCCTCCATTACCGATGCCTCTATTTTGGCATCTTTATTGCCTGTAGAAGCTACTTTCTGGGTCTTGGCAAGCCGGCTTTCAATAGTTTCGAGGTCTTTTAACTGAAGTTCAGTGTCTATTATTTCCTTGTCGCGGATAGGGTCTATTGTACCGTCAACGTGTGTGATGTTCTCGTCTTCAAAGCAGCGCAGAACGTGTATTATAGCGTCTGTTTCACGAATATTTCCGAGAAATTTGTTGCCCAGACCTTCACCTTTGCTTGCACCTTTCACGAGTCCTGCAATATCGACAATTTCACATGTTGCAGGCACAATACGTCCCGGGTGTACTATTTCAGCTAGTTTGGTAAGCCTCTCGTCTGGTACGGTAATGATGCCGACATTAGGTTCAATTGTACAGAAAGGGAAATTTGCTGCCTGAGCCTTTGCGCTCGACAGGCAGTTAAATAATGTTGACTTACCTACGTTGGGAAGTCCTACAATTCCACATTTTAATGCCATATCTATTTATTCTATATTCTTGCTAATTGTTATTTTCTGTGCAAAGTTACTGAAAATAGCTGTAATAAAGGCAGGATTATATATGTTTAATGAAATATATGCCTGATTATTAACTGAGTATTAATAAGTTTTTATAACAGAAAATATGTTGAGCCGTAGAGTAGGGAAGAAGAGACATTAATTAATGCGCTTCAAGCCAATTATCTCCCCAGCCGGAGTCTGCAACAAGAGGAACACGCAGAGGGTAGGCGGATTGCATTTCTTCGATGACAATGCGTTCCACCTTTTCACGTTCGTCAGGATATACAGAGAAGTTTAGTTCATCATGCACCTGAAGTATCATTTTGGAACGTATTCCTTCGCTGTTGAAACGTTTGAAAATTCTTACCATTGCCACTTTAATTATGTCGGCTGCCGAACCTTGGATAGGAGCATTAATGGCATTGCGTTCGGCAAAGCCCCTTACTGTGGCATTAGCAGAGTTTATATCAGACAAATAGCGGCGGCGATGGAAAAGTGTTTCTACATATCCATTCCTACGTGCCTCGGCTTTTGCACGTTCCATATAGTCTTTAACTTGTGGGAAAGTTTCGAAATACCCATCCATAAGTGCTTTTGCCTCAGAGCGTTCTATGAGTAACCGCTCGGCAAGTCCCCATGTCGTTATGCCGTAGATTATACCAAAATTGGCACGTTTTGCCTTATTTCTTTCATCACGTGTTACTTCGTTGATTTCTTTTTTATATACTCTTGCAGCTGTTGCGGCATGAATATCATAGCCATTTTCAAAAGCATGAATCATATTGTCATCCTTAGAAAGATGTGCCATGACACGAAGTTCAATCTGAGAATAGTCCGCTGAAAAAAACTGACAGCCTTCTTCCGGAATGAAGCACTTTCTTATTTCTCTTCCGTCTTCTCCTCTTACTGGAATATTCTGTAGATTGGGGTCGCTCGATGACAGTCTGCCTGTGGCTGTAACAGCTTGATTGAATGATGTGTGAATATGACCTGTAGAATGGTTTGCGAGTTGGGGTAGGGCATCTACGTATGTACCTATCAGTTTCTTTAATCCTCTGTAATCCAGTATTTTCTGTACAATTTCGTTCTTAGATGCAAGCTTCTGCAACTCTTCTTCACTTGTTACAAATTGTCCTGTCTTAGTCTTCTTGGGTTTATCGATTATTTTCATTTCGCTGAAGAGAACATCTCCAACTTGTCGTGGGGAGGAAATGTTGAACGAATGCCCTGCAAGTTTGTAAATATCCTGCTCTATATGGGTCAGCCTTTCCCTGAAAATAACTGATGTCTCGGCAAGAGCTGTTGAGTCAATGAGTACTCCGTTGTGCTCCATATCTGCCAATACATATATGAGCGGCATTTCTATTTGATAACATAGCTCGTCGAGTCCCTTTTCTGAAATTTGCGGTTTCAGAATGTTAGACAGTCTGAGTGTTATGTCTGCATCTTCTGCAGCATATTCATAAACGAGGGTGGGGGAAAGATCGCGCATTGATTTCTGATTCTTACCCTTTGCTCCAATGAGTTCATCAATATGGATTGTGCGATAGTTGAGGAGTGTCTCTGCCATGTAGTCCATGTTGTGATGAAGTTCTGGATTTATGAGGTAATGGGCTATCATAGTATCGAAAAGTGAACCTCTTACCTGTACTCCATAGTTCATGAGCACTTCTATATCGTACTTTATATTCTGCCCTATTTTTTCGATTGACTCATCTTCAAACAGAGGGCGGAATATTTCGACTATCTGTTGTGCCTCTTTTCGATTTTCGGGCACGGCTATATAAAATGCCTTTCCTTCTTCGGCAGAAAGGCTGAATCCTACTAATTCTGCCTCGATAGGGCGTAATGACGTGGTTTCTGTATCTATACTGATTTTTTCAAATGTCCTAAAAAACTCACAAATATTAAGCATTTGTTCCTTAGAATCAATGAGTTGATAATCGTGTGAAGTGTTTTCTAATGCTTCATATTTTGAATTTTCTGAGCTTTCTGTCTCTTCGGTCGCAAAAAAGCCAAATAAATCGGGTTGGGAATTTATGTTTTTTTGCTTTTGTGGAGTTTTTTTAAGAAAACGGTCAGCGAGACTCTTGAACTCAAGTTCATCAAACAAAGTTTTCAATTTTTCCTCATCAGGCTCGTTAATCTTCAGTTCCTCCATTTTTAAGTCTATTGGGACATCAGTGCGGATAGTTGCAAGGAACTTCGACATCTTTATGTCCTCAACGGCATTTTCAACTTTTTCTCTGAGTTTGCCTTTTATTTCCTGTGTGCGTGTTAGCATCTCGTCAATGCTTCCAAATTGGTTTATTAGTTGTGTTGCTGTTTTGGGGCCTACTCCCGGGCAACCAGGAAAGTTGTCGGCAGAGTCACCCATGAGTGCAAGAATGTCGATAACTTGGAGTGGGGAAGTGATGCCGTATTTTTCACAAATGGCAGTTTCATTGAGTGTTTCGTATCCTCCACCATGTCGCGGACGAAAGATGAACACGTTGTTTCCTACCAATTGTCCATAGTCTTTATCGGGTGTAAGCATGTAGGTTTCTATACCTTGGGCTCCTGCTTTATGTGCCAGTGTTCCTATTACGTCGTCTGCCTCAAAACCATCTGATTGAAGTGTTGGAATGTGCATTGCATGAAGGATTTCCTTGATTATGGGGACTGCCAGTTTTATGTCTTCTGGAGTTTCTTCACGTTGTGCCTTGTACTCCGGAAAAGCGTCGTTTCTGAACGTTTTTCCGTGGTCGAAAGCCACTGCCAAGTGGGTTGGTTTTTCTTTTGTGAGTACCTCGTTAAGAGTGTTCATAAAACCCATTATAGCAGACGTGTTTTGTCCTTTAGAATTAATTCTTGGATTCTTAATGAAAGCGTAATATGAGCGATATATAATCGCATAAGCGTCGATAAGAAAGAGCTTTTGCATTTTCAATAATTATTTTAATGTGGTAAAATTACAAAAAAGTTGTCACAATATCATGGAATTTGATTAATTTTGTAGGAAATTAGTTTTTTGATGGATTACTTATCTATAATTAAGCGTCCTATCGAGGAGGAGTTGAACCAGTTTATTAGTCTTTTTAATGAGGCTCTCACCTTTGATAACGGCGTACTTGAACAGGTTCTTTCTTATATACGACAGCGTGCAGGGAAGCGTATGCGCCCAATGTTGATTCTGCTTATTACCAAAGCCTTTGGTGATATTTCAATGACTTCTCAGAATGCAGCCATAGGGTTGGAATTGCTTCACACGGCATCTCTTGTTCACGATGATGTTGTTGACGAAAGTGACGAGCGTCGTGGTCAGGCTTCGGTTAATAAGATGTATGATAATAAGGTGTCGGTTCTGGTGGGCGATTTTATTCTTTCAACAGCGCTCCTGAAGATCTCACACACGCGTAATCATTCTATTGTTGACTATCTTGCCGAGCTTGGGCGAACACTATCCAATGGGGAGCTTTTACAACTTTCTAATATAGGGCGTAAGGACATATCAGAATCTGTATATTACGATGTGATAAAACAGAAGACAGCTGCCTTGTTTGAGGCTTGTGCAGGCATAGGTGCACTTAGTGCAAATGCCAGCACGGAAGTGGTTGAAAAGGCTAAGAAATTCGGTCAAGACTTAGGTATTGCTTTCCAGATTCGTGATGATATTTTTGATTATTATGACGAGCGAGAAATAGGAAAGCCTACTGGCAACGATATGGCAGAGGGGAAGCTCACACTGCCTGTTATTTATGCTGTTAACTCTACTGGTAATAAGGAATATACAGACTTGGCTTTGAAAGTGCGAAGTCGTACTGTTTCGAAGGAGGAGATTGCTCGATTGGTGACGTTCACAAAAGAGAATGGTGGTATTGAATATGCTGAGAAGCGAATGATAGAATATCGCGACTCTGCACTGAAGTTTATTACCGATTATGTAAAAGAAACCAGCATAGCGAAATCGCTCACAGCATACGTTGACTATGTTGCGGCAAGAAAACTATAATCCTGATAATTAACGGCTTATAAACGAATTTTTATTAAGAACGAGTAATGAAATCACAAAATCAAACAACAAAACAACAAAAACACTAAAGTAACTTTACAAAACGACTTTTTGATCAACGCTGTGAGCCACGATTTTTATGCTGGTGGAATAATATGCTACAGGCTTTATTTCAGGGCGTCAGATATAATCTTTGTATATCATTCTGATACTCAATGATATATAAAGACAAAAAACTGCAAAAAACAACCATAATGCGTCCGTTTCTTCATTTTTTCGCTCTATGGACGTACGTTTATAGGGTGAGTGCACGTACGTCAACAGGTTTATAGACGTACGTCCATATGGTTTAGCAATGATAATTGACTCGCTTTTCGCCCGATTTTTCGCAACATTTCATGTAAATCATTGTTGAAACGCATAAAAAGGTTATGAACAACAATGTAGGGACAGCCCCTGTGTCTGTCCACACAGAAATAATAAAATCCGCTGAGCCGTATTTTATGTATTTTGAGTTTTAGCAGAAAACAATAAAAAATAATAGGAAGAAAATAGGGTAGTGCATGGTTGCAATCCTAATTTCTTCCTGCTTATTTTTTTATTCTTCTTGTTTAGAAGAACTTTATTTCTTCTCCCATAACCTCGCTAAGAAGCAGGTTAGTGAGACGGCTTGTGCCAAGGCGAAGCCACTTGTTTGTGAGCCATTTTTCGCCCAGCACCTCTTTAACAATGGTGTAGTATATAATTGCGTCCATCACGGTGTTTAGGCCTCCTGCGGGCTTAAAACCTACCTGTACGCCTGTTTCTTCATAGTATTCCTTAATAGCCTGACACATTACGTAAGCAGCTTCAGGTGTAGCACTCACTTTTTCCTTGCCTGTAGAGGTCTTGATGTAGTCTGCACCAGAATACATTGCGAGAATTGAGGCTGTCTTTATGTTCTTTGCAGTCTTTAGATTTCCTGTTTCAAGGATTACCTTCATAGGAACCTCCTCACCGCATACATTCTTCTGTTCCTCCATATCCTCACGGCAACCATCGTAGTCTTGGTCAAGGAACTTGCCTAATGGTAGTACAATATCAATCTCCTGTGCGCCATCTTGAATTGCCAGTGCAGTCTCTGCAACTTTTACTTCAATGCGGGCTTGTGAAGATGGGAATGCGCCCGATACGCAGGTTACATGCACGCCTTCTACTTCAAGTGTCTCAGCAACAATGTTTGCGAAGTTAGGGTAGGTTACAACAGTTGCAACATGTGGCATGTCAGGATAAGTAGCAGCAAAGTCATTTACACGCTCTGTAAATGCCATTACACTTGTTTCAGAGTCAGTCTGCTGTAGTGTGGTAAGTTCTACGCTTCCTATAAGGAATTTCTTTACTTCAGTGGTATCATTTTCTGGTACCTTGTTGATGATAATGTCTTGCACAGCAGCTTGTACATCGGCATCGCTTATTTCAAGGTTGTACTTGCTTAGAGCCTCTTCTATTTTACTGAGCTGCTTGGCATTTTCGTTGTTGATAATGTTTGATTCTTCCATAATTACTATGTTTTAATGGTTTGAAACTATTTTATTGATTATTCTTTATTCTTAGTGTCCATGCATATAGTCACGGGTCCATCGTTGAGGAGTTCAACTTCCATCATTGCTCCAAACTCTCCTGTACTTACCGTTCTGCCTAATGCAGTGTTCAATTCTTGGCAGAAATACTCGTATAATGGCACAGAATGCTCATGGTTGGCAGCTCTAAGCCATGACGGGCGATTGCCTTTTTTGTAACTTGCAAACAACGTAAACTGGCTTACAACAAGAATATTGCCTGAAACGTCGATAATAGAACGGTTCATAACTCCATTCTCGTCATCGAAAACTCTTAAGCCTATGATTTTTCTGACAAGCCAGTCGGCATCTTCCTTTGTGTCTTCATTGCATATTCCAAGTAGGATTAGATAGCCGTTTCCAATGCTTGATTTTACTTGATTGTTTATTTTAACGCTTGCATGTTGCACTCGTTGTAGTACTATTCTCATGGTTGCAAAGTTACAGTTTTTTGTTTATACTTCCAAGTTTATTTGTAATTAATAGCTTGATTTTTAGTTTATTCTCTTATCTACTGTCTAAGATGGTGTGGAAATGACTGTAAACAAGTGTGCCTTTTTTGTTACCTAATAGTTTGGTAAGTGTTTGTAAATCAGCTTCTTTTATTCTCTTTAGAGACTTCATTTCCTTGAGTAGCAGAGTTTTTGATTTCGCCCCTATGCCCTGTATTTCATCAAGTGCTGAGTGAAGAGCGTGTTTCGAACGTTTATCTCTATGGAAAGTTATTGCATAGCGGTGTACTTCGTCCTGTATCTGTGTTAATATCTTGAAGAGTTCGGAGTTAGTCTTGAGAGCTATAATGCGGGGAGGAAACCCAAAAAGAAGTTCGTTGGTCCTGTGACGGTCGTCCTTAGCTAATCCAGCAATAGGGATGTTTAGTCTGAGTTTATCCTCTACAACTTCTCTGACAACGCTCATTTGGCCAACTCCTCCATCGGTTATGATGAGATCGGGTAGGGGCATCTGTTCGTCAATCATGCGCTTGTAACGTCTATATACCACCTCTTGCATTGAGGCATAATCGTCAGGTCCATCAACAGTTTTGATATTATATTTTCTGTAGTCTTTCTTAGAAGGTTTCATTCCCTTGAATACTACGCAGCCGGCAACGGCATCAGTGCCGGATATGTTGGAGTTGTCGAAGCACTCAATCTGGTAGGGCATTTTATCTAATTCAAGTTTCTCTTGAAGTTCTTTCATGAGCCTTGTCTGCTTCTGCTCTGGGTTTAGTTTTTCAGCCTGTTTCAGTCTGTCAAACTTATATTGCTTTGCATTCATTTCTGACAATTCTAGAAGATGTTTCTTGTCACCTCTTTGAGGTACGAAAAATACAGCGCCGTCGGGCAGTTTCCAATCTATTTCGAATGGCACTATAACCTCCCTTGAAGTACTTTTAAATCTGGCTCTTATCTCAGGGACGGCTGTCAATAACAATTCCTGATTAGTTTCGTCAAGTTTACGCTTGTATTCGTAGGTGAAACTCTGGTTGACCATACCTTCCATTACATGCATATAGTTTATGAAAGCATTCTTTTTAGTGTCGTCATCAACGATTGTAAACACGTCAACATCAGTTATGGTCTGGCTCACAACTTCACTCTTTGCCACGAACGATTCTAACAGCATGTACTTCTTCTTTAGTTCTTCTGCCTCTTCGAATTTTAGTTCTGCGGCTTTGCTTTTCATCATGTCATACAACAATTTGCTGACTTTACGTGTGTTTCCTTTTAGAATTTCGCGAGCCTGCTCAATGTTCTCACGATAATCATCAATACTTTGTTTGGCTATGCATGGACCTTTACAGTTTTTGATATGATATTCCAAACAAGGTTTGTATTTTCCTCCAGCTATTCCTTCTGGTGTCATTGTCATGTGGCAACGACGAGGCTTGTACATTTTATTTATAAGATCCAAAAGTGAATACATTGTTGCAATGTGACTGTAAGGACCGTAATATTGTCCCCAACTTTTGTTTATAGTCCTTGTCTTGAATATGCGGGGTAGAGGGTCTTTTGTTATGCAGATGCAAGGATATGTCTTACCGTCTTTCAAAAGTACATTGTAACGAGGATTGTATTGCTTAATGAGCGAATTTTCCAATAAAAGAGCATCTTCCTCGGTGTTTACAACTGTATAGGTTATATCCCATATTTTACTTACAAGAACTTTTGTCTTAAAACGGTCAACTTCTTTATGCAAATAAGAAGATACTCGATTCTTAAGGTTCTTTGCTTTTCCTACATATATTATCACGCCGTCTTCATCATAGAATTGATAACTCCCTGGTTTATCAGGGAGATTCAATACTATGTTTCTCAATTTGGCTAATCGAGCCTCATTCTCTTCCTTTGTCATTAATGTAGTTAGATTATTGTTTCACGTGAAACGACTAAATCTTTATTAAAGTAGCAATGTCTGCTTCTTTGTCGAATGCATCTCTTCCATGCAATCCTTCTGATGTAAGTTCTATAATAAAATTTATATATATTTTCTTTGGATTGAACTTTTTGACTAAATCATACGCTGCACGCATTGAGCCGCCTGTGGCAAGCAAGTCGTCGTGTATGAGAATAACATCGTTTTCGTTGATGGCGTCTTTATGAATCTCAATTGTATCTTCGCCATATTCCTTGTTGTATGATTGTTGAATGGTCTCTGCTGGCAGTTTTCCGGGTTTTCTGCATAGTACAATGCCTGCGTTGAGTTTTACGGCAACAGCAGAACTCATTACAAAGCCGCGGCTTTCAATTCCTACAATCTTTGTAATGCCTTTTTCTTTGTAGATATCTACGATTTCATCGCACATTATTTTTAAGCACTCGGGATTTTTGAATAACGTACTTACATCTTGGAATTGAATTCCGGGGATTGGAAAATCTGGAATACAACGCAGATTCTCTAATAGTTTTGGATTGTTCATTTTTATATAAATTGTTTATTATTGTTTTCTCGTTTTTGTCTGAGTTTCAAGCCGTTTGATCGTATTGATGGCGTTAATCGTTTCACATGAAACATTAAATATGTTTTTGACTGTTATCTGTTAAGAAGGACTAATAATACGTTGATATCGCTTGGTGAAACTCCGGGTATGCGACTTGCTTGTGCAATGGTTTCTGGGTTTATGCGTTCTAACTTCTGGCGTCCTTCTGTGGATATTTCGTGAAGTTCTGCATAGTTGAATTTATTTTTAATTTTAATATTTTCGAGTCTATGCATTTTGTCTGCTATCATTTTTTCGCGTTCAATATATCCTTTGTATTTAATTCTGATTTCGGCAGATTCTGCTATTTCATCGTTCCTGTTTGGAATTTTTTCTATTTCCTCTTGTAGTGAGGGTATAATAGATGCCAATAATTGAATGCTTAATTGCGGACGTGCTATTAGTTCTGATACTTTTGTACCAAATCGTAGTGCTGTTGTTCCTAAATTTTCAAGTTTAGAATTGATTTCTGACGGTTTGACCGAATATTGTTCGCAGAAGTGTAGTATATGGTTTGTGTATTCTTCTTTTTCTTGCCACCAGTTCAATCTTTCTGTTGTAGCAAGTCCTATATTGTACGCTTTTTCCGTAAGTCTTGTGTCTGCATCGTCTTGTCGGAGTAATATTCTATATTCGGCACGCGATGTGAACATTCTATACGGTTCATCGACACCTTTCGTTACCAGGTCGTCAATTAGCACCCCTATATATGCTTCGTCTCTGCCAAGAATAAAAGGTGTGTCTCCTGAGCATTTTCTTGCTGCGTTAATTCCGGCCATCAGTCCTTGGGCACCAGCTTCTTCATATCCTGTGGTGCCGTTTACCTGTCCGGCAAAGAATAATCCTGATATTATTTTTGATTCCAACGAATGGGTTAATTGTGTTGGGTCGAAATAGTCATACTCTATAGCGTATCCTGGGCGGTAAACTTTTACATCTCTTAATGCAGGTATTTTTCGTAGTGCTTCGAGTTGTATTTCAAAAGGCATGCTTGATGAAAAGCCGTTTAAGTACATTTCGTTAGTGTCGCTTCCTTCTGGTTCTAAGAATAAAGGATGCTGTTCTTTGTCAGCAAAAGTTACGAGTTTTGTTTCTATTGAAGGACAATAGCGCGGTCCTGTACTTTGTATTTGTCCATTGAAAAGGGGTGAGTCTTGTATTCCTTTATTTAATGTTTCGTGGCATTCTTTGTTGGTATAGAATGTCCAGCATGGGAGTTGCGGTAGGGTTCTTTGGTTCCCCATATAGCTGAACTTGTGGAAATCAGCCTCTCCTTCTTGTATGGTTGTGTTTTCAAAATGGACACTTCTTTTATCTATGCGTACAGGTGTTCCTGTTTTCATCCTGTCGAATCGTATGCCGTGCCGTGTTATTGATTCTGTTAATCCTGCCACTGCTGGTTCTGCACATCTCCCGCCTTGTACCATCTTTTTGCCGATGTGCATTAGTCCGTTCAAGAATGTTCCAGCAGTTATAATTACGCAGCGTGCTTGAAATTCCACGCCCCATATTGTTCGTACTCCACGTACAGTTTTATTATTTTCATCAACTAATAACTCTTCCACTTGGTCTTGCCAAATATCCAAATGTTCTGTTCTATCAAGAATCTCACGCCATTTCCATATGAATTTGCCACGGTCGCATTGTGCACGAGGACTCCAAACGGCAGGTCCTTTACCTTTGTTAAGCATGCGGAACTGTATGGAAGTGGCATCAGTAACGATTCCCATCTGTCCTCCCAAAGCGTCAATCTCACGTACAATTTGTCCTTTTGCAATTCCGCCGATAGCAGGATTACATGACATTTGTCCGATTTTATTCATGTCCATGGTGATGAGGCAGGTTTTTGCACCAATAATTGCCGCTGCCGTAGCCGCTTCAGCTCCGGCGTGACCTCCACCAACTATTATAACATCATACTTAAATATCATAAGTGGCAAAATAAGTTTAGAATGCAGGAAAATTGCATTCAGCCCACAAAAGTAACAAGAAAAATTGGATTTTCCATGAAAAAATTTTCTTTTATCCCTAAAATATAGTATTTTTGCAAAGTATTTATTTAGGTGTAATACCTAAAAATAATTACAGCTTTCAAATGTGATTATGTCTGAACTGAAAATGCTTTGGGTTATCAAAAAATAATATTATAAACATTTCAATACTTAAATTTTCAATCATTTATGTGGTTATTTAACTCTTCTATTGGCAGAAAAGTAGTAATGTCGGTTACTGGCCTTGCACTTATTCTGTTCTTGACATTCCACATGTCAATGAATGTTGTGGCACTGTTTTCAGCAGAAGCCTACAACATGATTTGTGAACTTTTGGGTGCCAACTGGTATGCTCTTGCTGCAACACTTGGTTTGGCGGCTCTTACAGTGATTCACATTCTGTATGCTTTTATTCTTACAATGCAGAATCGTAAGGCTCGTGGCGGCAACCGCTATGATGTAACGGAGAAGCCGTCGAAAGTAGAATGGGCATCTCAGAACATGCTTGTTCTGGGTCTTATTGTACTTGCCGGTCTTGCTCTGCACCTTTACAATTTCTGGGCAAAGATGCAGTTGGTAGAGCTGATAGGTGTCGGCGACCATGCACTCGCTGCTGATGGTGCTTACTGGATTCAGTACACGTTCAGCTGCCCTGTTTATGTTGTTTTGTACCTTGTGTGGCTTTTTGCTATTTGGTTGCATCTGACTCATGGTTTCTGGAGTGCTCTCCAGACGATTGGTCTGAATGGCAAAGTGTGGTTCACACGTTGGAAAGTTATCGGCATAGTCTATGTGACATTGCTCATGTTGGGTTTTGCTGTTGTAGTGATAGGTTTCGGTACAGGACTTGTTGGTAGTGATTGTTCTACTGATGCCTGCAAGTATGCCTTAGATGTAGCAGAGTCATGTTGTGCTCAATAATGTCTAACAATTAACGTAATAACATTATGGCTAAAGAATTAAATTCAAGAATACCCGAGGGAGCCGTTGCTGATAAGTGGACAAATTATAAAGCTCATCAGCGTTTGGTTAACCCAAAGAATAAACTGAAACTCGACGTTATTGTAGTAGGTACTGGTCTTGCTGGTGCAAGTGCCGCCTCTTCACTCGGTGAAATGGGTTTCAATGTACTTAATTTCTGCATTCAGGATTCACCACGTCGTGCTCACTCTATTGCTGCACAGGGTGGTATCAATGCTGCAAAGAACTACCAGAACGACGGTGACTCAGTGTATCGTTTGTTCTATGACACTGTAAAGGGTGGTGACTATCGTGCTCGCGAGGCTAATGTTTATCGTCTTGCCGAGGTATCAAACAGTATCATCGACCAGTGTGTGGCTCAGGGAGTTCCTTTTGCACGCGAATACGGCGGAATGCTTGCAAACCGTTCGTTCGGTGGTGCACAGGTTTCACGTACATTCTATGCTAAGGGACAGACCGGTCAGCAACTTCTTCTTGGAGCTTACTCATCACTTTCTTGTCAGGTAAATGCTGGTAAAGTAAAGCTCTATACTCGCTATGAGATGGAAGATGTTGTTATTGTTGATGGTCGTGCAAGAGGTATAATTGCCAAAAATCTTGTTACCGGCAAGCTTGAACGCTTCTCTGCCAATGCCGTTGTAATAGCTACCGGTGGTTATGGCAATGCCTACTTCCTTTCAACTAATGCTATGGGTTGTAACTGTACAGCCGCTGTGCAGTGCTACCGTAAGGGTGCTATGTTTGCTAACCCATCTTACGTTCAGATTCATCCTACATGTATTCCTGTACATGGTGACAACCAGTCAAAACTTACCCTTATGTCAGAGTCTCTCCGTAATGACGGACGCATCTGGGTACCTAAGAAGATTGAGGATGCAAAGGCATTGCAGGCAGGAACAAAGCAGGGTTGGGATATTCCCGAACAAGACCGCGACTACTATCTCGAGCGCCGCTATCCTGCATTCGGAAACCTTGTGCCTCGTGATGTAGCTTCACGTGCTGCAAAAGAGCGTTGCGACAAGGGATTCGGTGTTAACAACACTGGTCTTGCTGTATTCCTTGATTTCTCAGAGTCAATACAGCGCCTCGGTATTAAGGAAATTATTCAGCGCTATGGCAACCTCTTTGATATGTACGAGGAAATTACCGACGTTAACCCAGGCGAGTTTGTAAGAAGCGAGAACGGCATTGACTATTACAAGCCAATGATGATATTCCCAGCTATCCACTACACAATGGGTGGAATATGGGTTGACTATGAACTTCAGACTACAATCCCTGGTCTCTTCGCCATTGGTGAGTGTAATTTCTCTGACCACGGTGCTAACCGTCTTGGTGCATCTGCGCTCATGCAGGGACTTGCCGACGGCTATTTCGTGCTTCCTTACACAATTCAGAACTACCTCGCCGACCAGTCTATATGGCCACGTCTTTCAACAGACATGCCAGAGTTCGTTGAGGCAGAGCAGAAAGTTGATGCAGAGATGACACGTCTCCTTAACATCAAAGGTAAGCGTTCTGTTGACTCACTCCATAAGGAACTTGGTCACATCATGTGGGAGCACGTAGGAATGGGACGTACTAAGGAAGGACTTGAGGAAGGTCTTAAACTTATGAAGGAACTGCGTAAAGAGTTTGACAAGAATCTGTTTGTTCCAGGTACTAAGGAAGGTCTTAATGTAGAGCTCGACAAAGCAATTCATCTGCGCGACTTCATCGTTATGGGTGAACTTATTGCTTATGATGCCCTTCATCGTGAGGAATCATGCGGCGGACATTTCCGTGAGGAGCACCAGACAGAAGAAGGCGAGGCAAAGCGTGATGACGAGAACTTCTTCTACGTTGGCTGCTGGGAGTATCAGAATAACGATGAAACAGCCCCAGTGCTCAACAAAGAACCTCTTGAGTATGAAATAATAAAGGTGCAGACACGTAACTATAAGAACTAAAAGAACATGGCAAAAAATATTTCATTCACACTTAAGTATTGGAAGCAGAACGGTCCAAAGGACAAAGGTCACTTCGATACACACGAGATGAAGAACATTCCAGATGATACTTCATTCCTCGAAATGCTCGATATTCTAAATGAAGAGCTTATCAACGAAGGTCAGGAGCCATTCGTATTCGACCACGACTGCCGTGAGGGAATCTGTGGCATGTGCTCACTTTATATTAATGGTACACCACACGGAAAGACAGAGCGCGGGGCGACAACCTGCCAGCTCTACATGCGCAAGTTCAACGATGGCGACATTATCACAGTAGAACCATGGCGCTCAGCAGGCTTCCCTGTTATCAAGGACTGTATGGTTGACCGTACAGCTTTCGACAAGATTATTCAGGCAGGTGGCTATACTACCATACGCACAGGTCAGGCTCAGGACGCTAATGCCATACTGATTCCAAAGGAAATGGCTGACGAGGCAATGGACTGTGCGACATGTATTGGTTGTGGAGCTTGTGTTGCAGCTTGTAAGAACGGTTCTGCCATGCTTTTCGTGTCGTCAAAAGTATCTCAGCTTGCTCTTCTCCCACAGGGTAAACCAGAGGCTGCTCGCCGCGCTAAAAACATGGTTGCTAAGATGGATGAGCTTGGGTTTGGTAACTGTACAAACACTCGTGCATGCGAGGCTGTTTGTCCAAAGAACGAATCTATTGCCAACATCGCTCGTCTGAACCGCGAGTTCATCAAAGCAAAGTTAGCAGATTAAATTATCAAAATCTTTATAAAAGGAAGTTCTCTTACAACAGAGGACTTCCTTTTTTGTTTTTCTTCCCGTGGAATGTGCTTTCAGGCATCAATTTCATACCTGTGAAGTATGCTTAGAGCACTGAGCATCATAAAAAATATACTTGAAATGTGTGCAATTCTCAATTTTTATTCTTACTTTTGCCACGTTTGTCAAAGATAACATCACTTACACAGTATGATGGAGCGGACAGAAGATATTATAATTCACCAGCTGAAAAGCGGTAATGAGCATGCCTATAAATTTCTATACGACAATCATTACCCTATATTGTGCCATATTGCCAATCAGTATGTGCACGACGACTTTTTAGCGCAAACAATCGTGGGTGACACCATATTCCATATTTGGGAGCGTAAAGAAACTCTTGATATACAGTCTTCCATACGCAGCTATCTTGTGGAAAGCGTGCGCAACCGTTGCTACGACTACCTGAAGTCACGCTATCACCAAAAAGAAATAGCCTTGTCAAGAATAACTAAAACCGGCACGGCTGATTTAGGTAGCACCCTGTCTGACCAGCACCCTTTAGGACATCTTCTTGAGCAGGAGTTGGAAAAACAGATAGAAACCTCAATCAACCGTCTGCCCGAAACATGCCGACAGGTGTTCAAATTAAGCCGCTTTGAAAAGAAATCATATGTCGAGATAGCCGATATTATGGGCATCTCTGTCAATACAGTGAAATATCACATCAAGCGTGCCCTGTTTCTGCTTCATGCCGATTTGGATAAATATTTAGCCACTTTTCCTTTCTTTCTTTTCTTCTATCATAATAATTGATTTGTAGGAAAGTTAATATACCATGAAATTATAATAACGCAAATGTAAAATCTATTCACAGAAAATTACTGTCGAGATTTTTTCTCTTCCAGAAAAGCATTTTTGTAAGGATAGTTATCGTTATCTGTGTATTTTGCCGAAAATCATGCACAAGTTTTATGAAAAACTATTGTTAAGACCTAACGACAGTTATTCTTATGTACTAATGATAACTATTCTTACACGACAACGATAACTATCCTTGCAAGCTAACAATAACTATCGTTAGGTCATAAGAAGTGTTATCAATAACTATTGTTAGCATACACACACACATTTATAGCCTTCTTATAGTAATTTCTAATGCCTTTATTTTCTCATATTTGCGCCCAGCAGGTTTTTATTTTGCAAAATCGCCAAGTATAAGGGCTTTGTTTTGAATTTTTGTTTAGTATTTTGATTGTTTCTTTAGATGCACTTGTTGATAAACGTTTGGCTATTAACCAAATGTATTGATAAGCGTAAAGTGAATAATAGAATTTAAGATATTCATAAAAAATAATAGCTCAACCTACCCCTGATATATTTTTTATCGTCATGCTAATATACAAATCAAAATATGAGTATGCAAAACGAACATATAGATCACCTCATAATAGGTTTCCTCAACAATGAATTAACTCCCTCGCAGCATGAGGAGTTGAAGCTATGGACAGCAGCTTCGGCTGAGAACCAGAAACATTTTGATGACTGGCAGGAATTATGGTTCTCGTCAGCCACCAATGAAGTGTTGAGTAAATACAACCATGAGCAGGCTTTTGAAGATTTCCAAGCTAGAGTTGCAACACTTAGCAGGCGTAGATTCTATTTTCGCTGGTTGCGTTATGCTGCAGTATTCCTTTTGCTCGTAGGCATAGGTTACGGCAGCTATTGGTATGGCATGGACGGTGTGAAATCACAGTTTGCCGACATTACAATGGAATCGCCACATGGCTCTCGCAGCAAGCTGATATTACCCGACGGCACAATAGTTTGGCTCAATGCAGGCTCAAAACTAACCTATTCACAAGCCTTTGGAGTTGACAACCGCAATGTGAGCTTAGAAGGAGAAGGATATTTTGAGGTGCATAAAAACACAGAGTTGCCATTCTTAGTAAACTCGCGTGAGCTTACTGTGCAAGTTCACGGCACGAAATTCAATGTTACTAACTATCCTGAGACAGGTAGAGCTGTTGTTTCACTTTCAGAAGGAAAAGTCTCTATGTATGATTCTAATAATAAGGATAATGCTTATTTCCTTAGTCCTGGGCAACGTGCTGTTTATGACAAGCATAACGGAGATGTTCATATAGAGCAGTTCGACACCAGCGAAACAAAGCAGTGGACCACAGGTAAATTGAAATTTGAAGGCCAGTCGCTGCTTGAAATAGCCAAGACCATTGAGCGTGTGTATAATGTCAACATACATGTAAGTGGCGCTGACAGCAACAGCTATCACTTCTATGGCGACTTCGACAGCTCAAAACAGTCGGCTTTAGATGTTCTCAACGCTTTGTGCAAGACCGGCAAGCTAAAATATCGTGTCACCGACAACGAAATAACAATTTATTAAAAACATAAAACAATACGAATAATTATGAACCCTGTCTTAGTTTCCAAACACAATTCACCACCGTAACGGCAAGGTATGATGGGAGTCATTCAGTTAATACACTCTCCATTCCGTCATTATTTAATTAAACCTAAATTACTAAATTCTATTTATTCTTATAACACGTTATCATGACTTACAAGAAAAGAGCATTAATCTTAGCCCTTGTCATGGCTTTTAGCATCAGTTCTTTTGCACAGGGTGTGTCCATGAAGCTAAACAATGTTTCAGTAAAGCAGGCAATGAGTAACCTGAAGCAACAGAGTGGATATTCTTTTGTATATGAGGCAAAAGATCTTGATACTAAGAAGAAAGTGAGTGTAAACGCTAAGGATGTAAAAGACGCAATTACCCAAATCCTTAAAGGGCAGAATGTTTCATATACCATACAGGGCAAATACATCATCATAAAGCAAGGCACAACCACAGATTCTAGCGTGCAGAAGAAAGCCGTACAAAATGTGAGAGCCGCAGGTTGCATATTAGACGACTCTGGCGAGCCTGTTGTAGGTGCTACTATAGCAGAGGTTGGCGGAAAAGGCATGGCAGTTACCGATATCGATGGAAATTTCTCCTTAAATGTCCCTGAAGGCAGTTATCTCCTTGTGTCTTATATTGGCTATAAAGATGCGGTATTGCGAGCTGGTAATAACATGTCAATACTGTTGACTAATGACGAGAAACTATTGGAAGAAGTCGTTGTGGTGGGATATGGCAAACAATCCGAAAAATTAGTTACCACATCAATAAGTACTTTGAAGATTGATGATGTTGATCAAGGCAATGACTATAATGTTGCAAAAATGATGCAAGGTCGTGTAACTGGTGTAAGTGTTTCCACACCAAGTGGAACTCCTGGCCAGCAACCCAATGTGCGTGTTCGTGGAATAGCATCAATATCAGGCAACAGTTCTCCTCTATATGTTGTTGACGGTATTCCCAGTGAAACAATGCCAGTACTTAATCCTAATGACGTTGAGCGAATGGATATATTGAAAGATGCTTCTGCTGCAGCTATCTATGGTTCTCGTGCTAATAATGGTGTTGTTATTATTACCACAAAGTCTGGTCAATTGAATGGCAAAACCACAGTTGGAGCAACTCTTAGGCACAGCATAGGTTGGATTGCCAACGATATCGAAATGGCAAATTCCTCAGAATACATACGCACAATGCAACAGGCAGTAGATAATTATAATGTGCAGATGGGTGAGATGAAAGAATTTATAATTCCTGATAAAGTAGAAGACACCAATTGGGTGAAATTAATTCAGCGTAATGCCGCTCATACTACTAATGCCAATGTAAATATTCAGGGTGGAAATGCTAAAACAACTTTTTTTGCTTCTTTGGGCATGAATGACCAACAAGGCATAATGAAAAAGAGTGAAGCATTGCAGACGAATTTCAGAACAAAGTTTTCACATATTATAAATAATGTTGTAAAACTAAATTTGAATCTTACAGGTTCATATACACGTTATAACCTCATTGAAGACAGTGACCTTTCTTTGAAACTAATTCGTACTGCACGTGAAGAGCAACCTTGGATAAATCCTTATGATGAAGAAACAGGCAGATATGAGAAGAATGGTGATAAGTTAGTGCGCCATAATCCCGTTATGTTGCTTAACGAAGAGGATTGGGTGCTGACAAAGAAACAGGGAGTGTTGTCTGTTAATTTTGAAATTACTCCTTTCAAGGGCTTTAAATATACCCCATCATTCAGTTTGTATGGCATTATAGATGACAGCAAGAAAAGTATAACCGAGCGTCATGATGCTCGTAGAGAAAATGCCAGTTGGGGTGCTATTACACAGCAGCGTGACCAAAGTTATCGAATTGTGTTTGATAATGTGTTGTCTTATGATAACAGCTACAACCTGTTACTTTATTCTTTAATGGCAGGTCATTCCTACGAAAAATATGCATATGAACCGTTCGGTGTGCGAAGTGACAACTATACTGATGGTGCTTTTCCTTCATCAAGTTTTGGTCTGGTTAATTCCGGTCCAAATATTTATGCCGCAGGAATAAGTTATAATGCCTATGCTATAGAGTCTTATTTTGGGCGTGTGGCATTGAACTGGGATAATCGTTATATACTTAATGCAACAATCAGATGCGACGGTTCTTCACGTTTTACCAAGGATCATCGTTATGGGACTTTTCCTTCCGCATCTGTTGCATGGCGCATATCCAATGAGTCATTCTATCCACAAAACAGCATTCTTAATGATTTGAAGTTACGTGTCAGTTGGGGTAAAACTGGTAGTATGGATGGTATAGGCAACTGGGCGGCAATGTCTCTTGTTACAGCTGGCGGAAGTGCATATAATGGAGCTTCTGGATTCAAAATTGGCAATGAATCACAAAATCTTTCATGGGAGAAAGCTGAACAATCAAATATAGGTATAAATGGTGAGTTGTTCAATGGCAGAATGTCATTCTCTCTTGATGCTTTCTATTCACGCACTACAGGTTTGCTTTATAATACCAGTACAATAGCTACTTCTGGATATTCCTCACAAACAGCTAATATTGGTAAATTGGAGAATCAAGGAGTAGAATTCATGTTGAGCGGACGGATATTTAATAAAGAATTTAAGTGGGATTTATCTGGTAATATATCTTATGTAAAGAATCGTTTACTTTCATTGGATGGAAGTTTATATATGCAAATACTTAATGGTAGTGCTAATACTGGTCGCACTATGCATGCTCTTATAGTTGGCAAGCCTGTGAGTGCTTATTATATGTTGCAGCACGATGGATTATATCAGAGAGATAGTGAAGTCCCTTCCAAATTATATGCAAAAGGAGTAAGAGCAGGTGATAGCAAATATAGAGATATCGATGGAGATGGTGATATAACTGATGATGACCGCATGTATGTTGGTAAAGTTACACCTGATTTTTATGGAGGTATCACCTCAACAATGAATTGGAAGAACTTTGACCTGACAGTATTTTGTCAATATTCTGTCGGAGGCAAGATTCTTGCAGCATGGAAAGGTGCCGGTGGTGTAGAGGGAACAGAAACTTTAGGATTGACCAGCAGTGTTACCAACATGGTTAAGAATGGAAGTGTAATTTCAACACCGCAATATTATAACATATCAAAATATGCGGCAACGCATTATTGGCATGGCGAAGGTACCAGCAACACTATTCCACGCCCAACTTTGGCAGGGACATTTACAGGAGGATATGGGAATAATCTTGTTTCCACACGCTATTTGGAAGACGCTTCTTATTTCAAGTTCAAAACCATAACATTGGGTTATAATATTCCTGCTCATATTCTTTCTAAATTCAAAATACTAGGAATGCGGCTTTATGTCTCTTTAGATAATTTCTTCACATTAACCAAGTATGATGGTTATGACCCGGAGTTTTCTTATCAGTCAAGTCCAACAGGTCATGCTTATGGTTCAGATTTTGGTGAGGAAGCAACGCTGAAGAGTTTTGTTGTTGGTGTGAATATTAATTTATAAAGCATTATCATTATGAAAAGTAACATAATAATTTCATTCCTTTTAGGATTGATAATTTTAGTTTCAAGTTGCTCTGATGAACTTGACAATGTGCGTCCTCGAAACGCTATTTCACAGACAGATTTGAGCAACGACGATGTTGACAAATTAGTTAACGGAATGTATGCCACAATGGAATCGTATGTATTCAGCTATTGGTGGATAGACGACCTTCAAGGTGAGAATTTCAAAGGTGCACCTGCAGGTGGACAGATTGTTGACCCATTAGAAATGTCGCCTACATTCACAAACCAAACGGTAAATATTCTTTCTTTCTGGCGTAGTTCGTTCTCCACTATAAATCAGATAAACTTCATGGTTGAGACATACGAAAATGCAGCCAATAAAGATGATGTTGTTATTAAAGCCATGGGTGGTGCGGCTTATTTCTTTCGTGCTTTTGTATATTATCGTTTAGTTTCTCATTACGGAAATGTTCCCATTATGCGGCAACGTTCAAAGGTAATTGTTCCTATATCTAAGGAGGATGAAGTTTGGGCATTTATTGAGGAGGACTTACAAAAAGCACTCACGTTATCACCTTCATTTAATTCAAAGTGGTATGTTTCAATTGATGCTGTTAATGCTTTGGCGGCACGTGTTGCATTGTTTCAAGGCAAGGATGAAGATGCTGTACGTTATGCTGACGCTGTTATAAATAACTCTGTTTTCAAACTCACAGGTACCTCTGTTGACTTTTCACGTAATTTCATTCAGGCTTCGCCAACACAGGAGGTAATCTTCGCATTTGTAAATAACTCACGTCCTTCAAGTCCATTGTTGTTCTCAAATTATGTGAATGACCTTGACGGTTCTTGGTCTTATGCACCTACAGACTGGTGTTATGCCAATTTATTTGCCGATGATAATGCCTATAGTCGTAAGGGTGATATGAGAAAATCTGCCACATTCGGTTCTGATCCAAATAGAATTATAAAGTATTCTAATGGTGTTAATGAATTAGCTCCAAATCCTGATTACACTCAAACACCAATTATCTTATTCCGTCTGCCGGAAATGTATCTTATCAAGGCAGAAGCATTAGGCAAGGATAAAGGTGCTCAAATTTTAATAGACTTTATGAAGTATCGATATTCTACAGTACCTGTTATTGGAGTACTGCGTAATATGCAAGATGCAGAATATCAGTCATTAATTCTTGATGAGCGTCGTCGTGAATATTATTCAGAGGGCATGCGCTGGCAGGATATTAAACGTACATATCGTATTGATCTGTTAGAAACTCTGAAAGGAAGATTTTACCTGATGTATTATCCTATACCACAGGCAGAGATTGATATTGCAGGCAGTGATGCATATCCACAAAATTCAGGTTATGCAGGTGCTTAATATTAATAGTAAAAAAACAGTCAACAATTATGAATACATTAAGAATGACTAAGTTTGTTTATGCATTTGTTTATGTCTTAGGCATGTTGTCTTTTGCATCATGTAGCAATGAAGATACAATGGGCAAGGACATTCCTTATGCAAGCTTTGAAATGTCGGCAACATCGGCACAGACCGAAGATCCAATTCAATTTTCAAGTACTACAACAGGAGGAAGCGGTAGCTATACTTATGCTTGGAACTTTGGAGATGGCAGTTTCTCCGAAGAGCCTAACCCTGTTCACACTTATATGGCAAAAGGAATATATACTGTGAAACTTGAAGTGACTGACGGAGCAGGCAAAATCAATTCCTACAGCAAGAATATTGAAATCGTGCAGCGAGTTGCCAAAATTGGTGATTTGGAGCTTAAATGGGTTGCAGCAAGCTTTGTGAGTAGTATAAACTCCAATGCGCCAGCTTTATCACCTGATGGAAAAATAGTTTATATGACGAGTAGCGATCAGGTTGTTCATGCTTATGATACTTCAACGGGTTCAGAGTATTGGGCATTTGATATGGCAGTTAATGGAGGTGATGATGTTCCAAAAACAGGCTCTTATTGCACACCGTCGGTTGATGTTGATGGAACTATATATGTAACAGCAGGATGGGGAGGTAATGGAAAATTATATGCCATTAATCCTGATGGAAGTAAAAAATGGGTAGCAGGCAGTGATGCAGAAACTGGTTTTTGGAATAAAGGGGCTACAGCTAATGCAGGTATGCGTTATGGTTCTCCTGCATTTGATGATAATTATGTTTATTGTGGTAATGGTGGTGCTACAGGTTCTATGGTAGTTTTTGACAAGAGAACAGGTAAGCGTGTAGGCTTTATCACTAATGCAGCTGGAACTGCTGGTCCTGCTGGTGGTATTACCCAAGGTCCTGTTGTAAATTCAAATGGTTTTATGTATCTCATAGGTACTCAATATGGTATGTTTGGTTTAGATCAGAACAACATAAAAACAGATAACACCTTTACTCCTTTTGCATGGCAGAAACTTAACGATGCCGATTTGAAAGATTTTGGAGGTGTATCAAGTGCCTGCTATGCTTCGCCTGCAATAAATGCAGAAGGTAATTGTGTGTTAATGACATACTCAAAAAATCTTGAGCCTTTAATATGTTGCATAGATCCTGCTGGTATAAAGCGTTGGGTAACAGCTATATCTAATACAGGTAAACAAGACCAAGGAGGTGTGGTAATAGGAACAGATGGAACTATTTATGCATCATTAAAATCTACTGGCGAAGCCTTAGGTGGTATTGTTGCTTTGAATAATGACGGTTCTGTAAAATGGAGGTATGAAATATCAGAAAGTGTTAGTGGTACCCCTGCAGTTGATAAAGCTGGGCATATTATGTTTGGAACGGAGAATGGAAATTTCTATATAATATCTAATGATGGTAAAGACGTATTGTCCTCCGTTGATGTAGCAGGATTGATTATGCAGAATAAAAGTGCAACCTCGTCAGAGTGGACGGCCACAAGAGGTAAATTCTGGTGCTCACCAATAATTGATGATTCAGGTGTTATTTACATTGGTCTTACAAATCTAAATAATCCAACAAAGAGTCAAGTTGTGGCTTTAGTTTCTAATCTTGTAGCAGGTCCAGCCGATTCTGTTTGGCCTATGCGTGGAAAAGATGCACGCCATGACGGAACAATACGAAATTAAAATAAAAACATTAAATCTTAAAATACAAAAGTTATGAAACAGATGTTTAATTACAAGAAGTTTACCGCATTGGTAATGTTCTTAACTATTTCTTGCAATATGATTGTTGCCCAAATCTCGGGAACTAATCTATTATGGACCTCATCTACTCCCACTGGTGAGTTCTATTCCAATACTCCAGCCGTATCGCCTAATGGCAAATATTTATATGTCTTGAGTAATGATTACAAGTTGCATTGTTATGATGTTGCCAACGGACAGGAACAGTGGGTGTATGATACTTCTCTGTTGGAAGGATTTACTCCAACAGCTACTTACAGTACACCTTCTGTTGATACAGACGGTACAATATATATAGCAGTAGCGAATACTGACGGCAGACTTTTTGCTATTAATCCTGACGGAACATTGAAATGGGTTACTCTAAAAGATGCCGAAAAAGGTTTCTGGAATAAAGGAGTTGTGGCTAATGCTGGTATGCGTTATGGTTCACCATTTTTTGATGATCAATACGTTTATTGCGGTAATGGCGGCGCTACAGGTTCTATGGTTGCTTTTGACAAGGCTACAGGTTATCGTGTAGGTTTCTTGACCGATGCCTCTGGCAATAACGGCCCTGCTGGTGGTATTATTCAAGGTCCTATGATTAATTCTGATGGAATGATATATGCCATGGGTTCTATTTACGGTATGTTTGGAGTGCATAAGAACAATATGAAATATGATAACACGTTTACTCCGTTCGCATGGCAGAAGTTGAGAACAGATTTGAATACAGTTGGTGGTGGATACACATCAGGTAATCAAGGCTCAATGGCTATTGACGCAGATGGCAATGCCGTAGTGTGTCTTTATACTAAGAACAACAAGCAAACCGTTATTTGCGTAAAGCCCGATGGCTCTATTAAATGGGTAGCATCTATTGATGCCACAGAAAAGCAAGACCAAGGTGGAGTTGTTATAGCAGCCGATGGCACTATCTATGTTGCTCTGAAGAATGGTGTTGGTAAACCTGGAGGTATTGCTGCTGTTGATAAAAATGGCACTTTGAAATGGCGTTACGAAATAGCTGAAAGTGTCAGCGGAACTCCTGCTGTTGATAAAAATGGTAATATTATTTTTGGAACAGAATCAGGTAATATTTACATCATTGATGCAGATAAGAAGCAATTAGATAAAATTGATGTAGCAGCAATGATAGTTGGCAGTGATGCATCGTTCGCTTCAGAGTGGGATGCAGGTAAAGCAAAGATTTGGTGTTCACCGGTGATTGGTATAAACGGTATTGTTTATATAGGTGTTAACAATACTAAGAATAATAAACAAAATTGTGTTGTAGCACTTCAATCTGAACATATTACAGGGGTGTCTTCTATGGGTTGGCCAATGAGAGGAAAAGGTGCTCAACATTCTAACAGGCAGCAACCTGTGATTGATAATCCGCTTGTTGTTGACGAGAATGCAGATAATACATTTACTAAAGGCATACACACCACGGTAGAAGTTCGTTATACGGTAAAACAAGGTTGGAATACAATAGCTTTGCCATTCGATGTTACTGACCTTTCTATATTCGGTTCTGGCACAAAGGCCTACGAGTTCTATGGTGTAGATAATGATGCTTTGAATTTCCGTAATATTGCTGTCTTGCATGCAGGTTATCCTTATATTATATATGTGGAGACACCGGTATCAGGTAGTGTCATATTGAATAATGTTGCAATAAATTCTGTTGAGGCTCAGACAGAGAGCTACAATGGCAATGTGTTCCATTCAACCTATGTTCCTGTTTCTGCTCCTGCTATGGAAGGTAAATTTGGTGTTACAACAGAAGGTAGGATACAGAAAGGAAGCAATACAGCATCAATGAAGGCAATGCGTGCTTATTTTACTCTTGCCGATGGCTTATCAAAAGAAATACATTTCTACGATGACGGAATTGTAACTGCTGTTACCAAAGTTAATATGATACATACCGATGCAGAGGTGATGTATGATATTACAGGAATGCGTATTAATAATCACACTGATGTTGGTGTTGTTATTAAGAACGGAAAGAAATATCTACATAAATGAGGAATCCTTTTAACTTGTGAGAGTATGAAAAAATATATTGCACCTTTAATTACCGTTATACAAATAAAAACAGAGCTGATGCTTGCATCGAGATTTGATCGTGGCCAAGATCGTCAGAGCATAAAGGTAACAGATGATTTATATAATGATGAGTTTAACTCAAAAGGTTATGACTCTTTTTGGGATGATGATTTATAACAAAGTATATAAAAAATAGTGAGAATATGAAGTTTCTGAAAATTATATATATATCTTTATTCAGTTGGACATTCCTTACTGCATGCAGTGGAGAGTTAGAGTATGACCGTAAATTTGACATCAAAACAAATCCTGCTGAAAATACAGGAGGAAAGGAAGATAACGACGAGAGTACTCGCAGTTTGTCAGCGGCATTGGATGCCTTGGCTACAAGTCCGTCATTCAAAATGTGGACATGTGCTCACCGTGCTGATACATATAAAGGGCGACAGGAAGGAATACCAAATAATTCCGTTAAGGCTATTGAGTATGCCATTGCCGCTGGTGCTGATATGGTTGAATTGGATCCAAGACAAACAAAAGATGGGACAATTATCATAATGCATAATACAACAATCAACGAAACAACCACCGGGACAGGAACGGTTGCAAATATGACATATGATGATATTAAGAAATATACATTGAAAGCAAATGGAGTGGTTACAGATTATAAAGTTCCTACATTGGAGGAAGTACTCGATGCTGCTAAAAATAAAGTGTATGTTTGCCTTGATATAAAAGATGTGTCTATATTGCCACGCATTATGAAAGTGGTAGATGCCAAGAAAATGATTGATCAAGTTTGTGTGTATCACAGTTCAACAACTACTATTGATTTGCTGAAAAAGTATAATCCTAACTCCATCCCATTTCCATGGGTAGGTGATGCTGCAGCAGTGCAGATGATAGCCAAGTTCTATCCTTCAGTGAAAATTGTTCAGTTTGGTTTTGATGATGACACACCAAATGCCGTGGCAATATCAAAGGCTGTGAATGAGCATAAGCTTGTGGGCTATGCTAATCATTTGCTTGCTCCTGATGAGGCTGTGCTTAGAGGTGATTATTCTTTGATTGACAAGTTCATTGCAAACAAGGTTCACATTGCGCAAACAGACTATTGTGACAAACTCAATGAATACTTGAAGATAAAAGGTGTCCGTTAGAATGATTTTTTATTGAGAGCCGTGAACAAATACCTTTTGTCATGGCTCTCATTTTTATATAATTTGTTTATTATGCATTATTTTAGAAAATTACTTATTTGTTGTACATTTTTGTTTTCGATATTTAATCTTTCGGCTAATGATATTAACGTAATGCATTCGTTGGTGAAAAGATTAATCCCAGAACATGCTGACAGATTTATATTTAAGAACTTGCCAAATACTACCGTTGATAGTTTTTATTTGTCAACAGTAGAACGCAAAGTCATAATTTATGGTAATAATGTTCAAGCAATGGCAGTTGGTTTGAATTATTATCTTAACAACTATTGTCACACCACCGTTTCATGGTATGCCGAAGAACCTGTTATAATGCCTAATATTTTGCCTATGCCTGACACTATTGTCTCAAGTAGGGCAGTCGTTGCAAAACGTTTCTTCCTCAATTACTGCACCTATGGATACAGTATGGCGTTCTTTACATGGAAAGATTGGGAACGCATGCTTGACTGGATGGTTCTTCAAGGAATCAACATGCCTTTAATAACATTAGGGCAGGAATATATCTACTATAATTTGTGGAAATCTATGGGCATGTCAAGTCAAGAAATACTCAACTACTTTACTGGACCTGCATATCTTCCTTGGCATCGTATGGCTAATATTGATAGTTGGAACGGTCCTTTGCCCATGGAGTGGCTTATTGGGCAGAAAGAATTACAACAAAAAGTTCTGAAACGTGCCCGAAGTATGGATATGACCCCTGTGTTGCCCGCATTTTCAGGGCATGTGCCATATAAGTTGAAGGAGATTTATCCTTATGCAGATATACAACAACTTGGAAAATGGGCAGGATTTGATGATAAATATAGATGTTATTTTCTTAATCCTTCCGATTCGTTGTTTACTGTCATACAAAAGAAATATCTTGAAATGCAGGCTTCTTTATATGGAACAGATCATATTTATGGTATTGACCCTTTTAATGAAGTTGATCCTCCATGCTGGGATTCTGATTATCTTAGTGAAGTGTCTAAAAACATTTATGAAACTCTTATAGAGATTGATCCGCAGGCGCAGTGGCTGCAAATGGCATGGATGTTTAATTTCGATAAAAAGAAATGGACCCCTCCTTTGATAAAGGCGTTTCTTACAGGCGTACCGGAAAGTGGCATGGTAATGTTGGATTATTATTGCGAGAATGTTGAGCTATGGAAATCTACCGATAGCTTCCATAACCAACCGTTTATATGGTGTTATTTAGGTAATTTCGGAGGGAATACGGTCATACAAGGAAATATGAAGGAAAGTTCTAAACGCTTAGATGTACTTTTCCAACAGAATAAAAACAATTTGCTTGGCATAGGTTCTACGCTGGAAGGATTGGACGTGCAGCAATTCCCTTATGAATATATCTTAGGCAAGGCATGGACACATTCTTCTTCTGACAGAGCTTTCATTGAGAATATAGCTTACAGACATTGTGGTTATTACTCACAATCCGTTGCTAAAGCATGGCAGATTCTATTTAATGATATTTATATTCAGATTCCTAATACTTATGCCATTCTTCCATGTCTGCGTCCTGTACTCAATTCCAATCATGCTGGACGCACAAAGATTAAGTACAGTGACGGAAAATTGCGTAGGGCATGGCAATTGTTGTCAGAGATTCCCCATGTTGAGCATTCTGCGTTGAAAATAGATTTAATTATGGTTGGGAGGCAAGTGTTAGGTAACCTGTTTGCACAATATAAACTTGATTTTGATAGTGCTTATGTAAATAGAGACGTGGGTTTGATGCAGGTTAAGCATGAGCAGATGATGCAGATAATAGCCGAGCTTGACCAGCTGACATCGTATAATGAGCGGTGTGGACTAAAGCATTGGATTGACGATGCGCGTGCAATGGGCAGGACAAAGACTCAAAGTGATTATTATGAAAAGAATGCACGTAACATAATAACAACATGGGGAGGAACGTTGAACGATTATGCCAGTCGCGGTTGGAGCGGACTGTTTCGTGATTATTATGCAAAACGCTGGCAGATTTATTGTGCGGAGCTCATAAGGTTGGCAAAAAACAATGAAACATTTGATGCGCATTCGCTTGAAAAGAAGATGATAAATTTTGAAATGGAGTGGGTGAATAGCCATGGCATGTCAAATAAAATATATTCTGGTGATGTATTGTCGTTTAGCAAATTATTAGTTGAGAAATATGTAAATAATTAAATTTGGATTATAAGTATGAAAAAGATTCTTTTGATTGTAACTGTATTTTTGTCTGTATTGCAAGGAGTTGCGCAGGATAGAGTTTCACATATTAGAGAAAAACTCATTTCAGGCAATCGTAGTTCAATAATTGTAGCTGCTCATCGTGGCGATTGGCGAAACTTTCCAGAAAACTCATTGGAGGGTATTGAGAATGCTATCAAAATGGGAGTTGATATAGTTGAAATTGATATAAAGAGAACCAAAGACGGCGAGTTGATTTTGATGCACGACTATACGTTGGACAGAACAACTACAGGTAGAGGTAAAGTGTCGGAAGTAACATTGGATTCTATTAAAAAACTTAATCTGCGCAATGGTTGTGCTATTAGGACCATTCATAAGATTCCTACGTTGGAGGAGGTATTGACAGCGACTAAAGGTAGGGTAATGCTGAATTTGGATCATGCAGATAAGTATTTTGACCAAATATATGAAATCCTAAAGCGAACAGGTACAATGCGACAGATAATCATGAAGGGACATTCCACACCACAAGTTGTTAAAGAAAAATTTGGTAAGTATATTAATGATGTGATTTACATGCCAATTGTGAATTTAGACAAGCCTAATGCAGAGGAACAAATAGAGGAATTTATCTCATACTTTCAACCTGTTGCATTTGAATTACTATATGTTCATGATGCTAATCCACTGCCTAAAAAGTTAGCAAAAAGCCTGAAAGGAAGAACATTAATTTGGTATAACACTCTTTGGGATACCATGGCGGGTGGACATGATGATGATATATCGATATCGAATCCTGATAAAGGATACGGCTATTTGATAGACGAACTTAATGCTGGTTTAATACAAACTGATCGTCCACAGTATCTTATAGACTATCTAAAGACAAGAAATCTTCATGATTGATTTGTATGTTCAATCGTATTATCTCGTTTTACAAAAAGAGTCAGCCTTCACCGACTCAATTCTGCGATGATGAGGCTTCCCGCAATAAATATCTGAATAAGTTGCAGTGGTCGAGATGGTTTCCTTTGAAACGCCGTGGTACGTTTTATGGATTCTTCAGCGCCAGTCATAATCTGGGTGAATTTTTGTCATTTGTCTTTGTTGGTTCGCTTGTTGGTTTCTTTGGATGGCAGATGGGCTTTCTTGGCGCATCTTTGGCAGGTGCGCTGGGAGTTGTGCTTATTTGCTTTTAGGCGGGCTAATGGCTGTTGACATTGTTCTGCGTCATGCTACTGGTGCGGCTCTCGGCATAATAGGCATTGCCAGTTATATAGGAGCGGGATTACAGGATTTGATAAGTGGTGCGTTGATAGAGCAGGGAAAGACAGAAACTATAGTTAATGGTGTAGCTATTGTACAATATGACTTCAGCAATGCCGGAGTGTTTTGG
>JBHAEQ010000010.1:0-54864 GCA_041855685.1 Prevotella sp. | reverse complement strand
GGGATTTCCTCCCACGCTTGGAACATATATTCGGGTTCTTCCTCGTCCTCGTGTATCTCGGCACAACGCTCCATAAAGCCGTCCAAATCGTAAAAGTCCGAAAGCTCCACCCATTCGCCCTGCAATGAGCCGTTGTTGTACTTGGCATAAGTGCCTACATAGATGCGTGCATCATTCAAATCCATTGCTTCCATTTTCCTTTCGTTGTTTAGAGGGTTAAAACTCGAATAATGAAGGTTGGGCTATCTGCTGTTCCACCTGCTTTTCCGCTTTTGGTTTCTTGGCGGTAAGTTTGCGGTATTCCTCCGCTTTTTTCTTGCTTCTGCTTTTTCCTCCTCTGTAAGTTCGATAGTATGGTTTACCACGACTTGGCAGTTGATGGACTTGCCCACCTCGATATTATCCTCATCGTAGTAGTGAACGGCAAGGGAATATACCTCCTCATCGGACAGACCTGCACACCCCATTCTTTGGACTTCCGTCAAGATGTAGGTAATACACTCATCTATGCTCTTGTTCTCCTTGCGAAAACTCTCGGCAAAGGTATCTTCGCTATTAACCCAAATCCGTTGTCCCCGTTATTTAGTAGTTTAGGTGTTCAGATCTATATGCACCCTATTTTGTGGCGTGAAATCATAAAATAATCAGAGAATATTAATATTTTTAATGAGAATATATACATATTCTTTGTTTATATGAAAAGTGTTTTGTAATTTTACACTTGAAAACTGAGCCATTATAATTTTGTACCATTTTCACATATTTAATGATTTAACAGTAATCTTGAATATTAATCTAAAAAAAATAGAACAATGAAACAGACTTACTTAATTAAAACATTGTTATCCCTTATGCTATTATTTGTTGGAGGTAATGTATGGGGATTAGAGGTAACTTACAAGATTTCCACTAAAACGTCTGTTACAAGTACTGATGCTTTAGCTGGCAGTACTGCTACTTATTCTACAACTTATACCTCACTGAATCAGTTGATAAAAGGTAAGAGTATGACCTTGACTTTGGCAGGTTATTCTGGATATAAAATAACAGGACTTAAACTTAAAATGAAGTCAAATACTTCCTCCGGTTCTGGTTATTTATCTATGACCGCAGGGGAAACTACACTTGCCACAATTGGCGGTTCTACAAACGGAGTCGCTTTTAATAAGTTTGGTGATAGCAATGCATATAGTATTATATATAAAAATGTGAATATAACACTTAGCAATACTTCTTATGTTATAGGAAGTGGGGAAGTCCTGACTATTGTTGTGGGAGCAACTGCCAATTCTATTTATGTAGATTCCTATACATTGACTTATGAACTTGATGACTTGAAGCCTGTAACAAGTCTTGCTATTGCTGGGACGCCCCACCTTGTATATAATAAAGGTGAATCGTTTGATTATTCGGCTTTGAATGTTACTGCTACGTTTAACGACGGAACCATTGGTGACATTACAGGACTTGTTACTTGGGAGGTTACTCCTACTGTGTTTGAAACTCATGGAAATCAGAACGTACAGGTGCAGGCTACTTATAAAAGTGTGTCAGACATAAAGGAATACAATGTAAAGGTTTATGATATGACCACTATTGATTTATCTACCAATAGTTATGTTTCCAGAAGTACACAAAAGGTAATATGGGTTTGCGATGCGGCAAAGATGATTGTAGATAAGGCGGGTGCTTCAACTGATGCAGACAATTATCTTGGAGGTATGCAATATTCCAGTAGCCGTTTTTATAAGAACAGTACTCTGACTATAGAACCTGTTCGTGGTGTAAAGATTCTTTCTATTGTTTATGATGCTCCTACCAGCAATTATGCATCGGTTTTTGCAAGTAGCACTTTCACAAATGCTACAGTAACATCATCTACTGGAACTACTTCTATAATTACGCCTACAGATCCTACGCAAGCCGTTGTGGCAACAATATCGAATACAACGGGTGCAAAAAGCATAAAAATTGTTTATGATTACGATTATAAACGTATTGTTACAACTGGTAATTTCGGAACTATATGTCTGCCTAATGAAGTGAATGCTACGAATGTTTCCGGAGCGACTTTCTATAGCATTGCCGGTGTTACAAAGGAAGGTTCGGAAGTAGCAGGTATTGTACTTGAAGAGGAGACCGGCAGTCTTGTCGCAGGCAAACCTTATATTTTCAAGGCTACAGGCAATGCTATCATAGCCTCATATACAGGCGATGCTGTTACTTCGGCAGTAAGTGCGACTGGTCTTATAGGAAACTTGAGCGCTGTGAAAGTGAATGTTGCAGATGGAAATTACGTTATTGTAAATGACAAACTTCGCAAAGTTGATAGTGGTACAGCAACTATTGCTACCAACCGTGCTTATATTACTCTTGATGGTGTTGCTGAATATGCATTGGGCAATGCAAAGATGATGATTTTTGCAGAAGACACGCCTACAGATATTTCTTCTCTGAAATTTGAGCGTGGTATCGACGTTCCTGTTTATAATTTGCAGGGACAGCGTGTAAATTCTTCTGTAGAAGGAATACTTATTATTGGTGGCAAAAAACAGTATGTTAAATAAATATCCTATAGAATTATGAAAAATAAATATATAAAGCCTACAATGGCGAGTGTTGAGATAAAAGTAGATTCTTTTTTGAATCCAACCTCTCCTAATCTTAATGTAGGTGAAAATATTAAAAAAGGTGAGACTGTGGAAGGAAATTCCAAATCACAGTTTTTCTTCTCTTGGGACGACGAAGAGGAAGAATAATTGAATAATTCCCCGAAAGTTTGAAATATAATTTTCGGGGATAATTATACACTTAACACATTAATAATATGGAGATTGCAACTTATATATTTGCAATACTTGTGGCTGTTGAACATCTGTATATAATGTATTTAGAGACGTTTGCCACAACTTCTGATTCTACAGCTCGTGTGTTTGGAATGAATAAGGAGGAATTGGGAAGAAAGTCAGTTAATACTCTGTTTAAGAATCAGGGAGTATATAACGGTCTGTTGGCATTGCTTATTATTGTCACATTGTTTGTCGGCGACATGTTTTTTCTTCGTTTGTTCATGGGATATGTCATACTTGTTGCCGCCTACGGAAGCATGACGGGCAATAAGATGATATTATTGAAACAAGGTGGGTTGGCTATTATTGCACTTGCTGTTAGTTTAATGTAATCCCTATCTGTCATTATACCACTGAGTTTATCGAACCCTGTAGGTTCCAAGGTGTGAGGACGTGCATATTAGGGTGAAGCTGATTTTATTGACATAGTGCAATTATTTTTGCCTGATTGTTTGGGAAAATCAACCTTTATTTATAACTTTGCGGTCAATATAATTACCCTATGAACAGAACTATACTATTACTGGTTGCGGCAATGGTTGCCGTTAACACTGTTACGGCTCACAACAGTATTGGGAATGAGTCAATGAATGATAATTTAGAGACAAAGAATCAGATTAAAGCCTTTGAGTATCTTGATCTCAGTCTTACTGTAGGTTCTACTGGTATAGGCTTCGATTTAGCTATGCCTGTAAACAATCTGCTGCAAGTTAGAACAGGAGCTACATTCATGCCCAAAATTCAAAGGACCATGAGTTTTGGGGTACAGGTTGGTACATACACTAATGACCCGAATCTAAGTGCTGAAGAGAATAAAAAACTTGAAATGCAAACCTATCAAAACCGCTTCAACAAGCTTAATGGAATATTGGAGAATATTCTGGGTTATAAAGTTGATGACCAGGTGGATATGCTGGGCAATCCTACTTTCAATCAGTTCAAGTTGTTTGTTGATATATTTCCTTTTAAGAATAAGAAGTGGCATATTACTGCAGGATTCTATCTCAGCGGTCGTAAAGTAGCCGATGCTTATAATACCACATACGATATGACTTCTCTTATGGCGGTTACTACTTACAATTCAATGTATTATAAATCGCTTGCCGAAGAACCTTTGATTTCGTATGGCGAGGTAAACATACACAATTCAGAAATGAGCGAGAAGTTTCGCAGTTATGGTAGAATGGCTATGCATATAGGCGATTTCAAGCATGATATATATGCAAAGGAGGATATTTATTATGAATATTCCGAGGTTGACCCTGTCTTTGGAGAATATGTTGTAGATAAGAATGGTAGAGAGATAAAGAAAGGCAGTCTGCGTTTTGCCAAGGGAGAGAAAATGTATAATGCAGGCGATGCCTATCGTATGGTGCCTGATAAGGATAATATGGTGAGGGCGAAGGCTATAGCAAATGCTTTCAAGCCTTATTTAGGATTTGGATATGGTGGATATATAGATAAATCGAAACGTACTCAACTTTCATTTGACTGCGGTGTTATGTTCTGGGGTGGAGTGCCTGAAATAACTACTCACGACGGAATTAATCTGTTCGATTTGGATAATGTAAGGTCAAGCGTAAAGCGCTATCTTGATATAATCGATAATTTCCCCGTTTATCCTGTTATGGAGCTGAGAATATCACAACGTTTGTTCTGATTGATGACTTAAGATTATATAAATACAAGGGGGATGTCAGAACTCCCTTTTAGCAGACCACGAACTTGCAATCTGAATCAGAAACGCAGTTAACCCCCAAATCGATTCATTAGGTCGCAAAGTAGCATTTATTCTCGTTTAATTGTACTTTCTGGGTTGAGGTTAAGCAACATGGGGTGGGGGACTACTAATCGGCCGTTACAACTATAGCCTCCCTTGTCGTTTAAGCCAATTAGGTCACAATCGGTTCTGTTAATAATGACCGGTTTGGTTTCCAAAGTTACAATTAATAACTTTGTAAAGGTTTCTTTTAAGTTTTTACATATCCTCTTGGTCGAAGTTCGCAAAAGCAAAGAAAAACAGTGTAAAGCTATTTTATGTTAGATATGGACACTCTGTCCTATTTATTAGGCTTATTTTGTGTGACGCTTGTGCGAGTCTAAAAGTTTTTTTGAGAAATCTGTCAGTGACTTAGACGGAAGTAAAAGTATTGTTATATCAAACTGAAGTACTTGTGTTGAGTACTCTTATTATTAACCAATAAGGGCGGTGAAATTATTTACCTACATTTGAGTATTGTGTATTTATTACCTTCTTCATACCTTTGCACCATATTAATATACATGTAAAACTAAAAGAATATGGAAAAAAATTACTCTTTATTATTGTTGTTATTTAGTTTGCTTTTTTCTATAACGGAAGTAAAGGCAGAAGTAGGAACTGATGTCGTAAAATTTAAGACCAATAAGTCTGTTGGATCAGCTATATCTATGGATATTCAAATCTATGATAGTTATGATGCTAACGAGGACGAAGTAAAGACCGCTATGCCTAATATAGGTGAGAACGTTTCGTTTGAAGGCGCAACAATGGCGTATATGGCAGATAGCAAGATAGTGCTTACGGTGGATGCACCTGAAATTACTGTTCATGGTAATATTTATTCATTGTTCATGGCAAATAATGGTATTACGGATGTTGACCTGAGTGGTGCAACTAAACTTTCATTTTTACGCTTGAACAATAATCAAATTAAAGTTATAGATCTTTCAAAGAATCCTGAAATGGTGGAACTGTGGGCTACAGATTGCTCTGAATTGCAGAGTGTAAATCTTGCAAATGCCTCAAAGCTCATGACGCTTGCATTGCAGGGCACTGCCGTTTCTTCACTGGATTTTACTGATGCCGAGGCCATAAGAACTCTATATGCGGGAAATAATTCTAATTTGTCTTCACTAAACTTGTCAAACCTCAGCAACTTGGATGAGCTTTGGGTAAACAACAATGGCATTGAGTCTCTCGACTTGTCTAATAACACTTATCTCATGAACCTTGAGTGCAGTAGAAACAGGTTGACATCGCTTGATGTATCAGCATGCTCGGATTTGAATTATATTTCATGCTGGGGTAATAATATCAAGGGCGAGGAAATGGATAAACTTATAAAGTCTTTGCCTGTTGAAGAGTATGGAGTAGCGCGTGAGCTTTGCGTGTTCCACGGCAACTATACCGAGGAGCACAATGAGTTGAACGAAGGTCAGATAGCCGCTGTAAAAACAAAAGGCTGGGTAGCAAAGGAGGCTAAGGGAACTGTTGATGAATTTACATGGGTTGAGTTGACAAAGGCTACTACCGGTATCGACGCATTGACAGTGAAAGTTGGTGGAAACAATGGTTGGTTCGACATTAACGGACGCCGCATCAGTACTCCTGCCACTAATGGCATATATATTCACAATGGCAAGAAAGTGCTTGTGAAGTAAAGATATACACATCATTACATCTAAATGGCTCTGAAGGTACTGCGCCCATAAGCTATATCGGGAAGTGCACCTTCAGAGTCATGCTATATTCTAACACTCTCAACGCTGCATACTATTGTGATAAGAACTATTTTCACTCTTCTTCTTTGCTTGTTCCTGCGTCAGGCTTATGCGCAAATGCGCTGTAAGGTTCTTGAGCATGACACGAAAGAGCCTGTAATAGGCGCAATCATCACGATAGAGGGAACTAAGAAAATAACAGCCATAACAGATCAATATGGCTGCTTTATTCTTGCTGACAACTTCAACAAGAATGTCAGCATATCTTATCTTGGTTTTGCCCCTATTATAATTCGTCCGAAGAAAGACGGTGTATATTATCTTAATGCCTCTACCAACGAACTGCAAGAAGTTGTAGTGACAGCACAAGAGGGGCACGGGCTTTCGAGCACTTCAACCATAAGCAAGCAGGCAATGGAGCATTTGCAACCATCGAGCTTTGCCGATTTGCTTGAGTTGTTGCCAGGAGGGCGTGCCAATGATCCGCAGCTTAATGTTCCGAATACTATAGGTCTGCGTGAGGCAGGAATAGGAAGTAACCAGTACAGCACTTCATCGCTTGGAACCCGCTTTGTGATTGACGGTGCTCCTGTGAGTACAAATGGTAATATGCAGTATCTTTCGGGTGCATTAGACCGTACGTCGGGTAAGCGTAATATTGCTAACTCCGGGCTTGACATGCGTACTCTGCCTACCGACGACATTCAGGAAGTAACCATAGTTCGTGGTATTCCCTCTGTTCAGTATGGTGACTTAACCAGCGGATTGGTGAAGGTCAAGCGAAGTAAAGGTGGTAACGACTTGTCGGCCCGCTTTAAGGCAGACATGGATACTAAGCTGTTTCATGTGGCAAAGGCTTTTGAGTGGGGAAAGCGACGGTTGTCGCTAAACGTTAGTGCAGACTTTCTTAACAACAAGGCAGAGCCAAGAAATATGCTTGAGACATATAAGAGGCTTAGCCTGTCGGCCCGGCTCTGTAAGCAATGGTACGCCGAGACAATGACATACGGAGCTATGCTGAGCTTGGATTACGGCGGTTCGTTTGATGATGACAAGGTGGATCCAGAGTTTAATCATGGCGGAATTGATAAATACAAATCGGCATATAATCGTTATGCCACTAGTCTTTTGCTTGACATATACAGAAGGCATGAGCATTCTATGTTCAAGAAAGCGGAACTGTCTATATCTTTCTCTTATGAAAAGAATCTTTTGGAACGAACACGCCTTGTTCAACTCGATGGTGATACTCCTGCGGCTATGACAATGACAAGCGGTGAGAGCGATGCCGTGTTCATATCGCCTTATACATATACCGCCACTCACACGGTAGATGGCAGACCCATAAGTCTTTACATGAAAGGAAGCGCAGAATTTAGCTTGCCTGTTGCCGGCATCTCCAATTCGTTTCTTGTTGGCGCTGACTATCAAATGGACCGTAACATTGGTGACGGACAAATATACGACCGTCTGCACCCTGTATATACCGGCACTTCATACAGACCAAGAAAATACTCGTCCATTCCAGCGTCGCAGATGCTTGCCGCCTATGCCGAAGAGCGTATGTCTATGGGAGTGGGCAAACATAAATTAGACATTGAGGCTGGCGTTCGAGCAGAACGAATGTTGGGAGTGAACAGACAATTCGACATATACGGACGGGTGAATATTGACCCTCGGATGAATATGGGATGGACATTTCCTGCTTTCAACGTGGGAAATGAAAGAATGACTGTCAGTATTACAGGTGGAATAGGTTGGCACAGCATGTTTCCTACTATAGACCTGCTTTATCCAGAGCCTGCTTATATGGATATTGTGGAACTTAACTATTATCATTCAAAACCTGATTATCGTAGAATGTACTTGCAAACCTACGTTATTGATCCTACAAATCACAACCTTCGGGCGGCAAGAAATATGAAATGGGAACTGAAAGGCGATATAGACTGGTCAGGAAACCGTCTTACCATGACTTATTTTGTGGAGGACATGAAGTCGGGCTTCCGCTCAATGAGCATATATGCGCCTTATCAATATAAAGAATACGATGCCTCGGGTGTTGATGCAGACGCATTGACTGACTGCCCCAATATAGCAAAGTTGCCTTATTCTGTAAAAAATGCGCTACGTTCGTATGAACATACTACCAACGGAAGCCGTACCTACAAGCGAGGCTTGGAATGGGTGCTATCTACTAAGCGTTTTCCTGTTCTCAACACTCGTTTAACCGTGAGTGGAGCATGGTTTAAGACAGAGTATCACAACTCGCTGCCAATAATGTATAAACCTGAAAGAACCGTTGGCGGGCAGACGCTGGAATTAGTCGGCATTTATAAAGACGATGATGGATATATACGAGAGATTACTAATACAAATTTTACTTTTGACACAGCCGTGCCAAAACTAAAGCTTGGTTTTTCGCTGTCTTTCCAATGCGTATGGCTCACAGCCAGCGAAAGCATGAGCAAGGATAATATGCCTATTCAGTATATGGACAGCAACGGTGACATACACACTTATACTTCGGGCAACAGCAAGGATGTGTATTTGCAGTATCTCATACGAACCTATACCAACGGAATGTTTGACCGACAGACGGTGCCTTTCTGCATGGACGTGAACCTTAAGGCTACAAAGAAACTGTTCAGCAACAAACTCATGGTGGCACTGTTCGTGAATAAACTTTGGGATGTATATCCTGACTATAAGCGAAACGATTTTATTATCCGACGTTACGTAACGCCGTATTTCGGCATTGAAATGAATGTGAGGTTATGAAACAGTTGATATTTATATTTATCTTGCTTGCAAGTCTTATGAGTGGCTGCGAGCATAAAGAATATGACTATTATACAAAGGCAATGGTATCGTTGCAGATGCCAGCCGATATAAACGCCGTGAAAGTGCAAGGTACGGTGGAGTTGAAGAATCTGTCAAACGGGAGAGTGTATTATTCCTCTGATTTCAATAATAACAAGGTAGAATTGGAAGTTTTGCGAGGAACTTACATGCTTGATGCCGAGGGCACAATAGTGTGTGTATATCCCGACGGGCATGAGGAAGTGAAAATATTCCGTGCGTCAGATAATTACATAGAACTTGTAGAGCAAATCGTACCTGTTGACGTTGAGATAATATTTATGTAAAGACAAATAATGAGCACACGACAAATCATAATATTAATCTCACTCCTGCTTACTGTTTCAACGCATGCGCAGATAAAGGATACACTGGCGGCTATGGAACACATAAGCCAATGGCAGAACGTGACGGGCGAATTGCACCGTAATCCCTCGTTCATGCAGAAGGCTTACCGCAGTTCTATCACTGAGATGGGGGTGAGAATTGACAATCGCAGTTCAAACAAGGCTGTTCTAATGGAAACCGGCGACGGGCATACTCTCGGCGGTGCATACGTAGTTTCCTATCTGCGCTTGAATCATGCAAACACCGTTTGGGGAGGAGCATCTTATCAAACGGGGAGGAAGCGGAATATACAGTTCAATTCAACATCTGACTACCAACTTCTTTATCCTTATGTCATGGCAGACACTATAGGCGGCGACATGGAGAATGAGCGTTACACCTTCAATGGAGGATATGCTGTGAAACTGAAACGCTGGACATTTGGAGCGGTCATAGATTTTCGTGCAGAGCACGAATATCGAACTCGTGACCCGCGTCCACGAGGCATCACCACGGACTTGACTCTGCGTTTAGGAGCGAATTATGCATTGCCGAAGTATAAAGTGGGTGTAGGAATTGGAGCAAGAACTTACAAGCAGACGAATGATGTGGATTTTTACAATCCGCTGGGAGTTATTCCTGAATTTCACATGACAGGACTCGGCTCCGACTATGTACGTTTTGCCGGAGCGGTGCGCTCTGCTTATTATAAAGGAACAGGAATTATAGCTGGTATGCAGTTGGTTTCCTCCAGTGGCACTGGTTTGTATTTGTCAACAGAGGGCAGGTTCATGCCTTACGAGAAAATACTTACAAAGCTTAATGCCCTGCCTGTTTCAACTCTGGAAGTTACTACGGCTACCGTGAAAGTTGGTTGGAAACACGAGAGATTATTAAGTTGGGCAGCTTTCGCAGGCATAGATTTGGAACGGCGTAACGGCAGGGAGCACATAGCAGGTAATTCTTCAAGCACCGAGTATCGGTCGCTCATCACTCTCTCAATGTTCTCCGACAACATATATGATTATTATGCCACTGGTAGCGTAAATATTGCCGACAGATGGCTTACGCTCAATGCTCGCATTGGCATAATTGACAATCGTGCAACTTATGTGGATTTGCGGCGTGAAATGGCTTATACCAAGACATACGGTAGGTTTGGCTGGCAACGGATATGGCACAACAACCCGCAATGGCTTGTGGAGTGGAGCGGAGGAGTGGCTTATTATCACAACACGTCGAAGCTAATAGTTATGCCATACGCATGGATGGAAAAAAAAATGATCGAGTTAGTAAATCATACCTATGAGTCGAAAACGTCTGATCTGTGGAATCTTGACACGCAAATACGCGCCTGTCATTATCCTAAAGGCTGGAATTCGGTGGGAATGTTCCTTGCCGTAGGTGCGCAGCTGCTCCAAACTCCGAATATCAAACAAACAATGCTCAATGCTTCCTTGGGTGTAACTTTATGAACTAATGATGATGAAAAGTTTTAGTAAAATGGTCGTGATCCTTGCGGCAGTATGCCTTACTGCCGTTTCGTGCAACAAGTACAATGACGTGGAAATAGCCGATGCAACCATGGGTCACTTGCTACGTTTGCAGATGCCTCTCGACATAAAGAACGTGAATCTGCGGAATGCCATGGCGGTAATTACGAATATAGAAAATCGCAAGGCTTACAGAATAGAAACCTTTACACCGTCGGGAGATTCTTTCGTTGGCGAAGCGTCATTGCCTACGGGGAAGTATAACATTGACGTGCGTGGAACTATTGCCTACACTATGAATGGCAGAGAGGTTAGAGCCGACGTAAAGGCTGTGCGCCACAATATTTCTGTTCAGGACGAAAACGCAATCACCAATCTGGCATTGAGTGTATATTCAGCGCATGAGGGATTTCTCATAACCGAGCTGTTCTTCACAGGTACGACCACACCAAACGGATTTATGTATGTTGATGACCAGTACATAAAGATAGGCAACAACAGTGACACAGTGATGTATGCCGACGGACTGGCATTTGTAGAGTCGTTCTTCACAAGCGACGACAAGCACGACTATAAGCCTGATATCATAAAGGAAGCAATGACCATCTCGGCAATATACGTAATTCCTGGCACAGGAAAGGAACACCCAGTAAAGCCGGCTGAAACCTTAACCATTGCCTTGACAGCCATAGACCATAGACAGGTAAACCCTGCATCTTTCGATTTGAGCCTTGCCGACTTTGAAATATACGACAAAAGTGCAAAAGCCGACAATGACAAGGATAATCCAAAAGTGCCGAACCTCATAAACTGGTATGCCAACTTCGTAGGAAATTTCTCTATGCACACACGCGGTGTGAAGAGCTATGCCATAGCCCGTCCGAAGGTGGATATGGATACTTTCATGAAAAAATATCGCTATAAATTCGGCTATACTTTCAAGCAGTCCGACATTGTGATCGAAATGGAGGAGAACGAGTATTTCATGCCAAACGTATGGATTGCCGACGCCGTAAACCTTGCCATTCCCACGGTGCATGAATGGAATATCATATCTCCGATATTAGACAAAGGTTACACTTATTGCGGTAATGTCGATTCTGATGAAAACCGCTATAATAAATCGGTTGTGCGTAAGAAAGAAGGTGCTAAATGGATAGACACCAACAATTCCTATTCCGATTTTGAGCCAAATGCAATACCGTCATTACTGACCCAATGACATAAATCTGTTCTCGGTGTTTTATTCATAAACACATATTGTTCTATAAAATCTCAAAGCATGTGATTATGTATAGACTGATACATTTAAATCCACTTTGTAGTGGTTATTTCAATTTTGACATGTTACCATGCAAAATAAAACAATAGTTTCTGCGTTATAGAAACTATATGTCGAGAATATTTAGAATCATATTTATTGCAGTAATATCTCTTGTTGTGGTGTCGTGCGCTGTTGACAAGAATCTGAAGCGTGGTGAGAAATTTCTTGCGCTTGGCGAGTATTACGATGCTGCAAACGAATTTAAGAAAGCTTATTCAAAGACTCCACCTAAAGAGAAACAGCACCGTGGAGAAAGAGCATTGAAGATGGCATTCTGCTATGATAAGTCTTTGCAGACGCAAAAAGCCATTGCCGCTTATCGGAATGCAATAAGATATAATACAGCAACAGTTGGAGATAGGCTTTCTTATGCCCGATTGCTGCTGAAGAATGGTGAATATAAAATTGCGGCAGAGGAGTTTAAGTATGTTCTCGACTCTATGCCTGACAGCCGACTTGCCCAAAACGGACTTCAATCAGCATTAAGTGCACCGTCGATTAAAGAACAAGGCTCTCGTTATACGGTGAAGAAAATGGATGTCTTCAACTCACGTCGTGCTGATTATTCACCAATGTTGTCTGGCGACCAGTTTCATCAGTTGTATTTCACTTCAACCCGTAATGAGGCTGAGGGCGATGAACTTTCAGGCATAACAGGCACAAAACCTGCTGATATATTCGTATCTACAAAGGATGATAAAGGCAAATGGAGCAAGCCCGAGCAGGTGACGGGTGGATTAAACACCGAATTTGACGAAGGTGTTTGCTATTTCTCTACCGACGGCAGGGAAATGTATCTCACCCAATGCGCTACTGATGCTTCCTATCCTCGTTTTGCTCAGATAGTGAAAAGTTCAAGGGCTGATGCCGCATGGGGAAAAGCATCAGAAGTAAAGATTATGAACGACACACTTTCGTCTTATGCGCATCCTGCTATATCACCTGATGGTGAATGGTTGTATTTTGTTAGCGACATGCCGGGAGGTAGGGGAGGACTCGATATTTGGCGTGTAAGACTTACTGCCGCAGGAATGGGAAGTGTGGAGAATCTGGGGGCGCCCATAAATACTGAGGGTAACGAGATGTTTCCTACATTCCGCCCTAATGGTGATTTCTATTTCTCATCAAACGGGCATTCTGGTCTTGGCGGCCTTGATATCTTCATTGCCAAAGTAGGTAAAGACCGCAGGTATCATCTTGAACACCCGGGCTTTCCTCTAAATTCACAAGGCGACGACTTCGGAATGACATTTGAAGGTCCTTACAATCGTGGCTTCTTCTCTTCAAATAGAAACGACGGACGTGGCTGGGATCATATCTACTCTTTCGAGAATCCTGAAATTGTGCAGAATGTTGTAGGCTGGGTTTATGAACAGGACGGTTATGAACTTCAGGCTGCCGAGGTGTTTGTTGTGGGCAATGACGGTACAAATCAACGAATAAGCGTAAAGAGCGACGGCTCTTTCCAGTACACGGTTGAGCCAGGGGTTGACTATTTGTTCCTTGCCACATGCAAGGGCTATCTTAATCATAAGGAAGAGTTAAGTATAAGGGAAGTTAGTGAGTCGAAAGAATATGTACTGCAATTTGCTCTCCCGTCTATTTCGGCGCCTGTGCTTGTTGACAACGTGTTCTACGATTTCGACAAGGCAACACTTAGAGAAGAATCAACCGTGGCACTCAATAAACTTGTGAATCTTCTTAATGAGAATCCGAATATCACTATAGAACTGTCGGCACATACCGACTACCGAGGCTCTGATGCGTATAACAAGCGCTTGTCGCAGCTTAGAGCAGAGTCTTGTGTGAATTATCTCATCGAGCACGGCATCTCTAAAGAACGCCTCACTCCTGTGGGCTATGGCGAGGAGCGCCCAAAGAAAGTGAGAAAGAAGCTGACAGAAAAGATAGAGTGGTTGAAGGAGAATGACGAACTTAGCGAAGAATATATATCTAAGTTGGGTAATGAAGAAAAGCAGGAAGTGTGCAATCAGCTTAATCGCAGAACTGAGTTCAGAGTATTGCGCACAACCTATGGAATGTTTGACGAGAATGGAAATCTCAAGCAGAATATTCCAACGAAGAAGAAGCAGGCAGAGACTGACGACGAACATTTCGACATAGAATTTTAAGGCATGACAAATCTTCCTAAGGAATTTGAAGAATATACAAAACGCTTGTTTGGTGAGGAATTGTATGAACGATTCCTTACCTCTTTCGTTGAACCACACCCAGTAGCAGTACGTGTTAATCCATTCAAAGGCGGTAAGGCTTTTGACGGAACGCCTGTGCCTTGGTGCAAAGACGGCTATTGGCTCAACCGGCGTCCTGATTTCACTCTCGACCCGCTTCTGCATGCAGGTTGCTATTATGTGCAGGAAGCAGGCAGCATGTTTCTTGACGAGGTGTTGCGACAATATGTAACCCGTCCTGTTGTTATGCTCGACCTTTGTGCAGCTCCGGGGGGAAAGTCAACCCTCGCACGTGCAGCTTTGCCGACAGGAAGCATTCTCTATAGTAACGAACCCGACCATCATCGTGCTAATATCTTAATGGAGAATATGCAAAAGCAGGGACATCCCGATGTTATTGTTACAAACAACTTTGCCAATGACTATCGCAAGGCAAAGCTGCAGTTTGACGTTATCCTGACTGATGTTCCATGTTCGGGCGAAGGAATGTTCAGAAAAGATGAAGGTGCTATACGTGAATGGAACTTGCAGAATGTACAGAAATGTCGTAATCTGCAAAGAACTATCATAGAAGAGATTTGGCATTGTTTGCGCAATGGAGGAATACTCATCTATTCAACATGCACTTTAAATACCAGCGAGAACGAGGAAAATGTGCGTTGGATAGCAGAGGAATTGGGAGCAGACATCTTGCCGGTAAAGGTTGATGCCGACTGGAATATCAACGGTTCGCTACTTGATGGCTTCAACTCACCCGTTTATCGTTTTATTCCCGGTGTAACCAAGAGTGAAGGACTCTTTATGGCTGTATTGCGAAAGCATGGAGAAGCATGCCGCAAGAAGAATCGTGATAACAGCAAGCTGCATAAAGCGCTCCGCATAATTTCCGACGGACATCCGCAACCCATAATAAAGGGCAGGGACAAGATACCGGTTCATGCAGAGGCAATGCTTTACAATCTCGATAAAAACAAATATCCACATGCCGAGCTGTCGTTGGAACAGGCTCTTTCCTATCTGCGGCATGAGGCTGTACAACTCGACTCTGACATGCCGAAAGGATATGTAATTGTAACCTACAACGGGCACGCATTGGGATTTGTAAAGAACTTAGGAAGCAGAGCAAATAACCTTTATCCACAAGAATGGAGAATAAAATTCAAGTAACATGATTAATATTATATCAGCAGTAGCCGCTAATGGCGCAATAGGATTTGAGAATAAACTAATTTATTGGCTGCCTAATGATTTGAAACGTTTCAAGGCACTTACTACAGGCAATACCATTATTATGGGGCGTCGCACTTTCGAGTCACTCCCAAAAGGAGCACTTCCCAATCGTCGTAATATAGTATTGTCCAAGAACGGCAATGCAGCCGACTTCCCCTGCTGTGAATTGTTCAGAAGTCTGGACGAAGCATTAAGTAATTGTGCTCCCGACGAAGATGTATATATAATAGGTGGAAGTTCGGTATATAGAGAGGCTTTCAAAGCAGCCGACCGCCTTTGTCTTACCCTTGTTCATGATACTCCTGAAAAGGCTGATACATTCTTTCCCGACTATTCCGAGATGTGGGAGGAAGTATGGCGTGAAGACCATACAACCGACGAGCGCCATGCTTTTGAATATTCGTTTGTAGATTTTAAGAAGAAAAACACATAGAGCACTCTGAAAGTGGGCTGTATTGCTTTGCAAAGTGGACCGTTTCAGGCGCTGATACGGGCTGTTTTACAGTGCAAAGTGCACCACTTTTTAGTGAAACTAAGGGCAATAAACGAGAAACATCATTCAGGTTTAGCTTATCCGAGAATGTCTGACAGGAAGATGTATCAGCAAAGTTGGCAAACTTATACTCTCTGAACTTCTTGACAGAGCATGGTTACATACGCAAATGTATGTATGATAAAAACACTGCTGTGCTTACAAATTCTTGATAAAAACGTGGTGTTTATTTTGTGAAGTCCATAAATTACACTACCTTTGCATTTAGATATTATTATAATACAAAAATATAAAACACGAATATGAAACCAACATTATTCCTATTGGCTGCGGGCATGGGAAGCCGTTATGGTGGCTTAAAGCAGCTCGACACACTTGGTCCTCACGGAGAGGCTATTATGGACTATAGTATTTATGACGCCATAGAGGCAGGCTTCGGCAAGATAGTTTGGGTTATTCGCAAAGACTTTGAAGAGCAGTTCCGCACACAGATTCTGGCTAAGTATCAGGGACACGTTGCATGTGAGCTTTGCTTCCAGAGTATTGATGCACTGCCTGAAGGATTCACTGTTCCGGAAGGTCGCACGAAACCTTGGGGTACAAACCATGCTGTAATGATGGGAAAGAATGTTATAAACGAGCCGTTTGCCGTTCTGAACTGTGATGATTTCTACGACAGAGACGCTTTTAAGGTTATGGGTAAGTTCCTGTCTGAACTGCCTGAAGGTTCTGTGGGAAAGTATGCTATGGTGGGATTCCGTGTAGGCAACACACTCAGCGAAAGCGGAACTGTTAGTCGTGGTGTATGCGAGAGCGACGATAATCATCTTCTTACTTCAGTTGTAGAGCGTACAAAGATTGAGCGCCATGACGGCATTGTTCAATATCTTGACGAGAACAACAATTGGGTTAGCATTGCTGACACAACACCAGTTTCAATGAACTTCTGGGGTTTCACTCCTGATTATTTCCAGCATTCGGAAGAGTACTTCAAGGAATTCCTTTCTGATGAAAAGAACATGGAGAATCCAAAGTCGGAGTTCTTCATTCCTCTAATGGTCGATACTCTCATAAAGCAGGGTAAAGCCACATGCGAAGTTCTTGATACTACATCGAAGTGGTTTGGTGTTACTTATCCAGAGGATCGTCCTGAGGTAGTTGAGAAATTGGCAAAGCTTCACCAAAACGGTCAGTATCCTGCTAAAATGTTCTAATGAATATAGATATACTTAACGAGGAGGAGCAGGAGCTTCTCCTCTCTATTATTAATGAATCTAAGCGGGTGGCAGTTGTAGGACATAAAAGTCCTGACGGCGATGCTCTTGGTTCTTGTCTTAGCTGGGCTGGTTATCTGCGTTCATGTCATGGTCTTGATGTAACAGTAATAGTCCCCGATTCTTATCCTGATTTCCTACAGTGGCTTCCTGAAAATCAGACAGTAGTGCGCTACAGCAAGTCGAAAGACAATGTTGACAAGCTTCTGTCTGAGGTTGATAGTATATTCTGTCTCGATTTTAACAACGCAAGCCGTATAGGCGAACTTGCCGATTCGTTATTGGCATCAAAAGCAAGGAAGGTGCTTATCGACCATCATCTCGACCCTGATATGGATTGTGAGCTGACACTTTCATATACAGAAATGAGTTCTACATGTGAACTCGTATTCCGCATAGTATGGCAAATGGGTTGTTTTGAAACTGTTGATAAAAAATGGGCAACACAGGTGTATTGCGGTATGATGACTGACACGGGAGGATTTACTTTCAATTCTTCGCGTCCTGACATCTACTTCATTATATGCCAGCTTCTTACCAAAGGTATTGACAAGGATAAGATTTACCGTAATGTCTTCAACAATTATTCTTCATGGGCAATACGTTTGCGCGGCTATGTAATGTCGCAGAAACTGAATGTCTATGAGGATTTGCATGCTTCATATTTTGCAATTTCACGAATGGATATGGAAGAATATCATTATGTGAAAGGCGATGCCGAAGGACTTGTGAACATACCGTTGACAATAAAAGGCATGAAGTTGTCAATATCGTTGCGTGAAGACGACCGCAGTGATAATAGCGTTTGGGTGAGTCTTCGTTCGGTTGACGATTTCCCAGCCAACGAAATGGCAGTCCGATTCTTCAACGGTGGTGGGCATCTGAATGCAGCAGGCGGGCATTTGGACTGTAGTCTTGACGAGGCATGTGCCATTGTGAAGCAGGCATTCAAGGAGTATGCGGAGCAGTTAAAAAAATGAAAACAATAATCAAAACATATAAATATATTTGACACAATACTGACATGTTACGCTTTTTTTCGTAACTTTGCTTCAAAATGATATATCATACTGAAATGAAAAAAATATTTGCTTTAGTGCTTGTTTTAGGCTTTATATGCCACTCGTTTACCTCTTGTAATAAATACGAGACTTATGCAGACAAGAAGAAGAAAGAGAGTTCGGCAATCAATGCCTATATTTCTAAAAATAATATAAAGGTGATTTCCGAGGAAGTGTTTGCTGCTCAGGGTAATAAAACAGACGTATCGAAGAACGAGTTTGTACTCTTTGCAAGTAATGGTATATATCTTCAGATTATACGCGAAGGCGCAGGAAAGAAGATAAAGAATGGTGAAACCGCAGAAGTGATATGTCGTTTCAGCGAGTATAATCTTCTTGGCGATTCATTACAGCTTTCTAATGACAACCTGTATTTCTCATCATTGCCTGACGTTTTCACTGTTACTAATACATCAGGTACATTCTCTGGCTCGTTCAATACCTCAAGCTTAATGTATTCTGCTTATGGAACAGCCTCTGTACCATCAGGCTGGCTTTTTCCTTTGACCTATCTGAACATAGGTAGAATGATTAATGACGATGATGAAACTGCAAAAGTGAAAGTTATAGTTCCTTCTTCTCAAGGACAGCGTATGGCTTCTTCCAGCATTTATCCTTGTCTATACACAATTACTTACCAAAGAGGTAATAAATAAAACTAAAAATTATGTCTTTAATTAAATCAATCTCTGGTATTCGCGGAACAATAGGTGGACGCACAGGCGATACACTCAATCCGTTGGATATAGTAAAGTTTACAACAGCATACGCCACTTTCATAAGAAAAAGCGGCAACTCAAAGAGCAATACAATTGTTGTTGGTCGTGATGCTCGCATCTCTGGCGACATGGTTAAGAATATTGTCTGTGGCACACTCATGGGTGTTGGCTACGATGTTATAAACATTGGTCTTGCTACAACTCCTACTACGGAATTGGCAGTTACAATGTCGGGAGCCGCCGGCGGTATAATTATAACAGCCAGTCATAATCCACGTCATTGGAATGCTTTGAAGCTGCTTAATGAAAAAGGCGAGTTCCTTACAGCTGCCGACGGAGCAGAAGTGCTTGCTATTGCCGAAAGTGAGGATTTTGTATATGCCGATGTTGATAATCTTGGCAGATATTCAGAAGACGATTCTTTCGACGCTCTTCACATAGAGTCGGTGCTTGCCTTGAAACTTGTTGATGTAGAGGCTGTCAAAGCAGCGAAGTTCAGGGTGGCTGTTGATGCTATCAACTCTGTTGGTGGTGTTATTCTTCCAAAACTTCTCGACCGCTTAGGTGTTGAATACACATGTCTTAATGCTGAGCCTACAGGCGATTTCGCTCATAATCCAGAGCCCCTTGCAAAGAACCTTACCGATATAATGAATACAGTTAAAGGCGGTGGCTATGATATGGGTATTGTTGTAGATCCTGATGTTGACCGTCTGGCATTTATCTGTGAAGACGGAACAATGTTTGGTGAGGAATACACCTTGGTGAGCATTGCCGACTATGTACTTTCTCACACCCCGGGAAATACCGTAAGCAACCTTTCTTCTACTCGTGCTTTGCGTGATATTACTGAAAAGCATGCAGGTGTATATACAGCAGCAGCTGTGGGTGAGGTTAACGTAACTACCAAGATGAAGGAAGTAGGAGCTGTAATTGGTGGTGAGGGAAATGGCGGAGTAATTTATCCAGAGAGCCACTATGGTCGTGATGCTCTGGTGGGTATTGCACTGTTTCTTTCTTCTCTTGCTCATAACAAAATGAAAGTGAGCGAACTGCGTGCAACAATGCCTGAATACAGCATAGCTAAGAATCGTATTGACCTTCAAGAAGGTACTGATATTGATGCAATACTCCTTAAGGTTAAAGAGCTGTATAAAGATGAACAGATAAATGATATTGACGGTGTGAAGATTGATTTCCCCGACAAGTGGGTACATCTTCGCAAGTCAAATACCGAGCCTATCATTCGTGTATATAGTGAGGCTTCAACAATGGAAGAGGCTGATGAACTTGGAAAGAGAATAATGGAAGTTGTTAACTCAATGATTTAATGAATCAATTATTGTTGATATTCTTACAGATTGGGGCAGAGGATAATCTGCACCAGATGCTTAAAGATAAGTTCATTGATGGTAATGTCTATTTCATGTCTTTAGTAGCAATAGCTCTAATACTTGGATTGGCTTTCTGCATAGAACGTATCATTTATCTCTCTCTCTCTGAAATAAACGCAAGGAAGTTTGTCGCTGAACTCGACAAACTTCTTAGCGATGGCGATATTGACGGCGCAAAGGAAAAGGCGCGTAATACAGTAGGTCCTGTAGCAAGCGTATGCTATCAGGGTTTGCTTCGAGTCAATGAGTCTGCTGAAAGCATTGACCGTAGTATGGAGTCGTATGCAAATGTTCAGTTATCATTATTGGAGAAAGGTTCAGCATGGATAAAATTGTTTATAGAAATGTCTCCATCGCTTGGTTTTTTAGGAACTGTCGTAGGTATGGTAATGGCTTTTGCAAACATAGAGAATGCTGGTGACATCAGTCCAACTATTGTTGCAGAAGGTATGAAAGTAGCACTTATTACTACTATTTTTGGTATTATATCCGCTATAATCCTACAGCTTTTCTATAACTATATTCTAACAAAAATAGACCGCTTGACCATGCAGATGGAAGAAAGTGCTATTTCCATACTTGATTCAATAGAAAAGTATAAACTCAGTTTCCAGCAAAAGCATTAAGCCGTTATGGAGTTAGTTGATATTGTTTTGTATGTACTTTATGTAGTTTTCGCCGCTGCTTTAGGTTGTGTAATATGGTCAACCTATCGTAGGAATCACGGCAGGGCAGGACGTTTGGCAATACAAAATGGTATTCATGCACATAAACTTAATTTCGGAGTATGGGCAATGCTCCTTATTATCATAGCATTGTCGGGGATTGTTGGTGATGGAACTGCGGTAGATGTAATTCTTATAACTCTGTCAGCAATGCTGTTGCTGGCAATGCTTATTGTGGCATGGTCATTCCTGCGTAAAACAATAAAGAAATGAAGCTACGCAGAAGAAAGAAAGATGTCCCGGGATTGAATACCACATCTACAGCCGACATATCGTTCATGCTGCTGGTATTTTTCCTTATTACTACCTCAATGTATATTGACAAGGGGTTTATAAGGCTATTACCACCAAAAGAAAAGGAGAAGAAGGAACAAACCGAGGTGCATATCGACAAAGAGAATGTCATGGCAATAAAACTTGACAAGGAAGGACATCTTTTTGTCAATGATTCTATTTGTCAAAATAAGGATTTGCGTGGACTGATAGAAACTTTCATTATGAACCGTGGAAAAGAGCATCTTATAACTATTGATGCAGATCCTGCTTGTCAGTATGAAAGTTATTTCTCCATGCAAAACTCTTTAGTAGAAGCATATAGCTCTGTGCGTGAAAGTATTGCCAACAAACTTTTTGACCGCCCATTATCAAAACTAACAGCTGTTGACCGTGAAACTGTCATTGATAAATGTCCACAGCGAATAGCAGAGAACTATCATGAGGAGGATGCGAAATGAAAGTGAAGCGTAGAGAACATAATGTGCCGAAATTACAAATGGCATCAATGCCCGACTTGATTTTTACCGTACTTTTCTTCTTTATGATTGTAACTCACATACGTGAAAACCCATTGCATGTGCAATACAAAACTCCTGTGGGTACAAGTTTGCAGAAAGTAAAGAATAATCCTGCTGTTATTTACGTTTATGTAGGAAAGGACATTAAAACAGGCGAATATCAAGTTCAGGTTAATAATAAAATTGTGCCATTAGAGAATCTGGTTGATGTTTTCCGTGAAGAACGGCAACATGTGTCGTCAGATAATATGGAAAACCTTTGTGCTTCGTTGCACGCCGACCGGTATGCACCTATGGCTGTTATTAATAAGGTGAAAATGGCATTGAGGGAAGCAAGTGTACTTAAAATAAACTATAGTGGAACAAACGATAAACCCTGATTAGCATGAAACAATATCTTAATCTCTTAAACCGTATTCTGACAGAAGGAATAGAGAAAACCGATCGTACCGGCACCGGTACAAAAAGTGTGTTCGGACACCAGATGCGGTTTAATATGGCAGACGGATTTCCCATCCTTACTACAAAGAAACTGCATTTGAAGTCTATAATCCACGAACTGTTATGGTTTCTTGCCGGTGATACGAATGTTAAGTATCTACAGGATAATGGTGTGAGAATATGGAATGAATGGGCTGACGAGAATGGAGAACTCGGTCCTGTATATGGACATCAGTGGCGTTCATGGCCAGACTATAAAGGAGGTACTATTGACCAGATTACAAATGTGGTGAATATGATAAAGAACAATCCTGATTCGCGACGTATGATGGTTAGTGCATGGAATCCTGCTGAGGTTGACCAAATGGCTCTACCTCCTTGCCATTGCCTTTTCCAGTTTTATGTTGCTGAAGGCAAACTGTCGTTGCAACTCTATCAACGTTCTGCTGACACATTTCTTGGTGTACCTTTTAATATTGCTTCTTATGCATTGCTATTGCAGATGATGGCACAGGTTACTGGACTTGAATGTGGTGAGTTTGTTCATACAACAGGCGATACTCATTTGTATCTCGACCATTTAGAGCAGGCAAAGTTGCAGCTTACCCGAGAGCCTCGTACTCTTCCACGAATGATTATCAATCCTGATGTAAAGTCTATTTTTGACTTTAAGTTCGAGGACTTTCAGCTTGAGGGGTATGACCCACATCCACATATAAAAGCTACGGTTTCTGTATAATAAGAAATGAAACATTATCATTCTGTAATATTATTCTTATTGTTGTTTATTCCTTCTGTTTTCATGGGAATAAATAACTATAAGCATGCTGAACGTGCCATCATATCGGATATGAACCAGGCATTGGCATTGACATTAGCAGAGCAGAATGTAGGCGTAATAACTCCCGATACAATAAAGAGTTATCGCAATAATCTGAAAATAAATGAACTGAAAAACCTGTCATACGTATATTATGCTTCTGATGATAATCGTCGTAAGTTGAGCAGTGATCGTATGCGTTGGAGGAATAATAGTGACTATGAATTTCAGAGTTATGCTGATTGCAGTTTTGCTACTGTTTATAGTATGTCAAACCAGTCATTACCTTTATTAATGTTTTTATCGGCAATTATATGGAGCATATATTCTGTATTCTATTTCCGCCGACATAAAGAAGAACAGTTCTTGTTTGGTAATATTATTTTCTCTGATGGTCGTTTTTATGACTTTGATAAAGAGCCTTTGCACTTCACTCCTATGCAATTTCAACTTATGGAGATGCTTTGGAATGCAGAGGAACATATACTTTCAAAGGAAGTTATTTGTAATGCCTTATGGCCTAAGAAACCTGATGCAAACGAAACCTTATATACACTTGTACGTAGGCTTAGACCTGTATTAGAGGATAATTCTTCATTAAGAATTACAGCTGACAGAAACGGAAACTATATGTTGACAGAAACGGAACAATAATATCCTTTTAAGAAGAAAAATATAGTTGTCCGCTTAAACTAAAAACGCATAAAAACTCTTTTCTGCAATGACATCAGTAAAGTGTTTTTAATAGTACCAAATTATTGCCACAGTTATGGAACTTATGGTACCACCGTTATGGAACATTAATTAAGTTACAGGAAAGCATGTCTTAGTATCAGCTGACAGTAAAATGTCAGACAGATGTCAGGCTCTTTTCTTGTATTTGCTTTTATATAATCTTAATTTTGTTGGAGATTATTGAAAAAGTAGTTATGAGAAAAGTAATAATTGCATTATTTTTGTTGTTGGCTAAAAGCATTGTCGCACAAGAAGGAAAAAGTATTCAGTTGGAAGAAGTGAGTGTCGAGGCTGCTCGTGTAGTTACTAAATCAGATGGTATCTTGATTTTACCTACTAATAAGCAACTTGAAGCATCGTTTGATGCCTATTCTTTGCTTGAAAAACTGGCTTTGCCAATGCTTCGTATAAATGTTTTAGAACATTCCATCGTATCTGTTGATAACAAGGGTGGAGTGCAGATACGTATTAATGGTGCTCCTGCCACAGTACACGACTATGTGTCATTAGATCCGAAAAGAATAAAGAATATTGAATTTATTGACAAACCAGGACTACGTTATGTTGAAGGCATAGCCTATGTTATAAATATTAATCTACACAAAATTGATTATGGCTATTCTTTAGGTTTTAATCTATCCAATGCTATAACTGTTATAAATGGAAATAATGATGTATTTGCTTCTTTTAATAGAGGAAAGTCAGAATTCTCCTTAGGATATACTTCCACTTATGCAGATCGTTATGGTGGTGGGTATTTTGAGGATGCCGATTATAAATATAATGATGGGTCGCATTATTATATCTCACGTCAATTAGTCAGTATGCACAAGCGTAATTATGGAAATTCTATTCAGTTAAAATATAATTTAGCTGATTCTGCTTTATATGTTTTTCAGGCTACGGCAAGTACTGGACTTACGAATAATCCAGGGAGTAGTAGTGACTTGAAAATTATTGATTCGGGAATAGAGAGCATGGCAACATCGTCTGACAAAGTAAAAAACATCTCACCTTCAATAGATCTTTATTATTTCCGAAAGATTGGAGAGAAACAGTCTCTTACAGCTAATGCTGTTGGAACTTATATAGATTATTCTGCTAATAATTTTATTAATGAAGGTGGAAACTATGAATATAAAGTGAAAGGGCAAACCTGTTCACTCATAACAGAAGCTATATATGTGAACAACCTACGTCCATTCAATTTCTCCGCAGGGGCAAGAAGTTTATTGAAGCATACTATCAATAAATATTCCGGAGACGTGAAGTATAATAACGATATTTGTAATGAAAGTACATATTTATTTACTGAAATACAGGGTAGTTTGTTTTCAAAACTTAATTATACAGCAGGGGTTGGGATAAGTAATGAACATTATCGTCAGGCGGACTACACTTATGATTTTTGGTTATTGCGTCCAAAACTGTCTATAAACTATTCTATTTCTAAAAGTATATCTTTACGCTATAGTTTTGAAATAACTCCACATGTTTCGAAAGTGGCAATGATAAGTGATATCAAAATCAAACGAAATAGTCGAGAATGGATTGTTGGTAATCCTGATATTGAACCGAATCGTGTTACTATTAACAATATAACGCTTTCTTATTCAAAGTCTCGTATTTATTCTCAACTTTATGCAGAGTGTAGATTTAATAGTAATCCTAATATGGCAAGCTATTCTCGTTCAGCTGATAATCAGTTTTATTACACTCAGCGTAATCAACCTTATATAAATATGTTTTTCGTTCAAAATTACAACTCTGTGACGATTATACCCGATAAACTTACTCTTTCTGTACTTGCAGGAGCATATAGATTCATAAATGCAGGTGATAATTACAAGCACTATCTCACTACTTATAACTTTAGTGGCGACTTGCGTGTTTATCTTGGTAAATGGAACTTGGCTTTTTGTGCTGATAGTGGTTGGAAATTCATGGAAGGTGAGACATGGAATAAGCAGGGGGCAGAGATTTATGCAAGTTGTGGTTATCGTTTTAAGCATTTCTCAATGTCGGTTTATTGGTATAATCCATTTCTGAATAATGTTAAGCAGAATTATGCAGAATTGCTTAATGATAATATTAAAAAGAAGATGACACACCAAACAAGAGATTTGGGTAATATGGTTATTATCAATCTTTCTTGGAAAATTAATCAAGGACGTAGATTTAAAGATGTTGAGAAGAAATTGTCTAATAAGGATACTGAGACTGGTATTATATGATTAGGTAAAAATAAGGGGGTGTGTCAAAATAGGCACATCCTCTTTTTTTGTTCTATAATATCAGTTTTGTCAGCGATGCTGTCTTCATGCGGCAATTTTCATGATTTCCCTCTTATATGGGTTCTGGAGGCTCCTTATTAGTGTATATGGGCCCTCAAAAGGTACATATAGCGCTCTATTTGCGGGCATATTACCCTGTTTTCTGGCTTTGGCGGCCATTTTCTTGATGTTGAAGGCAATGGCGAAGAAGGCAAAGTCCATTGTGACCTTGTCCTTGCCGAAGTGACGGAAGCGTTTGTAGCCCATGTTGTACTTCATCTGTCCGAAGACCGCCTCCGGTTCTATGGGACGTTTGGAGCGGTGTTCAAGTCCTCTTTCCGAGGTGAGCCGCTCACGGGCTTTGCGCTTGTATTCCATGAGCCGGTGGTTGACCTCTATCTCCCTGTTCCCGTTCTTCTTTTTATAGCACCCCCATCTCAGAGGACATCCCCGACAGTTTTCCGCCCTGTAGATGACGCTTTCAGTCCTGTACCCGCTTTCAGTCTTGTCGTGTCTTATACCTGTCCGCTCCATGTGCTGGCCCATCGGGCAGACGAAGTAGTCTTCCTCGGCGTTGTAGTACAGGTTCTCAATGCGGAAGATGTCCTGTTTGAAGGCACGTTTCTGCTCCTTGTGGAAGAAGTTGTACTTGACGTATGCCTCCATGTCGTTTGTCTCCATGAAGGAATAGTTCTCCTCGCTTCCGTATCCGGAGTCGGCACAGACTTCCCCCGCATAGTGACCATATCTGTCGGAGAAAGATGTAAGGAAAGGTGTCATCGTGAGTGTGTCCGTCGGATTGGGGAAGAGCATGAAGTCGGTGATGAACTGGTTCTCGGTGGCTATCTGCAGGTTGTAGCCCGGCTTGGTCTGACCGTTGTTCATGGCATCCTCCTTCATGCGCATGAATGTCGCGTCGGGATCGGTCTTGCTGTAGGAGTTGCGCTCACCCAGTGTCTCAAGGTGGTCGTCATACTCGCAGAGTTTGTCGCGCATCTTTTCTATCTGCCTTGCCTGCTTCTGTTTCTGGCGAACAGACTTCTTCTCCTCCCTGCTCTCGGGGGCAGGCTGTTCCGAGAGCGACTGGCGCAACTCTGCCGCAATCTCCGTCAGCGTCTCCGGAGTGAAGCTGACCGCTTCATCGGCAGCAGCCTTGTCCTGGGCGATGGCATCGTCAACCTGGGAGAGCAGGACCTTTATCTTCTCCATCAGTCTGGCACGGTTCCTCTCGACAGTCTTGCGCCATACGAAGGTGTACTTATTGGCCTTCGATTCTATTTTCGTCCCGTCAATATACTCGACATCAAGAGTTACCAGACCCTTGGCCGAAAGCAGGAGCACCAACTGCGTGAATATGTTGTTGATCTCATTCTTCACACGGTTACGGAAACGGTTCACGGTGATGAAGTCCGGCTGCTCATAGCCTGCCAGCCAGATGAAGTGGACATCACGCTTGAGAGCCTTCTCTATCCTGCGGCACGAGTAGATGTTGTTCATATAGGCGTAGATGACAACCTTCAGGAGCATCTTCGGGTCGTATGGGCTGCGGCCACGCTCCTTGTACAGCTTGCGCAAACTGCTCAGGTCAAGACTCTCAATGATGCCGCTGACAAGGCGGACTGGATCGTCTTCCGCAATGTCTTTGTCGATTCTTTGCGGAAAAAGTATCGTCTGATTTGGAGAATACGGACGAAAGTGGTACCTTTGTGATAACAAATTTTGCATGTTGTAAAGGTACGAAAACTTTACGACATAACAAAGCCCTGGCTTGAGAAAGTCGGGGCTTTGCGATAAAAAAGAAGGATGTGCCTATTTTGACACACCCTCTTGAGCTTTTCTTTAGCTTTATGTAGTTTTATTCATCCTCTTCGTTAATTTCTGCTATAGGCAACTGACGGTCTATCACAGCATTGAAGCTTACTATAGTCTCTGAGCGAGAAAGACCGAGTGGTTGAAGCTTGTCATGGATGATAGTCAGCAGATGATGATTGTTCTTGGCATATAGCTTTATGAACATATCAAATGAGCCGGTGGTATAATGACATTCCACAACCTCAGGAATTTTCTGCAACTCCTCTAATACTTTGTCAAAGTCTGACGGATCTTTAAGATAAAGACCTATATATGCACAGGTGGCAAATCCTAATGCCTCTGGCGCAATGATAAACTGACTACCTTTTAATACTCCTGTCTGCTGGAGTTTCTGCATACGTTGATGTATAGCAGCACCGCTTACATTGCAAATGCGAGCTACCTCCAGAAATGGGATTCTTGCATCTTGAGCTACAAGGCGAAGAATCTTCTTATCTAAAGCATCTAAATTATTATTTGACATATTAAAGTGTTTTATAAATGCAAAGTTACGCTTTTTAGACGAAATGTGCAAACAAAATGAGACGTAAATAACCATCTATTTGTAAATATTTACATATATATATACTTTTTCTGTCAATATGAAAGTTATACATTTTCTTTGTTTGCATATGGTTTGTTGCAAACTGGGCTGTTTTCATATACTTTTACTGCAAATATTTCTTGTTTGTTTGTTACAAATACGGTAATTTTGCGTTTCAATAGTATAAAACAATAAAAATGAGTACAAATAATCTGATTAACACCTTTACAAAGGGTAGGGCGCAGTTGCAGCAGTTGGCGAAGGTCTTCTTCGGCAATGATTCTGATGCAGAAGACGCTGTTCAGGATGCATTCATCAGATTATGGCCTCATATTGATAGATTAAACGAATGCAGTTTCAGTGATGCCGTGGCTGTGAAAACCATAAAGAATCTGGCTATTGACAAACGGAGGCGCCGAAGAATTGAGACTAAAGAACTACAACAGAAGGATATTGCCGAGATGGTAGAAACTCCCACAGAGCAGAACGAGATTCTGGCAGACGTAGAGGATATAATCCGCACGGAACTTACAACTGTACAGAGACAGATAATAAGAATGCGTGATTATGAGGAAAAAGAATACGACGATATTGCATTAGCCTTGGGTATGCAGCCCACAGCTGTCAGAATGCAATTGTCGAGAGCAAGAAAGAGAATAAGAGAAATTTATAAACAGCGGAACAATGAAAGATAAACAATATTATAAAGAACTGGGCAGACGTTATTTCGATGCAGAGACAACGTTGAGCGAGGAGCAGGAACTGAAACTCTTCCTGTCTGATTGTGACGACCCTGAGTTTGATGAACTGCGTGTGACAATGGGATTCTTTCTTGTGGCTAAGAATATTTCCAAAAATAAGCCTGTTGTAGTGGAATCTCCTACAAAAACCATACCTATGCTTTGGAGGTATGCAGCAGCTGTTGCATTGTTTGTTGTGCTTTTAGTTCCATTCTTTAATGATAACAGCAATGTTTGTATAATGTATTCCGATGGAGAGAAAATCTCAGATAGGGCAGAGGTTATCAATCAGATGAATGGAGAAATGAATGCGTTGCTCGATATGGGTACTGAAATGTCGGTAGAACATCAAATGGCTGATATGTTTAATTGATATACGGAGAGGATTATGAAAAGATTATTATTAATAATGTTTGTGTCGCTTTTATCAACAACAGTGTTGGCACAGAGCAAATTGCTTAATATCAACTCTTTCATGGGACAGAAGAAACGTCCTGAAGAGGTGAAGGAGGTTATAATATCGGGGCGCGACCTTAGAGATTACAACCTAAGCCTGTATCATAGCTATACGTTGAAACTTACCGATGCCACGCGCTCTATGCTTCCGAAAATAGTGGAAGCAGTGAAAGCCGATGGTAAGAATGCTGAAGACAAAGAAGTGGCAGAACTTGGCGGACAGTTGTATTACGCTGTATATTCACTTGGTGAAGATGCTTATGGCGAACGACGTTACATCTTTTTCAAAAACCGCTCGCTTCGCAATCAAGGCAACGAGGTGGTAGTGGTATATATGGAAGGAAAGGCAAGTCTTAATCAGATAAAAAAACAATTCAAAAAATAATCCCAACAATGAAACGAAATTTACTAATAATGGCACTTTACATGCTCGTGGCTGTAGGTGCACAGGCACAAAGCGACACCCTGAAAGTTTTGAATCCAGATTCTGTAATCGTTATAACAAATGGTAACGAAGTGACGGTGGATATTCAGGGAAAGAAACATGACGATATCTATCGCTACAAAAAGAATTTCATGATTCAGTCTGACGAACCGGTAGTGAGTCGTGAAAGTCATTCGCGCGATTTTGATTTAGCCCTTCCTCTGGTCTCCAACAAGAAAAGTACGTTGGAATTAACCGTTGTTCCTACATGGGCTTTAGGCTATAATTTTGTGCAGAACAAACCGGGAGACTTTGATTTCGACAATAGTGAGAGCAATGAGTTCTGGCTGCCTAATGTGTTGAAAATATCATTGCTTCCTCGCAACAAACATCTTAATTTCAGTTTAGCCTATGGTCTTGACTGGCGTAATTATAGAATGACAGGTGTAAAGCGTTTTAATAAGGACGAAGCAGGGGTAGTAGTACATGATGTATATCCTGATGGAACTATTCCACAGTTCTCACGCATAAAGACCTTCTCCCATACCTTTACCCTTTTGGCAGGTTTTAAGCCTGTGAAAGGCGTGTGGTTCCGCTTAGGTCCTGTAGTTTCATTGAATACCCACTCAAGTCTTCTTACTCGTTACAAAGATTCTACAGGAAAGAAAGTTAAAGAGAGTCAGAGTGGACCTAAGCTAAATGTTGTTACGGTTGATTTGCTTGCCTCTCTGAGTTGGACAGAACTTGGCATTTATGTGAAATACTCGCCTATGAATGTAATTCGTAGTGTCTGGGGACCTCAATATTCTAACGTAAGCGTTGGTGTCACATTCTTCTGGTAAATAGAAAAATATATGTTCAGAACAGCCTCGATTTTTAATTACACCGAATAGGGAATAATTAAAAGTCGAGGTTAACAATCTTTATTCAATATCCGTTCAATAAGTCATAATGGATTCTATAATTGTACGTCCATAAAATTAGTGCACGGGTTAATGAGTTTGCAAGATTGTATAGTAACCAAACAACGGCTAAACAACAATACTAAGCACTACACTCCAGTGTGCCATTGCGCCAAGCAGCACGAATACATGCCATATTGTGTGATACCCTTTCTTGCTGTCGTGCGCAAAGAAGTAAGTGCCTGCTGTGTAGAAAAGTCCTTCTGCAAGCAGTAGGAGCATTGACAATGTTGTCATTCGGCTCATGACAGGTTCAATGATAAGGAGAACACTCCAGCCCATAAGCAAATACAAAGCCAAGGAAAGACGTGGATATTTGCCCAAGGCAAGTATCTTATAGAAAGTGCCTCCTATAACAGCTGCCCATTGAAGACCAAATACAAGCCAGCCCAACCAACCGCCTACAACTCCTATGCAGATAGGAGTGTATGAACAGGCTATCATTACATATATGCTGATGTGGTCGCATTTGCGAAGCACGTTCTTGGCTATTCCCGGTTTCAGCCAATGGTATATAGAGCTGGAGAGGAACATCAAGAACATACCAACAATATAGAATATTACTCCCATGCACATTTGCCAGCTAACTTTTCCAGCAGGCCAAATGAGCCAGATGGACGACAGGGCAAATATCACTCCTATGAGATGTGTCCATGTGTTGCCTTTCTCGTAAATTTGCATACCCATATAATTTATGCCGCAAAATTACATAAAATAATTGTAATAGCCTTTCTTTCAGCTTTTCTATTGTCCCTTTAAATGATATTCCGCTAAAAATGCGTAACTTTGTGACATGACAACGGAAACCCACCCTTTGAAACCTTTTCTGCCCGCTAAGGCTACGATGCTGTTTCTTGGCAGTTTTCCTCCTCCTAAGGCGAGGTGGAGCATGGACTTTTTCTATCCAAATTGGATAAACGATTTCTGGAGGATAATGGGATTAATACATTATTCTGATAAACTATATTTCGAGATTAAAGGCGAAAAGCGCTTCGACAAGGAACGTATAGTGAACTTTGCTATAGAACAGGGCATTGCTCTCTACGACACTGCCACTCGTGTGCGCAGACTAAAGGACAATGCAAGTGACAATTTCCTTGAGATTGTCGAGCCTACGAACATTGGTTCGCTGTTGGCTGAAATGCCTCAATGTACTAATGTTATAACCACTGGTGGCAAGGCAAGCGAGGAATTGCAACTGCAATTATCGCAGGCTTCAGGACTTGTTGATGGCGGGAAAGTGCCTATGCCGGCAATAGGCGAGAGTATTTGTGTTGATGCCTACGGACGCAAGTTGAATTGGTGGCGTATGCCCTCTTCGTCAAGAGCCTATCCATTGGCATTGCCTAAAAAGGCGGAATATTATAAAAAACTATTTGTATGAAGACCAAGATTCTTTTTGTATGCCATGGTAATATATGTAGAAGTCCTATGGCTGAGTTTATTATGAAGTCGCTTGTTGAGAAAGCAGGCATTTCCGATGAGTTTGAAATAGCCTCTGCTGCAACAAGTACTGAAGAGATAGGTAATCCTGTCTATCCGCCTGCAAAACGCAAATTAGCCGAGCATGGCATAAGTTGTGCAGGCAAGACAGCACGCCAAATGACACTGAACGACTATAACTATTATGATTATATAATAGGTATGGACGAGTATAACCTGCGCAACATGAACAGAATGACAGGCGGCGACCCTGAAGGCAAGATTACTCTTCTGCTTGATTATACTCCTCGTGGAGGAAGTGTAGCCGACCCTTGGTACACAGGAGACTTTGAGGCTACCTGGCAGGATTGTCTTGAAGGCTGTCAGGCACTGCTTGTTTTGCTTGGTAAAAAGCAGTAGTAAAAGGTGTATATAGCCTTATCATGTAATCTATGCTTTGGCTTTTTAATGGTTAAATAATACTTATTTTACGTTGTAAGATAATTGGTATAATCATCGTCCTCCAGCTGAGGGACACACGTCCCCCAGCTGGAGGACACACGTCTCTCAACTGGAGGACACACGTCCCCCAGCTGGAGGACGACAAAGAGAAGGCTATTCTTGGAATATAATAATGCATATCTGTGAACATAAAAAATACGTTGATCAGGTTGTAATATCCTTAATCAACGTGTTTTATTTATGATTGAGGAGTTAACAATAGTTTGCTGTTTTATTTTATAGATGCGAGTTCGGGATAAGTTTCCCTTAGAAAAGTTTTAGTTGCCTTGATTTTTCCACATGCATAGGCAATACCTGAGTCTTGTTGTCAAAGAAACAGTATGCCGCAAGTGCTGAGCATAGATTCATTGTGTTACTCTGTCTAAAAAATGGAATCTGCCCACAACTATGCTCTAAGATTTGCAATTTAAGAATATAATTATTATTTTTGCAGAACTAAACCAATAATAGTAAAAACCAAAATTATGGCAATTAAGTATGATGTTCGCAGCATAAAGAATGCTGGTGGTGAAGGTAAAGAACGTAGATACGCACACCTTTTCCTTAGAGAGCCGTTGACGCTTGAAGATATTGCTTCACGTATAGAAGCTGGCAACTCGCTTACAAGTTCTGATGTTAAGTCGGCACTCAACGCATTGGGTGAGTTGTTTGTGTCAGAACTTATGAACGGACAGCGTTTTCATCTGCCAGGTTTTGGCTATTTCTCTATTCAAGCGCATCTTGATGCTTCTCCTGAAAAAGAAAAGATAACAGGAAAAGACATTATTACTACAGGAATAAATTTTAAGCCTGAAGCTTCTGTTCTCGAACGTGTGCAACGTGAAATAAGCTATGAACGGCTTAACGGGGCGTTTAATTCAGAAGAATATAGTGAAGATGAGATTATTGATAAGGTGAAGGCTTATCTTCATAAGAAGCCATTTATAAACCGTCGTGACATGGAAATATACTTTGGTCTGCGTAAGGGTAAGGCTCGCCAGTGGCTGAAGTGGTTGGTTGAGAATGGTGTTTTGCAGAAGGAGGGAGCGCACAATTCACCAGTATATTATCTCGTTTAGTGATTTAGTTGTGAGATTGTTTGGTTTCAACCACAATCTCACAACCTAATAACCTTTTCACTTCTTGAACTCTTAAAAACAACTTGAGCTTGTGAAAGTTGCATTAATAATTACTTATTACTGTAGTCGGAAAGTGACAGGTACGTTATATCTTACTCTTACTGCATTGCCGTTCTGACGACCTGGTATCCAGTTAGGCATACTGCTTATAACTCTTACAGCCTCTTTGTCGAGATGCGGATCTCTTGACTTTTCTACTCTGACGCTGCTTATTGAGCCATTGCGCTCCACAACGAACGATACTACTACTCGTCCTTGTATTCCGTTTTCGAGTGCTACTACCGGATACTTCACATTCTTCGACAGATATTCCATTAGTGCCGCCTGCCCACCGGGGAATGCAGGCATCTGTGGAACAACTATAAATTCAGTATCGTCGATGACAGGTTTCGGTTCTGTTTGTGCTATTTCTTCGTGTGCTCTAAGCACGTCGCCAGCTTTGTCGTCGCCTCCAGTAACGTCAAACGAACCTATGGCTACTGTTGTATTCATTAGTTCGGCTTGTGTTTTGAGTTCGTCTTCTTCCTCCACCTCGTTGTCTTTCATTATGCGCGGGGTGGTGAATTTAATAGAGTTCTTTACATTTTCGATAGTCTTTTCTGGCTCAATCCTAATAGATTTCCTGTCGGCTTTCACATCCTTTTTAGGACTGTGGAGTGTAGAAATCTCATATACCGAGCTCATGGTGTTGTGTTGTGCACGTCGCTCATCGGCTATGTTTTTTATAGACAAGCCTATCTGAAACGCAGCAGCCATTATGACAACAGTGATTATGGAAATCAAATTACGCTTACCTGTGCTCTCGCGGAGTTTATAAGCACCGTATTCCTTATTGCGACCTTCAAATATCATTGCGGTCCACTCACCAGATATTAAATCAATTTGTGACATAGTTTTATGAGTTTTAAGTTAATAAATTACTGCAACTTTAATTGGCAGGATTGTTGATGTTTGTGTGGCAAAATTAATGATATGAAGCTGATGGTGCAAATATTTTCAGGCATAAGAAATGACAAGAAATGACAGGGAGTAGTTTGTGATTTGGTCGTTTGTGGTTTAGTCGTTTGGTGGTGTTTGTCACTTTTTGTCACATTTTTATTAGTGCCAGCCTTGTAAGAATGATTCTAAATTATTAATTTTGCGATTATATATGAGAAAACTGTTCTGCATATTATCCATAATAATATTGCTTGCAGGTTGTGGCAATGGCAATAACGATAGATTACGTGCTTTTTACAATGAAGGACGCAGCTTTCTTATAAAGGGTGATGCACCTTCTGCTCTTGAGTGTTTCCAAAGAGCTGTTGATGAAGCTGACACTACGTCTGTAGATTGTGATTATATTACCTTGGCAGGAGTGTATGGTGCTATGGCACAGATATATTCTGATCAGGAACTGACCGAAGATTATCTTACTGCCACTCGTTGTGCCTCACGTTGTTCATGGCTGGGTAAGGATAGTGTGTCGGCTCTTAGCTATGACATGAGTGAGGCTCAGGCATATTACGAAATGCGTCTTTATGATGAGGCATTATCTCTTGCCAAGCGGGTGAGGAACAGGTTTCGTGAGTATGGACATGCTGATTATGCCGAATTTTGCAATGGTAGTATAGGTGTTATGCACCTTGCTCGTGGTGAATATAAAGAGGCAAAGACTTGTCTTGACAGTTATTATGAATGCCGCACAATGAGCGGTAATCCATTGCAAGCAGAAGGTAATGAGGCAAGTTATTGGATTTTCATGGCTCTTTACTATGAAGGAGTGGGGAAGGCAGACTCTGCTATAGTTTGTTTCAAGCACGCATTGGCTGACGAAAGCAGGACGGAGAAAACACTTATCGACGGATATGGCGGACTTGTGATGCTGTATAAAGCACGACAGGAGCGAGACTCTGCCTATAAATATCAGACTCTGTATGTAGATGTGCTTAATGATTATACCGACAAACTTAAGCAGGATAAGGTTATGCACATGTCGTCGTTGTATAATTATTCTGCTCATAAGCGTAATGCCGATGAGGCTTCTGCCTCTGCCTTGGGTTACAGGCTTGTGGCAATTATGCTCGTTGTGTTGGTAGTAGCAGTTGTGATTGTACTTATTGTTATTAGAATGAGATTGCAGCGCCGCATGCACCGCATAAGCAACGAGAAGATTGTTGCGGAAGCCACCCTTAACCTTATTAATATTGGTAAAGGCAGGCAGGAGTTGCGTGAGACTGCAATATATCAGCGGCTTACTGCATATATAAAGAATCCTGCGAGGAATGATGAAATAAATGCCGAGGAATGGGGTGAGTTTCAGAGAGTGATGGAAGACATTTATCCCACATTTCATGCTTCGCTCAACAAGGAAATAATTCTTAGCGACAAGGAATATCGTGTATGTCTGCTTGCCAAAGCAGGTTTCAAGCCTCGTGACATAACATTGTTGTTGTCTCTTTCTTCCGGCGAGGTGTCACATCTCAAGATTCGTCTTCTCCGCAAGATATTCGGCGAAGAGGGTAAAACCTCGGATTTCAATGCAAAGATTGCAGAAGTGTAGTGTGTTTTGCCCGGTAGTTAGTGGAGGGTATGCCCAGTAGTTAGGCGGCAACTATGAAAGCACAGATGCACAGAAATAACTTTTAGCGGACAACAATAATTCTTAATATGACACCTGCTTTTGATAGATGAATGCTATTTCCTGCATAGTATTGCAAAGGCACAGGTTTCGCATCGCTTTTCTGTGGGAGTAGGAGTGAATGGAATATCGGGATTGAATATTTCTGAAACCAATGTCTGCAGCTGTTCACGAAACTCTTTCTCGTAATCAAGAATATCCTGAATAGATTCTGACGATTTTTTATCGCCGAATTTCAGTACAGGGGCGTTGATACTATCAGGTCGTTGTATGAAGAGCAATGCTGGCTGAACAGGCAGACTGTCGGTGTTTAATGCATCTTTTGTTTCTCCCCTTAGTGTTACTGGTTTTGTCATGTGGCGCACAATAATAGAATAGAGCATGGTCTGGAAATAGTAATCAGAGTGTCCTTCTATTTTCTCAGGATAGAATACTTCTTCTACTCCTGTGAGTAGCGCTTGCATGTTCCTGCCTGTTTTGTAGTCAAGAACACGCAGCACATCCTTGCCCTCAGTATTGTGCAGTTGGTCGAGACGGTCGATATAGCCACCTATGGTAATTGTTCTTGGTAGACCGTTTATGTTGAATGTCATGTTCTCGTATGCCTCGGCTTCAATACCTTTCACATAGAAAGGTGCGAGCTGCCTATCGCCCTTGAGCATTTGGATGATGAATCTGCATATTACTTCACGGTTTATCAGTTGCAGTCCATCGTAGCGTGGAGCCTTGTTGTTGAATAGTTCTTCGCTGAATGCTTCGTCAACAATTCTCTCTATTATCTTTTTACTTTTCTCGTTGAGTAAACTGTCAATGGCTGACTGAGTTATCTCATTATCGTTAGTGCGTATTTCGGCATATATCTTCTCGGCAGCTTTGTGGAAGATGTTTCCAAACATGCGAGCATCGGTAATTTCTCCGGAGTCGGCTTCTTTTATCTTTACCACGGTGTTGTAGTAAAACTGTAGTGGGCAGCGCAGATAGCGGTTTATGGCTGATGGTGACAAATAGGTTATATTGTTAAGCTCCTGCATTATCTTTTCGTCTTTTGCAACCTCTTGTCGCTCTGTAGATTTTGGCGACTGCTTTGCCGTGAGATTCTTATGATGAAGAGTAACTGTCTCTTTGTTGGTTTCTACCATCATCTGCAGCATGAACCTGCTCATCTGTCCTGTCTGTCCGTCTTCGGTACTGCTGTTATAAGCAATGTTGATGTCGGCACAACGTTGCATAAGACGGTAAAAATAATAAGCATATATTGCCACCTTATTGTCAACAGTAGTAAGGCTGAATGCCTTACGAATGGAGTAGGGAATCAGCGATGAGTCGTTGATACCTTTCGGAAGATTACCTTCATTGCATGAGAGCAAGAGCACATGATCGAAGTCGAGATTTCGTGTTTCGAGCACTCCCATTATCTGTAGTCCCACGGCAGGTTCTCCGTGGAAAGGCATTGTTGTCTGCTGAGTTATTTGGTCAGTAAGTCGTAGCAGGGTTGTTGGGTCAACTTCAAGACCGTCGTTTGTTATGAGGTCGTTAAGGCGGTTTATGATGTTATACATCTTATATACCGACTCCTGTAGGAACTGCTCTTCGTATGTGAGACTATTTTGTCTGCTCGTTTCTTCTTCATCAGCAAGTCTATTTTCTTCACTTTTCTCACCTATGGCTTGCAATAGAGTTAACAGCCTTTGTATTAGAATACTGTTCATTTCGCTTCTGCTCTCGTTTATAGGCTGGAAGAGCATTGTTAGTCCTTCGTCAAGACACAGGTTGTCTTTTGAGGGAAAGAACAACCTTTCCCTGCGCAGATGAGCAGGAAGAGTTATTGACTGTTCGGAAAGCAGATGAGTGTAGGGGTGGCGCAGCATGGTTTCAGCATGTCGTAGTATGTAAACCTCTTCCTGAACATTATAGCCGTGGATATGCAGTGAAAGGAAGTTGTTGATAAACGAAGCCACCGGCGACTGCGACAGTGGATAACCGATTGTAATATTTGTATTGCCTGATACTTCTTTAGGAAGATAGTGTATTACACTTTTCAATAACGATTCGTCGGCAAGAACTATAGCAGTTCTTGTGCCTTCATCCATACGCCCATTTTCCTTTAGCCATTGACTTATATAGCGTGCTTGAATATTCTCTGTAGATGCCGAGAGGTAGGTTATATCCTTTGGCGAAGAGAAATTGTTGTATATTTCCTCGTTCTTGATATCAAGTTCGTTGGGAAAGTTTACAAGATATTTCTCAATGAATCGCCCTGCCTCCTGACGTGTGTCATCGAGATAGTAATGGTCGAAATCCCAATAGAAATGTGCAAGACCTTTATTCTTCATGCTGCTGAAGAGTATCTGCTCTACTTTCTGAATCATGTTAAAACCAACAAACAGATATTTGGAGTGTTTCCACTCCAGTTTGTCAGCTCTTTCTGCAACCTCACGATACATGGCTCCCTCGTAAGCAAGTTCTTCGGCAAACATAGACTTCCTGAACTCTTTGTATATAGAAAACAGTTGGTTCCACAGAAGTTCAAAGCGCATTTTAATTTTAGAATCGTGGTTGTCGGTGAACTCGGCAAAGAACTTTTTAAGAAGCTGTTTCTTCTCGTCGTCGAGGAAGTCAACAGTGTCAAAGGCATGTAAGTCACGCACATTGCTGAATATTAGTTCAGCATCGCCCATGTTCTTATCAAGGTCGTCGAAATCTGCAAGCATTATCTCTCCCCAGCTCCAGAATCGGTCGAGGGTTTCTTCGGTTTTAGTTAATTCTTTATATGTTTTATAAAGCATACATATGGTTTTGATATTATCTGCCACAGTAAGCTTTGTCTGAGAGCGGAACAGCTCGCTGATTGTTATATAACGAGGGCTCCAAATAGGTTTGCCTGCTGTTTCCAGCAGATATTTGTTAAGGAAGAGCGATGCCCGCTTATTAGGGAATACTACTACAATGTTGCTGAGATTGGTACCGTATTTGTGGATTATATCTTCAGCCACGTATTTTAGAAATGCCTTCATGCCAGTGTTATTTTACCTCTTTAATCTCGTTCTTATACACATACCACAGATAGCCGTCAACATCGGCACAGCCCATTTCCTTTAGCAGGTTGATGTAGCTGTTTACCTGTTGATTGTATTGCTCATTATGATTACCGAACTTGAAATCAATGACCGTTATCTTATCTCCGTCTTTTACTACACGGTCGGGACGTAGTTCCTCCTGTTTTCCTGTTTTAGAGTTAGTATTCAGTATTGTGCACTCATTGAAGACTTCAATACCACTTGCAAACCATCGGTTTACTATGTCGTGTTTGTTATTGACAATTCGTTCTCTGATGAGCCGGGATAGAGTATTACGGTTCATGTTATCATCTGCCTCGGAAAGTATGCCTTCTTGCAGGAAGTCGTTGAGCACGCTATCAACTTCACTGCTGTCGTGTATCTTTGAGAGCACGCTATGTAGGACTGTTCCTTGAGTGATGTATTTTTGATTAACAGGTTCTTTGTCTTTGCCTGCAACGAAATGACGGCTTTTGTTACTCTGTCGAAATTCTAACTTAGTGCTTTGCTTGGTAATGCCGACTTCAATCTGTTCAGCTGTTTTCAGAAAAACATTGTCAGACTGTTTTGATTCGGTGTTGTTAATATGCAGTTTGCCAAAAAGAAATTGCAAGGTTTCCTCCTTATTATATATGTCGCCTGTGAGTTCACTTCCTTCCAACTTTTCTGCAAGGTGGGGTAGAATCTGTTGCAGAAGTGTAGAGCGTGTGCTGGTGCTTAGACCTTTATTGCCCATAACATTTTTTCCTATGACAAAGAGATTCTTACCTGCACGTGTGAAAGCTACATATAGCAGATTCATGTTGTCTATACTGTTTTGCAGCTTTTCTTCGTAATACTCTTCTGCGTATATAGTGTTCTTTATTTGTGTGGAGTTAACAGGTATGATAGGCATTTCGCTGAAAGGCTCTACATCGGTTTTGCACCAAAGAGTACTTCCTTTATCGAGTTTCCAATCGCAGTATGGCACTATCACGTGGTCGAACTCCAAACCTTTGCTCTTATGTATCGTCATTAGGCGTATGCCTTGTAGGTCACCTCCTTTCACAGTCTTGTTGCGTATAGAATCGTCCCAGGCTTCAGTAAACATACCTATGTCGGGAATGTTGTTCGTAGAGAAATTACTCAGCTGATCGAAAAAAGCATTTATATATGCCGCCTCGTCAGACAGGTTTTCAATCTGGAACAAAGTAAATAACTGTTCTGCCATATCATTTATTGGGAGGGATAATAATTGTTCTCTGCCGTGTGCAAAGTCGAAAGGCAGGAATTTATTAATCTCCTCAATGTTAGAGAACAATATATCATCTACATTGTTATTAAGGATGTGATATTGGTATTTTTTAGCAATCTGTGCCAGCAGAATATGGTCATTAGGATTGCTTAGCGACTTCATAGTATCAACAAGCATATTGACCGCAATAGAAGCATTCAATTTGTAAGCTTCGTCGGATATGAAAGTATGGTCAGGAAACTCCTGTTGCAGCCAGTTGGCAAGTTTTTCTATGTTACTGTTATCACGCGCAATAATACAAATATCCTTGTCTTTAGCTCCATTGGCAAACAGGTCTTGCAGATGTTGTTTTGTAAGTTCTTGGCACTCTTCATCATAATCCATTGCAGGGAGGAGTGTGATGTTTACAAGCCCGTTATGTTCTTTACTGTCAGGAAACCTTTGAGTTACCAACTCTGGAGTATATATCTGCTTGATAATCTCACTTTTGTGGTTGTAGTCTGCCTTAAGATTATCAGCTTCTATTGGTGCTGCTGATATGAAGAATTCGTTATTGAACCGGATGATATTTGGCTCAGAACGATAATTGGTGTCAAGATTGTCAAGGTAAATATCCTTGTTGGCAAGGTCTTTGTCTGCCCTGATATTATTAAGAAGTTTCCAATCGCCATTCCGCCAACGGTATATACTCTGCTTTACATCACCCACGACAAGATTCTGTGAATCTTCCTGAGCCATGCAGTTTAAGAGTAGTTTCTTGAAATTATCCCATTGTATGGTGCTCGTATCCTGAAACTCGTCAATCATTATATTAAGAAGTCTGCTTCCTATCTTCTCGAATACAAACGGAGCATCAGAACCTTTCATTAGTTCACTGAGTATGTTCTGCGTATCATTGAGCAGGAAGCGGTTTGCTTCTTCATTGATAGCACGCACCTCTTCTTCTATGTTATTGAGCAGGCGCAGTTCGTTAAGATGTCCAAGAATCACTTTGGCACTTGCAACAGCTTTTACGAGAGTACTTCTCTCTTTCTCTACCTTATTTATATAAGGTACGAGATGCTTTTCTGCGAAAGCACCTATTGGTTTACTTAAGTTTGCCTTTGTAACCCAGCCTGCAGCACTGTCGGCAGCTTTTTGAGCAGTGGCATTGAATATCTTGTCGGTGTCTAAATAGTCACCATTAGTAAGTTTTCTGAAATATGATGAAGCTCCCTTCGTGTTGTTGGATAAGTCGTATATGTCAAAGCCGTTGTTGTTGAGCATTTTGAAGAATAGATTACCAGCAGCCTGCATATTATCATCGGCTTCCTTTATTATGTTGCGAAGTTTTGACTGATAGCTGCTGAAGAACTTCTCGTTCTGGAATTTCTGATTAAGGGCCTCGGAGTTTTCTTTATATTCTTGATTGAATATCTTGAGACCAAACTCCTTTATGCCTTTTATTACATTCCAGTTCTCGTCATTCTCCATTCTCTGTTCAATATATCCGATAATCCATTTCAGTACTTTATCGTTGTGTTTGAGTTCGGCAATGAGTTTGTCAACAGCCATTTCCTCCACCTCTGTACCATTAAGTTCAACTCGCAGATTTGCATTAAGTTCGAGTTCGCGTGCAAGATTGCGTAGAACTCGTTGGAAGAAAGCGTCAATGGTTTCAACATTGAAGTTGGAATAGTCGTGGAGAATGAGGTGAAGAGCCTGTTCTGCTTTCTTTGCAACTTCCTGTCTTGGGTATCCTAAGTCAGCTGTAATACGATTCATGTATATCTCAGAGTCTTTCAAGCCATGACTCAGACCATATAGCTGACTCATTATTCGGGTCTTCATCTCTTCCGTTGCCTTATTAGTGAAGGTTACAGCAAGGGTTTCTTTATATGCAAGCGGATTGCTTATCAACAGTTCAATATATCTGATAGCAAGAGTGAAAGTCTTTCCTGACCCTGCACTTGCTCTATAGACTGTCATGGTGTTGTATTTCTTCATATTTCAAAGATACAAAAAATGGATAAACTCTTTTTCAGAATCTATCCACTTTTAACCTTTTTTATAGTGCCCAGTCTTCGGGTTTTTCTATGTTTCTCTGTATGCGTTTGCGAGATGTTTTTTGCTTCTTAAGCCATGCTTCTTTTCGTTTTTCGTACTCCTCTCTTGCATATTCCAGATAATTGTCAGCCATAGTTTTTATTCGTATTTACTATAAATGACGCTTATCTTTATTTCTCCATAAGGATTATCAGAACCTCCCACCAGTTTAGTACTGCTTAAGGACATATCGTGGTCAACACCTATAAGCACTGAAGAGGAGTTGTATTCCGTAGTTACAGGTATTACTACTGCCTTATTCCAGTTAGCAGAAGTTTCTCCTTTTTGTTTAGCCTTCTGCATGGCACGAATCATTGTGCCAATGTTGTTGAAAGTGTAGATATTGTCTTCTTTGCTGTATGTAGCAAGGTATGACAATTTGTTGTTTGCAAGGCTCTTGGTTTCAAAGAAACTGTTTATACTGTCTGCTGGAATAAGCAATACGGTACTTGGAATGTCGAGGTTATAATCAGACTTGACTTCGTTGTTTATGCGCTGTAATACAAATCTTGCACTATTTATAGTGTCGTTGTCATGATTATAGCAAATTTCGTCGATAGGAAGTGTGACCTCGGTGAAAATGCCGGCAGGTGTTTTGAGATATGTGCATGTGTTGTCGCTTACCAACTCCTTTATCTTATTTTTGTCTGTGATGTAGTTTGTGCGCTGCATTACCTCTTGCGTTCCGACGAAGGACGCAGTTCCCACTTTCGTTTTATTTGACGACTTGAAGTCGAAATATACCTTTAGTTGTGTCTCTGACACTTTTGCCATGCAACCCAATCCCGCAGATGATTCTATATAAAAACCGGGGATTACATTGTTGGTCAAGCGTATTGAGTTTTTAAAGAAAGTAGAGTCGCCTCCATATTCCTTATAATATTTCCGCATGATATAAGTACCATAGTTATTGTATGTCTTACCATCTTTGTCTGTATATGGTTGATTCAGCGGTATGCGTATATTTTTTATGGAAGTGCTGGTGCGTAGTGATTTATCTACATTCAAATCCTCTAAAGTGTAGGTCTTGCTTACTTGCATTCCTCCATTTGCTTTGCTTCTGACGAGACCTTCTGTCATTGGGTTGAAGTTGGAATAATATACAACACTCTCTGACATAGGTTTGCTCAACTCGAATACTGTGCATTTCATTGAGGATAGTGAGTCGCCATAGAATTTATTCCATACTATTTTCAATTCACATGAGTCTGCAATAATCTCGTTGTTGTCATTGCGGCTCATTATGGAGTCGAGTTCTGGAAATTTATAGTCTTCCAATGTGTGAAACTGGGTCATATAGTTGGCGCTTATATACTGACCAGTCTCAGGATCGCGTATCGTTCCGAGATAACTTACCGTTCCTTTTGCCAAAACAGAGTCTATGGCTATGGATCGGGTTGTTATTGTGAAAGTGTCGGTTGAAATCTCCAGATGATCCAAGTTGTTTGTAAGTGATGAACCGAGAGTATCGGTTGTTGTATCACATGCCGCAAAGCCGAGGGCGGTACAAACAGCAAATAGGAGCGATTTACATTTCATGATTTATTATTTTGTTAATGCGTCAAAGAAATCTTGATAGGCATCTCCAAAGTCTTCTCCTGGATAGTCAAGAACTGGCATGTCCTTGCTTTTTGCATATTCCAAAAGGGTTGAGTTGACATTTGGAGCTGCTACTGCAACACCATCGCTGTAGTCTATAGCGAGTTTCCCAAGTTCAATAAAGTCAAAGTCGTCTTTGTATGCACTTAGAGTTTCAGTTGTTACTTCCTTAAACTCTACACACCGCTTGAAGTTATTGCCTATGTTGTTTTTGAGATGTTCGCTGAACAAACTTGTAACAACCTTTGAATTTGCAAAGCAAGGCTCTTCGTTATATACAGTCTTAAGATAAAGAGGGACAACAGCTCCCATCCATCCTTGGCAAACTATGACATCGGGTGCCCAACGTAGTTTCTTCACTGTTTCCAGAACGCCGCGTGCATAGAAAATAGCACGTTCACCATTGTCTGCATACTCTTCTCCTTGTTCGTCAACTTCCATTTGACGTCTGGTGAAGTAGTCTTCATTATCAATAAAGTAAACCTGTACTCGTGAAACGGGTATAGAGGCTACTTTTATGAGCAACGGGTGGTCATTGTCGTCAATGACAAGATTCATACCCGATAGTCGGATTACTTCGTGAAGTTGTCCACGGCGTTCATTGATTGTACCCCATTTAGGCATGAAAGTACGAATTTCAAATCCCTTGTTCTGAATTGTCTCTGGCAATAATTGTCCCATTGTTGCCATTGGTGATTCTGCTACATAAGGGGTTATCTCTTGATTGATGAACAGTATTTTCTTTGTCATTTCTTCTTTTTTAATTCGTTATTTCCGCCTTGTAGAGGTGGATAGCTTATTTATTCAATTACAACGAGTGGAGTATCCTCCATTACGCTTTCGCCTACCTTTACACATATAGCAGTTACCTTTCCGCTCTTTTCAGCCTCAAGGTTGTTTGCCATTTTCATTGCCTCAAGTACAATAACAGTGTCGCCGGCGTTTACTTCAGTGCCGACTTCAACTTTAATCTCTGTTACGACACCTGGCAGTGGAGCACGCAGAGCGTTGTTAGTGTTGATGTTGGCTTCTGTTGTTACTTCTGTTTCCTGCTCATCCTTTGGCTGTCCAAGTACTGGTTTCTTTTTTTCAGGTTCAGCCTGCTGCTCCATTTCTACAGAGTAGGCTTCGCCGTTTACAGTAACATTGGCGATGTTGTTGTTTATCTCACCAATCTCAACGTTATATTCCTTACCGTCGATTGTATATTTGAATGTACTCATTTCTATTATGGTTTTTGAGTGAAACTTAGGAACTTGGCATTCCACATTGTATGCTTTGGCTTTATTGTGATAATTCCTGATTCCTTGTCGTGTACGTTATTACCCTGAAATTCATATATTGCCATGGCAATGGCAGCATAGATGTTTTTATCCATTTTTCTAATCTCTTATTATATGTATTATTTATTGAGATTACATTGGCATACAACCATGCTTCTTTGCAGGCAGACTTTGACGCTTGTTGGCAAGCTGTGCCAGACCACGGCAAATGCGGAAACGAGTGTTTCGAGGTTCGATAACATCATCAATGTAGCCATATTGAGCTGCTTGATAAGGATTTGCGAACATCTCTGTGTATTCCTCTTCTTTTTCTGTGATGAATGATGCAACATCGCCGCCTTCATCTTTCACAGCCTTAATTTCTTTGGCTTTGAGCACAGCAACAGCACCTGAAGCACCCATAACAGCAATCTCTGCTGATGGCCATGCGAAATTAAGGTCTGCACGAAGTTGCTTACAACCCATAACAATATGCGAACCGCCGTATGATTTGCGAAGAGTGATTGTTATCTTTGGCACTGTTGCTTCACCATAGGCATAAAGAAGCTGGGCACCGTGAAGAATTACGGCGTTGTATTCCTGACCAGTTCCCGGGAGGAATCCAGGTACGTCAACAAGGCTGACAATAGGAATGTTGAAAGCATCGCAGAAACGTACGAAGCGTGCACCTTTGCGACTTGCATTTGTATCAAGAACACCTGCGTATGCAGAAGGCTGGTTTGCTACGATACCTACACTTTGACCGTTGAAACGGGCAAAACCTGTTATGATGTTCTTTGCAAACTTAGGCTGTACTTCAAAGAATTCGCCATTGTCGGTGACAGCTGCAATAACCTTATACATATCGTATGCCTTATTAGGGTCATCTGGTAGAATCTCGTTAAGAGAATCTTCCATGCGGTTGATAGGGTCTGTGCACTCAACTCGTGGAGCTTCCTCTGTATTGTTTGATGGAATATAGCTTAGAAGTGTCTTTATCATCTCAAAAGCCTCTTCTTCTGTCTTTGCAGTGAAGTGTGTAACTCCGCTCTTTGTTGCATGAACACTTGCTCCACCGAGATGTTCAGCATCAACATCTTCACCTGTAACGCTCTTCACCACCTTTGGACCTGTGAGGAACATGTATGAAGTGCCTTCTGTCATGAGTATAAAGTCGGTCAGTGCTGGTGAATAAACAGCTCCACCTGCACATGGACCAAGTATTGCTGAAATCTGTGGGATAACACCACTTGCAAGAATATTACGCTCAAATAATTCTCCATAACCTGCGAGTGAGCAAATACCTTCCTGAATACGGGCGCCGCCTGAGTCGTTCATGCAGATGAATGGGGCACCGTTTGTCATTGCCATATCCATTACCTTGCATATTTTCTGTGACATGGTCTCTGATAGAGAACCGCCGTTAACGGTGAAGTCCTGTGCTGAAACATATACGAGTCTGCCGTCGATAGTTGCACTTCCTACAACAACACCGTCGCCAGGGAACTGTTTCTTCTCCATGCCGAAATTGTGACAGCGATGAAGTTTGAACATGTCATATTCTTCAAATGAACCCTCGTCAACGAGCATGTCTATACGCTCACGGGCTGTGTATTTGCCACGCTGGTGCTGCTTCTCAATTGCTTTCTCACCGCCACCAAGCTTTGCTATAGCGCGTTTTTCAATGAGGGCTTTAATCTTTTCAGTTTGTTTGCTCATTTATCTTATATTTTTGTTCTTGTTCTACAATATTTTGTGCAAAGTTACTGTTTTTTTTTTACCTATGCAAAAAAGTATATATTCTTTAACCAAAAGCCCCCTTTAAATCTCCCCCGCAGGGGAGACTTGTTTGGAGACATAAAGACATAATGCTATATTTTTTTAGCCTTTTATGTCCCAGCTTTGGTTGATAAGAAAACAATAATTTCTGATGATTGATGAGCAATAGCTCATCAATCATCAGAAATTAACCAGAAATCTTATTTGTGGAATATACTTACTTAATCACCTTCCTGCCATTTTCGATCACGATGCCCTTATAGCTGTCGCTCACACGCTGACCAGCGAGGTTGTAGGTCTTGCCGTGGAGAGTGACAGGTGTATCGGCAACGGTATCAATGCCAGTGGGTGAAACATAGTCGAATTGGAACTTGAACCCTATGCGGCGACCTTGTATTTCTTTGTCGATAAGCCAATGCCATTTGTCGTCTGGCGTAATTACCTGTGGCATTACTTCAAGAATGTAGCTGTTGCCGTATGTCATATTAAAATGTTCTGTTAAATCTACATTGTCAGTGCAGGTGAAGTCCATTACAAGCCCGTCTTCTGAAACAATAGCTGAGTTTGTGGCTTGTATTCCGTTCCAATTCCAGTTGTCGGTTTCTGATGCAAGATATACCTGCTGTTGCATTGACACATTGTTAATATCTATATCCGTATCCTCACGCTGAACCATTATGTTGAACTTTGAGAGATTGAGTGTTGACACTTTGCCAAGTTGCACTGCGCCATTAGAATATTGCTGCTTACAGCCGGGCAATGCGTAGCTTTGTTCCTTACCGTTTACAAGCAGGGTGATGTTGGCAGGATTGTCAACGCCAGTGTAGAAGCCAGTTCCAGCCGTTTTGTCGGAGTAGAGGAACTTCACCTTGTAGTTTGCGCCGCCGTTGCTGTAGTAAATGTCGCCGTTAGCGTTTCTGCCATGAACATAGAACTCAAGTATGTATTTCTTGTCTTTCGTGAGCCCTTGCAGAACGTCTATGGCTTGCGTGCTTCTCCATGTGCGCATGTCGGTAGATGTTCCGGCAGATTTTATGAACGCTCCCGGGGTGGAGTTTTCCTCATACACTCTGTAGTAAGCGTCAACAAATGAGGCTGCCTGTGTGGTTTTCGCCTCCCACTGCTCAAGGGTGAATACGTTGTCGGCTTCATCGCTCAAGTCCTGCAATCCCATGCCCGAGGCTGGAAGTTTTATGTTTTCGGTGTGTGAGTCCTGCGTGTTGCCAGTTCTTGCTGTAATCGTGAAGGACTCGAAATCCGCTGAGGCAGGAGCTACGGTAAAGGTGACGCTGAACTTATTGTAACCATTCTGCGGGAGAATGAAATAATCAGCTTCATCACCACCTAATAAGTAATATTTCAGCGTATAGGTTTTACCTACTTCCAGCCCAGAGATAAGCTCCCGAGGGTCGCCGTCTTGTTCCCATTTAATGCCATTTCCGTCGTGTTTTCCAGTAATGGCGGCTTCTTGTGTGACTTGTGTGTTGCCTTGGAAGAAACTATACACTAATAATACGTTACTTACCGACATGGTGGTTGTCGCCTCGAAATCGTCTATTACGAAACTCCACACTCCATCGTCAATGTTGACGTTGGGTTGTGCCACAGGGTTGATTGTCATCTCATTGCCGTTGACACGCAATGTGAGAGATGCTTGGCTGAAATTAGCCATTGCCGCTGTGGCAGACATGAGCAGTACTGCCAGCGTTACTAAGAAAAATTTAAAAGTCTTCATAATCTTGCTTTTTAGAGTTATTAATATTGATTATTGTTATTTGTGTGGACTCTGTCCACTGTTTCGTTGTTGTGCGCCGTGGCGCACACTCCAGACGCAGGGCAACAAGCAGAAAGCCCCGCCCGTATTCCCATGAAAAGGATATACAGGCAGAGCCTTCCGTTGTGTCGTCTGCCAGTTTCGGCAGTTTTCGCTTGAACCTCTAAATCATTTGTTGGGGCTCCCCCCCCCCCGAATGGGCGCAAACGCCGTGTGGCGGGCGTATAAAGGGCATTCGTGGCGATGTTTTCACTCGCTACGGTGCGGTGGGTGTTTGTGTTTGTTGCTTTTCGCATGATGTTTCGGCTTGTAGGGGTTTGCGGTGGCAAAGATAATGATTTATGCTTTACGTTGCAAATATTTCGAGAAGTTTTTTAGGGAGACAAGGATTAATGTGTGATTTAGCAATTTACAGGGTACAATTACAAATGATAAATAGGAATATACTTTGCAATGCGACATTTTGACCACCGATTTAAGCTACGATTTTTATTGCGGTGGATAAATGGTTTTAATGATACGAAAACGGCGAAAAAAGGGTAAACTCGAAATCGTGAATAATCTTTACTTAGGCGACAGATGTAACACTGCTTCTGCTGTGTGTCCGTCTCTGTATAAAATCCGAGTGCCTCTGCCATAGTTGTGACAGTACCCATGTCATAGTTATGGCAGTATCATGAAAAACAGAGTGTGGGGGGAATGAGTTGCGAGGCACTCGCTCTGCTACAGCACGCCCTTGGTAGAAGGCAGTTCGTAGTGGTAGATGTCGCGGCGCACAGCCATTTTCAGGCTGCGCGCGAAGGCTTTGAATATGCCTTCTATCTTGTGGTGCTCGTTGCTGCCCTCCGCCTTTATGTTGAGGTTCATACGGGCTGCGTCTGACAGGGATTTGAAGAAATGCAGGAACATCTCCGTGGGCATCTCGCCTATCTTCTCTCTGTGGAAGTCGGCTTCCCATACAAGCCACGGACGTCCGCCGAAATCGAGTGCGGCTTGGCAAAGGCAGTCGTCCATGGGCAGAGAATAGCCGTAGCGCTCAATGCCTCGCTTGCTGCCTAAGGCGGTGAGGAGGCACTCGCCAAGTGCGAGTGCAGTGTCTTCAATGGTGTGATGTTCGTCAACATTGAGGTCGCCATGGCATCTTATATACAAGTCAATCATGCCGTGCTTGGCTATCTGCTCGAGCATGTGGTCGAAGAATCCTAATCCTGTTTTTATATCACAATTACCATTTCCATCGAGATTCACTCTCACGGATATGTCGGTTTCTTTTGTTTTGCGTACTACTTCAGCCTTGCGTTCTCCTGCGAATATAATCTCTGCAATCTTGCTCCAGTTCATTCCGTCTCTTCCTATTATCAGTGCCTTGCAACCGAGATTGACTGCCATTTGTGCATCAGTGTCTCGGTCGCCTATGACGTATGAATTTTCGATGTCGTATTCGCTGTTTTCAATATATTCTGTAAGCATGGCAATGCCAGGCTTTCTTGTAGGAGCGTTGTCGCTGGGGAAATGTCTATCTATATGTTGTTTCTTGAATATAATTCCTTCGCCTTCTAATGTCTTGATAATGAAATTATGCACTGGCCAGAATGTTTCTTCTGGAAAAGAATCGGTTCCTAATCCGTCCTGATTGCTTACCATTACAAGTTCGTAATCAGTGTGTTCGGTTATGAACGATAGTGCTTTGAATGCACCTTCTACAAATTCGAGTTTCTCAAAAGAGTCAATCTGTTCGTCGGCGGGTTCTTTAATCAACGTCCCGTCGCGGTCAATGAATAGTATTCTTTTTGCCATAGGGTTATGCTTTTGTGGATATTTCGTCGGTTCTGCCGTTTTTTGCCTCTATAGTTGCATAGAGGTAGTATTGTGTAAATATAAACCATACGTTAAGAGTTGTTGCTATGAAACTTGTTATGAAGGTTGTTAACGCATATATAAGATGGAAATTCTCGGGCAGACCTGATGAGTCGCCGTTTGCGATTCCTGCTTTTGCGTATGTAACGGCAAGCACTGTTATTAGTGCTGGCATTGCAGTTACGCAATATGATATTACGAGAATCAGGCAGCAAAGCAAAACGAAGGTTATGATGAATCCTAAACTCTTAAACGCTGTTTTGTAGTTTTTCCAAGTATCATGCAGCTTTATTTCTGGTTCTATAAGGTATTTTGTGAATACATAGCTTAATGGGCTTATGAACACAAGTATCAAGACTGTGATGAGGAATAGAGCAGCAGGGTATGCAGCTTTCATTGCTATAGCAGGCATGCTTCCGTTCTGACCTGCATATATTGCTACTACAGTAATGCAACTGTATATTATGGTTGATACTAATATGAATCCAAATATAAAACTCATTACCTTGGAAGAACGATTAAGACAGAATTTGAAATCTTGCTCGTTCAGAAGTTTATAGATACGTGCATTTATGTATATTGCAATTAGCATAAAAACGCACATTCCGGCAAACATTGTTATAATTTCAGTAAAGTTAGTGTCTGAGCTCGAAGCATATATAACTCTTCTTGCCGAAAAGCCTGACACTAAAGCCGAGGCGGCAGCCAAAAGCAGGGCAGGAATCCATACTGCTTTTATTACACGCATTATGTTTGTACTCAATAATGTCCATGCATCTCCCATACATTCCGAGATGCTGCGTCTCTTAAAAAGTTCGTCTGTCATTGTCTTCTAAATTCGGCGCATACTATTGCAGCAGCGATTGCTACGTTAAGACTTTCGGCAGTCGGTCTGTCTGCGGGAAAACTTGGTATGCGTAGTTTATGATTTATCTTTGTTCTAATTTCCCTGCTTATTCCATTTCCTTCATTTCCCATTATTATGATGCCTTCTTGGCTTAGTTCTTCTTTATATATGTCGCTACCGTCGAGCAATGTGCCATATACAGGGAAATCCTTTGGAAGCGAGTCGAGTAGGGCATGAAGGTCGCAATACTCTACTTTTACTCTTGCCAACGAACCCATAGTGGCTTGTACCACCTTGGGGTTGAAAATGTCGGCAGACTCTTTTGAACAGTATATGTGATCAATTCCAAACCAGTCGGCAATGCGTACTATAGTCCCCATGTTGCCAGGGTCTTGTACACCGTCGAGCATCAGTTTGAGTTTTGATTCGGGAATGATTCTTTCGTGAATATTAGTTGGAAACAATGCTAATATTCCTTGTGGGTGCTGTAGGAAACTTGCCTTTGCGGCATCTTCTCCTTCGTAGATTTCTATAGGGTTGCAAACCTTGCTCAATTCGGCAATGACTTTAGAACCTTCTGCAACAAATAATCTTTCTGCTTGGCGATGTTTCTTCATCTCCAAAGAGCGTATTTGCTTTATTTTCGCCTTAGAAATCATAGCGCAAAGTTACTAAAAATAAAATGTTTGGAAGAACTTTTTACATCAAATGTTCTTCTGTTAAAGTATTTTTGTGTACTTTTGCGAAAGTTTTATAAAAAGTAGCATATCATGTCAAACGAAAATAACCATCTTGTATTGATGGCAGGTGGAGTTGGAAGCCGCTTCTGGCCAATGAGTACAGTTGAGCGTCCAAAGCAGTTTATTGATGTAATGGGAGTAGGCAGAAGTTTGCTTCAGTTGACTTATGACCGTTTCAAGGGACTTGTTCCTGACACTAATGTATGGATATTAACAAATAAGAATTATGCTGACATTGTTGCCGAGCAACTGCCTGATGTTGACCGTTCGCATATATTGCTTGAACCATGTCGCAGGAATACAGCACCTTGTATAGCTTATGTGTCATGGAGAATCAAGACTCAGGATCCAAATGCCAATATCGTTGTTACACCAAGCGATGCTGTAGTATTGGATGTTCAAGAGTTTCGCAGAGTAATAACCTCAAGTCTTCGATTTGTTTCCGAGTCTGATGGTATTGTAACGCTTGGTATGCAGCCCAATCGTCCGGAGACAGGTTACGGCTATATACAGGCTGATTTGTCTAATCCTTCTATGCGCAATAATGAGGTGTTCAGAGTAGATTCTTTCCGTGAGAAACCTGATTTGGAGACTGCAAAGAAGTATATAGGGCAGAATAATTATTTCTGGAATGCTGGTATATTTATTTGGAATGTATCAACCATTGTAAATGCTTTCCGTCTTTATCAGCCAAGTATGGCAAGATTGTTTGAGAGTATGTGTTCTTGTTTCGGTACTCCGCAGGAGCAGGTTGTCATTGATGAAAAGTATGGCGGTTGTGAGAGTATCTCCATAGACTATGCCGTGATGGAGAAAGCTGATGAGATATATGTATTTCCTGCAAGTTTCGGTTGGAGTGATCTTGGTACATGGGGTGCATTGTTAAAGCAGACTCCACGTGATATTTATGGTAATTCGCTCATTGGCAACAATATTAGAATGTTCGACTCTCATGATTGTATAGTTCATTGTACGCAGGAGAAGAAAGTTGTTGTTCAAGGTCTTGAAGGCTATATTGTTGCAGAGAAAGACAATTCGCTGCTTATTTGCAAACTCTCTGAGGAACAGCGGATAAAACAGTTTACAGATGAATAGATGATTATTCTTTGATAAAATTTGTTTGAATTTTATAGAAGTAATTAAGATGGATACAATATAATGCGTCCATCTTAATTATTTAATGGCGCAGTCGAAATTTAGGAGGAGAACAAACCGCATAACCTCACAACCTTACATTTTTCTACTTTTCCTTTATGTCAATATTATTCCCGATTTTATTATTTCTGTGCGGACAGACACAGGGTCTGTCCCTACGTTGTTGTTCATAGCCTTTTTATGCTTTCCAACAATGAATTTCATGAAACTCTGTGAAAAATCATGCGAAAAGTGAGTCGATAGTTATTGTTATACTCTATGGACGTACGTCTATAAATTTGTTGACGTACGTGCACTCACCCTATAGACGTACGTTCATTCACCCTAT
>JBHAEQ010000009.1:0-44848 GCA_041855685.1 Prevotella sp. | reverse complement strand
TTGTGCAGCATGATATGCGACTGAATAGAAGCACCTATGAGGTACTGCAAATCCTCAGCATGTCGCTCACTGACACAACGCATCTGAGAGGTCTCTTCGACAAAACTACATTCAAAAATGACAAAGACCAAAGCGGTTCTGATGAACCTAATTTATTTAATTTTTAAACTCGTCCATTTTTAGTGGACACTAGTGATAATGGCGATATGTTTAATATTAAAGTTAATGGGGCTTGTTATGATTATACCATAAGATTTAGAGTTACTCAAGGTGGCTATCCATATAATTCACAACTGAGAATAACCAATTTAGGAGAATCAATGCAAATAACACTTAATTATGAGAATAAAGAGGAAATTCCAAATAAAGAAATACGCAAAACAACCATTACGGATAAAACAAAAGAATGGAAGGTTGATGTTTACAATGCTATAACCAATCAAAAAGTTTATAGTGGCACAACAGAAAACAATAATCTTATAATACATACAAACAATTGGACTGCAGGAGTCTATATTGTTAATGCTATGTCAAATGAAGGATTCGTTCTTACGGATAAAGTATCTATACACTAAGATATTTCCTATACTTCATCTTAAAAACAACATTAGTGCTTCTACAGAATATTGTGGAAGCACTAATGCAACAAACATGAAGATTTTTTATAAGTACTGAACTTTCGCATATAAATATACTCAGTTGAGATTAGGGGTTAGGAAGGTTCTGAAGTTAAGAGTAGCGCCCTGTAAGTGGCGCCATTGTACGTAGGGTGGCAACTCTACGAAAAAGGGATTGCCCACCCCCTTACCCCTTCCATGCGGCGCATACCGCATGGGAGGGGGATAACTATATGCATACGTATTTACACATGGTTAATACCATGTGCTAATAAATGCGTCCCATTCAGGGGCGTATAGCAATAATGACAGAAAAGGGGTTGTAAGGTTGTGAGGTTATAAGGTTAAAGCAAAACAACTAAACCACCAAACAACCAAACCACTGTAAAATCTATTCACAAAAAATTATTGCCGAAATTTTTATGCTTCTAGAAAAATAATAACTATAAATCTGTATAATTAGTGTATAATAATGAAACTTTGAGCTTAGTGCAACGGTTTAATTTCAATAAAATAATGAGTTAATCCTACAAAAGCGCTTTTATATGGCCTGCAGAAGCGCTTCTGCAACCTCTATAGATGCGCTTCTTTACACCATATTGAAGCGCATCTATAAGAATAACTGTTACTACAAGCTAAGAATAACTATCCTTATGACATAACGATAACTATCGTTACAGCATAAGAATAACTATTGTTACATTGTATAAGTAACTACTTATAGGGCATAAAACCAGTTATTAGCAGCAAGTAAGCTAAAAAAACGCTTTTACAGCATTTCTATTTCAATTTCTAATGCCTCATATCTCTCATTTCTGTGTCCGACAGGTTTTTATTTTGTAAAACGACCAAATACAAGGGCTTTATTTTGACTTTTTGTTTGTAATTTTCAACAGTTCATCAGTCATAAGAGAAGAATCTGAACTTTAGAATTTTCTTTTGTTTCTCGGGTGGTGCAACAATATTTCCTCACGCAATGTTGTTGTATCAATATGGGTGTATATTTCCGTAGTTCCAATGCTCTCATGCCCGAGCATCGCCTGAATAACTCTAAGGTCGGCGCCGCCTTTGAGCAGTGCTGTGGCAAAGGAATGACGCAGAGTGTGGGGGCTTATAGTCTTGGTTATGCCTGCTTCAAGCGCCTGCCGTTTTATCATTATGAGTATCATGGTGCGGGTGAGATGTGCGCCACGCCGGTTGAGGAACACATAATCCTCTTCGCCCGGCTTTATCTTCAACAGGTTACGGTCAAGATACCAATAGTCAAGTTCTTTAAGTGCCTGTGGTGAAATAGGAACAAGCCGCTCCTTATTTCCCTTGCCTTTTACTCGCAGGAACTGCTCTGTCTTGTATATATCAGACAGTTTAAGATTAACCAGCTCCGATACACGAAGTCCACAGGAGAAAAGTATTTCTATTATAGCTCTATTTCTTTGACCTTCTGGTTTGGATAAATCGACAGATGCCTCAAGAATATCAACCTCTTCTGTTGACAGAACTTCAGGCAGGTGTTCGCCTAATTGTGGAGATTCGAGCAACTCGGTCGGGTCGTTTTCAATATATCCTTCAAGCGCAAGAAAACGGTAGAACGACCTCACACCGCTAAGTATCCTTGCCTGTGTGCTTGCCCCCACGCCATGTTCATGTATGCTTGCAGCAAACCTGCGCAGGTCGTCGAGTACCAAGTCTTGCGCCTTCAGTCCTTCCGCTTCACAGAAGTCGAGCAAATAAGCAATGTCGTGCTCGTATGCCTCAATGGTATTTGAAGAGTAGTTTCGTTCGAGTTTGAGGTATCTCACATACGCACGAACAATATTTACAGGTGTTTTCTTGTTGTTCTCCATCTTTTTTAGTACTTTTGCCTACAAATTTACGAAATAATTGAAACAAGCGTTTCACCTGTTTACAACTTTTAATTGCGGAAGATGAAAATACTTATCATTAATGGTCCAAACCTCAATCTCCTTGGTGTGAGGGAACCCGGTATCTACGGACAAAATTCTTTCGAGGAATACATACCAGTATTAAAGGCTGCATATCCTAACGTTGAACTTGAGTATTACCAAAGCAACATTGAGGGAGAGTTGATAAACAAAATGCAGGAAGTAGGATTCTCCTACGACGGCATAGTGCTTAACGCAGGGGCTTACACACACACGAGTATAGCCCTTGGCGACTGCATACGTGCATTGACAACTCCTGTTATTGAAGTGCACATATCAAATGTTCACAAACGTGAAGAGTTTCGCCACCATTCAATGATTTCCGCTGCATGCCAGGGAGTAATCTGCGGATTCGGACTTAACAGCTACCGGCTGGCTGTAGAGAGTTTTATTACACGATAATAAAAACAGTCGATGAATATAGAAGACTATATACTGAGTCACATTGACCCCGAACCGGAATATCTGCACCGTCTGTACAGAGCAACCAACGTGGAACTGTTGCATGGAAGAATGGCAAGCGGTCATCTACAAGGCAGACTACTGAAAATGCTTGTAAAAATGATTCGCCCGAAGAATATACTTGAGATCGGAACGTTCGCAGGCTATAGTGCAATATGTATGGCAGAGGGTTTAGAGGCTGGAGGCAAAGTATATACGTTTGAAATAAACGACGAGCAAGAGGACTTTACACGTCCTTGGATAGAAAATTCAAATGTTGCCGACCGCATAGAATTTATAATCGGTAACGCCATAGAGGCAGCTCCGAAACTCGGAATAGAGTTTGACATGGCATTTATCGACGGCGACAAGCGCACTTACTTAGAAACCTATGAGATGACACTCGGCATAATAAGAAAAGGCGGCTTCATACTTGCCGACAACACATTGTGGGACGAACATGTGATAGATCCACAATATGTTAAAGACCAACAAACACAAGGCATATTGAAATTCAACGACTATATTGCCCACGACAATAGAGTGGAGAAAGTGATTCTGCCACTACGCGATGGGCTTACACTAATAAGGAAGAAATAAAATAAAGAAACGAACTATGCAAGAAACAAGACAAAACAGAATAGCACGTCTGCTGCAAAAGGAATTAAGTCTTATTTTCCAGATGCAGACAAAACAGATGCACGGAGTATTAATAAGCGTTACTAACGTGAAAGTATCGCCCGACCTCAGCATCTGCACTGCATATCTAAGCATCTTTCCATCAGAGAAAGGTGAGACAATATTGGAAAACATAAACCGTACAACATCACAGATAAGATACGAACTTGGTACTCGCGTGCGCAATCAGCTGCGTATAATTCCCGAGCTGCGATTTCATATTGACGACAGTCTTGACTATATTGAGCGCATAGACGAACTGCTTAAGAAATGAACTTCCCGTTCTTCATAGCCAAGCGCTATATATTGTCAAAGAAGAGCACTAATGCCATTAATATCATCAGCGGCATAAGTGTTGTCGGTGTAGCTGTTGCTTCAATGGCTTTAGTAGTTGTACTGAGCGTTTTCAACGGCTTTCATGATATGGTAGCATCGCTGCTTACAAACTTCGACCCACAGTTGAAGATTGTGGCAGTGCATGGAAAGACTATGCCTGCCGATGACCCGGCGCTCGTGAGAGTGAAAGCCATGAAGGAAATAGAGGTTGCCACGGAGTGTGTAGAGGATATTGTAATGGCTGTGTATAACGGGAAACAGCTCATGCTTACGTTGAAAGGTGTAGAAGACAATTTTGAACAGCTTACCTATATAAACGAATGTCTCTACGGACAGGGAGAATTCTGTTTGAAAGCAGGAGTATTGGAATTTGGCATAATGGGTGCAATGGCAGCCCAACTGATGGGAAGCGATACTCGCTGGCAGGACTATTTGAAAGTATATGCGGCACAACGTACGGGGCAGATTGACATGACCAATCCTGAAGAAGGATTTGTTGTCGATTCGCTTATGCTGCCTCCACTTGTGTTCTCTGTGGGGCAGGCAAAATACGACAGGAATGTTCTGCTTGCTCCTGTATCATTTGCACGGCGACTGTTTGATATGCAGGGTGAGATGACTTCGCTTGAATTAAGACTCAAGAAAGGAGAGGACATAAAGGCTGTAAAGGCTAAGATACAAGATGTAGTTGGTGAAAAGTACAAGGTATTAGACCGTTTTGAACAGCAGGCTGACACTTTCCGCATAATGCAAATAGAAAAGGTATTGGCTTATATTTTCCTTACATTCATATTGATAGTAGCATGCTTCAATATAATAGGAAGCATATCAATGCTCATAATCGACAAAAAGGAGGATGTAAAGACACTGCGCAATCTTGGAGCCAATGATAAACAAATATCACGCATATTCCTCTTTGAGGGAAGAATCATTACCACCATTGGTGCATCAATAGGTATTATTGCAGGACTACTGCTGTGCCTATTGCAACAACAATACGGGTTGGTGAAAATGGGAAATGCAGGAAGCTATATAGTGAATGCTTATCCTGTGAGTGTTCACTACATAGATGTAGCAATTGTGTTTATCACTGTAATAGTAGTTGGCTGGGCTGCTGTGTGGTATCCTGTTAAATACATGTCCAACCGATTATTAGACGAATAATACTTTGTAACCAAGCAACTAATTAACCACTTTCAAAGCGGGAAAGCCTGAAAGATGTATAAGATAGGTGCCTTTAGGAAGTGAGGAGATGTCTATATGAATATTGTTTCCGGCATTGCTGGAAACTTTTTTATATTCAATTCCATTTATTCCATATACCTTTACACTTCTTCCCTCTGGTATTCCTGATATGACCAGCAAGCCGGAACCAAGATGTTCAACCCGCATTCCATTATCAGTAACTTGGGGAATATCACTTGTGAAATCACTACGAAAATAATAGCTTTTTACGGCATGCTTTGAATAGGACACAGTAAGAGGTGACGACTCAAAGCGTATGGAATCACCCTCTACAACAACTATCATTCTACCAGAAACAACATAGGACTGTTCCACACCGTCTTTCAACTTCAGCACACACCAAGTATTGTTATGACTGAAAGCTGTCATAGAAAAAAGAACATGAAGTATTATGAATAAAATAAAGCGCATGGAATATAGATAATTACTTGTCTTTAACAAGGCGGACAGAGAAAAGATTAGTTTTTGGATACTCGATTCTATAAATGTTAGCACTGTCGAAATAAGCACCAACAGCCTCGGTACCTGTAGGCAAAACTTCAACAGAAGAAGCAGTCCAATATACACCTACTTGACCGTTAACACATACATTGCCTCCAAAAGAGATGCCTGCGGCAGGAAGAAACATTGACTGTCCTGTAGTACCAGTTATTAATCTGCCGGCAACTCCATTACGCACAGTCCATTCCCAAGAACCAACATGATAGAGTTCTTCCCATTCTTCATCTGTAGGAAGACGCCAACCTTCACCCCATGCCGAAAGGTCGGGCGACATCCATACATATCTACCACCAGCATCAGTAGGCATTGAAGCACCAAGATTATGCTCTGCCCACAATACACTAAGTCCTAAATCAAGAGCAGGAGCAATAGTTCCACCAATGCTTACTTCTTCTTTGTCGTCAGTTGCTTGCGGCACTACAATTTCCACAAAGCTGACATCAGACATTGAATATTCTATCTTTTGCCCATCTTTAAGATGCACTATGACTTTTTCCACAGTCTGGGATTGAGCTGTGCTGGAGAGTAATATAAATAGGTAAAGTAATAGATATCGCATGTAGAAAGCAGTAAACTGATTTATAAATTAGATTCAGTCAAGTGTAACACGTGATACATCTACTTCCTCGTGTAGGAATATCTGTGCACATTCCTTAAAACGTTCTTCACTTTCAGTCGTTAGATAATGGCATTCACCATTCTTCAAGCACTTATCATCTATCTCAGGATGGCGGTGAAGATATTCTTCAAGAGCACGTGCCACATATTGTCCTTGAGGAACAATACGCACATCAGCAGGTGAATTACGCTGAATACTATTCATCAAAAGAGGATAATGAGTACAACCAAGTACTATTGTATCAATTTCCGAATCTTTAGCCATAAGCTGGTCAATTCTCTTTTTAACAAAGTAGTCAGCGCCGTCAGAGTCTGCTTCATTAGCTTCTACAATAGCCGCCCAGAGAGGACAAGCCTGTCCTGAAACCTTAATATCAGGAAAAAGTTTGCCTATCTCAAGACTATAACTGTTGCTTCGTATAGTACCTTCTGTAGCGAGTACACCTATATGACGTGTCTTTGTTATATCGGATATGACTTCTGCTGTAGGGCGGATTATGCCAAGCACGCGACGGTCAGGACACAGTTCAGGCAATATCAACTGCTGTATAGAACGAAGAGCCTTAGCCGAAGCGGTGTTACAACCGAGAATAACAAGGTGGCAGCCCTGCTCAAAGAGTTTCAGAACAGCCTGACGGGTAAATTCATATACAACCTCAAAAGAGCGGTTGCCGTATGGAGCACGAGCGTTATCACCAAGATAGACATAGTTATACTGTGGCAACAACTGACGAATCTCATGCAATATTGTCAATCCACCATATCCAGAGTCAAACACTCCTATAGGACCTGCATTCTCAGGAAATATCATCGCTATTTATTTTACAGCCTCTGTAACAGCTGGGGTTATATCATACGCCATACCGGCATTGATGAATGGCACTGCATCAGAATCAGTGTTAAGAACAAAAGCGAGTGAATATGCAGCAGCAACAGAAGAAATTGCAGCATTGAGCTTACTCTTAACGGAAACCATCATATCAACACGAGCCTGTTCCAACACACGCATTGACTCAAGACGAAACTGCTCATTCCTACGCAGCATATCTTCAAGTTCTGATTGACGCTTGCGGAGAATAGAAGGGGCATAAGTGCTCTGCTCAGAAAGGAATACTTCATACTTAGCATTAAATTCTTCCTCGGAAGTCTTCATTTCCTTTTCATACTTCTGGCGAAGGTTCTCTAAATCAGCTTCGACTTGCAAATATTCAGGCATAGACTTGAGAATTGTATTATATTTTATACTGCCAAATCGGAATGCCACGGATTCCTGTGCAGAAACGGAAATGGTGGCCATAACAGCCACCAATATAATAAACAGTTTTTTCATTTCCTAAAGATTACTTTTTCAATGCAGCTTTTACCTTCGCAGTAACGTCTTCGCTGAGAGCATCATTGGTATAAAGAGCTGTATTGATGTCCATGATATAAACATATCCACCAGTCTTACCAACTGTAGCAATGGCATTCATAAGTTTAGCATAAAGAGGCTGTTGCTTCTCCTGCTGAAGTTTCTGGAGCTTCTGCTGATAGTCCTGATTAGCCTGTTGAAGTTTTTGATACAAGCTGTTCAACTCTGCTTCAGTTTCCTGTTGCTTTGTAGCTGGTAGTGTTGACTTCTGTTTGTCATATTCCTCAGCCTTACGCTGCAACTCCTTCTGCATTTCTTCCATCTCGCCCTGAAACTCTTTAGCCTTAGCCTCGATTTCACCATTGGCAATACTATACTCTGGCATTGATGTGAGTACTTCCTGTGCATTAATGTGTCCAAACTTCTGTTGAGCCATCATTGTCATTGGCAGACACAGAAGCATAATTGCAATAAACTTTTTCATTTTTTCCTATTGTTTAAATTATTACTATTATTCTATATACTAATTGGAATATCCCAATTTTTCTAATACTTCATTACTTATATCAACCTTTGGAGAACCATAGATTATACCCGAATCAGAAGAGCGGTCTATAACAAGACTATAGCCGCGGAGTTCAGAAATTTCTTTCACTGTGTTGTATATTTCCTCCTGAATAGGAGTAATCAATGCCTCACGCTTTTTGAAGAGTTCTCCTTCCGGACCAAAGTATTTACGCTTCAGTTCACTTGCTTCTTTTTCTTTCTTCATTATTGCTTCCTGACGAGACTTTTTTTGTTCCTCAGAAAGGAATACTACCTCATTCTGATAATTCTTATACATAGTACCTGCTTCGGTGCTAAGTACTTCTATCTCGGCCTGCCATTTCTTGCTCACCTGATTAAGCTGCTCGTTAGCACGCTCATAGGCAGGAATGTTCTTAAGAATATATTCCATGTCGAGCAATGCAAACTTCTGTGCAGATGCACTGACAACAACCATTAACATGGCGAAAACCACAAATATTCTTTTCATAAATCCTGTTTTTATTATGTTATATTAAAATTCCTGTCCGAGTACAAAGTGGAAATGGCCTCCACCTCTTGTACCAAACACCTTGTCAAAACCATAAGCCCAGTCAATACCCATCAAACCTACCATTGGCAGGAAGATACGTACACCAACACCTGCTGAACGCTTCATATCAAAAGGATTGAAGTTCTTTACTGATGACCATGCATTACCACCCTCGATGAATCCAAGTCCGTAAATAGTAGTATTACCGAGCATGAATGGATAACGTAATTCAAGTGTCAAACGATTATAGGCATATCCCTCATAACCATAAGGGGTGAGAGCACCATTCTCATATCCACGAAGACCTATTGTCTCCTCTGCGTAAGAGGTTGAATATCCTCCCGACATACCATCACCACCAACATAGAAAGTCTCGAAAGGTGACTTCTTGAACTTATTGTAACTACCAAGAATACCAAGTTCAACACGAGTCATAAGTACAAAACATTTCTGTGAAGGAGTAAGGGCTGTAAAGGTACGAGCCTTGAACTTCCACTTGTGATATTCAATCCAACGATACTTTTCCTGCTGTTCCTGAGAATAAGTTGCCGACTTTTTATCATTTGCTAAATTCTCATAATTCTTGCCATCCCATAACGACCATGGTGGGGTAAGTGTAACAGAAGCCGTAAATTCAGAGCCACGACGTGGGAAGAGCTGATTATCAGTAGATGTTCTGCTCAACGACAAACTGAGATTCAGATTGTTTGCATTACCATTGGTCATCAGGAAGTATTGCCAGTTCTTCAGCATATAACGAGTATAAGCCAATTGTGCTGAGAACACGAAGTAGTCATCGGGCCAGCGCAGACGTTTACCCCAACCTATGGAAGCACCTAACAGCTGCACATATTTGTCTGGATCGTAATAGCTTTCGTAATTATTATAATATGAACTTCCATAACCATAGAGATAATTATAGTAGTTGTTCATATATCCGCTATTATAGTAAGAATCTGACACACTGGTCTGTTTAGAATAGTAAACTCCTACCGAGAACTGAATAGGACGCTTGCCGCCAAACCAGTTTGTAGAATAGCCTACATTGTAAGATTGGTAGTAAGTACCATTAGTCTGAGCAGATATAGACATAGTCTCGCCGTCACCTATTGGCATAATGCCACGATGCTCGGCATTCTTGCGGAAGAGGTTAGCCATAGAGAAGTTTGTAAGTTTCAAACCTACTCTTCCAATTACACCTGTTTGTCCCCAACCCAGTGAAAGTTCAATCTGGTCATTAGACTTCTGCGCTAAGTTCCAGTTAATATTAACCGTACCGTTTTCATAATCAGGCTTAACATCAGGAGATACCGCCTCAGGGTCGAAATGCCCCATTGAAGCAAGTTCACGTGCAGAACGCTGCAATGCTTCCTTGGAGAACAGGTCGCCAGGCTTTGTACGAAGTTCACGCCTAACAACATTTTCATAAAGTCTGTCATTACCATTGATACGAACACGGTTAATTCTTGCTTGCGGTCCTTCCTGAATACGCATCTCTACATCAATAGAGTCGCCTACAACATTCACATCTACAGGGTCAAGGTTATAGAATATATATCCATTATTCCAATAAGCATTACCAACAGCATCCTCATCTTCGGTAAGGCGTTTATTCATAAGTTTCTGGTTATAGATATCTCCTTTATTCATGCCTAAAACAGCATTCAGATAATCAGTAGGATATACAGTATTACCTACCCACGAAATATTACGCAGATAGTATTTCTTTCCTTCATCCACCTTTATATATATATTAACGTGCTTATCATCTACACTCCATACACTATCCTCAATGATTCGTGCATCACGATAACCATGTTCGTTATACATGTCAAGCAGACTCTTCTTGTCGTTAGCCCAACGCTCTGGAGTATATTTCTTTGCCTTAAGGAAGTTTCCGATTTTGTTTACTTCGTGTGTCTTCTTGAAAGCTCCTTTCTTAAACAATCCACCTTTAATCTTCTTTATGCTGATTTCCTTGTTGCCAACAACTTCCAGATTCTTAATCTTTTTCTTCTGCTTCTTATCTACAATAACATCAAGAATAACAAAGTTCTTTCGTGAAATATCATCATGTTGTACAATCTTTATCTCAGCATCATTAAATCCTTTATCATCAAAATACTTCTTTGCCAACACCTTGGCACGGTCAATCATTGACGGGGTAATCTGATATTCTTTCATCATACCAAGCTTTTCCTGCATGTCGTCACGTTCTGATTTCTTAAGTCCATGGTAGTTTATCTCAGAAACACGAGGCAGTGGAGCAAGATGAAAGTGCAAATACACATTACGACCTATTATAGAGTCAACAGAAATAGAAACATCAGAGAACAAGCCGTGTTTCCAGAAACGTTTTACTGCATCAGTAATTTCTGTTCCAGGAAGAGATATTTCCTGACCAATGGACAGGTTAGAAATACCTGTAAGCATATAGTCCTCATAACCTTCAATACCTGTCACCACCATACCTGCGATTTTGCAAGTACGAGGATTAGCGGCATAAGAAATTTCCGGATTAACTATTTTGTCTTGTGCTGAAATCTGCAAACTTGAAAACAAGGCGATTACAGTCATTAACATTATACGTTGAAATTGGTTCATCCTAATTTATATTTCTTGATGATTATTATTCTGTCTTTATTATAATCCTTATTCTTCCTCCTCCACTTGAGCTTCGGTTTTGCCGAATCTACGTTGGCGATGCTGGTAACTTGCAATAGCTTTGTGCAGATCTTCTTCCATAAATGCAGGCCAGAAAGTATCGCAAAAATACAACTCAGAGTATGCTATCTGCCACAATAGATAATTACTGATACGCAATTCTCCACCAGTTCTGATAAGCAAATCTGGGTCAGGCATGAAATTGGTTGTCAGATTCTGTGAAATCATTTCCTCGCTTATTTCTTCAACTTCTATTTCTCCTGACTTGACTTTTGCTGCTATTGCTTTTGCTGCTTCTGAAATTTCCCACCGTGAAGAATAACTTAATGCCACCACCATTGTCATTCCCGTATTCTTTGAAGTATTGTCAACTGTCTGCTGCAGTTTTACTCTTACAGATTCAGGCAGACGGTTCATGTCACCAATAACCTTAAAACTGACATTATTCTTCATAAAAATTTCATCCTCAAGGGAGGTGAGAACTAATCCCATAAGTGCTGAAACTTCATCAGCAGGACGATTCCAGTTTTCTGTTGAGAAAGTATATAGAGTAAGATATTTTACTCCTAATCTGGAACATTCAGATGTTATTCTGCGCACGGTATCTACTCCGGCTTGATGTCCGTAGCTTCTTTCCTTACCCTGCTCAATTGCCCAACGACCATTACCATCCATTATTATGGCTATGTGGCTTGGTATGCGCTCTTTATCTATTTCTATCATTACTAACTTTCCCCTAATGGTTTATTCGTCATCATTATGGCATACACGGCATTTTTCCTTGAAACTATATGTCAGACTAAGTCTTACTCCAGAATAACAATCACTGTTCTTAAACAGTCCTGATGTTTCTACTCTGTATGGGTCTTTAACCCCGTCAAGCCTATCGCTTGTTGTAAAGTACATAGTCCAATCAATGCTAAGATTCAGCCTGTCACCTATTTTATATTTAATACCTATACCTATAGGAATATTACCTGCTGTAGTGCGAACTCCTACGCCATTTATATAGGCAAGTCCTATTCCAGCGAAAACATACGGTGTTAATGGCTTTGCACCACGATATTCACGCCCTGTGCCGTATGGCCAGAAGTTATATTCATACACCGCATTCAGCGCATACAGACTATTATCAAAATCATACACCTGTCCGCCTGCATATTGTCCTGTATGCAAATCTGGGTAGGCAGTATTACTTTTACTTGACGAACCCTTCAACTTTCCGTAATCCGCTGTAAATCTAAGCCCTTGTCGTGGATTGAATATATAGCGGTAAACCAAAGTGGCAGATGGCTGCATCTCCTTTGTAAAATTTCCATTGAAATCGCCAAGATAATTCATAAAACCTACTCCTGCACCTATCTCCATTCTATATTCAGGCTCACTCTGTGCCCTCACTGTTGCGGTGAACAAAAGTGTGAACAAGAACAAGGATATGAGATAATGAACCTTCATTTAAGTCGTTGATGATATTCTGTTTATTCAAAGAACACATCCTGCTCTTCCCTCCATGCCAAGCGGTTGATGCGTCCTTTCCAAACCTGACCGGACTTTCCTGCTATGAGCCAAATAGAATCCACCCCGTCAGATACCAATGTAAAGACTGTTTCTGTTTTGTCAAGACCAGCAGGTATAGTCATCACACTGTCATTGCACCATGTAAGACCATCATCACTACTATTATATATTCGGCTCAAGCCTTCCACACTACTCTTTCCAACACAATTCCCTCCGACAGCCTTTAACCTGTTTCCATCATAATTAACAAGCTGCCAGTTGGTCATACGAGGAGCTTTATATTTACTATATGAGGTAAATTCTACAAAATTCCAACTATTTGAACGTGAACCTGATACACTCTCATCTATCTTCGTCCATACAACAGCAGTGGTATCATCAGCAAAAGCAGTAGCACTACGATTACCAATAAGTATTATTTTCTCAGCACCTGCATTTGTTGCCATTGTGCGACTGGTAAAAGAAATATCCTGAGTAGGAAGAAGCGAAACATCATCGTCAAGTATTTCTTCTTCCCAAGTCGTTCCGTTATCAGAAGAAGACATCAATTTATTATCAACAGAAAGGGCATAAAGTCTAACCTTAGATGCTGCCACAAGTTGCTTTAAATCGACTGTTCCACATTCCGTCCATGTTTTTGCGTCGTCAGAAGACAGTACTTTACCATTAGAAAAAGTGAATATCACACCATTACGAACAAGTACACTCTTCACAGCCTCTGTTGATAAAGCAGTATTTGGAATAACCTCATTCCATACACGACCATCATTTACAGGAGCAGCATATATCTTTAGACTTGTTCCTGCATTACCAAAAAGGAATATATTTTTACCATTTGACACAGCTTTCATCTCTGTAAGAGCAGCAATGGAAAGATTAGACGACAATACGTTCGTCCACACAAAAGAGTCAGCCTCCTCTTTATGAACACCAATTTTCACAACATACTCACGACGAGCTGTACCCGTAGTGTTATACACGTATAGTGTTCTTGGTACACTAAAATCTATTGAGTCTGTAGAAGTGAGTGCCGTAATAGTTTCATCAGTAAGACTTTTTATAACTATACTTCCTGAGTTCTTTGCTGATGTTTTTACAAGAACTTTTGAAGCATCAATGTAAGTTGGAAGAGAATCCTCATTCCATATCAGTCCTGATTTCTGGTCAATGTTAAAAGAATATCCCGAGCAGTTATATGTGCTTTTAACTATAGTATCTTTACCCGCTGTCGTCTTTGAAGGAACATATCTGTTTAGTGTTCCAAGAGAGAATGATGTTATTGCCGTATCGTTATAGTAGGTGTATGTATTATCTTCATCGCTCAGACATGATGACAATAATGCTATTGCTATTACGGCTGACACGAATATAGGCAGAGTCTTTCTCATTACGCTTAAATATTAATATTTAATTATGTTCAAGTTGCAAAGTTAGTCAGAAATCTTTAATTTACACAGACTTTTACGGCATTATTAGCTAATTTATTGTTAATCACGGTCTTTTTTAACAAAAAAAAGGAGTTGCCCACTAATGCAGGCAACTCTGTTTATTAATTTCATTAATCTCGCCGTTTCAGTAATACCGAAAAGGCTCCATTATACATAACTTAGAGCTTTGGACCGGCTTCTACGAGAGCCTTACCAGCCTCGTTTGTAGTGTACTTACCGAAGTTCTTGATAAAACGACCTGCAAGATCCTTAGCCTTCTCGTTCCACTGCTCAACGTCAGCGTAAGTATCGCGTGGATCGAGGATTGCTGCGTCAACACCAGGAAGAGCTGTTGGAACCTCAAAGTCGAACATAGGAATCTTCTTTGTTGGAGCCTCGTTGATAGCACCTGAAAGTATTGCATCAATGATACCACGTGTATCCTTAATAGAGATACGCTTGCCAGTACCATTCCAACCAGTGTTAACCAAGTATGCTTTAGCACCAGTCTTCTCCATCTTCTTAACAAGCTCCTCTGCGTACTTTGTTGGATGAAGCTCAAGGAAAGCCTGACCGAAACAAGCAGAGAATGTAGGTGTTGGCTCAGTGATACCGCGCTCTGTACCTGCAAGCTTAGCTGTGAAACCAGAGAGGAAGTAATACTTTGTCTGTTCTGGAGTGAGGATAGAAACTGGAGGAAGAACACCGAAAGCATCAGCAGAAAGGAAAATAACCTGTTTTGCATCTGGACCTGCAGAAACTGGTTTAACTATGTTTGTAATATGATTTATTGGGTAAGAAACACGAGTATTCTCAGTCTTGCTGCCATCTGTGAAGTCAATCTTACCGTCGGCATCAACAGTTACGTTCTCAAGGAGAGCGTCACGCTTGATAGCTGCGTAGATATCTGGCTCAGACTCCTTGTCAAGGTTGATAACCTTAGCGTAGCAACCACCTTCGAAGTTGAACACACCATTATCGTCCCAACCATGCTCGTCGTCACCGATGAGAAGACGCTTTGGATCTGTTGAAAGAGTTGTCTTACCTGTACCAGAAAGACCGAAGAAAATAGCAGTACTCTTGCCCTCAAGGTCAGTGTTGGCAGAACAGTGCATAGAAGCAATACCCTTCAATGGAAGGTAGTAGTTCATCATAGAGAACATACCCTTCTTCATTTCACCACCATACCATGTATTAAGAATAACCTGCTCCTTAGTTGTAACGTTGAAAGCAACACAAGTCTCAGAATTCAAACCAAGTTCCTGATAGTTTTCAACCTTAGCCTTTGAGGCATTGTAAACGATAAAGTCTGGCTCCTGATCAAGTTCTTCCTGAGTAGCAGGCTTGATGAACATGTTTGTCACAAAGTGTGCCTGCCAAGCTACTTCCATAATGAAGCGAACCTTCATACGTGTATCTTTATTAGCACCACAGAATCCATCAACAACGAAAAGACGCTTGTTAGAAAGTTCTTTCTTTGCCAAAGCATTGATTACCTTCCATGAATCTTCGCTTAACTTCTTATTGTCGTTCTTGTACTCATCAGTTGTCCACCATACTGTGTCGTGTGAGTTTGCATCGTCAACAATGAACTTATCCTTAGGTGAACGACCAGTGTAAACACCTGTCATTACATTTACTGCGCCAAGCTCTGTGTCCTGACCCTTTTCAAAACCCTCGAGACCAGCTTTTGTCTCCTCTTCAAACAGCACCTCATAAGATGGATTGTAAACAACCTCTGTTGTGCCTGTGATTCCGTACTTCTCAAGTACAGACTTGTCAAACTTTGCCATTTCTTAAATAATTAGTATTAAGTTCGTATCTAAATTCTTTACTTTACCTCTTGCAAAGGTACGCATTTCAAAACTTCCGCACAACGTTTTATTTTTATTTTTCATATTAAGTAAGGCTTTTTAGGTTAAAGAAACATAAAATCATTGCACGCACACATCATTTGCAATTTGAAGGTTACAAAAAACAAATACTTTTTTCTACTTTTGCATAATGGAAATAAGCAATAAGTAAAAAATAACCAAGAATAACGATGAAAGTAATAAATTTCGCAGACCAGAACACTATTATCAATCAGTATGTTGCAGAAATTCGTGATGTTGATTACCAGAAAAACCGTCTTCTCTTCCGTAGAAATATTGAACGTATAGGAGAATTGATTGCATACGAAGTGAGCAAAGAGTTGTCATATTCAATTAAAGAAATACGCACACCTCTTGATATTGCCACGGCAAGTACCCCCGACGACGACATCGTGATAGCTACTGTATTCCGTGCAGGACTGCCTCTTCATCAAGGCTTTCTAAACATTTTCGATAAGGCGGGCAACGCTTTTGTTTCGGCATATCGCTACTACGAAGACAAAGAAGGTACAAAAGTTGGTATAAAAACAGAATACCTTGCTACGCCAGAACTTACCGACAAGACATTCATTCTTGTAGATCCTATGTTGGCAACAGGTGGAAGCATGGAACTTGCTTTTCGAGCTTTCGCAACGAAAGGTTTTCCCAAAAAGCTCATTCTTGTAAGCGTGATAGCTTCTCAGCAGGGTGTTGACTATTTGCAAAAAGAATTTCCTAATGACGATGTAACTCTCTACACTGCTGCTATCGATCCTATTCTTAACGAGCACAAATACATTGTGCCAGGTTTAGGTGATGCCGGCGACCTATGCTACGGTGAAAAGGTATAGACTAATATTGTCACTCTCCCATTCTAATCGACATATTACTGATGTGGATATTATCCCACATTCTTACACAATCCTGACGATTCAAAGGGGTTGTATTGAAGGTTATTCGAGTGGCTGTCAGTCCATCAACATACAAACCCGAACAGGTATTGTCCTCGCCCATACTATAGACAAGCGGACTCAACACATTGTCAATCTTTACATCTTTTATTCTAACATTCTCTGTATGCCCGGGAGCTTTTCCCCATGCACCAGGTTCAAGAACTATGCCATATATAGAATTTCTGCGTTTTTGCTCACGACTTGTGCGATGCGCAAACGTACCGGGACCATATATATAACAACGCTCTATAAAGAGATTCGTGCTTGGTTCAATCATCCTTATACCATTGCATGAGGAGTTTAGACGACAGTCGCTTATTGTCATTCCATTCCAATATCCACCTGCTATGGCATCATCACCTGTCTTAATATCGCAGTTGCGAATAACTATATTCTCTCCTCCTCGAACATGAATACCATCCCACCCCTCGTTTATGTTTACTCCGTCTATCTCCGCATTCTTCAGTTCATAGCCCAGAATTGCATAGTTAGAAGCTTGATTTATTGTTATTCCACCTATAAAAACATTGCTACTCTCGGCAATTAATATTCCGTGAGGTCCACGCATACTTTCTTCACCAAGTGAATCTTCCACATGCCTGCCGTGGATAATGCCTTTTCCCTCAATTCTTACATTCTCTACGTTCTGTCCGAGAACAAGAGCTTTTGTCCAGCGTGCATCACCCGTTAGATTAGCATTCACCGTTCCTGCTCCTGTGTCATAACGTGTCATATCCTTCGTTGGACAGTAGTGGGCATACAAATCGAGATCGGTCGTTGCAATTATTTCCGCCAAGGAATCAAGTCTCAACGTAATATTACTCTTCAAATGAATAGTACCTGTTACGTATTTTCCTGCAGGTACAAGAACAATACTGCCACTCGGTGCTTCAGTTATTGCTTTGTTAAAAGCTCTTGTACACAATTTTCCATTACCTTCAGCACCAAATTGTGCTATGCTTACAACATGTTCCTCATTGCCGCTCTTAGCTATAGCATCTACAGAAATGAACAAGCAAAAAACTAAACCCACACAAAAAACTATTCTTCTCATAGCTTCAACTTATTTAATTATCCTCTACAAAATTACAACAAAAAAATCACACGACAAAGATGCCGCAAATAGTTTTTCATATACTAAACTCATCATCTTCATCACCTTCAGGCAAGCGTTGGTCGTTTATAACTAAAAATGGAAACAAAACATTAAAAACACGCTATGAAAATGTTTTTATATTAAAGTGTGACTGCTGATTGAAAAAAAATGTATATTTTTGCAATATAATTCATTATGAGTAATACAAATATCCTTTCAGGCTTATCATCCGTACAGAAGTGTTTATACTATATGGCATACGGAATAATCCTGCTCATTTCGCTCCTGCCCTTCCGCATTCTCTATGGCATAAGCGACTGTCTGTACCTACTGGTCTATAAGATTGTAGGATACAGAAGAAAGATTGTGGAGAAGAATCTTAAAGAATCGTTTCCTGAAAAGTCTGATGTCGAGCGAAGGGAAATAAGCAGACAGTTCTATCATTGGTTCTGCGACTATATGGTAGAAACCATCAAACTGGCATCAATATCAAGTAAGGAGATGAACCGCCGTATGCAGTTTGAGGGTAAAGAGCTTATTAATGAGGCGTGTGAAAAAGGACAGTCGGTTACACTTTATCTTGGTCACTATTGTAACTGGGAATGGATAAGTTCACTTGGTATGCACATACCGCAAGGCATTATGGGAGGACAGATTTACCACCCTCTTGAGAACAAGGTGGCAAACAGCATGTTCCTACGTATCAGAGGACGCTTCGGAGTTAAATCGATAGCCATAAACGACACTCTTACCACTCTTCTCAAATGGAAGAAAATAGGAAAGTTGAGTATAACCGGATATATCGCCGATCAAGTGCCCGGCTTCAGCAGCATGCACTATTGGCCTACGTTTCTAAATCATAAAACAGCCACTTTCTCAGGTCCCGAGCGTATATCACGCATCTTGAACACTACTGTTCTCTATATTTACATATCCCGTCCTAAGCGCGGATACTATATTGCACGATTCGTGAAAATAACAGATAATCCGACAGAAGAAAAGATTTTCTCCATAACAGAGCAGTACTACCGTCTGCTGGAGGCAACCATCAAAAACGCTCCTCCATACTGGCTTTGGAGCCACAATCGTTGGAAGCGCGGATGGAAAGAATTTTGCGAATGCTATCCCGACGAGAAAGACCGAGCAAGAATAATGAGCAAATTATAAACTATAAACACAGACAATGAAAGTAGCACTTCTATATATAGGCATCGGCAAATACAGCTGCTTCTGGGACGGATTCTATTCCTCATGCGAACAGAACTTCCTGCCTGATGCAGAAAAACACTACTTCTTTGTCACAGACAAGGAACGACCAGCACAAAGCAATGTAACACTCATTTATCAGGAGGACCTGAGCTGGCCCTGCAACGTACTGATGAAATACATGTTCTTCCTACGAGTGAAAGAACAGCTTCGAAATTTTGATTATATATACCTCTTCAACGGAAACTCGTATTTCAAACAGGTGATAACTCCCGAGGAGATACTTCCTACGGAGAAAGAGGGTGGTTTGACAATGCTTACATGGCAGCCGAAGGACGGCAACCCCGACACATTCCCTTTTGAACGGAGAGAGGTATCTGCAGCATATGTTCCCTTCGGCACCAGACAGCCTTATTACCAGGCAGGACTGATGGGCGGTATTGCAAGCAACTATATAAAACTACTCGAAGCATGCAATGAACTCATTCAAGCAGATTTCAAAAAAGGCATAGTGCCGGTTTGGCATGACGAGTCGGTGCTAAATCGATATATGATAAAGCGCAAATGCAAACTGCTGGAAAGTGAATACGGACGTCCTGAACAGCGTGACAAAAAGAAAGACGCAAAGATAATATTCATCGACAAAGACAAGGTGCTGGGCAGAACATTCATGAAACGTTACAAAAACAAGGCACCGTCAAGAAACCGTCTGACGAAACAGATAAAGAAATTATTTTCATAACAAGAACATGATATTCGTAAGAGACAAAGGACAGATGTGCAACAACATACTGCAGTACGGTCATATGTATGCTTGGGGAAGAGAAAACGGACGCAGCACCGTATCAATGCGCTTTGCATACAAGTATCAGTATTTCAAGATATGCAACACTCGCTATCATTGGTTCGTTACATATATCGTTGCAAAATGGGCTGCCGCTTTGAAACTGCTTCCTACAGTAACATTTCCTTTCACACGACAGGAAAGCTATGCCGGACAGGAAACTCTGCTAAGGAAATACAAACACTGCATTGCCGAAGGCTGGAGAGTTGAGTTTCCCGACTTGTTCTTGAAATACAAAAAGGAAATAATCAATCTTTTCACGTTTAAGAAACACATATCACAATATGTGGAAGATTATATGAACAAGATAGATGCCAAAGAGTCTATACGCTTGGGAATACACGTCCGCCGCGGAGATTATGAACGCTGGATGGACGGAAAGTTTTTCTTCAACGACCTTGTATATGCCTCTTACATATTGAAATTCATTAATTCGCATACCGATAAGAATGTTCATGTATTTCTTTCAAGCAACGATCCTGAAGTGACTGTAGAGAAATTCAGAAAACTATGCAACACTCCTTACATACATAAACTCAACCGTGGTCCTGCTGAAGACTTATGCATGCTCTCAAAATGCGACTACATAATAGGGCCTCCAAGCACATTCTCATTAGTAGGAAGCATGTATAATAACAGCAAACTACACTGGATGTTTTCATCTAATCCGGAGCAACTTGAAACAGAAGGCTTCAAGTTGTTTGATGAACTGTTTACCAAGATACTTTAATAGCTAATATGGAACATAAAATATCAGTAGTTATCAACACATATAATGCCGAAGAGCATCTGCAGGAAGTGTTGGAGTCAGTTAAGTTGTTCGACGAGATTGTCATCTGCGACATGGAAAGCACCGACTCTACATTACAGATTGCCAACGCCTACAACTGCAAGATTGTGACCTTCAAGAAAGGCGATTACACTATTGTGGAGCATGCCCGAAACTTTGCAATAACATCAGCTGCACACGAATGGGTGCTCGTTGTTGATGCCGATGAAGTGGTGACACCTGCTCTTAGAGAATATCTGTATGAAATAATACAGAAGAAAGACTGTCCTGACGGTCTATTCATTCCACGCAAGAACTATTTCATGGGAAAGTTCATGCAGTGTCTTTATCCTGACTATATACTGAGGTTCTTCCGTCAGGCACTGACAAACTGGCCCGCCATAATACATGTACAACCAACAGTGAAAGGAAGAGTTGAATACATTCCAAAAGGCAATCTCAATATGGCTTTTGAACACTTGCCAAAAGAAGACATATCAACACGCCTGCGTAAAATAGATGTCTATACCGACAACGAAATAGACAAGAAAGCTGGAAAGAAATATAACACTCTGTCATTATTCTGGCGTCCATTCTTCCGTTTCTTCAAAGCCTATATATTAAAATGCGGATGGCGCGATGGAAAGGCAGGTTTAATACGTGCCGGCTTAGAAGGAGTTTATCAGTTTATAATGATTTCCAAGATAGAAGAACGCTATACAAACAACAAAAATAAATGATATTATTAAGTTTCGACACAGAGGAGTTTGATGTACCTCGCGAGCATGGAGTGGACTATGACACGATAAAGGAGGGTATGGAAGTTTCAATATTTGGCACTAACAAAATACTCGACATATTGCAGGAGGAAGGTGTTAAAGCCACATTCTTCTGCACCTCAAACTTTGCAATAAATGCACCAGAGGTCATGAAGCGTATCATTGACGAAAGACATGAGGTTGCGGCACATGGCTGTGACCATTGGAACCCTGTGCCAGAAGATGTTATAAACTCAAAAAGAATACTCGAGGAAATAACAGGAAAAAGGATTTATGGTTATCGCCAACCCCGCATGTTTCCTGTAAGCGATGAGGAAATAGAGCGTCAGGGCTATACATATAACTCGTCTCTAAATCCTGCATTCATTCCCGGGAGATATATGCATCTTAATTCACCTCGCACTCCTTTTATGCAAGGCAGGGTGTTACAGATTCCGGCAAGCGTCACACCATTGATTCGTTTTCCTTTATTCTGGCTGTCTATGCACAACCTGCCAATGTGGCTTTATAAAATGCTATGCCACTGGACACTTCGTAACGACGGACAGTTTGTGGTTTATTTCCACCCGTGGGAGTTCTTCCCATTGGGCAATAATCCCGAACTGAAAATACCATTAATAATAAAGCGTAACGCAGGAGAGAACATGCAAAAGCGCCTAATAGAACTAATAAGATTCTTCAAGCAAAAGAATGCAGAGTTCATAACATACTCAGAATTTACAGAAAGGCATTGATATGGAGCAAAGAAAGAAAGTAACAATACTATTGCCTGCATATAATGAAGAGGCTTCAATAAACCTTCTTCGAGAAAACATGCTGCAAGTAGCTCGCAACAACAACAAATATGACTGGGAATTTCTAATTGTCAACGACGGCAGCAACGACAACACTCTGCAGCAGATTATACGCCTGCACAGTGAAGACCCACGATTCTGCTACGTTGACTTATCGCGCAACTATGGCAAGGAGATTGCCATGATGGCAGGATTTGACTATGCTTCGGGCGATGCACTTATAATCATGGATGCCGACATGCAACATCCAATAGACATTATTCCCGAGATGTTGAAATATTGGGAAGAAGGATTTGATGATGTATATGCACAACGTGAGGAATCGAAAGAAAGCTATTTCAAACGCACAAGTTCAAGATTATACTACTGTATTCTGCAAAAACTTACACGTGTGCCAATACAAAAGAACACCGGTGACTTCCGTCTGCTCGACCGTTCATGTGTGGAGGCTCTGCGTATGATGCGTGAAGCAGAACGTAATACAAAGGGCATGTACAGTTGGATTGGATTCAACAAAAAAGGAATAAGCTACAAGCAGAAAGAAAGACAAGAGGGCAAGAGTAAATGGAGTGCGCTATCATTGTTTAATTTAGCAATAAATGGTATCACGTCGTTCTCTACAGCACCACTCAGAATTGCTACGGTCGTAGGATTTATAGTATCAATAACAGCATTTATCTATCTTATATACATAATAGCAACAACAATGCTCCTTGGTGAGCCTGTGGCTGGTTATCCTACAATAATGGTTACGATTTTGTTTCTCGGCGGTATTCAACTGCTTAGCCTGGGAATAATAGGCGAATATCTCGGCAGAGTGTTTAACGAGGTGAAAGGCAGACCAGGATATTTCATAAACAGCTATAACGGAAAGAGAGAGAATATAAATGGAAAAGATAATAAGCAGAACTAAGACAGTTATAAACAGTCCACTACTCCGCGACAACAGATTGTTGTTAGGTTTATGGATAATAATAGGAGTGGCAGCAGGAGTGTTTAAGCTGCACAGCCATAACAACTTCACCATATTCAGAAATGTATTCTGGCATACCATAAACCTACAACCGCTTTACGAATATTATCCCGAAATTTATCACGACCACAATATCTATGGTCCTGTATTCTCAATAATCATAGCTCCGTTTGCAGTTCTACCCGAATGGTTAGGACTGGTTATTTGGTGTACAGCATTATCATTGTTTCTTTACTGGGCTGTTGATAATGCAGCCAAAGGCACTGTCTTCACCCAGCGTCAGAAGGTTTTCATAATATGGTTCTGCGCCCACGAACTGCTTACAGCTCTGTTTATGCAACAGTTCAACGTTGCCATAGCCGCAATAATCCTGCTAAGCTTCATTCTCGTTGAAAAGGAAAAAGACCATTGGGCAACACTTTTCATTGTCATAGGCATGCTTGTGAAAATATATGGAATCGTAGGCTTGGCATTTTTCTTATTCTCAAAGCATAAAAGAAGGTATGTAGCTTCATTGATTCTTTGGACAGCCTTGTTGTTTATACTTCCAATGCTTATAAGCAGTCCAAGCTACATCATCGACCAGTACAAAGCATGGTTTGACTGTTTAGCAACAAAGAACTCTGACAATATATTCTCCATAGCGCAGAACATTTCACTATTGGGCATAGTGCGCAAAGTGACGGGGTGTGCTGCATACTCTGATTTTTGGCTCATAGTGCCCGGCATGCTCATGTTCGCACTGCCTTATCTCCGCACGGGACAATATAAGTTTATGGCTTTCCGCCAGACGCTTCTGGCATCGGTACTCATGTTCGTATGCCTTTTCAGCACAGGCACAGAGTCGAGCGGATACGTAATAGCCTTGACAGGAGTTGCACTGTGGTACACTGCCGTGCCATGGAAAAGAAACCGATGGGATATTGCACTTATGGTATTTGCATTTATTATAACAAGCATGTCGCCATCCGATTTATTTCCTGCATACATAAGAAAAGAAATAATACAACCTTATTCGCTAAAAGCCCTGCCAGTAGCTGTTATATGGCTGAAACTGTGTTATGAAGTGATGACAAGCAACTATGGACATACAGAAAATAAAGAAGAATGAAAAACTGATGCAGGCTGTAAGGTTCGGCATCAACGGAGCTTTGGCGGCAAGTGTACATTATGGCGTATATGCTTTACTGCAAATTTGGATTGATGTCACAATTGCATATATCATAGGCTATATTGTGAGTTTCATTGAGAATTTCTTTCTCACCTCTTATTTCACATTCCGCACACGCCCCACTCTTATGAAGTTCATCGGCTTCAGTGGTAGCCATATCGTCAACTTCTGTTTGCATGTAGTTCTGTTCAGACTATTCCTGTGGTTTGGAATAGATAAACTTATTGCCCCGCCGTTAGTAATGATGGTAGCAATGGTGGTACAGTTCACAATATTAAGATTTGTGTTCACAAAGAAGAAATAAAATATATTCGATAATAAGAGCCACGGCAGAGTTTCTCTGACAAGACTGCTCACCCAACCAGAACGCACCCTCTATGATGCCCTTGGCGGGGAGTTCACTTCCGATGATGTGAAGGAAACCAGTAGATTAACGTGAGTTCGGTATAAGCAAGTTAGTCTCAGTCGAAATTTGAAGTAAACCGGAATGATTTTCCAACGTTTCGTGCCCCTATTTTCATTACAAAAGTGGTGCATTTTGCATGGTAAAACAGCCCGAATCGGAGCCTGAAACGGTCCATCTTGCAAGACAATAGAGGAGCCCAAAATGGTTCTCTCGTTTCGCTTTACTGCAAGACATAAAAAAAGTGGAATACGGTTATGGCTCGCTTGCCGCCGTACTCCACAAAGCTTATGGAAACATTTGGGAATGTCTAAAATATATTATTTACGCTCATTTGATGCTACAACCTACAAAAAGGTTTATTTCAATAGCACATTATTAACATCGTTTAACTTCACATTCCTGTATGCAAGAACTACATTTCACCTATTCAACTTCCCATATATCGTTGGTTTCCAGCAGTTCAGTAAAGTTACGACAGTTCTTCTGCTTTTTTATTTCGTCTATCTGTGCAGTTACACAATCATCATAGGTTGGAGCCTCAACATCGCGTATTACACCTAAAGCAACAGGGAAACCGTCGTTATTTCCCATCATTGCCAATCGAAGCTGCAAGGTATTGTCTTCACAATGAGCATCATGAACGAGAACATCATCAATTGTATATCCGTCTTTTCCTATTTCAACAACTTTAAGTTTGAAACCGTCCTGAACAAGTCCCATTTCGTTGTGTTCGCCGAAAATAAGTTTTTTATTATGTTCTACATATATAGCATTCTTGGCTCTTGTAGCATTTCCATATACTGCATCATACACACCATTATTGAAGATTATACAATTCTGAAGTACTTCTACTACGGAATTACCCCTATGGGCATTAGCGGCTGTAAGCACATCTACCGTGTGCTTACCGTCATTAGCTACTGTTCGGGCAAAGAAATGACCACGAGCACCAAAGCATAATTCTGCCGGGTGGAATGGGTCTTCAACAGTTCCGTATGGAGAAGACTTACTCACAAAACCTCGTGGAGAAGTTGGTGAATACTGTCCTTTAGTCAATCCATAGATACGATTATTCAAAATAATCATATTTATATTCACGTTTCTACGGTTGGCATGTATGAAATGATTACCACCGATAGCCAGTCCATCACCGTCGCCACTAATCTGCCATATCGTCAAATCAGGATTTGCGAGTTTGGCACCTGTTGCTATTGCCGCCGCTCTGCCATGTATTGTATTCATGCCGTATGTTGCCATATAATGTGGCAGACGCGAAGAGCATCCTATACCAGAGATAACAGCTGTGTTCCAAGGCTCTACTCCTATCTCTGCCATTGCCTTTTGCAAAGAGGCAAGGAAAAAATGGTCTCCACAACCAGGACACCAGCGTGGTTTTCCTTTTTTGAAGTCAGCTGCTGTGAATTGGATTGAAATACTATTCTTTGTAGTTTCCATAATGTATTTATTTATTGGTTAGCATTGTACGGAGATACTCTACAATCCCCTCCACATTAAAAGGTTGACCAGTGACTTCGTTGTACTGCAACGGAACAAAACCGTCGATATTCATCCTGAGCCATGCTGCAAATTGTCCCATATTCTGTTCTGCCACTACCACCTTATTATATTTACACAGCACCTCGGCTGTATTCTTAGGCAATGGATTTATATATTTGAAATGTGCCAAAGCCACCTTATAACCTTGTTCACGCAAATCATCCATTGCCGCATGCAGATGTCCGTAAGTGCCGCCGAAGCCAACAATAAGCAGGTCGGCATCTTCTTTGTCACCTATTACATTAATATCGGGCACTTCTATGTTTCTTATTTTATCTGCTCGAAGTCTGACCATTGTGTTATGATTCTCTGCTCCATTTGATATAGCTCCTGTGCGCTGGTCTTTCTCAAGACCTCCTAATGTGTGTTCAAATCCTTCACGCCCGGGAACAGCCCACAACCTTGAGCCGTTGTCGTTACGTGTACAGGGGGTCCACAATCCTTTCAAATCTTCTGATGGATATGGTGGTTTGATGGTGGGATAGGTTTCAATGTTGGGTAGTTTGAATGCCGCAGAGCCATTGGCTATGTAGGCATCTGACAGCATAACAACAGGTGTCATGTGTTCCAAAGCCATTTTTGATGCCTCGAATGCGGCGTTGAAGCAGTCGGTAGGGCTCATGGCTGCAATTACAGGCATTGGTGATTCGCCGTTTCTACCGAATAATACTTGTAGCAGGTCTGTCTGTTCTGACTTTGTGGGCAGACCTGTTGACGGTCCTCCGCGCTGTACGTCGAGTACCACGAGCGGCAGTTCCATCATTACTGCCAGATTCATAGCTTCGCTCTTCAGGCATATTCCAGGACCAGATGTACTTGTAACTGCCAATGCTCCGGCAAATGCTGCGCCGATAGCTGATGCGCAAGCGGCTATCTCGTCTTCACACTGCACGGTTATAACTCCGAGCGATTTGTGTTTGGCAAGTTCATTGAGCACGTCTGTGGCAGGGGTTATTGGATACGAGCCGAGATAAAGTTTAAGTCCCGCTTTTTCAGCAGCGGCAATGAATCCGTAGGATGTTGCCTTGTTACCTGTTATATCCATGTATCTGCCTGGGGTCTTATGACGTGTTTCTACTCTATATACATTAGCCGCAGAGGAATGTGTGTTCTGACCATAATTGTATCCAGCCTGTATTACCTTTATGTTGGCTTCGGCAATCTCTGGCTTGCGTGCGAACTTCTCTCTGAGCAAGTTGAATACGAGTTTTCTGTCTCTGCTGAACAACCAGCAAACAAGTCCCAGTGCAAACATATTGCGACATTTGAGTATAGCCTTACTGTCCATTCCAGAATTTGCCAGCGCCGTTTTCACCATTGTTGTTATAGGACAGGCTATAACTCTGTCGGTGTTAATACCCATTTCGCCAAGATAGTCGTCGCTTGTGAATGCCGCCTTTCTGAGGTCCGAGTCTTTAAAAGAGTCTGTATCGATTATGATGGTGGCATTTGGTTTTGCATATTCATATTGCGTCTTTAGTGCAGCCGCATTCATTGCCACTAGTACGTCGCATTTGTCGCCAGGGGTGTAAACGGTGTCGGCGCCTATATGAACTTGAAATCCCGAAACTCCTGTGAGCGAACCTTGTGGTGCTCTAATGTCGGCAGGATAATCGGGAAGTGTACTGATAGAATTTCCTACTGTGGCTGATACTGTAGAGAAAATGTTGCCAGCCAGTTGCATGCCGTCGCCGGAATCGCCTGAGAAGCGCACAACGACTTGGTCGAGTTCCTTGACTTCAATTGATTCTGTCATAATTGTTTCTGGTAGTATAGTGTCTTTAGCAATTATATGTGTATAGTATTAAAAATACTTGGCAAATATAATACTTTTCTTTCTAACCATCAATAAAAACACAGATAATTTTGACCATAGCAATGTAATATTTACACTTTATTAATACACACAACAACTAATTAAAGAATGCATAAATATAAGCGTATTTTTTCTTTTTGTTAAAAATCAGAATTATTTAATAACGTATTATAAAACATTTAGAGATTTTCTACACTTTTTATAAAAAAAACAAAAGCATTGAGTAACTTTGTATAATTAAAACAGAAAGGTATTATGAAAAAGTTCATTCTTTCAATCATTGCAGCATTTATAGCAGTAACACATGTACAGGCACAAATGCCTAAAGTTGTCTTAAAAGACATATCGGGACGCACTGTCTCTACAGATTCAATAGGAAATCAGGGTTATCCTGTTATTGTTGATTTTTTCGCTACATGGTGCAAGCCGTGCAACCGCGAACTCTCTAACATTGCCGAAGTTTATGAGGAATGGCAGTCAGAAACAGGCGTTAAGCTCGTGGCAATATCTATAGATCAGGCGCAAAATGCTCATAAGGTAGCACCATTAGTGAGCGAGAACGGTTGGCCTTTCGAGACAATTCTGCTTGATACAAACAGCGATTTGAAACGCCAGCTGGGTGTTCAGACGATTCCTTACGTCATGATTCTTGACGGCAGGGGAAATATCGTATATAAAAAAAATGGATACACAGACGGTGCTGAAGAAGAGTTAATCGAGAAAATCAGAGAACTTGCGAAGTAAGCTCACATAAATAATAATGAAATATGGTTAAAAGAACAGTATTGCCTTTCTTTGCGATACTTTTATCAGCATCAGCCTTTGCCCAGTCGAATAATGGCGTCACTTTGAGTGGAAGTATTCAGAGCGACATGATGATTGCACCCGAGCAAGACAAGAAGATTGGTACAGAGGAATACGATAATAATTCATTTCTTACCAACACTTACGTTGACCTGCTTATGCAGAGCAAGAAAATTGATGCAGGCGGAAGATTTGAGTTCAACCAGTTGCCTATGCCTGGTTATCACAATCCTTATAATAACTTCAAGGGCTGGGGAGTATCCAACCTGTGGATGAAGGCAAAGCTTAAGAATGTTGATGTTACTGTAGGTTCATTCTACGAGCAGTTTGGTTCGGGATTTATTCTGCGCTCATACGAGGAACGTTCACTTGGCGTTGACAATTCTCTGTTTGGTGCACATGCGGCTTGGACTCCTGCGAAAGGCATCAGATTAAAGGCACTGTCAGGGTTACAACGTAACTACTGGAAACTGAACAAGAGTATTATATCGGGTGCTGATGTAGAATTTTCACTCGACGAATATATAAAGAGCCTGCAAAACAGCAACACTCGCCTTTCTATTGGTGGTTCCTGGGTAAACAAGCGTGAGGACAATGAGAATATCATGGCAGATGTAACACATAAGTTGAATCTTCCAGAATACGTAAACGCATTTGACTTACGCGCCCGCCTACAACATGGAGGTTTGTCCGTATTGGCAGAATATGCTCAAAAGAGTCAAGACCCAAACTCTCTTAATAAATATATATATGGTAAAGGACATGCAGAATTGTTGTCGGTAACATATACTGAACAGGGGGTTTCGGCACTTGCCCAGGTGAAGCGTTCGGAGAACATGGGCTTTCGAAGCATGCGCAGCGAGAGTCCTTTGTCAAGTGCAAGCTATGTGAATCACTTGCCCGCATTCACTGTTGACCAGACATATTCTCTTGCCGCTCTTTATCCTTATGCTACTCAAACCGAGGGAGAGTGGGCTTATCAGGCAAGTGTAGGTTATAAGTTCAAGGGCAGATATGCCCCTAAATTCAAGGTGAACTATTCACTCGTTACTGGTCTGGACAACTCATGGGAAAACCGCAAAGGCACTATCAACATAAACGGACAACAGCGCAATATTCAAGGAACTGACGGCCATAAGTCATCATTCTTCAAGAACGGCGATGTGTATTATCAGGATTTCGACATTATGTACGAGCAGAAATACTCACGCAGCTTCGAGCTTCACCTTATGTATATGTACCAGCAGTACAACAAGACTATAATCCGTGGTGAAGGCGGAAACATCTTCAGCCATGTAGGAATTGCCGAGGGTAAGTATCGAATTAATAAGAAACTCACTCTTAGAGCAGAGGCACAGTATCTCTACACCGACCATGAGAGCGGAGACTGGGGATTCGGACTTCTTGAGCTTTCAGTAGCTCCTTACATCATGTTCACAGTGAGTGACCAGATAGGAAGATGCGAGCCAGAGAATGGTGTATATGGAGATGTCACACATTATTATCAAGCCATAATTACAGGAAACATTGGTGCTCACCGCATACAGATGGGATATGGACGCACACGTTCAGGCTACAACTGCAACGGAGGTGTTTGCCGATATATTCCGGCAAGCAAGGGTTTCACGTTAAGCTACAACTACAACTTCTAAATATTGTTAGAATGAATATCAAAAAACTATCATATCTGCTTGCAGGCATGGCTGTAATACTTGCCTCATGCAGCAATATAAAAGACGATGAACGGTTGATTTACGTCGAGCCAGCAGTTGCACAGCGTAATGTTTTGATAGAGGATTTCACCGGACAGCGTTGCCCTAACTGCCCTACAGCAGTTGACGATATACACAGAATACAAGAAGTTTATGGCGAGGAAACTGTAATTGCTGTAGCCATTCATTGTGGCGACCTTGGCTTTGCAGGCAACAAACGCTATATAGGATTGGTTACCGAAGCCGGTAAAGAATACTGGAACAATTGGTTTAAGCCAGGACAAGGCCAGCCTGTAGCCAAATTCAACCGCATGCACACTGCTGGCATTACGGATCATAACTGGAGCTCAATAGTTGCCGGAGAGCTTCAGAAAAAGACAGACGTAAACATAAACCTGACTGTAGGATACGACGATGCAACACGAAAAGTAACAACTTCTACAGAAATTGCAGCTCCCTCCGGCTATAAAGGAAAACTGCAACTATGGCTTGTGGAAGACGGTATTGTGGCAATGCAAAGTCAGCCGGATGGAAGCATTGACTATAACTATGTGCATAACCATGTATTGCGTGATGCTATAAACAGCACATGGGGAGAAGAAGTGACTTTTGGAGAGGAAATCAAAACTCTTACCCACACCTATACTCTTCCTGCCAGTTTTGGTAACGAGGGAACTAAACTTGCCGATTGCATACCACGGAATTGCAGAATTGTGGCTTTTGTTTACGATGACAACGGAGTGCGACAGGTAGTGCAGAAAAAAATAATAATAAAAGAATAAACAAATAAACATTATACTCTTATGAATAAAATATTTACCTTTTGCGTGATCTTTCTTTTGCTTGGTTCTTTAATCAGCAAAGCACAAACATTACAATTTGTTACGGCAGATGGAACGGTTGTGGAAAACGGCTCTGTATGGACAACTCATAAAGTAGAGGAAGACCCTTTCTCAGATGATGGTGGAAAGCAAGTTCTGTCAGGTTTGTACCTTAAGAACACAACCGACCAGGTCGTTGCAGCAGAGGTTACTATGGATATAAAAACTCTGCCTACAGGATATATTCAGTTTTGTGTACTCGGAAAATGTAATAACTATGAGGAGCTAGGCAAACATGTAAAACGTGGATTAGAAGCGGCAAATGCGAAAGACGATTTGCTACTTGAGTGGTTCACTATAACCAATACTTACGGTACAGCTACCATTACCCTGCGTGCAGATGTTTTGGAATATAATAAAAATATCAGTACCACAGGTGTGGAAACCGTTGTTTACGGTGCTGTGAAAGAGGAAGGTCCACAAATAACAATAAACTTTGTTTATGCCAATCCGGCAGGTATTGAAAACATAGAGAATACAACAGGCAAGCAGACTGTTATTGCCCGATACGGCGCAAATGGAATCAGATTGTCTGAGCCAAAAGCAGGTTTGAACATAGTAAAACTTTCTAACGGTAAGATTATAAAGCAAATTCTGAGATAAAATAACTACAGAAATAAAATCTATCTATTTTACATTAAAACATAAGAGAGTATGAAAAAAATCTTTATCTCATTGGCAGTTGCATTACTGTCAGTATGTGCTAATGCGCAAGTTGTAAACGTAGTTCCCAATAACGTTAAATTAAACGTTAAGGCTGTCTCAGCCACTGTGGCTAAGGTAAAGAAAGCTACGTCAAAAGTTGAGTTGGCAAGTAATCAGCGCATAGTTGGAGTATCAACAACTGAGAATATAGACAATGAAGTTGGTCTTAATTCTTTCCCAGGCAAATTGAAAGCCGCAAGTATTGTTCCTGAAATTCTTACAAATGCGTACGCAGGCGCAAAGGTAGTTGGTATAAAATACGCAATTTCAAAGGAAGGATTGGTATCACGCGTATTTATTAATGCGGTTACAGATGATAATGAAAATGGTACAGAAGTGGTTTCTCACGCTGTTTCAAATGATGCTGCAGGCTGGAATTATATTGCTCTTCCGGAAGACAAGCAGTATGTTCTGGCAGCAAATACAGAATTGATGATAGGTTTTGACTATACCCAGGCCGCCACAGGCGATAATGCTGTAAAATTTCCTCTATGTACTGTAAAGGATGATTATGGAATACCATTATTTATATATGCTAATATCCCTGCCGCACAGCAAGGACATGGCGAGGATTGGTATAACTTCGGAACATCCTATGGTAGTTTGTGCGTACAGCTTGTAGTAGAGAACGATAATTTTTCTGAAAACGCTGTTATGCCATTTGATTTCAGCCCGTTTACCATAGCATTAAACGAAATTCGTGAGATACCGGTAAAATTTTTGAACATTGGTTCAAGGATTGAAAGTTTAAGCTATACCATAACTCTCGGCGACGTAACTGGTGCTGAGCAAACCTATACTCTGCCAACTCCATTTGCAGAAAGCGGTAAGATGACAACACTCAACATTCCTTTCAATTCCGGCGAAGCTATAGGTACTTTCCCTATTAAGCTCAATGTAACTAAGGTGAACGGTGTAACAAACGGGGCAGCAAAGACAGAGGCTAACAGTCAAATTATTGTTATTTCCAAGAAACTGACACGCAGAGTTGTAATGGAAGAAAATACAGGTACTGGTTGTGGCTGGTGTCCTCGTGGCATTACTGCATTGGAAAATTTGAATAACCAGTATCCTGACAACTTCATCGGTATTGCAATTCACCAATACAATCGTACCGACCCGATGTATAACACCAATTATGCTGGTCTTAATTTCAGCGGAGCGCCTTCATGCAGAATTAATCGCGGAGAAATAGTCGACCCATACTATGGCTCTGGCAACAGTATTACTGACGATATTAAGAGTGAATTAGCTGTTTTGCCAAGCATAGGTGTCGATGTTACAGGGTATTGGAATGCAGATATAACAGCTGTTGACGTTACCGCTAACATAGAGTCGCTTGTAAGCGGACAGTACGAAATTGCCTATGCACTTGTGGCTGACGGTCTTGCTGGCACAACAAACAGCTGGCGTCAGGCTAACTACTACAACTCCGCTTATGGCAATCAGACAGGCATTACATCAGAAAGTATGCTTGAAAATGACTTGAAGAAATACTATACAACTCCATCTCTTTTCCTTACAGAGTTCAATGACGTAATGATTTCAAGTTCATATAACGGCACTGTTAATCAAGCTAAAGTTGATGCATTTACTGAAGGAGGCACAACAAAAGCAAATTATTCAATCCCAATGCCTACTTCTACGGTTATCAAAAACGCACTGAAGTACGATAAGGTTTATGTTGTTGCAATGGTTATCAACACAACAACAGGCCGCATTGAGAATGCCGCAAAAGCACAAGTTATATTCAACCCTACAGGTATCTCGTCGGTTGAAAACAACGACAATGGTGTAGAACTTGCACGCTACAACATGTCAGGACAGCGCATCAGCAGCGACAGCAAAGGCATAAACATCATTAAGATGAGCAACGGCAAAACTGTGAAACAGCTCGTGAGATGATTCCTTAGATGAAGAGTTGACATATTGACGAGTGAACAAGTATATGCTATTAACTTGTTCACTCGTCAATTCGTTTACTTACAAAACGATTGATATTACACCTTATTCAGTACATAATTGACAGTTAATGCAGGAAAAGTTTGCTTGTTAAGAAAAAAATACTTACTTTTGCCGTAAAGTTAATTAAATAGATTTTTTAGGATAAACAATGAGTTGAAAAAAAACTCACCCACTGCCAATGAAACATTTAATCATTCTTGCTGATGGAAGCGCAGATTGGCCTTGCCCAGCATTAGGAGGCAAAACCTTGTTTCAACACGCCCGCACTCCCAACACCGACCGCCTTGCCAAGAAAGGCCGCACTGGAATGCTGAAGACCGTGCCTGACGGTTTTCACCCAGGAAGCGAAGTTGCCAACTCTACTATTCTGGGATATGACCAACATAAAGTATATCAAGGCAGAGGAGTGCTTGAAGCTGCGAGTATAGGCTATGAAATGAAACATGGAGATATGGCAATGCGTTGTAATCTTGTGTGTATTGAAGGCGATATTCTAAAAAATCATTCTGCCGGACATATAAGCACCGATGAGGCAGATGCGCTTATAGCAACTCTCAATGCTAACCTTTCCAACGAGAATATACATTTTCACAAAGGCGTGCAATACAGACACGTGCTAATAATAAATGGTGGAAATGCACATATTTCTACAACTCCTCCTCACGATATTCCATTAAAACCATGGCGCCCGCTGCTTGTCAAGGCTGAGAAACCAGAAGGACTTGATACAGCAAATCTTCTTAACGAACTTATTATCAAGTCACAGAGACTACTCGAAAATCATCCTGTAAACCTTAAAAGAGCTGCCAAGGGCAAAGATAAAGCCAACAGCATCTGGCCATGGAGTGCAGGCTATCGCCCGCAGATGATGACTCTCAACGAGTCTTATCCGCAGATAAAGAAGGGCAGTGTGATAACAGCAGTTGACCTCATACGCGGTATTGCCCACTATGCAGGACTGAGAGTGATTGATGTTGAAGGAGCAACAGGACTTTTCAACACCAATTACGAAGGAAAGGCAAAGGCTGCCATAGATGCACTTAAGGAGGACGATTTCGTGTATCTCCATATTGAAGCACCTGATGAGGCAGGACATGAGGGAGATATTGAACTGAAACTCCGCACTATAGAAGATATTGACAAAAAAGTTGTAGGTCCTATTATAGAAGCTCTGGAAAACTTTAACGAACCTGTTGCAGTGGCTTTCCTGCCCGACCACCCCACACCTTGTGAACTCAGAACTCATACCAACGAGCCTGTGCCTTTCATAATCTACAAGCCCGGCAATGAGCCTGACGATGTGGAGGTATTTGATGAAGAGAGCTGCCAACAAGGCGCCTACGGTATTATTGACGGAATAGATTTCTTACCTGAATTTTTGAAATAATGAGATATTACAGCACAAACCGTCAGGCACCACTTGCTTCACTCGAAAAAGCAGTGGTAAAAGGCTTGGCAGAAGACAAGGGACTCTATATGCCAGAAAGTATAAAGGCATTGCCCCGAGAGTTTTTTGATGATATAGAGAACAAGAGTTTCCATGAGATAGCATGTGCGGTTGCAGGAGCCTTCTTTGGCGAGGATATTCCAAAAGCCGACCTCGACCGCATTGTCTGCGACACTCTTTCTTTTGATGTACCAACAGTGGAAGTAGAAAAAAACATCTATTCCTTAGAGCTGTTTCACGGTCCTACACTTGCTTTCAAGGATGTGGGCGCACGCTTTATGGCACGAATGCTGCAGTATTTCATAGGCAGAAACAACACCTGCAACAAGGCTGCAAAGGCTTCTAAAACTGTTAATGTGCTTGTGGCAACATCCGGCGATACAGGTTCGGCTGTGGCAAACGGTTTTCTTGGAGTTAAAGGAATACATGTATATGTGTTATATCCAAAAGGCAAGGTAAGTCCTATTCAGGAATGCCAGTTCACCACTTTAGGACAGAATATCACTGCCATTGAAGTTGACGGAGCATTCGACGACTGTCAGGCTTTGGTGAAATCGGCTTTCATGGACACCGAACTAAACACCCGAAAGGTGCTCACTTCAGCCAATTCCATTAATGTTGCACGTTTCCTTCCGCAGTCGTTCTACTACTTCTATGCCTATGCCCAGATGAAAAAGCTGGGACTGGCAGACAACCTTGTAGTATGTGTTCCTTCGGGCAACTTCGGCAATATATGTTCAGCCCTGTTCGGCAAGCGCATGGGACTGCCTATAAAGCGCTTCATCGCAGCTAATAATTCAAACGACATTTTCTATAATTATCTGCTCACTGGGGAGTATAATCCACGTCCGTCAATACAGACTATAGCAAACGCCATGGACGTTGGTGCGCCAAGCAACTTTGCGAGAATTATAGAACTCTATGGCAACAGCCACGAGGCAATATGCGCCGACATAAGCGGTGCGGCATATTCCGACGAGCAGATAGCAGAAGCCATGCGCAATTGCCATGCCTCTACCAACTATGTATGCGACCCTCACGGAGCATGCGGGTATCAGGCTTTGAAAGAAGGACTGCATGAAGGTGAAACAGGCATCTTCCTTGAAACTGCACACCCAGCCAAGTTCAAGTCGGTAGTAGATGATATTCTCGGTCTTGACATTGCAATCCCAACGAAACTGCAAGCGTTCATGCAAGGCACGAAGCAGAGCATAGAAATGCCCAACGACTTTGAGGCTTTCAAGCAGTTACTGCTTAATTCATAGTTTCAAGATACTGGTAATACTAAATACACGAATTACTAAATTCGTTACAACAAAATACAATATTGAAGTAGTGAACAATAAGTTCTAACATGAAACTTACAAATAGGCTTAAGTTTATTATTCTTTCTTAGCCGTATGTATAATATAATAATAACTTCTGCCTTTAGGAGTCTATAATGAATTAATAAGCTTGGCGTAGTGCCAAGCTTATTAATTTATCCCAAACCGGTGCATATCATCTCATAATAAAACTGCAGTTGTCTTGAAACTCCTTAGTCTTTCTTAACTCCCTTAACTAAGCATAATGTGTGGAAATAGGCTTTCTGGTCATGTTTCTCAATTAGGGTGCACATGTTTCCCAATTGAGGTGCATGTGTTTCCCAATTGGGAGACATGCGTTTCGCATTTGTGAAACATGACCGCAATAACTGGTTATGACAAGCCTGAGTGCTTGTTATACAAAACTCATGTAGGTACTCAAAAAGCCACTAAATAGGTGAAAAAGGACTAAAACCCATGCCTATGTTTGCTTTTCTCGCTCATTTGTAGTAACTTTGCCACTCAAATTGAATATAATATGCGAATACTTATAACGGGAGCATCAGGCTTCATAGGCAGCTTTATTGTTGAGCAGGCGCTGAAATTCGGCTTCGAGACTTGGGCGGCAGTGAGAAAGTCAAGCTCATTAGACTATCTTCAAGACGACAGGATAAACTTCATTGAACTTGATTATGACAACGAGGAAAACCTTGTCAGTCAGTTGCGTCCGCATAAGTTTGACTACATTGTTCATGCTGCCGGAGTGACCAAATGCAAGAATCACGCCGACTTCTACCGTGTAAATACCGAAGGTACTAAACATTTTGTGAATGCTATTCTACGCCTGCGCATGCCGGTGAAGAAGTTTGTCTATCTTTCCTCACTGTCGGTTTTCGGAGCTATCAGAGAGGAAGAACCTCACACCGAGATACTACTCACCGATACTCCAAAGCCCAATACTCACTACGGAAAGTCGAAAATTGAGGCAGAGAAGTTCTTGGAAACTGTCAAGGACAAACTCAACTATGTTATTCTTAGACCTACAGGAGTATATGGTCCACGCGAGAAAGACTATTTCCTAATGGTGAAGAGTGTCAAGCAGCACAGCGATTTTGCCGCAGGCTTCAGCCGTCAGGACATTACTTTCGTATATGTAAGCGATGTTGTGCAGGCAGTATTCCTTAGTCTTGACCAAGCAGAAAGCGGCAAGGCATACTTCCTTACCGACGGCGGGAAATATGCTATCAACACTTTCTCCGACTATATACGTGAGGAACTTGGCAATCCATGGTGGATAAGGATTACGGCTCCTATATGGTTCCTGCGCACAGTATGCACCTTGGGAGACATGTGGGGCAGGCTCACCGGCACAGTAACAGCTCTGAACAAAGACAAATATCATATACTATGCCAGCGCAACTGGTTGTGCGATGTAGAGACTACAGAGCGTGAACTGGGCTACAAGCCGCAGGTAGGACTGCGTGAGGGAGTGCGTAGAAGCATTGAATGGTATAAGAAGAATGGATGGATATAAATTAAGGGAATGATAATGTTAAAGTTAAAAGATTATTTCAAGGTTGACAATAAAGGTCCAAAGGGACTGCTGCCTTTAGAGTGGGTGGTATTGGGATATTTACTGTTTACAGCAGTATTAATGCTGTTGATGCAGACACGACTGCACAATGCAGGCGATATGCTTGAGCTACGTATACGAGTTGTGGTACTTATGGGTGCTCTCTGGGGACTTTACCGCTTTGTTCCAAGCAGAGCAATGATGCTTGTGAGAGTATGTGTGCAATTAGCAATGCTTGGTGACTGGTATCCTGACACATACGAATTCAACCGCTGTTTCAATAATCTCGACCATGTGTTTGCCGTATGGGAACAAGCGGTATTCGGTTTTCAGCCGGCGCTTGAGTTCTCAAGAGTCCTGCCTTGGGGAATTGTTTCTGAACCGCTCGACTTGGGTTATGCTTCCTATTATCCTATCATAGCCTTCACGGCATTATTCTATTTCTTCCAGCGTGAAAAACAATTTCAGCGAGTAGTATTTGTTATAATGCTGTCGTTTTTTATATTCTACGTTGTCTTTATATTTGTTCCTGTGGCAGGTCCTACGTTCTATTTCAAGGCTGTAGGCGTTGACATAATAGAACAAGGCGTATTCCCTGCTGTAGGAAACTACTTCGAGACTCACCACGACCTTGTAGAAGACTGCCTGCCTTCGCCCGGCTGGAGCGGCGGACCAATGTGGCAGCTCGTTGAAATAGCTAAGCATGCAGGCGAAAGACCCACAGCAGCATTCCCTTCAAGTCATGTAGGTATTACCACCGTGTGCATGCTTCTTTTATGGAAAACAAATAACCGCAAGGTGTTCTACTGGATTCTTCCATTGGCAATACTCATGTTCTTTGCCACATTCTATATACAGGCACACTATGCTATTGACGCTTTTGCAGGACTGGCAAGTGGCGTAGTGCTTTTCTATACCCTTTGGTATGGATATGGAAAAATATGGAAATCTTAAAGAAAGCATAGAATGAAGTTCTTTTTCATTTCTCTTATAGCCATAAGCATCATTCTTTTCTTGGTACCGCATATAGTTTATGCAGCAACCAAGCTACTCAGCATGGTGTTTAACTTCCGTGTCAACTATAAGCCGTTTGGAATAACAGCTCTTGCGCTTATCATTCTATGGATAGGCATTGCTGTGTATGGCAATCTATGGGGAAGATTCAAACTCGAACGCAAGGAGTTAACCCTCAGCTTTTCAAACCTTCCTGCAAGTTTCGATGGATATAGAATTGTGCATATCTCCGACTTGCATCTTGACGGCTTCAATGGACACGAAAAGGAGTTTCAGACTGTTGTTGACAGCATTAACAACATTAATGCCGATGCCATATTCTTTACCGGCGATATTGTATCGCTTGAAGAAAAAGAGCTTACCCCCTTCATTCCTATACTCAAAGAACTAAGAGCCAAGGACGGCGTTTATTCCATTCTTGGGAATCATGACTATCTGCCTTACAACAGAACATGGAGTGATAAAGAGCGCAACAGGCATATTGCAAAACTCATATCAATGCAGAAGAATGAACTCAACTGGCATTTGCTTATGAATGAAAACCGTATCATAAGCAGAGGCACTGACAGCATAGCCGTACTGGGAAGTGAGAATCAGAGCATGGGCATACACGCTGTGATAAAGCGTGGCGACTTGAAGAAAACCATGCTTCATACTGACGGAATGTTCAGAATACTCCTCACCCACGACCCCACTCACTGGCGTGGTGAGGTACTCTCACAAACCGACATACCACTCACTCTCTCCGGACACACGCATGGTGGACAAATGAAAGTATTTGGACTATTCTATGCTTCCACATTCTTATATAAGGAACATGCAGGACTATACAGTGAAAATGGTCATTATCTATATGTCAACACAGGCATAGGCGGTACCATGCCCATGAGATTGGGCATTCCTGCTGAAATAACTGTAATAACGTTGAAGAGGAAAATAGACAAGACATAGGATACATATAAATAATATTTTGAGAAAAGAAAGTGTATAAAAGAAAATAAGAAACATCCCAAAAGTTTTGTATCTAACTTTTGGGATGCAGTTCAGGTTGGCACATTCTATTCTTTATTTATACAACCTTACACTCTCACTGCAAGAACGAGATTAGCACGCCTGCGGCTACAGCCGAACCTATAACACCTGATATATTGGAAGCCATGCAGTAGTTAAGCACATGGTTCTTTGGATCGTACTTGGTTGCAATTTCATTAGCCACACGCGAAGCCATAGGAACAGCTGAAAGACCTGTTGCACCAACAAGCGGATTGACTTTCTTCTTTGTAAACAGGTTGAATATCTTAACCATAATAATACCTGCTGCTATTGACAGTGCAAAAGCAAGGAATCCACCTATTACAATACCTATTGTCTGAAGGTTGAGGAATGCTTTTGCTGTCATTGTACCTCCTACTGACAAACCAAGGAATATGGTTGCTGTGTTCATTATAGCATTGCTGGCAGTCTCGAAAAGACGGTTTGTCAATGCTCCAAGCTCCTTCAGCAGATTACCAAACATAAGCATTCCAACAAGTGAAACTGCAGTAGGAACAAGTATAGCCACAACAATGGTAACTGCAATAGGGAAGATAATCTTCAGCACTCGCATGTTCTTTATATCAGTCTTGTTGGGATAAGCCTTGTCCTGAGCTTTCATATTAATGGAAAGTTCGTTCTTTGTGCAGAGCATCTTAACAACAAGAGGAATGATTACAGGCACAAGAGCCATGTAGGAATATGCTGCAATAGCGATAGGACCAAGCAGGTGAGGCGCAAGCTTGATTGTGGTAAAGATGGCTGTAGGACCGTCGGCACCACCTATTATACCTAATGATGCTGCCTCTTGCGGTGTGAATCCCATGGCAAGAGCGGCAAGAAGCACGGCAAAGATACCAAACTGTGCACCGGCACCGAAGATGCTCAGACGAAGATTGCGAAGCATCGGACCAAAGTCGGTAAGTGCTCCTACACCCATGAAAATTATAGGAGGAATAAATCCTGTCTTAATAGTCATGTAGTATATAAAGTTCATCAATCCAAACTCGTGTGCTATCTTGTGAAGCGGCATGTCAAAGATATTCTCCTTGACACCGTTTGCCAGCATTACCATACCATCAGAATCGGCTTGCACAACCCCCATTCCTCCACCCGGGAAGTTGGCAAGAAGCACACCGAAACCTATTGGCACGAGAAGCAAAGGCTCGTATTTCTTTACAATGCCAAGGTAAAGAAGCACGCAGGCAATTACTATCATTATAAGGAAAGACCAGTCTCCACCTGTTTGTGAGAGAGCTGTCATGTTCCATAGTTTTTCTAATATCTCCATATATTACTTGTTTTTATCCTATGAGCATTATAACGTCATCCTCGCTTACAGACTCGCCCGGAGTGAAGTTGATGGCTGTTATAACACCTGCATGCTCGGTCTTTATGGCATTGTAAGTCTTCATTGCCTCTATGTAGCAGACAACATCACCAGCCTCAACCTTATCGCCTATCTTCTTTGCTGTCTCGCCCACTCCACTAACAAGGAAGAATTTACCCTCAAGCGGTGCTGTAAGCTCCTTGCCACCAATATGTCCTAATGGTGAGTCCTCGTCAGTTATTGAAGTGTCTTTAACCTTTACGTCGTAGGAAATATTCACTTTATAGCTCTTTCCTGCAACAGTTACCATTATATCCTTTGGTTGAGAAGGTGCCAGACCGGCAATCTTTTCTGAACGGCGCTTCTCAAGGTCAGCTTCAAAATCAGCCTTTGCCTTACCGCTCTTGTATGCTTCATACTGAGCTGGGTGCATAGCGTATTCAAAGAGTTCTTCGTCGTCATCACCATAAGCCCAACCTTGTTCGTCCATCTTCTTACGATATTCGTCGAGGTTGTCAGGATAGTTCTCCTGTGGGTCGTTGGTCATAAACTCACGGCCTTCAGCCTTAGCCTTTTCAACAAGAAGCGGGTCAACAGTTCCTGGGAGAGTGCCTGCCTTACCAAGAATCATATCCCAAATAGTGTCGGCTATCATAGTCCAGCGCTCCTTGCCCTTCTCCATCTGTAGCACATTCATAAGCGCAAGGTTCTTGACATATTGTGAGAAAGGAGTTACAAGCGGTGGGTATCCAACCTTGGGCCATACGTAAGCCACCTCGTCAAATAACTTTATGAGAAGCTGGTCTATATTGAGTTCAGGCTCATTATTCTTGGTTTTCCACTTGTTAAGCGACTTCAGGTTGTCCTCAAGGTCGGTCATCAGAGAACCCATCATTCCACCGGGAAGCCCCGGCTTAATGAGGAGTGAATTGTCGATGCGGTTGAGTGCAGGACAGTAATATCCCAAGAAGTCGTCAAGCATTGCCTGAATCTTGGTACGAACCTCCATGTATGCTTCCATGTTGATGTCCTTAACCTTGAACCCAGCATCGCAGAGCATTTCCTGAACAGCCATGATGTCGGCATGACCAGTGCCCCATGCAAGTGGAGCTATGGCGGCATCAATATAGTCACAACCATTCTGGCAAACCTCTAAAATAGATGCCATTGAGAATCCAGGACCTGCATGAGAATGATATTCTACTATAATATCGCTCTTATATTCCTTAATACCTTTCACTATTTGTCCTAATGAAACAGGACGGCCTACACCTGCCATATCCTTCAAGCATATTTCATCAGCACCTGCATCGATGAAAGTCTTTGCAAGGTTAACATAGTACTCAACAGTGTGAATTGGAGAGTAGGTAATACAAAGTGAGGCCTGAGCTGTCATGCCAGCCTCTTTGGCATAGATAATCGACGGTATGACGTTGCGTGGGTCATTAAGTCCACAGAATATGCGGGTTATATCTGTACCTTGTGCTTTCTTAACTTTGTAGAACAACTTACGCAGGTCTTTAGGACAAGGACTCATGCGCAGACCATTCAAGGCACGGTCGAGCATGTGAGTTTCAATGCCAGCCTCACGGAAAGGCTTTGTCCATTCGCGAACCGAGCGGTTAGGATTTTCACCATAAAGCAGATTCACCTGCTCAAAGCCGCCACCGTTTGTCTCTACACGGTCGAAGCAGCCCATATTAATGATTGATGGAGCAACATCCACCAATTGATCTACTCTTGGCTGATACTTGCCGGCACTCTGCCACATATCACGGAATACCAAACTGAATTTTACTTCTTTTGCCATATATTATTCTTATTATTTCATTGAGTTAAAAAACATGGAATAAACCTCTTCTACGAAAGCCTTTCCACAGAACCTACTGTGCCCTTGCCGGCAGTAATATCTGCTACAGCAGCACGAATTATCTCCATAGTCAAAGCATCTACATTGGTAGGCTCGAATTCTGGTGCTTTCCTACGCAGGTCGTCACCCTCTGGCGCCACTTTATTTACGATCTTTATGAGTGCTTCACTAAGGTTTATAACGATAAGCAATATTGCAAACACTGTTACCATTCCAATCAGCATCAGTGTCAAGCCAAGTGTCATATTCTCCATATAAATACGTGTGGAATTATAAATTATATATGCAAAATTAGCTATTCTTTTGCACAAGCACAAACCAAAAGAGCACAAAATACGTTAAATCGTGCATTATATAACACTTTGATGGAAAAGTTTATAATGCCTGTGAAACAGTCTGATATTCCCATTACTACTGTATGAACTAAACAAAAATGAGACCTATAGCTCAAATTGCAGGCTGAAACCTTCCTTCTTCCTTGATATTCCCTAGTGTCATACGCCTTCAAGCTAGCTTGAGCACAAAATTAACGTTTTTAAATGCTCAATAGCTCATTTTGCAGGCTAAAACACCATTC
>JBHAEQ010000008.1:0-61708 GCA_041855685.1 Prevotella sp. | reverse complement strand
GTGACTAAGTCCATACCAAGTACGGAGGAGTTCGGTCTTCAACAGCACAAGACTGTGATAGCTCGGGCGACCGGTTGCCTTGTTTCCTTTGGTGTAGGCGATTTCGATAATACCGCGGATTGGGTTCCAGTCGATAATTTTGTCTATCTGAGAAAAGAAGGTCTGTTTGACCTTGCGCTGACCGACTAACAGGTCGGCAAAGCTGGGAGAGGAGAGTTGCTGTTTCATGCTATAAAGGTACGAAATATTTTTGAGGTGAGCAAATTGTTGGGAGAGTTTTGCAGAGGTCTCACTATTTGTTTTTTGATGATAAACATTGCATTTGTTGCATGCTTTGGAAAGAATGGAAACGCTAAATCACATGACGTTGCAGACGTTGTATTTAGCAACAAAGATACTGTCATAATGTCGCAGAAAGTGCCTAAAGAAATAGCGGGTGATGATGTCATAGAGATGGAATATTATGTGAAAATTAAATCTGTATATTATCCATTGGTTGTGTCTGCTTCCAAAACTCAATATGGGATGTTACTTGATTTTAGGGCATACCCCGGAGATTATAGTCTTAAAACCCTAAGTGATACAAGTGTGGTAGAATCTAAAATTGTTGAAAGGAATAGTCTGTACCTAAATTCTGATGACAAATACAGCCTTATAAGACGGATGTTGGCATTGATTTCAAATGACTTTGAATTAAATCGAGTGTAATATTTCTTCATTGACCTATCTGCATTTAAGGAAGAAATGGTGGAGATTACAAAACAATATGAACAGTTATATGGACTGAAGTCTGAAAACATAACTAATAAAAGAATGGCTGATATTATAAAGAAGTCTGAGCTATACAAAAACTTAAGTAAGGCTCTTGGGCGGTATTCTCTAAAGTTGGGGAAGGTTGATGTGGAGGATATAATATGCGTATCTTATTTAGAAAATGACCGTAAAAGATTCAAATCCCAATTACCTTTCCTTTTAGATGCCAGCGTATGTGTTAAAATAGCTAATCCTCCTGTGGAATAAAAAGTTTGTCTATAATTATTAACAATAAATCTTTATTATAATTTGGTATGAGAACATTGGATTCTTTTATTATAGTATTCACTTTTTTATCGCTTACAAGCTGTTGTGGACAGCACACGGCGTTAAACTTGGAAAAGAGAACTGTTCAAAAGGAATTGCTTAAAGAGTATTTCCTTTGTATGTGTATTATGGAAGGCTTTAAGGATAAACAAATTTGCAAAGATGATATTTCACAAGGCGTGTACTTTGATATTCTAAGATACTCTCCAGAGGCACTTCAAAAGGTTGAGGCTTATGCTAAAAAGTTTGTAGAGACAATAGAGCCATCGCCTATTGTTGATTTAGGCAATAAGAGAGCTGTGTTTTTGAGATGTATAGAACAATATAAAAGTAAGGACTTGGATAAATTTATTGATTCATTGGATAAATACATGCTGAAAGATTAGGGATTGACCACTTGGTCTTTCAATCATTATTTCTGACGTTCATTTATATCAGTTCGAGATACAGATATTCTAAACAGTTTTAATAGCCTTGTTTCTTTATATGTGCAGGCTGAAAACAATGCCATTTGTCGCAACGGGGTTACTTCCATAGAAGCAACGGAGTTACTTCTGAGACACCTGTTAAAGGACAAAAGGCATGTGATAAATTCTTTTCTTGAACAGAGGTGTTTTATAAGCGAGGGGGGGATAAGCAAAAACAGGAAATACGCACATGATACTTCCTGTTTTCGCTTTTCCTGTGAATAACGTGCATTATTTGCGTTTCTGTTGCTTAGAACTCCACTACTATGGCTTCGTTGGGAGCAAGCTCAAAGTTGGTTGCGATGTTGACAGTCTCCTTTGTTATAACATTGCGGGCAGTGGTGCTGTTGCCTATAATCTCCGCATAACGCTTGGCATTGAATGTGGCTTGCGTGTTGGTTCCGTTTATTATGGTCATGCTTTTCCTGCCGTTGTATTCATGGGCTATTACATATACTCCTTTGTGAGGTATGAACTGCGTCATTCTTCCCTTGGCGATAATCTCGTTGTTCTGTCTCCAGTGCAGCAACGAAGAAAGCCAGTTGAACATGTCGTTTTCCTCTTGCGAGCGTCCTTCCTTGGTGAACAGGTTGCGCCTGTCTCCCAAGAAACCGCCCGGGAAATCCTCACGCACATGTCCGTCGCTCTTTGTTTTCACACCGTTCATCAACACTTCAGTCCCATAATAAAGCTGTGGAATACGGTCAATGGTGAGGAGGATTGCTAGGGCTTGTTTGAGTTTGGCAATGTCCTTGCCAGTTCCAAGGAAACGGTCTGTGTCGTGGTTCTCGATGAAGGCCATTACATTCTTAGGTGAGGCATAGAGATAGTCATAGACAAAGACGTTATACACCATGTTCATGCCTGCAAAGTTGTTGTCGGTGAGTTCATTCTTCGCTTTGTTTATCCTGTCGTAGAAAGCGAAGTCCATTGATGTTTTAAGGTGTGAGTTCTTCGCTGTGAGCTTGCTGTCTTTCTGCAGCGCAGCGGTGAAAGCCGGCTCTGTAACCCATGACTCGCCAACCACGTTGTAGTTGGGGTATTCCTCGTTGAGTTCCTTCATCCACCTTGCCATGCCGTCGAAGTCGGCATAGGGATAGGTATCCATTCTTATGCCGTCGATTCCTACGGTTTCTATCCACCATATAGAGTTTTGAATGAGATAGGTCATTAGATGCTGGTTGCGATGATTAAGGTCGGGCATTGAGGGCACGAACCAGCCGTCAACAGTCTCTGCCATATCTATTTTGCTTGCGTAAGGATCTATCACGGGAGTGAGTTTGTAGCTTGTCTGCAAACCATAGTCTGGATTATTGAACCAATCAGCTGCCGGTGTGTCGGTCATCCATGGGTGACTGCTTCCACAATGGTTGAATATCATGTCCATAACAACCTTCAAGCCTTTGGCATGGGCCTCGTCTATTAGGCGGCGATAGTCGGTGTTACTGCCGAAGCGCGGATCTACCTTGTAATAGTCGGTAGTGGCATAGCCGTGATATGCGCTCTGCTTGTTATGCTCAGGCATGTCGTTCTCAAGCACAGGGGTGAGCCAGAGTGCGGTAACTCCTAAGTCTTTGAAATAGTCGAGATGCTGGCGTATGCCCTCAATGTCTCCTCCATGACGCATGGAAGGTTCGCCTCGGTCAATGGTGTAAGGCTTTTTCAGCTTATGCTTGGAGTTGTCGGCATTGCCTTGGGCAAACCTGTCGGGCATTAGCATGTAGAGAATGTCGTTTATGTCGAAGCCATGTCTCGCCTCGCCAGCCATCTCACGCTCTTTAAGAGTGTATTTCACAACTTGCGTCCTCTTGCCAGTCTTGAAACTTATCTCAATATCGCCAGCCTTTGCCCCGCTGGTGTTGAGATAGAGCAGTAGATAGTTTGGCGAGTCAAGGCGCACGATGGAGTCTATCTTTACATTGTCGTAGCCTACGCTAACCTCGGCGTTTCGTATGCCTTTTCCGCTGACCATGATTTGCAGGCTGGGATTTCTCATGCCCACATACCAGTGGGTAGGCTCAAGCCTGTCTATGCTGGCTGCGGGCTTCTTTGTCGCTGATGCGCCGAGTGAGCAGAAGAGCATGGCGATTATTGGAAGGATTAGATTCTTCATATTTTAGTTGCGGTTTATCGTTTTATGATGAGAGCGCTCTGCGCAGGAACTTCGGCAACGTTTCCGTCAATAGTGTCAAAACCGTTCTCGTCTATTCGGAGATTACGGCACACCACGGTGTAATGGCCTTGTGGGATGTTTATGCTCTTTGCCTCCTTGTTGCTGTTGAGTATCACAATAATGTCGTTGTCGCCCATGTCCTTGCCTTTAAGTTCAAAGGCCACAACACATTCCGGAGAATCGAGGAAACGCAGATTCTTGCGCACCTGCTCTGCATTTTCCATGCGGAACACCTTGTGATTGTTACGCAGGCATATTAGATTGCTGTAATAACTGAATACCTGTGGATATTTCTCAAGGTTTGTCCAATCAAGCTGGTTGATATCATCTGGTGATTTGTATGAATTGTGAACACCTTTCTTGTTGCGCAGCATCTCTTCACCAGAAAGCAGGAAAGGTACGCCCTGCGATGTGAATACTGCTGTCTGGGCAAGCAGATTGAGGCGTATAAGTTCATCGGTGCTTATGTTGGGCACTGTCGCTTTAAGTCTATCGACAAGACACATGTCATCGTGACATGATACGTAGGATATAAACTGCTGTGGAGAATTAGCCCAAGGACTCTTTGAATAATTTACACGGTTCATATCAACCTGTGGATGCGCAATGGCTCCTGCAATACCAAATTTAAGGCTCTCCTCATGTCCTGTTTTTCCTGCAAGAAATGCTCCCTGTGTGTCATCAGAGAATGGACCGCGCAAAGCATCGCGAATCTCATCGGAGAAAGCAGCTATTCTGTCTAATTTATTCGTGTTTGCCTTCATTGCGAGATTTTCAATCGGATAAGCACAAGTGCCTGCGCTCCAACCTTCGCCATAGATGAATATTGTTGGGTCAATAGCATCGAGATCGGCTCTTATGAGGTTCATTGTCTCAATATCGTGTATGCCCATGAGGTCAACACGGAAACCGTCAATGTGATATTCTTCTACCCAATAACGGAAAGATTCACGCATATACTCACGCATGAGCGGTTTCTCGCTGGCGGTTTCGTTGCCGCAACCTGAACCGTTGGAATATTTACCGCCGGTAGAATTTATAGCACCGGTAGTGCCTTTGCCGTCCAGAGCCATGCGATAATAGTAGTCGGGATATGTGCGCTGGAAGTTGCTTGTGCTAATGTCGTTGCAGTGATTGTACACAACGTCAAGAATGACTCTGATACCTGCGTTGTGCAGTGCCTGTACCATTTGCTTGAACTCGGTGATTCGTGCAGCAGGGTTATATGGATTGGTAGAATACGAACCCTCGGGTACATTATAGTTGAGTGGGTCATATCCCCAGTTGTATTGGTTTTCCTCGAGTTTTGTTTCGTCGATAGTGGCAAAGTCGAACGATGGCAGAATATGCACTGCATTTATGCCGAGACTTTTCAGGTGACGTATGGCTTTAGGATCAGTAAGTGCAAGGAATTTTCCGCCGTGCTTAAGTCCTGATGACTTGTGTATGGAGAAATCGCGGTGGTGCATCTCGTATATTACGTGGTCGTTAGGTTTCGCAATGTATGGGCGTACATCATTCTCCCAACCGTCGGGATTAGTTGACTTCATGTCAATAATAGCACCTCTGCGCCCGTTGACAGCTACAGCCTTGGCAAATACACCGGGAGTTTCACCTTGTCCGATATCAAAAGTATAGAACTTATTCTTAAGATTCCCCTTGACGGTAGCCTGCCATCTGTCAGTACCGATTTTTTTCATCTTTACTTTTTTGGCAGGTTTCTTTGAATCGAACGAGTCGTATATCCTTATTATTGGTGTTGTTGGTGCATTTAGATGGAAAATGGTCTTATCTTCGTTGTACTCCACTTCGTTGAAAGTAGTTTGTGCAGATACGATGAATGCACTCATGACGGTGAGTGCCGTTAGGAATATTTTCTTCATTCTGTTTAGTGTTTATATGTCGTTCAAGCTGTCGGCTTGTTGAAAATACTTCCTCTCTCATAGCAAAAATGAGAGAGGAAGAGAATTTATAATTTCTTTATGCTTATGGCGTATCCGCCGCCGGGGGCAGCAGCAAGCTTCAGTGCTTGTCCATGCTTTACCTTTATAGTTTTGATGGTATATGCTTTTGGATTCTTATCCCATGATGCGTCGGCGGCATCAGCATATATTGTTGCTTCATATTTGGCTCCTTTGTCAAGGAAGTCGAGCTTTATAGTTGACTTGTGTCCTTTCTCGTTAGCTTTGCAGCCTATGAACCAAGCGTCAGTACCCTTAGCTTTACGTGCTATAGTAATATACTCTCCGGGTTCAGCCTCAAGATATAGAGATTTGTCCCAATCAAGTGCTACGTCTTTTATGAACTGATAAGCGTCCATATATTTAGCGTAGTTCTCAGGCGTGTCTGCAGCCATTTGTAATGGAGAATACATTGTAACGTATAGAGCCAGCTGTGCAGCAAGAGTTGTGTTGAATTTATTTTTATTGTTTGCCCATGACAAGTCGGTTTCAAGAATACCCGGAGTATAATCCATTGGACCTCCGTTCAAACGTGTGAAAGGAAGTATTGTAGTATGAGCAGGATACAATGCACCGAAAGCCTCATACTCTGTTCCCTTTGCACTCTCGTTGCCTATAAGGTTGGGGTATGTACGGCAAAGACCTGTAGGACGTACAGCTTCGTGTGCATTTACCATTATTTTATGTTTTGCGGCTTCTTTTATTGCATAGAGGTAGTGGTTGACAAGCCATTGTCCATAGTGATGTTCACCGAATGGTACGATATTTCCTACGTATCCGCTCTTTACGGCATCGTATCCGTGCTGATTCATCAAAGAGTAAGCCTTTTCCATGTGGCGTTCATAGTTGCGTACAGATGAACTTGTCTCGTGATGCATCATAAGTTTCACGCCCTTTGAATGCGCATATTCGTTGAGAGCCTTTATATCGAAATCTGGATAAGGAGTCTGGAAGTCGAAGACGTAATCTTTCTGGTTGCCTGCCCAGTCTTCCCAACCTATATTCCAACCCTCGACGAGCACTTGAGATAATCCATTGGCTGCCGCAAAGTCAATATACTTGCGCACTTCTTCGTTTGTAGCTCCGTGTGTGCCGTTAGGTTTCAGTTTTGAGTAATCATCGATGTCAAGTTTTACAGAAGGAAGATCGTTTGTATAGCTCCAAGAACTCTTGCCGGCAATCATCTGCCACCACACTCCGCAATATTTTGTTGGGTGAATCCATGAAGTATCTTCAATTTTACATGGCTCATTGAGATTCAGAGTTAAGCGGCTTGCAAGTTGTTCTGCGGCAGTTGATGTTATGCGGATTGTACGCCATGGAGATTGACATGGTGCCTGCAAATGTCCTTTGTTTCCTTCTGCGTCAGGTGTTAGGAATGATGTGAACACCATATTCTTATCGTCGAGATTGAGATGCATGCATGAATAATCTACAAGGGCGGCTTCGTGTATTGCTACATAAACTCCATCTTGAGTCTTCATCTGAAGAGTGGTTTGTACGCCTGTGTCAGAGAATGTGCTCCACGAAGTATTGGAACTGTGTGCTTTTACAACTCCAGGCATGAGATTGCGGATTTCTGATAGTTTGGAAGTTGTCCAACTATACTCTTGGGTGTCATAATCTCCAGGAATCCACCATGCCTTGTGATCACCTGTCATCGCGAACTCTGATTTTTCTTCCTTTATTGTGAAATATACAAGATTCTTTTGTCTTGGGAACTCATAACGGAATCCGATGCCGTCGTCATATACACGGAATCTGATGACAATATGTCTGTCGGTGCTGCTTTGATTGAGAGTAACAGCAAGTTCGTTGTAGTTGTTGCGAATACTGCTTTCTTCTCCCCATACAGGAGTCCATGTCTCATCGAAAGATGTTGTAGAGGTGTTGCTTATTGTAAATCCATCCATAAGGTCGGCACTACCCTTTGCGAGTTGAAGACCAAGGTGTGATTTCTTGACTATAGGTTTTCCTTTGAAGTCAACCGAATAGCTTGGACGTGAGTCGTCAAGAGCGAAAGTTACATTAATCTCACCATTTGGCGAGCTTACGGTTTGTGCTCCTGCTAACATAGGCAGAAGGGCTATAACTGCTAAAATTAACTTTTTCATATATTAAATGTTAAGCCCTTCCCCATTTGCAGGGGGAAGGGTTTTGTTTATTAATTTATCTTCCTGTTACGTTTATCAGTTCTCTAACCTGAGTGCAGAACTCGTCGTTTTTCATCAAGTCTTCAATACTGATGTGCATTCTGTAACGCCAATAATGTTTTGGATTTGCGGGAATATTGATGCGTTCCGCATTAGCATCTGCCAATCTTATGTTCTCGTTGATCGCCAGCCAGTCCTGAATGCTTATTATACATAGCATTGATGGACTGCTGAGATGTTGAGAAATGATATTGTTTGCTACCCAACCCGGCATAGGATGTGGAGCAGGACCTCCATTATGGAGCATATTATTGAAATAGTCTTGTGTTCTTTCGTAATCCTCGTCCCACCATTGGCGCAGTGTTGGCATGTCGTGAGTAGATATTGTAGCTACGCTGCGATAGGGGTTACGAGAGAGATAGCCAAAACGCACTTTTGGATCTTTTGGCATTGATTGAATCTCAAGAGAGAGAATCTTCTGTTCGTTCATAATCCATGGAACGCAGTCAGGTACCATTCCCAGGTCTTCTGCGCAAACGAGCATACGAGTTGCCTGTACAAGTTTTGGCAGCTTCTTGTCTGCTTCGCGATACCAGAACTGGTTGTTGCGACGATAATAGTAATCGTTATATAGACGATTGAACATGGCCTTGTCGCTATCCCATAGAGCTTCGTAAGCAAAACTTAGTTGGGCAGTGATGCGTGGATGGAATTTGTTTTGGTCTTTCTTGTCTCGTATGAAAAGTACATTGCTGACCAATGCATAGAGACCATCACGAATGGTGATTGCTTCTATAGAAGTCTGACCTTCAAAGTGTGCCTCTATTTTGCGCTGTGTGTCAAATTCTGGCCTTAAATCAAACACATCGTCATGTTGATGTATGAGGAATTCGTCTTTTACTTTTTTCTTGAGTTCTGTGCTAAACATACGGTCAAGCATCCAGTCCGTTATAAATGGGTGTGTGAACTGATACTCTTGGAAGTGAAGCCCATAGCTTTCAATCTCTTCCGGACTCATTCCCAGTGATGGAGAGAATTGTCCGAGCAGTCCATGGACACTCTCAATAGGAATCTCCCAAATGCGGAAGAAGCCGAGTACATGGTCAATGCGGTAAGCATCGAAATACTGCTGCATGTTGCGGAAACGACGCACCCACCACTTGCAGCCGTCAGCTATCATCTCGTCCCAATTATAAGTTGGGAATCCCCAATTCTGGCCATCAACGGAGAATGCATCTGGTGGTGCTCCTGCCTGACCGTCAAGGTTGAAATACTTCGGTTCCATCCATACATCGCAACCATGACGGTTGACACCGATAGGAATATCTCCTTTCAAGATAATATTCTTGTGGCAGGCGTAATCGTGTACGTCTTTCATCTGTTTGTTCAGAATGTACTGAACGAAGTAGTAGAATTCTACTTCCTTATATGATTTGGTTCTTGTGTTTGTCAATGTTTTCCGCTCTGCTTCATTCCACTGGTTATGGTCAGGCCATTTTGAAAAGTCAGCAGTGTTGTATGTGTCGCGCAGATGACTGTATTGTGCGTACGGCACAAGCCATTCTTGATTTTCCTCGAAGAATTGTTTGTATTCCACTGTTTGCATCATGTTTTTACCTTCTTGTGCAAACAATAATTGTAAATACTCGTTCTTGCCGTTGTTTACAGCCTCGTAGTCAATCTGTGCAAAAGCATTCAGCTTAGTCTGCAATGTGTTGAAGCGTGCCATTTGTTTTGCATCGTTTAGTGCAGGCAATTGACGCAAATCGACATACATTGGGTGGAGAGCGAAAATACTGATGCAACTATATGGATATGAGTCCGTCCAAGTGTGCGTTACTGTAGAGTCATTTATTGGGAGTACCTGAAGAACTCGCTGGTTGGTTGATGATACATAGTCAATCATCATTTTCAAATCACCGAAGTCACCGACACCAAAACTTCCATTACTGCGGAGTGAGAATACAGGAACAAGTGTACCTGCTAAACGGAGATTGGGGAATGGGAAAAATGCTTGGTCAAGCTCATACACGACAACTTCACCTTCCAGCAATGTAGGCACTTCTAATGTACGGTTGTTATTGGTTTCCCAAACAGGTGCGATTTCCCAGTTGTCATTGAGAGCAACAAATTTCAATTCCACTTCTTGGTCGAAGAAAGGTTGCGCATCTACATCGACAGTCCATTCATTGAAGTTGTGTTCCGTCATCTTCACAGCCTTCGTTACGTCCCATAATCCTAAACTTTCACAACTGCCTACAACGGCAAGTGATTCACCCATGCGGAGTTGTGGAGCACGTACTTTAATTCTCACGGTTTTGTTGAACTCTGACGAATCAACGTCTGACAACTCTCTGCGGTTAACACAATCAGTAAAAGCCGAACTGTAGAGATAAGCGTCTTCAGGTATTGCTATCCAATGATCATAGATATTGTATGTGGACGCTTTTACAGCACTCAGTTCCAGACGATGAGGCTCTGTCAACCATTCCTGACGTCCTTCATAACCGTTCCAATCTACAGAATAAAAATAATTTAGTACTGTGCCATGTGGTAGATGATGTTTGTCCAAATGGCATGTCCAGTGTAAACCGTCAACAGTATGCATGAAATACTGTACATTTTTGCCATTTTCAACGATGTTCAAGACGATTTGTTCGCCATACACCGTTTTGTATTCTATATTAAAGTTCAATATCATATAGTAGGATTTTATTTTATTATTTATTTTGTTCCTTTATTCCAAAGACAGCACATGCTCCACAGAAAAGTAGTATGCCTGCTATAGCCATCATCATAGGTTGGTTAGAAGCACCATTGGCAGAATGTGGCAGCATCTTTAGTATGAAACCTCCGACTATGGCTGCGATAATCTGTGGCATACATATAGCACAGTTGAATAGACCGAGATAGGTTCCCATGTGTCCACGTCCCTGCAAAGCGTTGGTAAGCAGTGCAAACGGATAGGCAAGCATTGCAGCCCATGCGCAACCGATTAAAAGGAAACTCACGAACAACAAATATTGATTGGTTACAAAATACATTGATATGAATCCTATACCACCAAGAACAAGACTTATTGAATATCCTGATTTTGTACTTTTTATCTGCGGAATGACAATAGCCCACAATACAGAGCCTATGGCCTGCACTGCATACAATATTCCAACCCAGTTGCCTGCAACCTGATATTCTGTAGATGCTACATCAAGATCACCGTTGATAATGGGAGTAGCAAATGCGTTTGCTGCAACCGTTCCGTTAGTATATGTCCACATGAAAAGGAATGCAGCCCAACAAAAGAATTGTACAACGCTGATTTGCCAGAAAGCATTTGGTGCTTTTAACAGAAGGCTTATCATGCTCGGATCACTTGCTGTAGAAGAAGTTTCGTTTGTAGTGTCTGAGTTGTATTCTGCATATTCCTGTGGATTCCATTCCTTTACTTTCAGCACAGTATATATTACACAGAGAATAAGTATTGCCGCACCAATATAAAAAGAATATATCACAGAATCGGGTACAACTCCTTCGGAAGCAGTGTTTTTGATACCAATCCATGTGAATATATAAGGGAATATATAGCCAACGATAGAACCGGCATTGCAAAGAAACGATTGGATAGAATAAGCTAACTTTTTCTGCTTCTCGTTCACCATGTCACCAACAAGCATTTTGAAAGGCTGCATTGCCATGTTAATGCTTGTGTCAAGAAACATAAGCATTAATAGTCCGAACAGCATAGTTGCAGAAATCAATCCCCATATTTTTGTTGTGTTGTCAAGTTGTAGAGAACCTGCATTCGGCAGCAGGCACATTACTGCAACAGCAACAGCAGCCCCTAAAAAAAGGTAAGGGATACGTCTTCCCCAGCGACACCATGTTTTGTCTGAGTATTTACCAACAAGTGGTTGTACTATCATTCCCATTAACGGAGGGAGTATCCAGAAAAAACTTAGTGAGTGCGGATCTGCACCAAGTGTTGCGAATATTCTGGATATATTCGCACTTTGCAGAGCGTAAGCAATCTGCACACCGAAGAATCCGAAGCTGAGGTTCCAAAGTCCCCAGAACTTCATGTCTGGTTTTTGTTTCATTACTATTTCTGTTTTTATTTTTTTTCTTTTAGCATCAGGACTATCTGGTGGAATCCCTGACAATCAGACGTGTCTTGACAATACGCTTTTCTATTTGCTCAAATGGAAGAAGACCTTCTACTTTCTCTATCAGAATATTTGCAGCCTGGCGACCTATCTCTATTCCTCGTTGTTCAACAGTAGTGAGCATAGGATCACAAGCAACAGATTGATTACTATTGGTGAATCCACATACTGAGATGTCATTTGGAATACGATACCCTAAACGTTTTGCCGCCGTCATTATTCCAATAGCAGTTTCATCGTTTACAGCAAAGAATGCATCAGGAATATCTTCGTGTTGCAGCAATTCCATTGCTACAATCTCTGCATCATTTCTGTTGTCGCATATTTTAAAGAACCGTTCGTCTGGAGTCAGTTTATTCCTTCTTAATGCATCTAAATATCCATTATATCTGTTCTTGGATATTTCCAAGTTTGGTGGCGAACTAAAGAATGCAATCTGTCTGCACCCTGTATTAATAAGGTGTTCAACAGCATTGAATGCTCCTTGGTAATCGTCAACAACAACGCGTGATGCCTCTACACCTGTGCAAATTCTGTCGAAGAACACCAAAGGCATGCCATGGTCTATTAGTTGCTGAAAATGCTCATATTTAGTTGTATTCTTTGATTGTGAGAGGATAATGCCACAAACCTTATTGTCATAAAAACGTTTGCACACAGCTATCTCTCGTTCAAAGTCTTCATTACTTTGAGCTACCATTAATACATATCCATGTTCGGCAGCAATTTCTTCTATACCAGTCATTACTGATGAAAAATAGAAGTGTGTAAACTGCGGGAGTATAACGCCAATTACTTTTGCAGGGCGCACTTTCGAGTTTCTCAGTGTCTCTGCAAGCATGTTAGGAGAGAACTTGTGCTCTTCGGCGTAAGCCTTAATAGCATCACGCTTCTCTTTGCTTATGCGTGAACTGTCTTTTAGTGCACGAGATACTGTTGCCACCGAGACTCCAAGTTCTCGTGCAATATCTTTCATCGTTATGGGTGTTATCTTCTTCTCCATATTGGGTTCTTAGTTGATGCAAAATTACTTTTTTTATTTTGTTCTATTGATATAAATCGTTTAATGAGGGGTATTTTGAAATGCAAACGTTTGCATTTGGTATTTATTGTTTTTGGTCAAAAAAAACTTTTTTTTAGAGAAAAGCAACTAACTTTGCAATCGAAAATTAAGCAATAAGCCTAAATTGTATCCACTTAATTGGTGGTTGGCAAATAAGCTAAATGTGCCTAAATTAATTGAATTCATTATAATAAATAACATTAATTAACTAAACACAAACAATGAAGCAGGTAAATTTTACATTGCCTCTGAGAATGTTGGTCCTCGTATTTGGACTCGTTCTCTCAGCGAGTGCCTTTGCACAGCAGATTACTGTCAATGGTCACGTTAAGGATGGAACCGGCGAAGGTGTTATTGGTGCTACAGTCCGCATTGTTGGACAAGATGGTGGCGTAGTAACAGATTTTGACGGAAACTTTACCATCCAAGCTAATCAGGGAGCTTCGATTACAGTTGCTTACATCGGTTACGAAACAGCTACTGTTAAAGCCGCTCCTAAAGTAGAAGTCCTTCTTAAAGAAGAGGCTGCTAAATCTCTTAACGAGGTTGTTGTTATTGGTTACGGTGTAGCTAAGAAGAATGACCTTACTGGTTCTGTTACAGCAATTAAACCTGATGAAAAGAACCGTGGTTTGATTACCAATGCACAGGATATGATGCAGGGTAAAATTGCAGGTGTAAACGTTACTACAAATAGTGGTGCTCCTGGTGCAGGTGCTTCTATTCGTATTCGTGGCGGTTCTTCACTGAATGCATCTAATGATCCGCTTATTGTTATTGACGGACTTGCTATGGACAATCAGGGTGTTAAAGGTCTTTCTAACCCTCTTTCAATGGTAAATCCAAATGACATTGAAACATTTACAGTTCTTAAGGATGCTTCTGCTACAGCTATTTATGGTTCGCGCGGTTCTAATGGTGTAATCATTATTACAACAAAGAAAGGTCGTAGGGGTATGAAGCCTCAGGTTTCTTATTCCGGCAACGTCTCTTATTCTATAAAGAAGAATACTGTTGATGTTCTTAATGCTACAGAGTATCGCAACTTCGTAAAGAATTATTATGGAGAGGGTTCTGATGCTTGGAATCTTCTTGGTAAAGCTGATACTGACTGGCAGGAGGAAATCTATCGTCCAGCAGTTAGCGCAGACCACAACATTACCATTCAGGGTGGTGTAAAGAATATGCCTTATCGCATAAGTGTAGGTTATACCGACCAGAATGGTATCTTGAAAACTTCAAACTTCCAGCGTGCTACAGCAAGCGTAAGTTTGAACCCTTCTTTCTTTGAGGATCATCTTAAGTTCAACATCAACGGTAAGTTTATGTACGCACGTAACCGCTATGCAAATACGGATGCTATCTCTGCAGCAACTCGTATGGATCCAACACAGTCTGTTCAGGATTCACGTGCTCAGTTTAATAACTTTCATGGTTATTTCACTTGGACTGATGATGGTTCTTCGCTTGGCAATGCAGCTTACCCTCTTCTTGCAAATCGCAATACAGTAAGCAACCCAATGGCTCTTCTTTATGAAAAGAATGACCGTGCAAACTCATTCGACTATATTGCTAATGTAGAGATTGACTATGCTATTCATGGTTTTGAGGATCTTCACCTTCATGCAAATGTTTCTGGTAACTGGGCTAATGGTCAACAGGATACGGACTTTGCAAACTGGGGACCATCAAACTTCTACTATGGTAACACTGGTTATTCTTTCGAAAGAAAATACAACCTCGTAGGTTCTGCTTACGCACAGTATTCTAAGGATTTCGCAAAGACTCAGCACATTGATGTTATGGCAGGTTATGAAATGTCAGATGCAAAATATTGGGGTGACAGCTTTTATTATCAGCCAACTCGTAATATTGGTAAGACAGAGGCTCAGATTCGCCAGGATATTATAGCAGGTAATCTTCCTACAGGTAACTCTGTAGGTGCTTGGAAACAGCCAAGCCGTCTGCAGTCTTACTTTGGTCGTTTGAACTATTCTGCTTTCGACCGCTATATGCTCACTGCAACATTCCGTGCTGATGGCTCGTCTCGTTTCGGCGATGGCCACAAGTGGGGTTACTTCCCATCAGTTGCTTTGGCTTGGAAGATTAACGAGGAAGCATTCCTCCGTGATGCTAAGTGGCTCGATGATTTGAAACTCCGCCTTGGCTGGGGTAAGACAGGTCAGCAAGATGGTATTGCTAACTTTGCATACCTTGCATCATATAATGCAAACATAAACAACACTGACGGTCGTTATCCTATCCTTGGTGTAAATGACAGTGGCCTTCTCTATCGTCCAGACGCATACAATACAGAGATTAAGTGGGAAACAACAACAACTTCAAACATCGGTCTTGACATTTCTATGTTCCGCAATCGTGTAAGTGCAAGTGTTGATGTTTACTATCGTAAGACAACCGACCTTCTTAATGTATCAACAGTTAGTGCTGGTTCTAACTTCAAGAATAAGGTTCTTTCAAACATTGGATCACTTGAAAACAAGGGTATTGAAGCTTCTTTGACAGTTCGTCCTGTTCAAACTATGGATTGGCAGTGGGAGGTTACAGCAAACTTTACATACAACAAGAATAAGATTACTGAGCTCACAGGTGAGTCAGCTATTGTTACAACTGGTGATATTCCAGGAACAATTGACCAGAAATGTCAGGCTCATGCAGTAGGTTACCCTGCTAATTCTTTCTATGTTTACCAGCAGGTATATGATAAAGCAGGTAAGCCACTCGAGGGTGTATATGTTGACCGCAATGCTGATGGTATGATTACTGACGCTGACCGTTACTTCTACAAGACCCCAACAGCTCCATATATTGCAGGCTTGAGCTCTCGCCTTCAGTACAAGAACTGGGACTTCGGTTTCTCTCTCCGTGCAAGTTTCGATAACTATGTGTTCAATAATGTAGAGGCTGGCTATCGTAATGTAGAAAAGCGTTACGACTCATCATTCAAATACTTACAGAACGCAACTCCTACTTCACTTGCAAACAACTGGCAGACATATGATGCAGTCGCTACTGATTACTTTATTGAAAATGCAAGCTTCCTGAAGGTTGATAACATTACTCTTGGTTATTCATTTAATAACTGGTTCAAGGGTGGTCGTTATAATGGTCTTTCTGGTCGTCTGTATCTTGCTGCTACAAATGTATATACATTTACAAAGTACACAGGTCTTGATCCTGAAGTTGGTGGCGGTATCGACAGCAATGCATACCCACGTCCATTCACTCTTCAGATGGGTGTAAACGTAAACTTCTAATAATTAAAAGATATAAATTATGAACTTCATATATAAAAAGAATATCGCTGTCGTAGCAGCAATGTTACTGACTGTGGGAATGACATCATGCGATTATCTTGATATTACTCCTGAAGATCCAAGTACTATTATGACAGTTGATGAGCCTGCACTCTATACAAAGTGCTATGCAAACATGGCTCTTGCAGGTCAAGGTGGTGCTAATGGTGACTGTGATATCGATGGTCTTGATGGTGGAACAACAGGTTTCGTTCGTCAGCTCTGGAATGCAAATGAGCTTACAACTGACGAGGCTATCTGCGCATGGGGTGATACTGGTATTCCTGCATTTAACTACTCAACATTCGATGCTTCTCATCCTATGCTTCGTGGTTTCTATTACCGTTTGTATGCTGGTGTCAGCTACTGCAATCATTATCTTGATGTTTGTGCAGGTGTTGATGCTACTCGTGAGGCAGAGGTTCGTTTCCTTCGCTCTCTATACTATTACTATTTGATGGACTGTTTCGGAAATGTTCCTTTTACAACTGTGATTTCAGCAGATTCTCCAAAGCAGATTCAGCGTGCTGACCTTTTCAACTGGATTGAGTCTGAGCTTAAGGAAATACTTCCAAGCCTCTTAACTCCAAAGGCTCGTACAAGCAAGGATGATGGTTATGGTCGTGCAGATCAAGATGCTGCAAATCTTCTTCTTGCCCGCATGTACCTCAATGCTGAAGTTTACACAGGTACTGCTCGTTGGAACGATGCTAAGACATATGCTGAGAAGGTAATCAATGGTCCTCACAAACTTTGGACTAATGGCACTAATGATTGGAGCGCTTACCAGATGCTCTTCATGGGTGACAACGGTGAGTCTGGTGCTTCTGTCGAAGCTATCCTTCCATTGCTTCAGGATGGTGTAACAACAACTTCTTGGGGTACAACTCTTTTCCTTATGGCTTCTTGTTGGAAAGCTGATATGGATACAGATAATACCTACAATACATCTGAGTTCTGGGCTGGTAACCGCTCTCGCTCACAGTTTGTTGCTAAGTTCTTCCCTAATGGTAATGCACCTCAGGTGGGAATTAAGGAAATGACTGAAGAAGCTGGCGATGACCGTGCACTGCTCTATGGTGTTGACCGTGAACTTGTTGTAACAAAGCCAACAGAATATACTTCTGGTTATGCTGTAGGTAAATTCCGTAATACTTATTCAACAGGTGCAAAAGGTCATAGTTCACAGTTTATTGATACAGACTTCTTCCTCATGCGTTCTGCTGAAGCATATCTTATTGCAGCAGAGGCTGATGCACGTTTGAATGGTGGCATAACAACTGCTACAGGTAAAGGTTATATCGATGCTCTACGCAATCGTGCTAATACAAATGTTCAGTCGCAGTATTCTATCAGACAAATTCTTGACGAACGTTCACGCGAGCTTTACTTTGAGGGCTTCCGTCGTACCGACCTAGTTCGTTATGGTTTGTTCACGAGCTCTGAATATCTCTGGGATTGGAAAGGTGGTTCACAGACTGGTGTGGCTGTTCCTGAAACACGCAATATCTTTGCTATTCCTGATGAAGATGTGAATGCTAACCCTAACCTTAAGCAGAATCCAGGTTATTAATTTAATTCAAGGTAATAGAAAAATGAAAAAGATATTTTCTTATACAATGTTGCTGCTTGCCGGTGCATTTGTAATGACATCTTGTGAGAAGGATGTCGACTCTAATCCTACTCTTATTCAGCCTTCTTCATTCGTGCTGAATACTCCTGAGATAGGCAAAGGAGTGGTAGATCTTGAAAAGTCTAAGGGCTTTGATCTTACATGGTCTCAACCAGAATATACAACAATGAACGCTCCTGTTGTTGCTACTTACTATGTACAGCTTTCAACAACTGGCGAGTTTACAAAGGAATTCGACGCATCGTTAGACGATAATACAGGAGCTAACTATATTACTCTCGATGTTGCTTCTACTGTTTGCTCTACAACTGTAGATGCTGCTGAGGTGGCAAAAGGTCTTCAAAAACTCAATGCTTATGCAGAAGATGCAGTTCTCTCAGAGGAAACTGTTTCTATTCGTATGAAGGCTACTGTTATTGATAAAGGTCTTAATGAACACAATGTTGTTTATTCTAATGTAGTTTCTATAAGTGCTCTTCCTTATTATGTAGAACTCAAGGATGCTACTCCTATAATGTGGTACCTTGTAGGTAACATGTTCGGCGGTAAGTGGGGTAGCGATATTGGTGCAACTGCTCTACCAATGTTCCTCAAGGACGGCTATGAGTACGACAAGAAGACAGGTGCTGGTGAAATTGAATATACTAACTACTTCATCACCGGAGCTTTCGACAATACTGCTGGTAACGAGTCTTCTACTGCTGGTTTCAAGATTCAGCGTTCTGACTTCAACTGGGATTGGGGTATGACAGGTGATAACGGTAAGTTTGGCGTAATCATCAACCGTAATGGTGGCGATGACGGCGGTCATATCGTTGCTCCAGAGAATGGTTACTTCACAATCACAATGAACACCGAGAAGAACACTGCAACAATGACTAAGTACGAGGGTACTGTTAAGGATTATGGAACTATCCAGATTGCAGGTGATTTCAACGATTGGACTGACACAGCTATGCTTCCTTATAATAAAGAGGGTGTTGAAAACCATGCTTGGTATTATATTCTTCAGACAGAAGGAACAAAGGTTAAATTCAAGATTGCTGGTTCATGGGATACAAGCTGGGGTTCTAAAACATTCCCTACAGGTCTCGGCAGCAGTTCTGGTGGTGACATCACTGTTCCTGCTGGTAAGTGGTGTATTTCATTTAACGATATCACAGGTGCTTACAGTTTTGTTGCATTGTAAGAAAAAATAATAACAGAATAATATGAAAAAGTATATATTTTCAGCCTTTGTGCTCGCTACCTCTTTGGTAGCTTGCACAGGCGACTATACCGACTGGGCTGCTCCACAACATAATGATCAGCCTGCTACTGTCACCTTTGGCAATGGCAGCGTGACCGAGGTTGATGTTATTGACTTTGCTGCATTTACAGAAGGTCAGACTGATGTTAAGGTTTGTCAACTCGTAGCTCCTACTTCTTCAAGTGAGAATTACTCAACAACTTCTTACACTTTGAATTTAGGTGACAAACAATATCCTCTTACTGCCGATGGTACTATGACCATAGATGAACTCAAGGCTTACATCGAAAGTGTTTATGGCAAGGCACCTGAACAGCGTGATATGCAGGCTACTGTTTCGCAGTGGATTTCTGATGGAAAAACCAGCATCAAGACTGCTACATCAGCAACATTCTTGATAAAGGCTAAACTTACAGCTCCACATATTTCTGACAGCTACTATATTATCGGTACTCCACAGGACTGGAAAAATACTGCTGACAAGGCGGTGTCAATCAAGTTCACTCATAGCGTTGCTAATGTTTATGATGACCCTGTATTCACAGTTACTTTCGCTGCTCCAGTTAACGAGACTGGCGACCGTATAGATTGCTGGTTCTCTATTCTTGCCGGTGATGACGTTGAGAAGTTTACTGCCAACGACTGGACTGTGCTTTATGGTAATACCGTTTCAAACGGAAGTGAGGAATTGTCTGGTAAATTGCAGACTCGTGCCGAATTTGGTGGCGAAAACAATATGAAGATGCCTGCTACTGACGGTGCTAAGTTCTATACTGTTACAATTAACATGCTTGATGGAACTTATACTATCACACCTATTGCCTTCCAACCTTATATTTACTATGTAGGTACTGCTAATGGTTGGGATAACTCTGCAGCAGGTGTTTCTCAGAAACTTGTTCTTTCTGATGCAGAGACTGGCACATACAGTGGTTATATCTACTGTAAGGAAGAATCTTATGGCACAACATTCAAGTTCCTTAAAGAATATGGCAACTGGGATACTTGTTATGGCAACTCTGATGTTACTACTTACGATGGTCCTATGGAGGCAGGTACTTCTGATAACAACTTCAACGCTACAGCAGGTTCTGGTCTTTACAAGGTTGATTTCTCTGTAATCAATAAGACTTTCAAAGCAACAAAGATTGAATACATGGGTGTAACCGGCGATTTCTGCGGCTGGAATGAAGGTGTTGAGATGACATGGAATGCTGCCAATTTCTGCTATGAGGCAACTGCTGCTGTAACTGCTGCAGGCTGGAAGTTCCGTGCTAATGGTCTTACTGATCCTAACTGGACTATCAACTTCGGTGGTGATCTCGATAACCTAACAGTGGGAGGTAGTAACATCTCAACTGTAGGTAACACTATCAAGCTCTATCCTTGCCGTACAACAAGCAATAACATCTACGCTACTGTAGAATAATAAAATTTAATCGAATATGAAAAAGTTAATGAATATAATGGCTTCTGTGGTGCTCCTTTTCGGAGTATCCACAGCTGCACAAGCCCAGACTGAGGAGATTGACTACTCTGCGGGCTACAACTTCATTTCTGTTCAGGGTGGTGCACAGGCAACTTTGACTCACTTCAAGTTTACCGACCTCGTTACTCCACAGTTTGCTGTATCTGCTGGTCGTTACTTCAACGATAAGGTAGGATTCCGCCTGCATGTTCAGGGTTGGAAGATTAACAGCGGTTTCAAGGCAGACCGTTATGCGTTCCTTGTAGCTGATCAGAAGTATAAGTTCAACGATGTGACAGGTGATCTCGACCTTCTCTTGAACCTTTCTAACATCATCAGCCCTAACCGCATGAACCATACTTTCAACTGGTTCTTCGTGGCTGGTTTCGGTGTGAACTACACATGGGGTACTGACGAGTTCAATAAGATTACTAACATGTCGAATGCCGGCAACTATTATGTAGGTCAGACATTGACAAGCGACAAAGCTCCTTCTTTCAACGGTCGTTTTGGTACAGGTGTTGAAATCAACGTTGCCAAGAACTTCTCAATCTCTTTCGAGGCTGATGCCAACTACAAGAACGACAAGTTCAACTATAAGTTCAACGACCATGTTGACTGGCAGATTGCCGCATTCCTTGGTCTTAACTTCAAGTTTGGTGTTAAGACAAAGAAGGCTCCAGAGCCAGAACCAGCTCCTTACGTAGCTCCAGAACCAAAACCAGAACCAAAGGTTGAGGTTAAGCCTGAACCAAAGCCACAACCAGTAGTTGTTAAGCAGGATAAGCCTCTTAGCGAGACTATCTATTTCAAGATTCGTGAGTCTGATGTTAACGACGATGCTGTTATCACAAAGATTGCAAACTGGTGCAACGAATATCCTTCAAAGAGCATCACTGTAAGTGGTTATGCCGATAAGGGTACAGGTACTGCTGAAATTAACAAGAAGTATGCTGAACAGCGTGCATTCAAGGTAGCTGATGCTATCAAGGCTAAGGGTGTTTCTGCTGATCGTATCAATATTCAGAGCTTCGGCGACACAATCCAACCATTTGCCGATAACGACAGCAACCGTTGTGTTATTGTTATAGGCGAGTAATTAGTTCTGTTTACAAATTACTTTTCATAAGAGAGGGTCCCGCATTGCGGGACTCTTTTTTTTGACTTTGCGCCAAATGCATTTCGTATAGTCACCAGTTGCAAAAAGGTTTACCAGTCAGCAATAATTTGTTATAGCTGTTTCATAATTACTATTATATTATGTTGATAACGTTGATGAACCAAACTTGCTGTAAAATCAATTAAAAAAATATAACTCAAACCATTTTTTATGATAATCTCGCATATAAAATATAACTTTGTCGTGCGTAAATCATTACGTACATAACAAAAAATGAATAATATGAAGAAGTTTTTTATCATTCCCGTAGTGGCAGTAATGTTAATTAGCAGCTGCGCAAGTAAGAAAGATTTGGTAAACTGCCAACTTGAAAATAAGGCACTTACAGAGAACTATACCTCTGCACGTGAGCAAATAGCATCACTTAATGCACAACTTGAAGCATCAAAGGACCGTGTGTCTGCACTTCAGGAATCTCTCAAATCACAGAAAGCCGCTAATGCTTCATTGCAGGCATCGCTCGACAAATCGTTGGTAAATACCAACACAAACAATGTTAACATATCGAAACTGGTCGATCAAATTAATGAGTCTAATCAATACATTCGACATCTGGTGGAGGTGAAGTCGAAGAGCGACTCTCTCAATATGGTACTGTCCAACAATCTCACCCGCTCACTCTCCAAAGAAGAACTTAAAGAGGTTGATGTGCAAGTGCTTAAGGGAGTTGTGTATATATCTCTTGCCGACAACATGCTCTATGAGAGCGGTTCATACAAGATTAACTCCCGCGCCTCTGAGACGCTTTCAAAGATTGCAAAAATAATAAAAGACTACCGCGACTATGATGTTCTTATTGAGGGCAACACTGATAATGTTCCCATAAACCAGACCAACATTCGTAATAACTGGGATTTGTCGTGTCTGCGTGCAAGTTCTGTTGTTCAGGAGTTGCAGAACAAATATGGCGTTGACCCGAAACGTCTGACTGCAGGAGGTCGTGGCGAACACAATCCTGTTGCTTCCAATGATTCTAACATGGGCAGGCAGCGCAATCGTCGCACACAGATTATCATAACTCCAAAGCTTGACCAGTTTATGGATCTCATAGACCAAGCTCCTGAATAATCCCAAATCTAATGACTTATTTGGACTAAAACAATTACCACTTTCCGCTGAACATTCAACATCGTGCTTGATTGTTCAGCGGTTTGATTACATTATAGTTACTTCCAAACTGCTACCACAAGCGTGACAGTGTTACTTCCATAGTTGTGGCACTGTTGGTACCATAGTTGTGGCACTGTTGGTACCATAGTTGTGGTACTGTTGGTACCATAGTTGTGGTACTGTTGGTACCATAGTTGTGGTACTGTTGGTACCATAGGCGTGAGAATAATGTGAGAAAGGTTAACGCCAAACAACCAAACAATTAAACAACCAAACAACACCCACTGCTGTGATTGCGTATTTCACAATGTCAGGAGGAATGTTCTACATAATTAGTATCTTCTTGGTTACGTTATCAACTTTTACGATATATACTCCGCTGTGTGGCAGAGAGGTTATGTACTGACTGCCGCCTGCCATTGCTGATTCTACAAGTCTGCCGGCATTGTCGTAAATGTTGATGCGTTCGCTGCCTTCAAGTTCTGTGATACGTACTGTATGCCCCTTAACATTAATATTAATATTACGTTTGATACCTTCCTCTTTGATGTCAATGCCTGTATAACTTCGGCTATTCATGGTCTTGAACATTGGCTTTGCACCACTTCCTTGACTATACACTGGTCGATAGAATAGAAGTTCCTCGGTGTCATTTACCGCTGCTGTCTGGGTGAATATTCCTTCTCCTGCCCATATCACGGCTTTCTCTCCTGCAGCGAGATGCCAGTCGGAATTGTCCCATGACGAAACACTATAGAATCCACCGTCGCCATTGGTGTTGGTCGTGCCGTCGCTGTATGTCTGCCCGTCGTAATAAAGCCACAACGTGTGCGGCACATCAAGATTATAGTGACTGGCTCCAGTGTGGGGTTCTTGAGCAGCAGTTTCGTAGTTGCTCACAAGATAAGGTAGTCCGAAACAGTTCCACCCCATATCCTCCTTTGATGTGAAGTCAGCACCTCCTGCGGTAGAATTCCTGTCGTCATACTGTGTAAGCATCACCGATTTGCTCACCTGTGCCGCAGTCTCTGTATAGAGAAAACTGCTCATGTCGGTATTTTGTGCTGTGAATCGGAATAGTCCACTGGTTTGCGGAAGCATCAGTACTCCGTGGTTGCTCTGTATTACATCTCCGTCAGACAGAGCATTTCCCCATGTTCCACTGTTTGATTTTGCAAACACATAGTTCCATGCCGACCTACTTTGCCCGTTGTATGCATAAAATTCCGACGCATCATCATTAAGAGTAAGGACTCCGTCGGTATTATAAACCGGACGTTGCGTGCCAACATTATAATCCATCTTGTAAGGCATGCTCACCATTGAGCCTTCATCTTTCACATTCCTTTCCAGTCCAACAAAGCTCAACCTTACATCTTTTCCATTTCCATAGAGCGATGCACCGTTTTGCAGAAGCAGGTAGGCTGGGTTTAAGTCTGTTCCGAGCACAAGATTATTACCACTCATGATATATACCACAGAACCGTTATGCGGATAGAAGTAGTTGTCAGTTTTTGTTGTCACTGCTTCTTTCTCAATCTTCCATGTCTCAAAAGCTCCACGGTCAATCTTGTTCTGAGCTGACACATTATTAAGCAGACGTGGATTGCCAAGTAAATCGCGGTCGGAAGCATAATTAATGAATCCTGCCAGATTAGCAACGCTGCTTATAGGATTGTTTGTTGAACACTCATCAATGTGTTTCGACTTTTCTGTCAGTTGATAATTCAGATTCTTGTCTGCCACAGCATAGTTATATCCAGATAGAGTCTTCTCTGTAGCCTCGACTCCTGCATAATTCACTATGGAGTTAAACACATGACTTGCCGATTCAATGCCTCCGTTCAACAGGGAAGTACCGTCAGCTCCTATAGTCTTGCCTTCTGCTGTTACGTTTACGGCATACCCGTCAGCACCCATTTTCAACACAGCACCGCTATTGCTTGCCTTGTTGCCATGGAAAAGAGCTTCATAAATCAGAGCATTGTTGACTTCAGCTATATTTCCTCCCGTTACATTAGATATGTCATTACCCTTAACTATGATATTACGCAGAACCATACTAGAACCAACAGTGCGTGGATTGATGTTTATTACAGGTTTTGTCACTAAGCCGGAAGGATTGGCAGAAGTTGTCGCTGTAACAACAAATCCATCAGCAACAGAGGTTATGTTAGGGTCATTGGCAGTAAATGCCGTATTCTCGTTCACTTGAATGCCGCTGACGGTAGTTTTGCTGGCTCCGTATCCTGCAACACCGTCACGATTGGCAATGATGCTATCGGCATAATCTTTCAAATCACTTGACTGATACAACACATTGCCTCCAGCGTCATAGGTAAACTTGCAATCTGTGGTGTATGCAGGATTGATGCCGCCATATACACTCACTCCATCACGCATGGTCAAAACCTCGCCCGTATGAAGATTTGCATTAGTAGAACTTGCACCCTTGACAAAAACATAAGCCTCATCACCCACATTATTCACATGATATAGTGCTGCCATGTCAACAGCTCTCTGCAAATCGCCAAATCCCACAGGAGTAGCCCATGATGTACCAGTACCTGATGTGGCATTGTTAGGATTGACATATAGGACCCTGTTCAAGCTATTCTGATATTCATACGCACCGACATCAATAGGATTAATGAATCTGTTGCTGCCAGACGCATCCTTGTCAGTGGTAGGATTCCATGCCATGTCATATATATTGTACTGCGCATCGGTGAGAGTTGCATTATACAGAGTGTTGTCACCCTTGTTCAGAAGTTTAAGAGACGGATTCAACATATAGCTGCGCTGTTCTATATTGTTGTTCTCAGGGTCAACGAAATTCGGTCCGAGTATTACATCCGTATTCTCGTCAGACAGTCCTACATTGTAATTATTATTTGCAATATGCTGTCCTGCCGAATAGTCGGTATAATCAACAGCCCCTCCGGTATATGCATTGCGTTTGAATATACTGCCCGATGCGGCATCGGATGTATAGCCTTCAAGCTGGAACTGCTTATCATATCCGTCTGTAGGAGCAGGTTTAGGATTATTCTTCCAAAAAACAGAGTTATAAATCTTAGACCCGCTTGCTGTCATCTTTACAAACCCTCGGTTCATGGCAAATGTGTTGTTCACAACTTCAGTCTGGCATTCCGATTCTAACGGATTGCCATAATTGCTGTGCATCACATTATTGTAGAGAAGAGAGTAGCCACCGTTCTTTCCTATGAATACAGAAGAGGATGTGTTATCATTCTGCCCTGCTTCATAGTTTGTGCCGCTTCCCACTATTGTAGTCTTGCTTATGACAAGTTTAGCTGGTGATGTTTTTTTTCCTGTAAGTCCAGTAACAGAAATATCAGTAGCACTTGTCACTGCATCATCAAGTTCTTTATAGAATATTGCCGCTCCCTTAGTTCCTGTCTTCGCCTGATTATTGACCAGAGTAACACCGTCAATCTGAATAGGCATGGTCTGTACCGTAGAGCCATGCCCATAGTCGTTACCTGTATCGGCAGTGTAGCTCTGCTTACCATAACGCTGTGTAGGATCACCAATGAACAGCAAGTGATTCCACCTGTCGGAGGTAATGTCTGTGCGCTGTTGCTGGCGTATGATTGCTGGATATTCCTCAACATCATATACACCGTTAAGCTCACGGCTGTATCCTCCTTTTATAGTAAATGATTTCACACCAAGGTCATAAACAGGCTGCTCAAATCCTGGCAATCCTTGCATAGGTAGAATTACCGACTCATTGAGGTGCTTAGTATCAATATAGAAAGCCAGATAATCGTCTATATTATATATAGGTGTGAACGTGCCGTTCATCAAACGTATCTCCTTGCGGTGTCCATTGCGACTTGCAAGAAGCGTTTCAATAGCTCTCTGCAAGTCAGAGGTTGGTTGACTCCAAGCGCTTCCGTCAGGCAGTCCATTATCAGGTTTTTCTATTGGCGACACCCAAAGAACGTCAACCTCGTCACCCTCAGTGGAATATCTTAATTCGGTATGCGGATATTCATATACACCAATATCAATATAAGTTTGGTTGTGCGTAGGGTTAGGGTCATATGAAATGCGATATAGATTCTGCTGGCTGCCATCGGCATTGACATAGGCAGACTTCATATAATTATCATTTCCAAGAGGCATGTGCTTATTGTAGTTATGATATCCTTTCAAATAGCATGTAGTAGTATAGGCGCCCGATGTTACATAGTCGCCTATATCCTCAATGCTATAAGGTCTGTCCACAGGTGCAGAACTGTAGGTATCGAATGTTGCTGTGTACTGTTCGCCACTTGATGTAATGGTTTGCTTAATCTTTCCACTACCATTATCTGTAAGACTATTAAGTCTTGTAGGACTCCAGTCGGCACTTTCTACATAGCCTGCATATCCAGCTTCAGGCGATGGGTTTGCGAAATTAGGTCCTTCCTCAACAGAGTTCTCGCTGTCAATGACAATGTTGCAGTTCTGATATGGAATAAGCACGTTATTCTTGTCTTTTACATTCCGCAATTGATACATCACATGTTTCAATGGTGTGTATTCAGCATCACGCAAGTCTTGAGAATTATTCTGGGTTATACCTCTATTCCTTTCGTATGCACAGAACCACGCTGTTTCCTGATAGTCATTGGCAACATCAAGTTCTGTTTGATTCTTCGGCATATATCCAGCCTCAAACTTGGGTTCATAATTTCCTGTTCTACTCGGAGAGCCATAGTTGCAGATGAGTTTTGAAGCAAAATTGAAATACTCGTTTGCGCCATGTCTTCTATTCATCTCATTGTTAACCTCATTCTGCCAGAACAGAGTGTTTGTGAACTGATTGTATTGCGGAGTCATTGTGTTCTCTCTATCCTGTTTGTTTGGATTCATTGTGAACACGGCGGGGTATGCATTAGCCTGATTATGAACGAAGTTGCAGTTAAGGAAATGGAACATACCATGTTGCCCCATATATACAGCACCTCCACAACCACCAAGTATTGCAGGAGCCATATTTGTAGGCTCTGTACTTTGTGTATGAAGTGATCTATATACTCGTGAAGTTAACGAGTAGTTTGTGTCAACAGCTTCATTATTGGCAAATATTGTATTCACGGCTGTCAACTGATATGTTGCATATATCGCACCACCGTGTCCTGCATATTCTACTGTATAGTTTGTGCCATTATAAGGCACCACAGCATCATTTCCAGCTTCTGTCATATTGCGCTCAAAAGAAGAGTTAAATATGTCAACAGCTGTATTTGCTGATATTGCTGCTCCATAGCCGCCGTGATTGTCAACGAATTTACAATCCACTATGACAACAGGAATATTTCTATAACCTACGGGGTTATACACATCGTTGTGTTTAAACACCGTACCCTCTGTAGTATTCTTGTTGAAATCATCACAATAGCGGTTGCCATTGACAAGCAGTCCGCCACCATGATAGTAGGTGAATTTTCCAAATTCATCCATAGCTCCTTCTTGGTAGCCTTTAGCATATCCGCCTGTTATTGTAAGTCCGTCTAAAGTTACAATCTGTCCTTCCTCATATTTTACAGAGCCGTATCCATTGCCTGATGCTATATAATCAGAAGAGTTATCCTCACTCCGAGGAGGCAGCGCACCTACAATCTTTTCGTCAGCAAATACTGATACGACATGGTAAACACCGTCCTTATTTATATTGTCAACATCGCCGCTAAGCACTGTTTGATAGGCAAACTCCCATGGTTCTATGATATTGTTGGCATTAATATCTGCTTGTTTACGATATTTGGTTATCGTCTCCGTAGGCAGTTGTTGGAGTGTGTAGCCCCCCACGGTGACAGTAGTGTTCGCAACACTATTAACATTGTTGTGAATATAATATGGTACTCCGGTTGTCTGTGGTTTTACATCTTTCTCATATCCACGTCCGAGAAAGTTGTTAGCCAAGACATTGCCGTTGCTGTCAAACCCCTCCTTATTATTAAATCCTCCAATTATACTCACTCCCTCTGGCACAAGGAATGTGTTGCTCACAGAGTATCCGTAGTTACCGGCAATGTCGCGTGTGGGATAATAAGTTCCGCGTGACACGCAAATCTCGAAAGGCAGTTTGTTGGCATCTTCTGATGCCGTCACACCACTGTTGACTTCACGTTGCTTATATATATAATCGAGTGCATCCTGCAGACGCTGCATAGGATAGGCAAACGACGAACCTTCTTGATTATAATACGAGTCGCCACTGTTCATCATTGCCTGTGCGGCATCCATGTCTATATCCTCGGGATTTGCCACGAACAGTCTCATCATGAGCTGGTTTGTGGCAAGAGTTTTGTCGAAGGCTCGAGCACCAATGTCGATATAGTTACGTCCGTAGTGGGTTGCAATTTCACGACTCAGCTTGCAAAAATCGGAGTCTGCCAGTTTCTTGCTGGCTACAAGATAATTATAATCAGCTTTCGGCATTCCTGTACGGACAAGAACAGAATAATTAGTTAGTCCGTAGTATCCAAAATCATCATACTTCTTGAAAGGAGCGTCGGGACTCATGTTCTCCTCAGCCAAAGTAGTGCCGTCAGTTGCTCCTTTCTTTGCGAATCGCGCTCCACCCTTGTTGAGAGAATGCAGATTAATGTTGTTTGTTCCTGAGAGTCGGATATTCTGCGTTGCACAATAAGAGAACGGATAGAATGCCACAGAACTATTCATATCGTCAATTGGTTTATCGGGATTATATAATCCTGATATATTAGCCTGGTCCTGACTGTCGTTCGCCCATATCACACTTGAGTTGATTCTGACATTTGATTCATTAGAACTGAACCAAACTCCTCCACCCTGTGTGACGGCCTTGTTATTGACAATTGTAGATGTATATACTCTCGGCATATTAATATCAACCGCAGACGCACTACCCTGTGACATGTTTATTGTAGTGCCATCAGAAAGTTGTGTGCCATTTTCAAACACATATATGGCACCACCATATTCTGCCGAGTTCTGTTCCATCAGGCAGCCGGAGACAAGCGCATTATGGGTAAGTGCAAGTGCACCGCCGTAAATACCTTTATTACCACGGAGAATACAGTTACGCACATGAGCGAAATCTGTCACAATAGCAGCACCGCCATACTGATTTATATTCCTTGTTCCTGAGCCGGAGTTTGTAACCTGTATATTGGCATTACCGTTAGTCACATATATGCCATCGACAACAGCACGGTCAGAAGTAACTGCCGCCATCGACATGAAACCGTCATCCTGACTTAGATAAGAACTGTTCTGACCTATCACATCAGTAGCCAGATAAGGCTTTCCGTTGCCGTCGAATACCTTATCGGTAAATGTAATCACATGATATGTGAAGGCATCATTCTTCTGTGCCTTATTATAATAGTAGGAGTCAAAATAAGTCGGGTGTCCTGTCACATCACGATTGTCGGTATAAGTACCTCCACTATTGCTGTAAAAACCGTTATTATCAGCATTTGTATAGGTATCTGTATATCCTCCCCATACTTCAACACCGCGTGGAACAATTATTGACCATAACCTGACATCGCTGTCGCGGTGGTCGGTGGTGCGAGTAGCATAATACTTAAATGGCGTATCAGCCGCTGCGAGGCTGTTACTGTCGGCTACTTTTACGATTACCTGCATTCTATTGTTTTGGTACTTGTATCTGCCTGCGGCATCGAGTACTTTCTGAAGCTTTGCAGCACAAGCTGCATTTTCAGGAGAATCGGCTGATGCAGTGCCTCTACCCTCGGGAGTAACATAGAATACGGCTTGCCCGCTTACAGATACAACATCGGGATTTATGGCATAAGAATCATTATACTCATAAGCACCTTTATCTACTGTGCAATCCTGCACACGATCTGAGCCAACAATATCTTCTACAATATCATTTTCAAGCAGTACCGTTTCTTCTGATCCCTGGTTGATGCATTGTGTAGCTTCAGCTTTCAATGCATAAGTAGTATTGCCGTCAGCGTCACGCACAAAAGGTTCGTTATCCTTACATGCATTATAAAATGCTTGCCAAGCGGATGCTGTTGCCGAAGTGTTAGTTATATAGACTTTATTTGGATCGGTTGAAACATCAGATGCGTAGGTAGCGTTTACAGCAGAGCTATAGCAAGTGAAGAAGGCATCGTTAGTCTTTCCCGCACCATAACTGAATCCTGCCATACCAACCTGAATCATATTCTCACTTGTACTACCATTGGCATAGTTTCCCCACATTATGCAATTATAGAACAAAGACTGATTAGTATATACACCATTTCCTACATGCTTAGCGGCATCGTCCCATACTCCTCCTGTGGCAGCCTTTGTTCCTCCTTGGTTACCGAAATTATAGGCTATAGTACAGTTATATAGTTTACTTCTCTGCGATATGAACAATCCTGCTCCCAACAGTCTGAAAGCAGTACTATTTGTTGTATTCTCTACAATTAAAGAATTCTGCAGAGTACCTCCTGCGGAAAATACTCCTGCTCCACCTACAAAAATATTACGTCCATTGCCATTTACAATGTTCTTTCGTATTATACTATTCTTTACCAAAGAGCCTGGGTTAAGGTAAACTCCACCACCTCCTTGCCTTCCCTCCGTATTATCATTTGCGTCAAAGATATTATTCTCGACAAGGCAATTCTTTATAACGCCTTTCTTCTGAAGATATACACCAGCTCCATAGTCAGTGCCTTTTGTTTTACCCTTACGAATAGTGAATCCTTCAAATATAGTAGTATCACCAAAAGTCATATCCTGTGTTAGAACACGGCCTTTGTCATTTCCATCAATTATTGTCTTGTATTCATCAACTAAGTTGGATATATTCCTTTCGTCTTTTCCAGGATTACCTTTAGCGGGGAAGCCTCCGAATGCAGAAGCTCCTTCACGCATAATCAGTCTGGCATTGTACTTTCCTGCTCCAACCCACACATTGTGTTCTTTATTATTTGCTCTGAAAGATGCGTTTGCATTGTTCAATGCGTATTGAAAACCATTCAAAGATGCAACCGATGACACAATCGTCTTTCCATAGAATTGCCATTTACCATAAGCGTCAGTATATCCTGGAGATAAGCCTATGTTATTATTAGCATAGCCTCCATGATAGTTCCATGAATTTGCGCCTTGCGTATAGCCAAGACTCTCGGGAATAATAATATATGTTTTATAATTATCAGCAGCATTAACCGAATACAGACACCACCTGGCATTTGTAAGATTGTCATCCTTCAGCTTTACTTTGTCTTTTCCTGCATTGGTGTCAGTATAGTAAGTGTATTTCTTCTGTGTAAGGTTATATATGTAATATATATGTTCAGTACCTGTCGCTATAAGAATGAAGTCGTCAGCCATTGAAGCATTTGTTGTGTTGTGCATGACATCGCCACTTTTGTTTTGTGCAAAGTGTACGGGATTTCCCGGAGTGTTATTATCAAGAACTCCAAGTTTGAATGGGACAGGATTATCTATCGTACTTGCAGTGGGAGTGGCAAGTGTATAAGAAATTTGTATGTCATTGCCTTGATATACTGCATTGCCATTAATAGCATTCTGCCATGATGAGCCGTCACGTGCAACTCCATTTGCATGAGTAATTTCATTATCAGCCACACTGACACTTCCATCAAGGTTATAAGTATTATAATCTCTTATGTATGTCACTCCTCCATATGGCGGTTGTCCTGTAGTGTAAGCATTTTCTCCTTCCGCATTACGTGTTGCCTGATGATTCTCAATGGCTCCAATATCAGGCAGACCACCATAATCACGAGTAGTTACAGAACTCATGTCTGTTCCCCAAGTAGTATGGTCGCCAGAATGGGAAGCTGCATTTACCATTGGATTGTTGTTATGAGGTTCAAACGATGTTGCACGACCGTTGAAGGTGGCATCACCGTCTGGAGATACTCCGGTATTCTTGGTGGGGTTTATGAAACGAGGGTAACCTGCACCCGCACCTCCGCCGAATGTGTATTGAAGATTATACTGCCATTCACCAAGACTATTGCCACCAAACTGTGATTGAAACCCAGCCGATTTGCTGTCAAACATGCAATAGTTGCCTGTTGCTCCTGCTGTTGCTCCAGCAAAGGCAGGAAGTGCAAAATTAACACCTCCTCCTGCTTCCTGGTTGGTATTGTCAATAGGCCTATCCATGTTGGCAAAGAAAATGGTGTTTGTATAAGTCTGTGTCGTTGTTGTTCCTTCAAGATAGCCGGCATAGCCAACATTGCGTAGTATGTTGCAATGGTCAAACGTGAGTTGCGATGAACCTTCTGAATATATAATGCCTTTCAAAGTTGATGAAGCATTGTTATGGATTATGCAGTTTTCGAAATCAACTTTACTTGTGCCTGTGGCATATATAGCGGCTCCTTGCTCGGCAGTGCAGCCTGCAATAATGGTATTCCTCACCTTTACATCGGCGCCATTTAGAAAGAGCATGCCTGCTCCATTCTTTTCATTATTTGTTAAAACTGTTGACGACGCATTGGCATAGCGCACCTGAAAGCCATCGAATACAACATTGGTGCTTCCATCAAATTTCACTAAATGAGCCACATTGACATCATAATTGTCAGTAACCTTACCTGTGATAATAGTAGGATAAAGTACGGGATTGCGTCCTTCAAGACTTGTTCCTGTGAGGCGAAGCGGATAACCGCCATAGACATTGACACCAGACGGGATATCAATTGAAATCATTCGCACACGGCCATCAATGAAAGAATTTGTATTGTTCACCTCGCCTTCCTTAACATACACATTGATTGTCTTTCCTGCATAATCCACCTGATGCTGTCTTATATGATAGAACACATTAGAAAGGAATCGCACAGGCGTATCCCAACTCGCACCAAGTGAGGCAGCCTCAATTCCACGGTCGGCATCCTGTTCTACGTAGAAATTCACATTATTGCCGTCAATCTGAGGTGCGACAACAACTGGATCGGGAGTATAAGCTCCTGCCGTAGGACGCGGATTAAAACGTATGGAGGTTATGTCATAATTGATTTCGTCAAAAGGAAGTTCATGCGCATTATTCACATCGGCAGTGTTAAGACCAGAGTTAAGCAAAGATGAGCGTGATGCCACACGCCAGTTATAGTTCATCATAAAATAATCTTGAGAAATCTCAACATGTCCTTTTGCTTCTACGGGAGTTTTGAAAAGCGGATAACCAACAGTTGAAGCACTGGAAGCACCTGCGGCAGCCTCTGATGCGGCAGAATTATATGTAGAAAGTGATGATACAGAAAGCTTGCGTGTGCCACTCCAGTCAACATAGTCGGACATGGAAAGTGAACAATACTGCATGTCAACTTTAAGATTTTCGTTGTTGCTTGAGCGTGATGTAGCAAACTGTACATTATTATTGGCGGCGCATTCTCCTCCCCATAATACAGAATTAAGCACGTAGGCACGGTCGCGGCAGTACAAGCCTGCTGCTCTTCCTGTCACCATGCCATTTGAAATTGTTCCAGAACCATTGCATTGGTTGTTGACAATGGTCATCTGAGATATAGCACCACCACCATTCATATATATTCCCCCCGCCTCAGTAGTGGCTGTATTGTTTGACACCAATACTGCGGAGGCAAATGCCTTGAATCTAATGTCAGAATTGTCAGAACCTGTGGCATGAGGTACTTTGATTGCCAAGCCTCCTCCCATTCTACCTACACAATTGAATATACTGCTTCGGAGAATTCCAAGACGGGATGACGACTTGTTGGAATCAATACATACTCCACCGCCATAACCATTTTCCACACCAATGCCAAGTGCCTGACTATGGGTTATATAGCAATGTTCCAATATTCCACCGCCATCCATATAAACAGCTCCACCATCACGCGAAGCCTCACAATGCGATATTATAGTATTCTCAACCTTAGCGCCTTCTACCATATATATTCCGCCGCCATAGGCATTGTGGGCACGACCTGTCATTGAGGTGTTGCGTGCATTGCCGTCTTTCACCACGCAGCCCTCAAGCAGAGCTTCGCCTCCAAGTGGGAGGGCACGACCGGAACTGTCAAAACCTTTAGTGGCAAACCACACTACATGATAACAGTTGCCGAAGAATGAAGTATCATAAACTTTCTTTGATGCATTCCAACGAAATTCTGGTTCTGTTGATAAGTCACCACTAAGAACTGTTCTGTTGGCATAGAACCAACCTGCTGTCTCGTGGTTTGTCTTGACACGCTGGTCCTTATCAGTCTCTGTTCCGGCAAAGCCCCCATAGACTTTTATGCCGGCAGGAATCTTGAACGACATATATAGAGTGCTTCCGCCACTCGACTCAGTACTCTCTGTCGGAGTGTATGTGCCTGCGGCTACCCACACTTCACCCGACAGGCCATTATCAACAAGGTCGTTGATAGCATCTTGTATATTCAGCTTTGCATTAGCCCACGACTTACCATCGTTAGCATATCTGCCGTTCTTAGTGACGTATCGAATTTCTTGTGCAGAAGCACCAAGCGATACTACCAGCAAAAGCAGAGAAAGTATTATATAATTCGTGTTGTTACGCATATTTCTGTTTGTTATTTAACCAATGCAACAATTCTATACCAACCAGTGAAAGTAGAATTTAATGAGGCAGGAGTGAATGTGCGCCCTATGATATCGGTACGAGTTCCTGTAAAATCTACATTATATGTTATAGTTCCTGCAGGCGGTTGCAGAGCATAGATATACTCTCTGCCTATCCATTTTGTGTCTGTTTTAGTATTTATCGTAACCTGAGATGTTCCCGCAGGATTATCTGTCGGCTTAAACAATTTGCAAGTAGTGGGAAGAGTTGTTACAACAATATTATTAATACTTGTTGTTTCCTGTAATGATTTAACAACTTCCCAAGTAAAATCAATCTTTGCCGCACAATGATAAAGCCTTGTCTTACTATGCACTGCTCTATCAGTTTCTGTTGAGGAATATGTTATAAGCCCACTGTCATAGCCATAGGGAGTCGTGTATAAATCACGTAGTTCGAGATTTGTCCAGCCAGTCAAATCCAATGTGGCATTTTGCAAAACAGCATCGGGCGAAGTATTGAAACTCAATGCAGTGGCAGAAGTGAGCACTGCTGCGTATGCAGCCGTTGTTATGGCATTAAGTTGCTCATTGGTAAGCACTCTATGTGTCGCTATTACGTATGTACGCCCAATTTGTTCACTTTCATTTGCACCAGTAACAGATTCTGTGAACTTTAGGACTATATTGTTCTTCAATTTGTAATGACTGTCTTGATCTTCTTGATTCGTACCAAGACTATATTCCCAGTCATCAGCAGTAAGATTCTCGCGTTTAGCATGTATCAACTGCCAAGTAGAGGCAGAAGTTTTTATCCAAGAGAACACATATATATTTGTCGGTGGGGGAATCTCGTCATCCTTACCTGGGTCACCAGCAACACGGCTTGCGCTTGCAGGCATATTATCAGTAACAACCTCAATTGGTACAGACATAGTGAGATATTCATCTTGGAGTGGAATATTCTCCTTATGGCACGACATTAAAAATAATGCCACTATAAGTATTGATGTTATACGATATATTCTCATATTCTAATTTTTCATATTCGCTTTTATCACCATTCAGTGTTGCTGACATATCCTGCCTGCCATTTTGTATATACCCAAAGTTCCGGAACAAACGATACTGCTGTATCGGTGAGTTTGAAAACATAGGTATATTCATATCCTGTCTTCCACTGCATAAACTGTGCAGGCACTACGGCTGTTCTCTGCTCGCCGTTATAAGTAAGGCTTAGGGTGAATGTTCCTTGGTTAGTGTTTGGCAGAAGATTATAATATTTCTTTGCTGTTGCAGAGAATGCTGTTGCCTCTTCGTAAGGTTCGGTAAGCGATGCTACACTTTCTGCAGCCACAGCGCTCACAGATTCTGTAATGTCTTTGCCCGCAAGTGGGTAGGATATTGTTACTGTGCCTTTATTTCCTATAGCTGAGTTGTCAGAAGGTTTGAAATGTATGCTTCCTTGTGTTGTCTTGCGATATTGCACACTCGATGTCGTTATGGCATTGCCTTGGTTGTCAATAAACATAAGGCGCACACGACAGTAGGGCTTTATGAACGACAATACAACAGCTGAGCCGTAGGCAATATGTTGAGGATAGTTATTGTTGGAGAACCATAAGTTTGAATAATAAGGTACTGCATTGACAGAAGCTTCACTTGTAACATCAACAGGCATGGCAAATTCAATCTTGTCAGCAGTCTTTGTTACTGTTACTGAGGCTGTAGCGGGAGCGTATGACATATAGCGGTATGCCAATGCTGAGAAATCCCAGTATTTAATAGTTTGAGTGCCTGCAACATATTCCCAGTCATACTTGTTGCTCGTAGTTGTATTAGCAGTGTTTTGAGTCCAACTTACATTGTATCCGGAGAATACAGTCTGCAAATCGTTATACGACTGGGTGGCAGCGTCGTATGACGTGTTTTTATATCCGTAAATCTTAAAGGATTTTATGTCTATAGTCTCAAGTCCGGCAGCTCTGCTTCCTTCGGTCTCTTCTTTCGTTTCTCCAACAGCGCCTCCAAATACTATTGGCTTTCCGTGTTCTTCTGTGGTTGTTGGTATTTCTGGTGTATCTTTAGAACAAGAAATAATGCATACTGCAGTCAATAGCAGTATTGCCCACAGCACAGCATTTATACTTTTCTTATTGATATCTTTCCTACACATTATTATATAGCGGACACCGGTCCTTTCTTTGTTTTATTGCAACCAAACGGGGAGTCGAACCCCGCTTGGCTTAATTTGGTATTATCCGTTGTGGAGAAATTATTGAACATTTATAATTTTTACATCGTAAACACCTGCTGTGCCAGCAGTTGTCTGAGTATAAAGATTTGCCTTGTTTGCTTCAAAGTTTGTTGCATTAATACCAGAAGCCGCATAGTAAATATTACCAGTGGTCTTAAAGTAATAAGTTGTACTTGCATTATATGTGCCAGCAGAAGCAGAAGCATAAGTAGGAGCCGCATATTTTGTTGTTGTATAAACATAAGCATACTTTGTTCCTGCTGCTACTGCAAATTTAACATTGCTTATGCTCTTTGTCGTACCATCAGCCATTGGAATAGTAGTCTCTATTGTCGCAGCAGGATTAATTGCAGCAAGTGTTATTCCATTTTCAATACCAGTAAGCTTAGCCTTAACTGTAGCTTCTGAAACAGCCTCACCAGTACCAGCTGTAACGGTATAAACTTGTGCATTTCCATTAGCGTCACCAATTGCGGAAGGGGTTATTACAGCATGACCAGCAGTTGCTGTATTAGAAACAACGATTCTCACTTCCTCACCAGCTTTATACTCGTGATTAGCTGTAACATTTGAGCCATTAGCATAAGTTGTAACGCTGTTTGTTGCAACAGTTGTTACAGTTTCCTGCATGTTATCAGTAGTTGCTTCTACAAGAGCATCGAATGTAATAGGGAACAAACCCTCCTTGCCACCAGTAGTAGGGTCATCTGGGTCTGTAGGAGTTGTGCCTGATGTTCCATTTGTATTATCTGAAATTTTGAAGAGATAAGTGTAAGTATAGTTACTCTTCCACTGAACATACTGTGCAGGAACTACAACACGAGCATTCTTTACTTCAATAGTTTCACCACTTCCATCATCAGCTGTAAGAGTATAATCTACACGAATCAACATAGGATTAGTATTTGCCTCAAAAGGGAAGACTGTAGTATATGCGCCATCTGTTTTATCCCAAGTAGGGGTTGAGGAGGTTTTTGCCAAAGTTGCATTTACTACACCTGTACCTAAAGTCAAGGTATAATCATAAGCTACTGTAGTATTTGTTACTTTTGCACGATTTTCTACACTTGCATCAGTATTATCATAGTAGGTAACAGTAAATTGATTGTCTTGTCCTGTTGTTTTTACATTCTGCAATGAAGCAGCAAAGTTAGTTGTATTATCCTTATTCATTGCCTTAAAGGTTGTTACAACTCCAGTTGCATCATCATCATAATAAAACTTATTAATCTTTACAGAATATCCAGGAACAGTCTCGTAGAAACCAACGCGAACACGTGAACCGAAGTTACGGAATGTTAGAACAACAGGCTTTCCATATTCACTCTTTGCAACAGTCTTACGGTCTGCATAGTACATATTGTCGAGGCTTGCACCATTTTTTGCTGTTACCGTATAACCTTTATCATATACTTTTGCACCAGCTGTTGCTACTGTTTTAATTTTTTCTACAGATACAAGGTCAGCAGGTGCAGCAGGATAACTAATATCTCCGCTTGAGAAAGCATAGAATGTGTATCCGTTAGCAGCACTTTCGTCCCAATACTTAACTGTTTGAGAAGTAGTTGCAGTAGAATAAGAATCCTTTCCTACATACTCCCAGTTATGTGAATTAGTAGTTGTAGTACCAGCAGAATTGTCAGTCCATTCTACATTGTATTGGTTGAATACAATTTCATCATTAGCATCTGTAGCAGCTTCTGCTGTGGCATGTTTTGTACCGTAAACTACAAAATGGTTGTTCAATTTTTCTGCGGCTTTGCTGCCCACTAATGTAGCACGAGAAATGTTTGGTGCATTTAACCCAAACTCAATAGCACCTGTTTGTGTGCGTGTACCCTCAGGATTATCTCCCACATAGTCATCATTCACACAGCCTACCATTACCGCACTGGATAAGGTTAGGAATAAATAAAGTTTCTTCATAACATGTTTGTTTAATAGTTTTTGTTTCTTTTCTTGTATATGTTGATTTTAATTTTATCATACAGCATAGCTGCCCAAAACATGTTTGAAGTAGCTTGTTGTTTTATGTTGGTTTTGTTGCGTCTTTTGCTCTCGCTTACATATCAAATTAACTCGCAGGCTCGTTGATTTTAGGTTGCGCTCGGCAAATGGCACTAAGTAAAACTTGTTTCTTTTGCTCTCGCTTACATATCAAATTCATGAGTGCCTCCGTCCTCAAAGTCCTTTACTACTGCATCGAAACCCGAGCCTCCAGGACGCTTAGGAGTTGGCACGGTGTCCATATCTAACTCTACGGTGAGAACACCACCTTTATAGCGGCGTCTAACCTGTTCTGTAACATCGAAGACGAATGTAGAGTCCATACCATTGTTGAACTGCATTGTAACATCCATGTAGTGGCGTATGCCGTCGTCAACTCGAGTTACGACCTCGCCTGTTCTTCCCGACATTCCTACACGGCTGCCATTAACATTGCACATGCCGAAAGTCATAAGGCGCCCGCCAGCGATATCAACACTCTCCCCGTTTTTTGCACAGTTGTTCTTGAAGCGCACATTGTAGTGCACAGTAATAGCATCGCTTCCCGCAACACCTGTATTAAGATTAACACTGCGTGCCATTCCTGACAAGTTGGCTGAGCCGTCAACACCAGTAATTCGTCCACCATTATTATGGAGTATAACCTGGGTTAGGTATATGTATGTACGAGGTTCAAGAAGCATATCTATTTTCTTTACCCATACTTTTTTTTGTTCATCATATTTGAACCCCTCAAGTTCCTTGTTTATTTCAATGCCCTGAGCGTATGCGGCAAAGAGTGGTTCAGGTTGATAGAAAGATTGAGGGAACTTTGGTGCCTGATAGCGACTGGAATTCATCGATTTGTTTGTTGAAACAGTGACGTATTCCAATGTGGTGGTTTCGTCGAACAACAGACTTTGTATTCCATCTGGAGTTGTGATTTCATTCCATGCCAACAAGTCCCAATAGCCCCAGTGGAATGTGCCTTCAAAAGTGTATCCATGCACTGTGCTTGCAAGTACACTGGTATGTGGACCATACTGCTGGTCGCCTGTATAATAGCGGCGCAGGTTGAATATTTCTGGGTGCACATATCCTTGTTCACCAAATATCTCCGTGTCTATTTCGTCCCAACCATAGAACCACTCTGCACGCCAGTCGTAATTTATTCCATAGGCAATTTCATAGTTCCAATACACATCAAGTTCCAGCTCAACAATGGGGAGTTCGGTTATCAATCCTCCACCATAGTGAAGATGTAAGTCAGGTTTGCGCTCGCAACTTATTGTAATACTTGTGGCGATAATAATAAGTAGTGGCAATAACACAGCATATGCCGACTGGCATTTCCTGCGACATGCCAGTTGTAAGCTTTTTATTATATTACTCTTTATATTAATCACCTCTTTGTAATGATTTATTTGTTGTTTCTATGATTGTTTAATATTCAAATCGTCTTATTCCGACACCTTTCTTCAAGCGCTTGCGGAAAAGCAGGTCATAGCCTATAGTTATGCCAACTCTGGTAGGACCAAACCATGTGAAACGATACTGACGCTCTTTGAAGAGACTGCCGTCAAGAGTCCATTTATAATAATAGAGATTGTCATTTTCTGTAGGATCTACAGGACACTCATACTGATAAGGATCATATTTGGTAAGGAAGAAACCAAACTGTGCGGAAAATTCCAGTCTCCACCGTCCTTTTTTGCTTATAGGAACAACATATCCTACGCCAAGACCCGCACCTATGCCTTCGCCTTCCCAACCTCTGTTTTCGTCGAAGCAGATGCCGTAGAGAGCTGCGTGTGCATATGCCTGAAGATACATGCCCTTGAAAGCTGGGCCGTTGCCATAGCCATGTTTGTTAACATCGCCATTCTGAAAGTAATAGCGGGTTTCAAGTTGATAGTTGCGCACCTGAAAATACTTATGGCTGTCATAATCCTGCCACCAAGGACAGTCGAAGGATGCTCCGTAGGTGAAGTGTCCATGAAGAGGATAGTATTCTAAAGCCACATTTGGAATTGGGCAGAAACGGTTATATCCACCGGGCATGTAAGCAAAATCAAGAAGAAGGTTAGTCTTCACTGAAAGTAACTCTCTTCGTGGAAGACGCACAGGAGTTTTTATCTTTCCAACAGCCCGAGGCGCGGGTGGAAAATAAGAATTATAAAAAGAGACAGGAGGAAGTTCGGTTTTTGGAAGCTCATGATGCTTCTTGAATACGAGAACTATTCGGGCTGTACGCATTGCAGGGAAATACTCTTTCAAAAGGCGTTTCCACAACTTCCCGTTTAGCGCTCTTTGCAGTTCCTCCTTCAGGCGCAACTGGTCGGTATGAAGATATTGGTTTACAATATCCTCCACAAGCGCATAGTCTTTGTCATTTCTTTCCCGCATGAGCAAAAGCAAATAAACATAGTCTTCTGCCACTTCCTTAGTAAGAACATTGCCAGATGTTGCAAGAGAACTGCTTGAATTAATAATATCCAAAATAGACTTGGCGCGCATGCGGCTCAGTGTCTGATTCCAACCATACGGCCCTTCAGGCGATGCCGCTCCACGAAGCATGACCGACTCAAGGCGATAGGAATTGCTTGACAAATAAGGCTGTATGTCGGAAAGGAACTCATGCCTGAAAGTTGAGTTTTCGGGTATGATATACTTACTTACGGGAAAGATAATTTTTTTGGAAATATTGTAAAAAGAAGAATCAGATATACTGATAGAAGAATCTTTGTCAAGTATAACTATATAAGAACGTTCGCTTATATCTCCAGCAAACATCTTTATTCCAATTTGCAACAATATTATTGCCAAATACTTATTTATTGCCAAGTGTTTAATTTAGTTTTTGTAATGTGAATAGATTATATCTTGTATTTGCCTGCAAAGTTACACATTTTTTATAAACAGATATAAATATATGTATAAATTTTATGCCTACCTATGAAATTTAACTTTAAAAGCGTATTATTCTTATGTTTTATAGTAGATCGTATCGCATGAGTTGTATGCAGTCTTTGGTTTCTCTGCTTGTATTTTCCCATTTCAACACACCAATTCTCGATGATAGACCAGTTGACGGGATTAATTAATGTCTCTGCAATGTTCTTCGGCATCGCTCGGTATTCTTTCTAACTAAAATCAAGTACATTTGCGTTATTATTGTCTGACTCCTTGAACAGCCTGAGCTTACGAAGTTGATTTTCTGTCAAGATACCAAACAAAAGTCGAAATTTAGAGGGGAGTTTTCAACTTGCGTTTAAGGAGTTAAGAGGTTAGAGAGGTACGTAGGGATAGACCCTGTGTCTGTCCGCACAGAAATAATAAAATCGGGAATAATATTGGCATAAAGGAAGAATAGAACACTACGCAGGTTTTGAGGTTTATTCTCCATTAAATTTCGACTGAGCCCTTATAGGGTAAGGCTTACATCGAACTCACGTAGAAATAAGGAATGAAAGGCAATGCTGTTCTGCTTTACAGAATTTATGCTTGCCAGCCTTCTCTCTGCTGTCCTATAGTGAGCATTCTGCGCTGTGGGCACTATTGCCTTACTCTTCGTTGGCGGCTTGTTTCACCTTCTTGAACAGGTCGGAAGCGAATACAAGGTCGTTAAGGCGTTTGTTCGTGGCGCCCATAACTTCGTCCTTTGTGCCTTCCCACTCCTTGTTGCCCTTGTAGATGAATATGATTTTCTCACCAATTCCCATAACCGAGTTCATGTCGTGGGTGTTGATGATTGTCGTCATTCCAAAGTCATGCGTAATGTCGTGCAATAACTCGTCAATTACAAGACTCGTTTTTGGGTCAAGTCCCGAGTTCGGCTCGTCGCAGAACAGATATTTCGGATTGAGCACAATGGCACGTGCTATTGCTACGCGCTTCTGCATACCTCCTGATATTTCACCAGGGAATTTGTCTTGCGCATCAATAAGTTTTACTCTTGCCAGACAGTCTTGTGCACGCTTCACCCTTTCCCTGTAGTTCATTGTCGAGAACATGTCAAGCGGGAACATGACATTTTCCAGTACAGAAAGCGAATCGAACAGAGCAGCCGATTGAAATATCATGCCCATTTCTCGGCGCATCATTACTTTCTCTTTCTTTGTCATGGCAACGAAGTCTCTGCCGTCGTAGAGAACTTGTCCGCTTGTAGGGTCGAGCAGTCCTACGAGATTTTTCATAAGTACTGTCTTGCCAGAACCACTCTGCCCTATTATGAGATTGGTTTTTCCGTTTTCAAAAGTAGCGTTTATTCCCCTAAGCACTTCCTTGTCTTCAAACGACTTGTATAGGTTCTTTACTTCAATCATACTTTTTTCAGGATAATAATTGTGTTAGGAATACATCAGAGAATAATATCAGCACACTGCTGCTTACGACAGCTGTAGTGCTTGCTTTGCCCACTTCAACCGAACCGCCTTCTACTGTGTAGCCGAAGTATGAAGAAACACTTGCAATGATGTAGGCAAAGAACAGACTTTTTAATACACTCATCCATACAAACCAAGTGTTGAATGAATGTTGTAATCCTGCTGTCAAATCTTCCGGAGTCAGAATATGACCTATGTATGCAGTGGCATATGCTCCAAGAATACCTGTCAGCGAACTGAATACAACAAGGCATGGCATTATTGTTACAAGTCCAAGGATTTTTGGCAGAATCAAATACGATGCCGAGTTTACTCCCATTATATCAAGAGCGTCAATCTGTTGTGTTACACGCATAGTTCCTAATTCGGACGCTATATTTGAACCTACCTTTCCTGCAAGTATCAAGCACATGATGCTTGAAGAAAACTCAAGCAACATGATTTCTCTTGTTGTATATCCCGAAACCCAGCGAGGCATCCACGGGCTTTGTATGTTCAGCTTCATCTGTATGCATATCACAGCTCCTATGAAGAACGAAATCAAAAGAACGATGCCTATGGAATCTACGCCCAGTGATGACATTTCTTTTATGTATTGTTTCCAGTACATTTTGAAGCGTTCAGGACGACTGAATGTCCGTCCCATTATGATGAGATAGCTTCCGAATGTCTCAAGATACTCGTTTGCTTTTCTTATTATAAACATGGTAGTATTTGTTTTTCCAATGCAAAAGTAACCAAAATCCACTAAAAAACTGCAATTTACTTTATTCTTTTTCCTATAAACAAGGTTATTAAATGTAATTTTACTAATTTTGCATCAAAATAAACAATTCATGATGGAAGAAAGGCATTCAGATGAGACACAGCCACAGTCAGTTCTTAAGGCAGAAGGGCTTATAAAGAAATATGGAAAGAGAACTGTTGTAAATGATGTGTCTATTAATGTCAAACAGGGCGAAATTGTTGGATTACTTGGGCCTAACGGTGCAGGTAAAACGACATCGTTTTATATGACCACCGGACTTATAATTCCTAACGCCGGACATATCTATATTGATAATCATGAAGTAACTGATTATCCTGTATATAAACGTGCAAAAAGTGGCATTGGCTATCTGCCTCAGGAAGCAAGTGTGTTCCGCAAGATGAGTGTTGAAGATAATATACTATCAGTACTTCAGATGACAAAACTCTCTAAGGCAGAGCAACACGAAAAACTTGAGAGCCTTATTTCTGAATTTAGACTTAACAAGGTGCGTAAGAATCTTGGCGACCAGCTTTCAGGAGGTGAGCGCCGTAGAACGGAAATAGCACGTTGTCTGGCAATTGATCCTAAGTTCATTATGCTTGACGAGCCTTTTGCAGGAGTTGACCCTATTGCTGTTGAGGATATACAGAACATAGTATGGAAACTAAAGTATCGTAATATCGGTATTCTTATAACAGACCATAATGTTCACGAGACACTTTCTATCACCGATCGTGCCTATCTTCTTTTTGAGGGAAAGATTCTTTTCCAAGGACAGCCGGAGGAACTTGCTGCTAATCCTATTGTAAAAGAAAAGTATCTTGGCAAGAACTTCGTACTTCAAAAGAAGGAATTTCAGATGGAACAGGGCAAAGGCTTTTGAATTATTGTTGTCCGCAATGCCACTCGTTTTTTAGGAATTCAGGACGATGATTATGCATGTTGTTGTCAAGTGTAATACAAGTGGTTTTAGAAAGAGTAAAAGCTTTGCATCATGTTTACAATCCAACTGTCCTTGCAAAAGAAGCATAATAAGGATAAGGTTAAAAAATGAATAAATGGCTGTTGGTATTGGGATATTTAGTTAATTTTTAGTACCTTTGCATTCTAATTTTGTAAATAATAAATTATACATAGACAAGAAGATGAATATCGTATTTGAGAATCCAGACAAGGTAAATGGTTTGATGACCATTACCATTGAGGAGAATGACTACAAAGAGCCTGTTGAGAAGCAGCTCAAGGATATGCGTAAAAAGGCTAACGTTCCAGGATTCCGTCCTGGTAATGTGCCAATGGGCATGATGAAGAAAATGTATGGCACATCAGTAAAGATGGATGTCATCAACAAGGTTGTAGGTGAGCAGATTTACAAGTATGTTCAGGATAACAAGATTCAGATGCTTGGTCAGCCACTTCCTTCAGATAAACAGGAGCCACAGGATTTGGAGAAAGACACAACTTTCAACTTTGTGTTTGATATTGCTGTTGCACCGGAATTTACAGTGAAACTGTCAGGGCATGACAAGGTTGCATATTACAATATTAAGGTTGATGATGAGCTTATTGACCGTCAGGTTGATATGTTTGCTTCACGTTCTGGCAGCTATGTAAAGGCTGAACAGTATGAGGAAAATGACATTCTGAAGGGTGATCTTCGTGAACTTGATGCTGATGGTAATACACTTGAAGGTGGTGTCACTTTGAGTGAGGCTACAATCATGCCATCATATATCAATAATGAAGACCAGAAGAAATTGTTCGAGGGCAGCAAACTTGGTGATATTCTTACTATCAACCCACACGCCATGTATGGTGCTGCTGAGCTTGCTTCATTTTTGAAGCTCAATAAGGACGAGGCTTTGAAGCATGAGGGTAACTTCAGCTATCAGATAACAGAAATCAGCCGCTACCAGAATGCAGAAGTTAATCAGGCTTTGTTTGACTCTGTATTCGGTGAGGGTGTATGTGCTGACGAGGCTGCTTTCCGTGCTAAGATTGCAGAAGGTGTTCAGGTTCAGCTTCAGGCAGACAGCGATTTCAAATTCTTTCAGGATGTTCGTGCTCATATTGAGAAGAAGATAGGTAAACTTGAATTCCCTGATTCACTTCTAAAGCGTATTATGCTTGAAGGAAATAAGGACAAGGGTGAGGACTTCGTTGAAAAGAACTACGAGGCAAGCATCAAGCAGCTGGAGTGGCATCTTATCAAGGAACAGCTTGTTGCGACTTATGAGATAAAGATTGATGACAATGATATCAAGGCAACTGCTGTTGAAGCAGCTCGTGTGCAGTTTGCTCAGTATGGTATGAATAATGTGCCTGTTGAGTATCTTGAAAACTATGCACAGGAAATGATTAAGAATCGCGAGAGCGCTGATGGTCTTGTTGATCGTGCTATTGATGTGAAGCTCACACAGGTTCTTAAGGGTGTTGTCAAGCTCGATGAAAAAGAAATTTCTCTTGACGACTTCAATAAACTGATGGAAGAAAAATAAAGGACAATAATAAAAAAAAGACTAAATAACCGAGGGGTTTTCGTTTTTTATTCTTATCTTTGTAATACAAAGAGAGGAAGACAACACGAAAACCTCTCTTTATCATATAATATATAATAAGGTATATGAAAAACGATTTTAGAAAGTTTGCTACAGGACACCTTGGTATCAACGGTATGGTGTTTGATGATATTGTCAGTGTACAGAATAGCTATCTGAACCCTTATATTCTTGAGGAACGTCAGTTGAACGTGACTCAGTTAGACGTATTCTCACGTTTGATGATGGATAGAATTATATTCCTTGGCACGCAGATTGATGATTATACAGCCAATACTCTTCAGGCTCAGTTGCTTTATCTTGATTCTGTAGATCCAGGTAAAGATATATCAATTTATATAAACTCTCCGGGCGGTAGTGTTACTGCTGGTCTTGGCATTTACGATACAATGCAGTTTATTCAAAGTGATGTAGCCACTATTTGCACAGGTATGGCAGCTTCAATGGGGGCAGTTCTTCTTGTTGCAGGAGCAGAAGGAAAACGTGCAGCATTGCCTCACAGCCGTGTTATGATACACCAGCCTTTAGGCGGTGTGCAAGGTCAAGCTTCCGATATAGAGATAGAAGCAAAGGAAATACAAAAATTCAAGAAAGAACTTTATACTATAATCTCAAATCATTCGCATACTCCATACGATAAGGTTTGGCAGGATTCAGACCGTAATTATTGGATGACAGCAGCCGAAGCTAAAGAGTATGGTATGATTGATAATGTGCTTCTGCGCAAGAAAGGCGAAGGCTTGAATGGCTAAACTTACGAAGAAGAAATGCAGCTTCTGTGGAAGAGGTGAGGCTGATGTCCGTTTGTTGATAACTGGTGTGGAAGGTTATATTTGTGATGATTGTACACAACAGGCTAACGAAATAATACAGTCTGCTTTTTCTAATAAATCACTTAGGAAAACAACGAAGCAAGCTGATATAAAGAAGGTTCCTAAGCCAAAAGAAATAAAGGAGTATCTTGACCAGTATATTATTGGTCAGGATGAGGCAAAACGCTATCTCTCTGTATCTGTATATAATCATTACAAGCGCTTGATGCAGCCTGTTGACGATACAGGTGTCGAGATAGAGAAGAGCAATATCATAATGGTGGGTAGTACAGGAACTGGTAAAACTCTTCTTGCCCGCACTATAGCCAAACTACTTGATGTTCCTTTCACTATTGTTGATGCTACAGTGTTTACTGAGGCAGGATATGTGGGCGAAGATGTGGAGAGTATTCTGTCACGACTTCTTCAGGTTGCCGACTTCGATTTGGAGAAAACCGAACGTGGTATTGTCTTTATTGATGAAATAGATAAGATTGCCCGCAAGAGTGATAATCCAAGCATTACTCGAGATGTCAGCGGCGAAGGAGTACAGCAGGGGTTGCTGAAATTGCTTGAAGGAACAATTGTAAATGTTCCGCCTAAGGGTGGGCGCAAGCATCCTGACCAAGACTATGTACATGTTGATACACGTAACATATTGTTTATATGTGGTGGAGCGTTTGATGGTATAGAAAGAAAGATTGCACAACGCCTGAATACCCATGTTGTCGGTTATAATTCTGTCCAGAATGTCAGGAATATAGATAAAGAGAATATGATGCAGTACATTCAGCCTCAGGATTTGAAATCTTTTGGTTTGATTCCTGAGATTATAGGTCGTCTGCCGGTTCTTACTTATCTTAACCCCCTTGACAAAGAAGCATTGAGGCGCATATTGTCAGAGCCTAAGAACTCCATTACAAAACAGTATCAAAAACTCTTTGATATGGATGGAATAAAGCTGACATTCCCAGATGAGACACTCGATTTTGTAGTTGAAAAGGCAGTAGAATATAGGCTTGGTGCCCGTGGACTTCGTTCAATTGTTGAATCTATCATGATTGATGCAATGTTTGAAATACCATCGGGCAATGAAAAGGAGTTTACAGTAAGTCTTGACTATGCAAAAAAGCAAATGGACAAGGCACGATTGCAATAACAAAAATAACTAAAACCTGATAACTGTGGGAGCTGAGTTTACTGAACAAATCTATGAAAAGCTGAAAATATATTTCGGTTTTGACAAGTTTAAAGGTGACCAAGAGGCTATTATAAAGAATCTTCTGATGGGTAACGATACTTTTGTATTGATGCCGACAGGAGGTGGAAAAAGTTTATGTTATCAATTGCCATCTTTATTGATGGAAGGGACTGCTGTTGTTATATCGCCTCTGATAGCTCTGATGAAAAATCAGGTTGATGTTATAAATGGATTGAGTGAAGAAGATGGTGTAGCCCATTATCTCAATTCATCACTTAGCAGACCGGCTGTTCAACAAGTTACGCAGGATGTGAGGACTGGTAAGACAAAACTGCTTTACGTTGCGCCGGAGTCATTGGCAAAGGAAGAGAATGTATTGTTGCTGCAGTCAATAAAAATCTCGTTCTATGCCATTGATGAGGCACATTGTATATCTGAATGGGGACATGATTTCCGTCCTGAATACAGAAATATACGTCCTACTATAAATAAAATCGGTAAGGCTCCGATTATAGCTCTTACTGCTACTGCTACAGATAAAGTGCGTACTGATATCAAGAAAAATCTTGGTATTTGTGATGCTGTTGACTTCAAGAGTTCATTTAACCGTCCTAACCTTTATTATGAGGTAAGACAGAAATGCAAGGATGTTGATAATATGATAGTGAAGTTCATAAAACAACATCACGGTAAGAGTGGAATAATCTATTGCCTGTCAAGAAAGAAGGTGGAAGAGCTTGCCGAACATCTAAAAGTAAACTATATCCGTGCAGCAGCTTATCATGCGGGGTTAGATTCAGAAGTACGTTCGCAGACACAGGATGATTTTCTTATGGAACGTATTGATGTTATTGTTGCAACAATAGCTTTTGGTATGGGTATTGACAAACCGGACGTAAGATTTGTTATTCATTATGATATACCTAAGAGCCTTGAAGGATATTATCAGGAGACAGGTCGTGCAGGTCGTGATGGAGGAGAAGGAAACTGTATAGCCTATTATACTCGAAAAGACTTGAATAAACTGGAGAAGTTTATGGAGGTAAAACCAGTAAACGAACAAGATATAGGTCGTCAACTTCTACAGGATATAGCATCATATGCAGAATCTTCCGTATGCCGCAGAAAAGTTATGCTTAATTATTTTGGAGAGGAATATACTCAGGATAATTGTGGTAATTGTGATAACTGTCTTCACCCTAAAGAAAGGCATGAGGCAAGTGAGTATCTGCTTGCAGTATTGAAGTCTGTTGCTGCACTTAAGGAGAAATTCAAGCAAAACTATATTATTGACTTTGTTAAAGGCCGTGCCACTGATGACTTGGTATCGCATAAGCATGATGAACTTGATGAGTTTGGTTGTGGAGAGGATTTGAATCCTAAACTTTGGAATGCAGTTATTCGTCAGGCAATGATAGGCGGATATATTGTCAAAGAAGTTGAGAATTATGGTTTGCTTAGAATAACTCCAAAAGGAAAGAAATACATAGAAAATCCAGAATCTTTCATGATTGTTGACGATGTTGAATTTAATGACGATGATTATGGAGAAGAAGGAGATAACATAGAGGCTTCTCTGTCTCCAGAACTATACTCTATATTGAAAGACTTGCGCAAGAAAGTGGCACAGAAAAATGAAGTCCCTACTTATGTGGTTTTTCAGGACATATCTCTTGAACAGATGGCAACTATGTATCCTGTAACACTTGAGGAACTGCAGAATATTCCAGGTGTAGGTGCTGGTAAGGCAAAACGATATGGAGAGGAATTTGTAAAGGTTATAAAGCAATATTGTGAGGAAAATGAAATAGAACGTCCAGAAGATGTCCGCATCAGAACAGTGGCGAAGAAATCATTGTCAAAGGTTAAGATTATTCAATCTATAGACAATCATAAACCGCTTGATGAAATTGCAGTAAGTTTGAATATGGAATGGGATGACTTCTTGAAAGAGTTGCAGGCTATTGTCTATAGCGGTACAAAGTTGAATATTGATTATTATCTTAAAGAATTACTTGATGACGAACAGATAGATGAAATATACGATTATTTCCTTGATAGTGAAAGTGATAAAATTGCCGATGCGATGAAAGAACTTGGTGATGACTACTCGGAAGATGAGGTAAGACTTGTCAGACTTAAGTTTATTTCAGAGAATGCAAACTAATTACACTATAATAGTTTCTTCGTTAAATAGAATTAATATCCCCAAAGAATTAGCACAAAACAACCCAAATGTGGTTTTTTTGTGCTAATTTTGCATGCAATAAATTCAAAAATCTATGTCATCATTTGTTGCAGATAAAATTGTTATGGACGGTCTTACATACGACGATGTCCTTCTGATTCCAGCTTATTCTGAGGTTCTTCCACGCGAGGTTAGTCTTGCTACAAAATTCTCACGTAACATTGATTTGAACGTACCTTTCGTTACTGCAGCCATGGACACTGTTACCGAGGCTAAAATGGCAATTGCCATTGCTCGTGAAGGTGGAATTGGTGTTATACACAAAAATATGTCTATAGAGGAACAGGCTCGACAGGTTGCTATTGTTAAGCGTGCCGAGAATGGAATGATTTATGACCCTATAACCATCAAGCGTGGCTCAACTGTACAACATGCACTCGACTTAATGGCAGAGTATCACATCGGCGGTATTCCTGTTGTTGATGATGAAAACCATCTTGTTGGTATAGTAACAAATCGTGATTTGCGTTTCCAGCGTAATTTGGCAATGCCTATTGACGATGTTATGACTACAGAGAATCTTGTTGTAACACATGTGCAGACCGACCTTGACGCTGCTTCTCAAATTCTGATGGAACATCGTATAGAAAAGTTGCCTGTAGTAGATGAAGAATACCACCTAATAGGGCTTATCACATATAAAGACATTACAAAGGCAAAAGATAAGCCAATGGCTTGTAAGGACAGCAAAGGGCGTTTGAGAGTAGCTGCCGGCGTAGGTGTTACTGCTGATACTTTCCAAAGAATGGAGGCGCTTGTTAAGGCAGGTGTAGATGCTATTGTTATAGATACAGCTCATGGACATTCGAAGGGAGTCATTGATAAGGTGCGTGAAGCAAAGACCGCTTTCCCTGATGTTGACATCGTTGTAGGAAACATTGCTACTGGTGAAGCTGCTAAAGCTCTTGTTGCAGCAGGAGCCGATGCCGTGAAGGTGGGTATTGGTCCTGGTTCTATTTGTACAACTCGTGTTGTGGCTGGTGTGGGAGTTCCACAGCTTTCTGCCATTTATGATGTAGCTGTGGCATTAAAAGGAACAGACGTTCCACTAATTGCTGATGGAGGATTACGCTATTCTGGTGATGTTGTTAAAGCTATTGCAGCAGGTGGTTCCTGTGTTATGGTAGGTTCACTTGTTGCAGGAACAGAAGAGGCTCCTGGTGATACAATACTTTTCAATGGAAGAAAGTTTAAGAGTTATCGTGGCATGGGTTCTCTTGAAGCTATGGAGAATGGGTCGAAGGATAGATATTTCCAAGGTGGAGTAGCTGATGCAAAAAAACTGGTACCTGAAGGAATTGCAGGTCGTGTTCCTTATAAGGGTACGGTTCAGGAAGTAATATATCAACTCGTTGGTGGTCTGCGCTCTGGAATGGGATATTGCGGTGCTAATGATATAGAAACTCTTCACAAAGCCAAATTCACGCGTATTACAAATGCTGGTGTGTTAGAAAGCCATCCACATGAGGTTATAATAACAAGTGAGGCTCCTAACTACAGTCGTCCTCAGTAATTTAGGTGAGAAAGATTAATATTTGCATATAAATTTATACTGATGCTTAAAAAAGTTTTTTCTACGATAGCATTGTTTGCTGCAATGTATGCAAACGCACAGTCGGTGACCGATCCTGTGATAATGCGAATTAACGGTGCACCTGTTACACGTTCGGAGTTTGAATACTCTTATAATAAGAATAATTCTGAGGGCGTGATTGACAAAAAGACTGTTGAAGAATATGTTGATTTGTTCATAAACTATAAACTCAAAGTAAAGGCTGCGGAAGATGCAAAGATGGACACATTGTCATCTTTCAAGTCTGAATTTGCAACATATCGCGATCAGCAGATTCGTCCTGCAATGATAACAGATGCCGATGTTGAGGCTGAGGCACGTAATATATACAACCAGACAAAGAACAGAGTTGACGGTCAAGGTGGTTTGGTAAAACCTGCACATATCCTTTTCATGGTAAAGCAATCTGATACAGAAGAAAAGAATATGGCGGCAAAAGCAAAGGCTGACTCTGTATATAATGTTCTGAAAAAAGCATCGTTCGACCATGCGCTCTTCACAAAGTTAGCAGAACAGTATTCTGATGATAAGGCGTCGCTGCGGACAGGTGGTGAACTCCCTTGGATACAGAACGGACAGACCTTGCCGGAATTTAATGATAAGATTTTCTCAATGGCTAAAGGTGAAACGTGTGCACCTGTTAAAACTGCTGCCGGTTATCATATCATTCAGTTGCGCGATAAAGGAATGTTCTTTCCTTACGATTCTCTGAGAACAGATATATTGAGATATATAGAACAGCGTGGAATAAAGGAGCAGATTATAAATCAGCGTCTTGATTCTATTGCTAAGGCTCAGGGTGAGGGAGTTACTCCTGAAATGGTGTTGGCGCAAAAGCGTGAAGCAATGGAGGCTACCGATTCTGATTTGAAGAATCTTATCCGTGAATATCATGACGGTTTGCTGCTTTATGAAATCAGCAATCGCAATGTTTGGGATAAAGCTGCCAAAGATGAGGCTGGTCTTACAAAATATTTCAAGAAACACAAAAAGAAATATAAGTGGGACGAGCCGCGTTTTAAGGGTATGGCATACAGGACCCGCGAAGCTGCTGATGTAGATGCAGTGAAGAGTTGTGTTAAAGGTCTTGCTTTTGCCGACTGGAACGAGAAGCTTCGTTCTACATTTAATAATGACAGCATACTGCGCATTCGTGCGGAGAAAGGTATTTTCAAAAAAGGCGATAATCCTGTAATTGACAAATATGAGTTTAAGGTTGATGCCGAAATTAAGGAAATGAAAGACTATCCTCATATCTCAACCTATGGTAAGATGATTAAGTCGCCAGAAGACTATACAGATGTTAAGGGACTTGTTGTTGCTGACTATCAGGATGAATTAGAAAAAGCCTGGGTGGCTGAATTGAGGAAACTCTATGTAGTTGAGGTTGATAAATCCGTACTTGCCACAGTGAATAAACACTAAGTCGGCAATAATAATAAAATATGAATAAGAAAATGTACATTGTAGGTTTGTTTATGCTTGCTGCATTCATTGGTGTGAATGCAACGGCAAGTAAGGTAGCAGGTACCTCTTTACAAACCGATTCTACAACAAATAAGCGTCTGAACTTTGAAGCTCCGGAAGGGAGCATTGTTGATGAGGTGATATGGGTTGTGGGTGATGAGCCTATTCTGAAGTCTGATGTTGAGGCTATGCGCCTACAGGCAGAGAGTGAAGGCATACGCTTCAAAGGTAATCCTGATTGTGCTATTCCTGAACAGATAGCTGTTCAAAAGCTGTTCCTGCATCAGGCAGCTATTGACTCACTTGAAGTTACGGAGGCTGAAATATCTCAAGGTGTTGAAGAGCAGGTTAATTATTGGATTAGTTTGATAGGTTCTCGTGAAAAACTTGAGGAATATCGTAAAATGCCGATAAGTCAGATTCGTCAACAAATGCGTGATGATTTCAAGAATAACAGACTCGTACAGCAAATGAAGCAAAAGTTAGTATCTGATATTGCTGTTACACCTGCCGATGTGAGAAATTATTTCCATAATCTTCCTGCTGACAGTATTCCTTTTGTGCCTACTGAGGTTGAAGTGGAGATTATAACCCGGCAGCCGAAAGTGTCACAGGAGGAAATCAACAAGATTAAAGACGAACTGCGCAACTATACAGAACGTGTTACTGCAGGAACTTCAAGCTTTGCTACTCTTGCGCGTCTTTATTCCGAAGACCCAGGCTCTGCACGTCAAGGTGGAGAACTTGGTTACATGGGTCGTGGAATGCTTGACCCTGCTTTTGCCAACGTTGCCTTCAACCTGACAGATCCAAAGAAAATATCAAAGATAGTTGAAAGTGAGTTCGGTTATCATATAATACAGCTTATTGATAAGAGAGGTGATAAAATTAATGTCCGCCATATTCTTAAGAAACCGAATGTCACTTCGTCTGATATGGAGGCGGCTATACAGGAATTGGATTCTTTGGCTGATGATATACGTGCAGGAAAGTTTAGTTTTGAAAACGCTGTTATATATGTATCTGACGATAAAGATACTAAGAACAACAGAGGTGTAATGGTTAATACGACGGAAAATTCCCGTACTTCCCGATTCCAGATGAAAGACCTGCCAACAGAAGTTGCACGAGCTGTTGAAGGATTGAAGGTTGGTGAGGTGTCAAATGCTTTCTCAATGGTAAACTCAAAAGGAAAGACACAGGTTGCGATTGTAAAGCTGAAAAATCGTATTGACGGACATAAGGCAACAATAACTGAAGATTTTCAGGTTATGAAGAATGTTGTACTTGAAAAAGAACGTGCAAAAAAACTACACGAATGGGTTGTCAATAAGATAAAGAACACCTACGTGAGAATGAAAGAACGCTATAAGGATTGTGAATACGAGTATGAGGGTTGGGTAAAATGATTTTTACTGATAATTCAAAGATTCGTGGGCATAGAATTATCTTTGTGATAGTTCTATGCCTACTTGGGCTATATGTGGTTTATGCTGCCAATGAAGGAAAAGGCAAGAAGAAAAGTATTAAAGATGAACGAGTATATCTTGTTCATTCCGATGAACTGTATTATGATATTTATGGACCGAATCCTGATGCGCAGATTGTAAAAGGAAACGTTTCGTTCAAGCATAAGGGTGGACATTTACTTTGTGATAGCGCATATTTCTATCAGCAGCAGAACTCGGTAAGAGCAATGGGAAACGTGAGATTTACACAAGGCGATACACTGTCGCTTAAATGTGAGCGCGGATTCTATGACGGACAGCTGCAGATGATGGAAGCAAGGCGGAATGTTATTCTTAAACATCGAAAACAGACCCTTTATACAGATAGTCTCAACTACGACCGCATATGGGAAAATGCTTATTTCTATGACGGAGGTAAACTTGTTGATGGGAAACAGCAACTCGTTGCCGATTGGGGAACCTACAATACAGCCACAAAGCAGGCAGTGTTCTATTATAATGTTGTAATGTTAGGTGACAAGCAGCGTGTAGAGACCGATACTCTTTATTATGATACTAAAGAATCTATTGCTCATGTGGTAGGGCCTTCGGTAATAACTCAGGATTCTTCTGTCGTGACTACTACCGACGGATATTTCCATAGCAAGACAGATAGAAGCGAACTTTATGGACGCTCAACCATAGTTAATGGTCCAAAAAAAATTACTGCTGATAGCTTGTACTACGAGAAATCTACCGGTGAAGCCGAAGGGTTCGGTCGTGTCATATATGTAGATAGTCTGAATAAGAATGAACTTCATGGTGATCATGTACGCTATAATGAGCAAACAGGCAGTGGATATGCTACCCGTAAAGCTTTAGTGAAAGATTATTCGCAGAAAGATACATTGTATCTGCATTCTGATACTATAAAACTGTTTACATTTAATATTAATACCGATTCTGTTTACCGCAGGGTTCACGCATATAATAAAGTAAGCGCCTACCGTGCAGACCTTCAAGCAATTTGTGATTCGCTTGTAGGCGATTCACGTGATTCATGCATGGTTATGTATCATGACCCTATAGCGTGGAATCAAGGACGCCAAATCTTCGGTGAGGTTATAAAGGTGTATTCTAATGATAGTACAATACGTGAAGCGCATGTTATTGGACAGGCAATGTCAATAGAGAAATGCGATGAGGAAAACCATTATAATCAAATCTCTGCAAGTTTTATCGATGCTGATTTTACCGGAGGTAAATTGAGAACTGTTCAGGCTCAAGGCAATGTGAGAGTGATTTTCTATCCTGTAGATGAGAAAGATAGTTCACTGATGCTTCTTAACTATACAGAAACCGATACTCTCAAAATGTATATGGATGAAAACAGGCAGTTGGAAAAGATATGGACTAATAAGCATGTCAGCAATATGTATCCTATGAGCCAGATTCCTACTGACAAGTATAAACTTCAGAACTTTGCTTGGTTTGAAGAACTTCGTCCTAAAAACAAAGATGATGTTTTCAACTGGCGTGGTAAAAATGCAGAAGCTAAACTCAAGGATGTTAAGCCTGCTCCCGCACCTCGCCAGAGACTGGGTGATAAGAAACAAAAAGTAGAACACGACAAACTTACTAACGATGAGTGATGTTATACAACTTTTGCCAGATTCTGTCGCAAACCAGATTGCGGCCGGTGAAGTAATACAGCGCCCTGCGAATGTCATTAAGGAATTAGTAGAGAACTCTGTTGACGCGGGGGCAACTGTTATCAATGTGCTGGTTGTTGATGCAGGTCGTACGTCTATTCAGGTAATAGATAATGGTGTCGGTATGTCTGAAACCGATGCCCGACTGGCTTTTGAACGTCATGCTACTTCCAAAATTCGTAAGGCTGACGACTTGTTCGCTCTTCACACCATGGGATTCCGCGGTGAGGCCCTTCCTTCAATAGCAGCCGTGTCGGTAGTAGAGCTGCGTACTCGTAAGGAGTCAAGCGAACTGGGTACAGAGCTTATACTCTCAGGCTCAAAACTACAGAGCCAGCGCCCATGTGCCTGTACTGTGGGTTGTAACTTCAAAGTAGAAAACATATTTTTCAATGTTCCTGCTCGAAGAAAGTTTCTTAAAAGCAACTCTACCGAGCTTAATAACATATTGACGGCATTTGAACGTATAGCATTAGTCTATCCTGAAATAACATTCACATTTCATAGTAATGGAGGAGAAGTCTTCAATCTGAAAGCAGGTAATACGCATAAGAGAATAGCTGATATTTTCGGAAAGAAACTCAGTCAGGACCTGCTTCCCGTAGAAGTACACACTACAATATGTAACATAACTGGATTTGTAGGTCGTCCTGAATCAGCAAAGAAAAAATGCACCCAGCAATATTTCTTTGTCAATGGACGATTCATGAAACACCCTTATTTTGCCAAAGCTGTTCAAACTGCTTTTGAACGCCTTGTGCCGGCAGGCGAACAAGTGCCATTCTTCTTGTATTTTGATGTAGAACCATCTGATATTGACGTTAATATTCATCCAGCAAAGACAGAGATAAAGTTTGAAAACGAACAATCTATATGGCAGATTCTTGCAGCAGCAATTCGTGAGGCAGTAGGTGTGTTCAATGAGGTGCCCACAATCGATTTTGACAATCAAGGTAAACCTGAAATGCCGATATTCGACACAAGCAAACCGATAGATATGCCAGTGATGAACTTTAATCCGGCGTATAACCCATTCAAAGCCGATACAAAACCAAAGAAAGAATCTGCTGCAGGGTGGGAGAACTTGTATGCAGGCAATATTCCAAGCCAACTTTCCGACGACGACTTGTTTGGAAGTGCAATAGGCAATACTATTGAAAGCAATATCTCCGTCATAGACGATAAGGCTTCAACACATTATCAATACAAGGGACAATATATTGTTACATCAGTAAAAGGCGGACTTATGCTGATTGACCAATATCGCGCGCATGTACGTATATTATATGAAGAGTATGTGGAACAGATGAAAAACAAGCAGGCGGCTTCTCAACGCATGCTTTTCCCCGAAGCTGTGCAGTTCAAGTCCTGTGAGATTCATTTACTTGATAGAATTATAGATGAAATGACAAATCTGGGTTTTGAACTCACCCCATTAGGAGCTCTCAACTATGCCATTAACTCCGTACCGGCAGGCTTGGAAGGCATAAATCCTTCTACACTGGTTGCAGATATGGTTACTGACGTTATTCAGGCAGGAACCGCTGTTAAAGACGATATAGTTCATACCTTGGCACTTAGTATGGCACGCAAGGCGGCTGTGCCAAAAGGACAGGTGCTTGTTAATGAAGAAATGGAGAATATAATAACCCGACTGTTTTCCTGCTCCAACAACAATTATACACCTGACGGGAAAAAGATATATGCTTTGATAACACAAGAAGATATTGACCATTTCTTTTGAGCTTTTTTGTCTTTTAGTGTTATATTTTTATCTAAAAGCCTGAAAAAGACAGGCGTTTTAATTATTTTGTGAAAAAAAATTGCACAAAAAGAAAAAACTTATTAACTTTGCACCGAAATTATATAGAGAGAACATCTCTTTAATTAGAATATTAGTTTTACACTATTTATAAATAAGTTATGAAAAAGTTATTGATTGTATTGGCTTTTGCCGGCGTTGCAATGTCATCTATGGCACAAGACGCAGATCCAACACTTAAGTACAGTGTTGCAACAAACTCATTCTGGAGCAACTGGTTCATCCAGGTAAATGCTAACTGGAGTGCATTCTACTCAAGTCAGGAACATGGTTCAAATCTCGCTACTTCACCACTTAAAGGTTTCCGTGCCGCACCTAATGCTTCTGTAGCTATTGGTAAGTGGTTCACACCAGGCATCGGTCTTCGTACAAAGGCTTATGGTATCTGGGGTCGTCAGGTAAACACTGATGTAAAGAATGAAATCAAGTACTGGAATCTTCAGGAACAGGCTGTTCTTAACCTGAGCAACCTTTTCTGCGGTTATAACCCAACACGTGTATGGAACCTCTCATTCTTCGGTGGTTTCGGTGTTGAGCGTAACATGACTTTGAATGCTTATAACATGGCATTCTCTACAGGTTTGATGAACCAGTGGCGTCTTGGTAAAAACGTATCACTTAACCTTGAACTCGGTTGGTTGTTCAGAGAGCACGATGCCGATGGTAAGGGTGCATACAAAGGCGGTGAGCGTTTTTGGGAGTCACACGACCAGCAGCTTTACGCTGAATTGGGTCTTACCTTCAACCTCGGTAAGGCTTCATGGGAGAAGACTCCAGATGTTGACGCTATCAAGGCTCTCTCACAGGCTCAAATTGATGCTCTCAATGCACAGCTCGCTGATGCTAATGCAGAGAATGCACGTTTGAAGAACCTCCTCGCTAACCAGAAGCCAGCTCCAGCACCAGAGAAGCAGATTGTTAAGGAGTATGCAGGCGCACCAGCATCTGTATTCTTCAATATCAACAAGGCTGTTGTTGCTAACAAGAAAGACCTAGTTAATATCAAGGCTATTGCCGAGTTCGCTAAGGAGAACAATGCAAACCTCCTCGTTACAGGTTATGCTGACAGCAAGACAGGTACAGCTGCTTACAACCAGAAACTCTCTGAAAAGCGTGCTGAAACAGTTGCTAACGAGCTCGTTAAGATGGGCGTAAGCCGTGACAACGTTGAAACTGTAGGTAAGGGTGGCGTTGCTGACCTCTCTCCAGTATCTTACAACCGTCGCGCTACTGTTGAGGTTAAGTAATAAACATTTTATTACAACTTACATATTAGGTGTGCTCAATTAGAGCACACCTTTTTTGTTTTATATAATCCACCAATCAGAAAAATCCGCTGAGCCGAAATATCTACCTCCACCAATACAGAGGAAATGAATATTACAATACAGAGGAAATGAATATTATAGTATACATTGCCAACAAGCCTTACTATTTGCCTGAACTCCTCATTATACTAATTGTCTCCTTGTACATCTTATTATCGTCAAAATAGTTATTGCAGTCATGTTTCCCAATTGGGAAACACATGCACCGCAATTGGGAAACACATGCACCTCAATTGAGAAACACATGCACCTCAATTGAGAAACACATGCGCCTCAATTGGGAAACATGTGCACCGCAATTGAGAAACATGATACGAAAGCTTATCTTCAGGAAATATAAAGGCTTATGATGAAAGAACAAGAAAGACTGTTAACGAGTTGCATACACCTTTCATTGGCACTGAATACATAATATTCTCTCCGTTTCTCAGCTTGTTGCTTGGCATAAATAGCATAAATTCCTTTACCCCTTTTTTACCCCTGAGCATGTTTTCTCGTTCAAATCGTACAATATTTCGTACAAATCTTAATTATTATCTGAAAAGATTTGCATTGTATCTTTATTTTTTATAAATTAGCGCC
>JBHAEQ010000007.1:0-86733 GCA_041855685.1 Prevotella sp. | reverse complement strand
TATACTCTATGGACGTACGTCTATAAATTTGTTGACGTACGTGCACTCACCCTATAGACGTACGTTCATTCACCCTATAAACGTACGTCCATAGGACGAAATAATGAAGAAACGGACGCATTATGGTTGTTTCTCGTAGTTTCTTGTCTTTATATATCATTGAGTATCAGGATGATATACAAAGACTGCGTCTAACGCCCTAAAATAAAATCAATGGAACATTGCTCCATCGACATAAAAATCGCATCTCACGGCGTTGGTCAAAATGTCGCATTGTAAAGTTGTTTGTGATTTAGTTGTTTAGTACTATTGTCTGCTATTCGCTCATCATCACGTCTGTATTAATATCCGCCTGTTCCTTCTCTGACTCCTAACCAAATCACGACCAAACCATGACTAAACGACTAAACAACTAAATCACAAACCACTAATCCTTATAAATAAGTGCTACGGCGTAAGCTGACATTCCTTCCTCACGACCGGTGAATCCGAGTCGTTCGGTTGTTGTGGCTTTAATTGATATATTGTCCTCGTCGATATCTATGATTCCTGCTATGCAACTGCGCATTGCGGGTACATGGGGATTTAGTTTAGGACGTTCGGCGCATACGGTAGCATCAATATTGCCTACCTTATAGCCTTTGGTGGCTAAGAGTTCAACAGTCTTTTTAAGGATTATCTTTGAATCAATGCCGTCGGTCTCTGCTGCTGTATCAGGGAAGTGATAGCCTATGTCGCGCATGTTGGCAGCGCCAAGTAATGCATCGCTGATTGTGTGGAGCAGCACGTCGGCATCGCTGTGCCCCAGCAGACCTACAGGATTATCAATCTTTATGCCGCCAAGCCAAAGCTCACGACCTTCAACAAGTTTGTGGACATCGTAGCCCATTCCTACTCTTATGTTCATCTGCGTCCGAATAAGTCTTTTAAGCCGTCCATATCAAAACTCATTGTGAAGCGCAGTGTCTGGTCGAGCGGGTTAGATTGTGCTGTAGAGATGATATAACCTGCATCAAGTGAAAATACACTCATCTTGAAACCTGCACCTACAGTGAAGTATTTGCGGTTTCCTTTGTTTTCGGACTCATGGTGATAACCGGCACGAATTGAGAACTGGTCGTGGTAGTTATATTCAGCACCTACACTCCATTGTATTTCCTGCATTTCTTCCTTGAATCCGCCGGGAGCATCGCTGAAGCTCTTGAATATACCTCTTATGGAAGAAATGTCGTAATACTCCTTCTGCTTGCGTCGTGTATAGTCTTCGTTGCTCTCGCCTTCATTCTGCTTGGGATAAGTTGGCACAAGCAGCTTATTGGCATCGGCTGCTATTGTAAATCGGTTGTACTCATCAATTGGAATTACAAGCGATGTACCAAGGCGGAGGTTTGTTGGTATGAACTGCGAATTATTGTCACCTCCAAATGTAATTTTTGTACCAATGTTTGATATGTTCATACCGAGTCCAAGCTGGCACTCACGGTCGCCGATGTTCATATAATTCTGGTAATACCATGAAAGGTCGGCGGCAAAAGCCGAACCGGGCGATGAGTCATCAGTATAGGTATAGGTGAGATCTGAATATATCCAGCGCAATGCTGCTGCGATGGAGAATTTTTCGCTCAGCATTAGCGAGTAAGCTACGTCGAAAGACATTTCATAAGGTTTGATGCTCACATCGGTATTAGTGTCGAGGAACACCTCGCCAAGCGAGAAATAGCGCAGTGATGATGACACGGCAGAATAGTCGCCTATGCGGTAGTAACCTGAGAGATAACCAAGTCCCATGTCGTTTACTAACTGACGGAGCCATGGCGTGTAGTTTATTGCGACTCCAGCCCTGCTTATGGCGAAAGGATATTTTGCAGGGTTCCAGTACTGTGAGTTGACATCAGCCTCTGTTGCTGCTCCTACATCACCAAATCCTGCTCCTCGTGCATCAGGAGCTATCGACTGAGATGTTACGCTTGTACTTACAGGATTAAACATGCTCTTTTTGTCTTCGGCAGATGCTTTCAAGACAGTGATAAGCATAATTAGAATTATTGTTGACTTTAATTTCATATTCTTCTTTTCTCTCTATTTTACAATGATGAGTTTTTTTGATTTGCTTGTATATTGACTACCGTCGCTTGCTATGCGTGCACGGTATAGATAGACTCCAGTCTGAAGAGGTTTGCCGTCATCGCCGGTTAAGTCCCATGTAACAGTGTAGTTGCCGCTGTTTACAATTCCACTGCCTGCATGCTGCCATAGCAGTCTGCCACTTGCGTCCATAACATCTATAATAATATCGATGGAACTTCCCATGCGGTCGTGGCTTACAATGAACGTAGTTGTTGTAGATGCAGGATTATTTGTTGTACTGATATTTGACAATGTAGGCTCAAGAGCACTCACAACGTTGAAGCGTAGTGTTGTTGTTGACGAGTTGTTGAATATGTCCCATGCACGGAATTGCAACTTATGCTCTCCTACAGGCAGTTCTGGAATAGGGAATCCGAGAGTTCCGCTTGTATAGCTTCCAAAATCATAGTTGAAATAATCATTGAGATTGTATGTCTTTGATGCATCGCCGTCAATTATCAGCATAAGATCGTGTCCAATACCTGCTCCTGAAGTATTTATTCCGTCTTCGTCGTGTATGTTGGCTGCGAAATAAGGAGTGGGATTTACGTCTCCGCCATTAATAAAACTCTGTGAGTTTAGATAGCAGAAAATAGAAGGACCGATAGAGTCTGTTCCAATACTCTCTGTACCGCCTACAAGGAAGTCATCGTTATACCCATGGGCTGTTAATGACTTGTCGTTTTTAACGGCATAGGCATTTATGCGCCCAGGCTTATTGGCATAGTTTATATCCATAGGTACGGCGAATGATATTTCAAATTTTCCATCTTTTACGAGTCCAGCACCGCTGTATAAGGTTTTTGGTCTGTCTTTATATACAAATGGGCTTGATGCTTCCGATGGGTCGTTAAGCCTGCAGGTGATATTTTCTTCAGAATCGCGTACGGTGAGTGTCACTGTGCCGTAGAAATCGTCGTTGTCGTTGATATGTCCTTTAACTGTTGCAATGCTTCCTGCTTTCATGAAAGTTGACTCGGCATCACCAACCTTTTTACCATTAATAGAGTCAATAACTATTTTGGCAGTTGGCTGTTTTAGTGCTACGGCAGGATCGCCAAGAAGCGAATATTGCAGTTTGTTTTGTGTACGGTCTTTATTTGATGTTATGAGATAGTTCTTAGCTAATCTGTTTGCCTCACCCAGAGTAGTAGGTTTACCGTTGGTTTTGCTTAGAACGTAAGATACAAAGGCTCTGTTTATCGGCTCATTCTGTGCTGCATAAACAGTTCGTGTTGTGCCGTAAAAAGCGAATGCTCCTCCGTTAGGGTTGAGTACTGCAGCCTCGCCGATAGTCTCATTACCACTGTCGAAAGGCATGATGTCGCATGAAGCTGTTATCCACAATGGCAGGTTTTTGTTTGTGAATGCCGTAAAATCAGTAATATTAAGAACTCTCTCATGTGAGATTTGTGTTTCTGAACCATGTCCGGCATAGTCGATTATTAATGCTCCTGACTCCTGTTGTGCCTTTATAGTCTTGGTTACATCAGGGTAAGTATATCCTGTTGAAGAGCCGGCGCGTTCGTAAGAATCCCAAAGCACACGTTTTACAACATATTCAGGATAAGCTCTGTCAATATCAATAGCTGTTGAGTCGGCATCTTTCATGTGCCTGTTACTGTCACCGTCGTCGCCTAATATCATGATTGTATTCTGCCAGTCGCCTGCGGTATTGTTCTTTACATATGAAATTGTCTTGTCAACCATGACTTTAGCATCGGTTGCTGTTGATACGGGGAAACGCCCTACAGCCACATCGAGCATGTCTTTAGTGAGAGGGTCTTTGCCTTCTCCTTCGTCGAGAAGACAGAAGAAACCGTCATCTACATAACAGTATATTCTGTTGAACGAATTTTCACTCTCAAAACAAAGGAGATAATCGTTTGGATTTAGATTCTTTGTTGCTGTGGTAAGCATTCGGTTGTCCCATACACAATCACCAAACAAAAGAAGATACTTTGGAGTATCGGCTTCTGTTTCTGCCTTGTCGTATAGCATTTTCATATAGCGGCGATAGGCATTGGCATCAGGGGTTCCGCTGGAAAATTCATTGTATAGTTCGTCAGCAGGAACTATGTTAACACGCATTCCGTCGTGTTCTTCGTGTAATGCTTTTATTCTCTCTGCCTGTTGACGAAGCTTTTGTGATGTTGGAATGATTATAACCATGTCGGCAAAGTCTGCAGCATGGTGATTCTGATTTGTTATGTTATGTACATATTCAGCAGCAGGATGTTGTGCTGAAAGTTTGTAGTTCTCCCGTGGTTTGTCAAAAGCAAAGCTGAAATAATCAAGACGCACAGGTCCTCCCGACAGTGTTGTGAGCTTTATTGTATTTTCATGTTTTATATCTTTGAGTCTTACTATAGTAGAAGCTTCTGCACCATTATCATATGTTCCCGGGCTGTTTACTCGCAGTGTTGCTGCAATATTTCCGTTCACCTCTACCTCTACGCTTGATGATACGTCAGCTGTTACATTTATAAAGAAATTAGCTTCTGTGCTTGGCGTATCATTTATTACAGTGTAGGTTTTACTGTTGTTGATGCTTATTGTCTCAGTGTCATATAAGTTTCTTCCCCCATGATACCATGCATACCCATCAACTTCATATAGATAGTGATAGTCCTCATTACTATGATAGAAACTACTTACAAATGTGGCAGAGTCAACCACGAGAACATCGTCTTTGGTCTCGGTTATGAAATAATATCCGTAGTTAGAATAAGGGTTTCTTATGCGTCGCGTGGTTGTTTGGTTCGCCCAAGAAACAGGTCCCTTACCATAAAACAGATGTTTCCCGTTGATTATGCACTGTGGAACCTCGGCAAGGTCATCGGTTTCAAAAAGATAGTCCTCGCGTATGTCTTCAGGTTGCAGATTTCCTCCATATCCGTATATTCTCACCTTACTCATGTCAGAGAATCCTGCACTCCTAATAACACTGTTTGTTAATTCGTGAATACCAGTCTCACTGACCCTTATTTTTGCCCACCGTCCTTCGCGAAGTACGGAGTTTTGTGCATATCCTTTTGGTGTGTCTGCTTTTGCGGCTCTTCTTGCCATAGCACTGTGGGGTGCTTTCTTTGCTTCTATTTTCAGCTTGAAGCTTACAAGCCATTTGTATCTGCCGTCAACAAACGCCAATGGCATTACTCCCATTTTGAGGTATGGCTTCTTGCGGTCATAGACAATATTCAGCTCAACCTCTGGAGCATCAGATAGATTTTCTCCACTAAGCGCTTTGTATTGTTTTATGTCGGCTGGTGACATGTCAATATATTCTGGATATACCAACTGTACGTTATAAACAGAGTCACGGAAATTCTCGGGTAAAGGTATGCTATAGCCTACACTTGGTAATACAGAGTCTATTCTGACATCATCGGTTGTCAGATAAACAAAGCGTTCCTGCGCCATTACCACGAAAGTAAAGAGCAGAGCAAATAATATGGCAAGACTTTTTCTCATCCAGTGTAATAACGTAAACACGTGGTTTTTATTGTTAAGTTGCATATATGTTTTAACACAATAACCAGTAGTTCTTTTTCGACATGTGCATTATTCTGCTTCGACACGCTGTCTTTTAGAGGCAGATATTCCGATTGTTCGTATTGCCAAGATTATGGGATGTCATCTATTGTCATTACGCAAATCTACGCCTAAATCACAGCCAGACGATTATAAGCGAGATTGACAGGTTTATTTGTGCAGAATATATAAAATGAAGTAGAAATTACAGACTGCACATGTTTGGAAAACCCTTATACACAAGAAAGATGATTATATTTTTTTAACCACCAAACTTTTTATATCTCCAATTAAAATCATACTTTTGTACTTGGAAACAACATACTACCATAAGAAACACACACCTAATAATACTATAATTAATTAATAAAATTATGAGAAAAACATTTGGATTATTATTGGCACTTATGTGCTCTGTTTTGGCTAATGCCACGGAACTTTATCTTGTAGGTACTGCAACTCCGGCAGTATGGCAAAAAGGAGAAATCAGAAAAAAGACACAACTTCTTGAAACACATGAAGGGTCTAACGTATTTGTATGGATAGGAAATCTCTCTGGTAACGCAGGCTACACATCGGGAATGCCACAAAAGAGATTCAAGATTGTAAACGGTCTTGATTCATGGACCGGCTATAGAGCCGCAAATCAATATACTGACATTACAAACAAGGAGGGAGAGGTGTTTGAACGCAAGGAAGATACATCTGCTTACCCAGATAACTTCTGGTTTGTGAAAGAAGAAGGTACGTATAAGGTGACCGTTGACCTTAATAAAAAGAAGATTTCTTGTTTTAAGTATGCAGAGCCTGCCAAAGTTGGTGAAGTTTACCAACTTTCAACATTCAGCGACCTTGTATGGTTCTCCGATTATGTAAACACGCAAAAGAACACAAATGCGAACGCTAAGTTGACTGCTGATATTCAACAAGATTCACATTCGTATTCCTCTATAGGTACATCAGCAAATCCATACAAAGGCTGTTTCGACGGAGGAGGACATTCTGTAACCATGAATCTTAATAATTCTAATGCTGACCATCTCGGGATATTTGGAGTACTCACAGGGGGTGCCGATATAAAGAATATTATAGTAAAAGGTAAAATCGGCGGAAAACAATATGTAGGCGGTATAGCCGGAGCTGCAAGCGGAGAAGGAGAAGTAAAAATCAACTGCTGCGGCAATGAGGCGGCAATAACAGCAACAGGAGCAAACGCTGGTGGCATACTCGGTGCAAATATAGAGAATAAAGCAACTGTCATTATTACCAATTGCTATAATGCAGGTGATATTGTTTCTGCTAAAGAAAGTGGTGCTTTGACAGGCGGACTTGGTAAAGCCGGCTCAAAAATGGAGAACTGTTATAACACAGGTAGCGTTGTCTATGGGGAAATTACGGCAACAGATTTTGCACGTAATGACGGTGCAGAATTAAAGAACTGTTATTATGAAGATAGAATCGGCACAAACGGACAGGACAACCAAGGCGTTGCATCTGTGAATTATGAAGATGTTGGCAATGGTAAACTTTGTTTCCTTCTTGGCAGTTCTTTCCGTCAGACTATCGGTACTGATATTTATCCTATGTTCGGTGAGGAGCACATGAAAGTATATGGTAACAATGGTGATATTTACAGCAACTTTGGTGTTACAATCACAGATGCAAAATATGCCACACTAATCGCACCTGCAAATCTACTTTTTACAGATCATAAAGTAAAAGCATTTGGTGCAAAGGTACAATCAAACAGCATTCTCCTTACACCTGCTACCAAAGTAATGATAGACGAGAATATTGTTGTATATGCAGAGGAAGCTGGAGAGTATGCACTTCCTAAGGACTTAGAAATCCCGACGCCACTTGAGAACAACGCTCTCCAAGCATCAGAATACGGCATCACTGCCGACGGTTCGCAGTATGTTTTGGCAAAACCAGAAGGTAAAGAAGTAGGATTCTACAAAGCCACTTCCGGCAAACTTGAAGCAGGCAAATGTTACATAAAGATTGAAAGCAGCACGAAAGAAGCATACTCTTTGACATTTGAGCAGGAAACAATAACAGCAATCAACATTGCAAAAGCTGTAGAGAATGACTACAGAATATTCAACCTTAAAGGTCAGCAACTGTCAAAGCCTGTAAAAGGTATAAACATCATCAACGGCAGGAAAGTGTTAGTAAAGTAAAGCACAAAATAAATATAACACACATATTATGAAAAAATATCTAATGCCATCAATACAAATAATCACTATCAACACAGAGAATCTTCTCCTCGGTGGTTCACAAATGCTGCCATTAGGCAGTAGTGACATAACTGTTACTGGAAAGCAGGCGCTCTCACGTAGTATAGACATATGGGACTTCGACGATGAAGACAAAGATAGGTAAGTAAAAAATAATCATGCCACACAAATGGCAACGGGTGTGTGTATAATAAAACGTCTCTATGAGTTGAAACAAACTTCATAGAGACGTTTTTCTGATACTTTTATATTTCCCAGACAGTGCCGTCAGGTGTATCCTTGATAATAAATCCTGCTTCGGTCAAATCATCACGTATTTTGTCGCTTGTTGCCCAATCCTTGTTCTCTTTGGCCTTTGTCCTGAGTTTAAGAACCATATCAACAACCTTGCCGTAAGCTTCGTCTTTTGCAGGGTCGCCAGCTTGTGAAGATGTGGTAAGTCCAAGTATATCCTCCGTGAAAGTGTGCATGATGCGTGAAAGAGTTTCAAGATCATCGGCACTAATCTTAATCTTCCGGTCAACAAGAAGATTTACCTGATGGCAGGCCTCGAACAAATGACTTATGGCAATAGGTGTCTGCATATCATCGTTCATACTGTCGTAGAGTTTCTGTTCAAGCTCTGCTACAAACTTTGCAGTCTCAGGAGTAGAACCTTTAGCTGTTTGAATACGTTTCAAATCTTTAAGTCCTTGCATAAGTCTGGCAAAACCTTTCTCGGCAGCCTCAAGAGCTTCGCTTGAGAAATCGGCAGTTCCACGATAGTGAGCAGAAAGGATGAAGAAACGGATAGTCATTGGCGAGAACGCTTTTGAGAGCAGTGGATGGTCGCCGGTGAAGAATTGGTCGAGCGTAATGAAGTTGTTATACGACTTACCCATCTTCTGACCGTTTATGGTAATCATGTTGTTATGCATCCAGTACTTAACAGCCTGATGACTCATTGATGCCTGTGCTTGTGCTATTTCGCACTCATGATGTGGAAAGACAAGATCCATTCCTCCCCCGTGAATGTCGAACATATCTCCAAGATACTTTCTGCCCATAGCCGTACATTCACAATGCCAACCGGGGAAACCTACACTCCAAGGACTTCTCCAGCGCATGATATGCTCTGGTGCAGCTTTCTTCCACAAAGCAAAATCCGCCTGATTTCGCTTCTCTCCAACGCCTGCAAGAGTGTCACGCGAAGCATCCTTGATATTCTCAAGAGTTCTTCCAGAGAGAACCCCGTACTTAAAGTCCTTATTGTATTTTTCAATGTCGAAATACACCGAACCGTTTGATACGTAAGCATATCCGTTGTCGAGAATCTGCTGTACCAGTTCCTGCTGCTCGATAATATGACCTGTGGCGTGAGGCTCTATGGAAGGAGGCAGGCAGTTGAGTTTATCCATTGCTGAATTAAACCTTCGTGTGTAGTGTTGAGCTATCTCCATAGGTTCAAGCTGCTCTACTTTTGCTTTCTTTGCTATTTTGTCCTCACCGTCGTCCGCATCGTGTTCAAGATGTCCTACATCGGTAATATTGCGGACATAGCGCACCTTGTAGCCAAGATGAGTGAGATAACGGAATAGTACATCGAATGTTATTGCAGGACGGGCATGTCCTAAATGAGCATCACCATAAACAGTAGGACCGCATACATACATACCCACATTAGGGGCATGAAGAGGTTCGAAACGTTCCTTGCTACGTGTCAAAGTGTTGTATATCAATAATGTCTGTTCAGCCATAAATCACTTTTTGAAGTTAAAATTACATGCAAAATTACTGTAAAAATATTGAAATGCCAAATTTCAAGGCTTTTTACATTTATTTAATTGTGCGGAAATTGACTTTTGAAACTTTATTGCTAATTTTGCATTAGTAATTGTTTTTTATATGCATATTCACCATTTCTTTATAACAATATTACTCTTTATGTCTGCCGTGTCTATACAGGCACAGGCGATAGCAGGCGATATCAAGAATGGAGAAGTAGGTATTGATGATCCCTCGTTCGTGCCTATGGTGAAAGTGGGGAAGGTTCTTAATGAGGGCGACAGCATACCTTATATTGAATTTAACAATGTGTATATATATCCTGAACCTGTGTTCAAGACAGAAAAGCAGCGTACAGCTTACAATAACTTAATAAGAAATGTGAAGAAAGTTCTGCCCATTGCAAAAGAGGCAAATGCTATTATAATTGAGACGTACGAGTATCTACAAACCCTTCCTGACGAGAAAGCGCGTCAGGCACATATGAAGTATGTAGAAAAGAGCATAATGAAAGAATATACTCCACGCATGAAGAAACTTACCTATTCACAGGGTAAACTGCTGATAAAACTCATAAATCGTGAGTGTAATTCGTCGAGTTACAATCTTATTCAAGCATTTTTAGGACCAGTAAGAGCGGGGTTCTATCAGGTGTTTGCATGGACATACGGTTCAAGTCTGAAGAAAAAATACGACCCACAAGGTGTTGACAGAGTGACAGAAAGAGTGGTTCAACAAGTTGAGGCAGGACAGTTGTAATAACAAATCAGTGATTACGGTTGCTGGATAATAAAATAAAAACTAAGCAGGAAATGATAAAAAACATTATTTTCGATATGGGTGGAGTGCTGTTCAAGCTCAATCCAGAGCGTTGCATAAGTGCTTTTGAAACTATTGGCGCAAATAAAACAGCTGTATATGTTAAGGAATGCAGAACAGAAGACCTGTTCCACATGATAGAAGTTGGTAATGGAACAACAGATGATTTCTGCAATGAGGTTAGAAAACTCGATGGACTGAATGTTACTAACGATGAGATAATAGATGCATGGAATGCACTGCTTGACTCTACTTCCGACCATAAGCGCACAGTTCTCAAACAACTTAAAAAGGAAGGATACAGACTGTTTCTACTTAGCAACACCAACCACATGCACTGGCATAAGGCTGCTAATGAACTTATTCCTGCAATAGGCGAGAGTGTTGATGACTATTTTGAAAAAATCTTCCTCTCCTACGAGATGGGCATGAGAAAGCCTGATACAAGCATATTTCAGATGGCAGTAGATGCAGCTGGACTGAATCCGGAAGAAACAATTTTCATTGATGACAGCGAACTTAATTTGAAAGGAGCAGCAAGCATAGGGCTTAACACCTTCCATGAAACAACAGGCCATCGATGGACTGAACTTCTAAAAAAAGCATTATAATGAAAAACGATATAAAATACAACCCATGCACTGCCACTATAGGTTTCTTTGACGGAGTACACAAGGGGCATCAGTATCTGTTAGACCAGTTGAAAGCCGATGCTGTAGAGCACGGTTTAGAGTCAATGGTAATAACCTTCCGTCAACACCCACGTCAGGTATTGCAGCAGGATTATGTGCCAAAGCTTCTTTCTGTTGGCAATCAGAAGACAGAGCTGTTACGCTCGGCAAAGGTTGACAGTGTTGTGATGCTTGATTTTACAAAGGATATGGCAACTATGACAGCGCATGATTTCATGGTATTTATGCACGATGAACTGAATGTAAAACGGCTCATGATGGGTTATGATAATCGTTTTGGGCATAACAGAAGCGACACTTTCGAGGATTATCAGCGCTATGGCAATGAGATTGGCATAGAAGTTGTGCAGAATGATGTTCTCGAATTGGAGGGAGTAAATGTCAGTTCCTCTGCTGTACGCAGGCTTCTTGAGGATGGAGATATAGAAGAAGCTAATGAATTTCTCGGTCATGATTATGGATTTGAGGGAATAGTTGTTCATGGTCATGGAGAAGGACGCAAACTCGGATTCCCTACTGCCAATATACAGACTGCTCCTGAACAGCTTATTTTGAAGCGTGGAGTATATGCCGTTAAAGTATGGATTGAGGGGTATGACAATCATTTCATAGGCATGATGAACATAGGAAGTCGTCCTACTTTCGGCAACTATGACGATACTATGGAAGTTAATATATTTGATTTTAGCGCCGACATCTACGACAAAGAGATATATGTGAGCTTCATAAAAAGAATAAGAAGCGAAAAAAAATTCAGTTCTCCTGAAGAACTGAAAAAACAGTTGCAGAAAGACAAAGAGGAAATCATAAAAACCATACAAATATGAAACCAGCAGTAAGTACGTTTGTTGATATAGTATTGTATCTTATTCTGTTTATGTTAACACAGATTCTTATCAACGGAATATTCAGTTTCTTTCCTATAAATAAAGCTCTCTCAATAACATTGGCATACGGCATAAGTGCTGCAATAACAATATTTCTGTTTCGTTTCTTGGAATGGGTCAAACTCGATATGGACTATATCCGCACACGCCCTGTGAAACTTCTGCTTTGGCTTGCTGTGCTTAGCGCTGCATTGATTCTGCCATCACAATACATGAACGAGATTTTTAATGCTGATATGCCGGAGGATATGGTAAATACTCTAAAGTCAATCATTGGTCAACCTTTGGGGTATGCAGTGATAGGCATAATAGTTCCTATTGCGGAAGAAGTTGTTTTCCGTGGTGCTATTCTTCGCCGTTTACTTTTCGAGTTCCGTAATCCTTGGATTGCAATAGTCATATCAGCAGTAATATTTGGTGCTGTACATGGTAATGCCGCACAGTTTATACATGCTCTGCTTGTAGGTATTCTTCTTGGCTGGGTATTCAGTCGGACAGGAAGCATTCTGCCTGGAATAGTAATACATTGGGTAAACAACTCTATTGCTTTCACGGCTTATAAATTGTTTCCAGAGAAAGCTGACTGTAAGTTAATGGAAATGTTCAACGGTGATTCAACATCAATGTATGCTGCTATAGGCATTTCTATTGTCGTCATAATCCTGTCACTGTATATGGTAATAAGAAGTATCGAGCGCAGATAGTTTGGGATATGATTATTTGCAGTTGAACTCAAGCACCTTTTCATTCTCTAAATACCCCTCGACATGGTCGTTTATTTTAATCGGACCTACTCCTATAGGTGTGCCTGTATAGATGATGTCGCCTGTCTTGAGAGTATAAAACTTGCTTAGATAGCTTATAATCTGGTCTATATTGAAAAGCATGTCACCAGTATAGCCTTTTTGTACTGTTGCATCGTTTATATCTAAACTGAAGTTTATGTTGTCGATAGACAGAAACTTATCTTTGCTTACCCATTTACCTATGACAGCCGCACCGTCGAAACCTTTGCAAATATCCCAAGGTTCGCCGTTTTCGCGAGCTTTTCTCTGCATGCCGCGAGCAGTGAAGTCGATACCTACTGTCAACGCATCATAATAACGATGAGCGAAGCGCTCGGGAATACCTTTACCAAGGCGGCAGATTCGTATGACAAGTTCTGCTTCGTAATCAATCTGTCCCATGAAGTCGGGAATGAAAAAAGGCTTACTGTCCTTAAGCAGGGAAGAGTCGGCTTTAAGGAATACTATTGGATGTTCTGGTTTGTAGGCTTTCCCGTCCAACTCTTCGGTGTGTTGGAGATAGTTCATGCCTATTGCAAATATCTTCATGCTGCGGGTATATAGAAATGAAGAGGAGTCAGAGGGTTTTATTCCACTGACTCCTCTATTTTATTCGTTTAACTCCTTGTCACCGAAAGGCGGCTAAGACTATTAATCAGCCTGGAGAGAGAAACGCTTGTAGCCTATAATCTCAAGGTCTTTGTCCTGAGCAGCGAGCCACTGAGATACAGTAATCTTGTCGCCGTCACCAAACTGGAACTCCTGATCAACCAAGCAATTCTCTTTGAAGAACTTTGCAACACGACCATTAGCGATATTCTCAATCATCTGCTCAGGAAGATTTGCAGACTTCTCTGCTGAAACGGTTGCAATGATTTCCTTAGCCTTAGCAACATCTTCTGCTGTAATCCAACCTTTACCCATGTTAGATTCCATGTGATCCTCAGAGTCAACGTGTGCAGGGTTGATACCAGCTTTCTTCAGAGCTGCCTCAACAGCCTTCTGAACTTGCTCCTGTTTTGTCTTCTCGATAGCAACCTTCTTCTCTTCATCGATGACCGACTGTGGCACTGCTTCTTTGTTAAGAGCAACAGGTTTCATTGCTGCAACCTGCATTGCTACCTTGTGAGCTGCGTCCTCAGCTGGCTTATTAGTCTGTACCATTGTGCAGAGAATGTGCTTGCCCATATGGTCGTAAACCTCAACATTGTCGCCAACGAAGAAATTGTAACCATCGAGTTCCATCTTCTCGCCGGTAACACCTGAACGTTGCTGAACTGCTGTTGCTGCATCATCACCGTTAGCAAGTTTCAATGCCTTAACTTCATCAAGAGTCTGGCACTTGTTAACTACAGCGGCATCGAGAATCTCCTGCACAAGAGCAATGAAATCCTTACCATTGGCAACAAAGTCTGTTTCGCACTTTACAGCAACCATTGCTGCAAAGCCGTCAACCTTCTTTACGAGTACGCAACCATTAGATGTCTCACGGTCAGAACGCTTTGCAGCAATAGCCAAACCACGCTCACGGAGAATCTCCTTTGCCTTATCCATATCGCCCTCAGATTCTGTGAGAGCCTTCTTTACATCAGCAAGACCTGCACCAGTCATAGCGCGGAGCTTCTTGATGTCTTCCATTGTAACAGCCATAATTCTTATTTCTTGTTTTATAGAAAATTAATAATAGAGCAGTGAGGCACTAACCTCACTGCTATTGGAACTTTCAATTACTCTGCAACAGGAGCTTCTGCCTCAACAGTCTCTTCCTTGCGAGCACGACGTGTACGCTTTGGCTTTGCCTCTGCAACTTCCTCTGCTTGATCAGCAGCAGCTTTCTCGTCTGCTTTCTCTGCCTTGCGCTCTTCAAGACCTTCTGCGATAGCCTGACAACAAGCACCAAGGATTGTTTCAATAGAATCCTTAGCATCATCGTTAGCAGGGATAAGGAAATCAACACCGCGTGGGTCAGAATTTGTGTCAACGATAGCGAATACAGGGATACCAAGACGGTTAGCCTCTTTCACTGCAATATGCTCTTTCATAACATCTATTACGAAGATTGCAGATGGTAGGCGTGTGAGATCAGCTATAGAACCGAGGTTCTTCTCAAGCTTAGCACGCTGACGTGTAACCTGAAGAAGCTCGCGCTTATTGAGGTTTGAGAAAGTGCCGTCAGTCATCAGCTTATCGATAGTCGTCATTTTCTTAACAGCCTTGCGGATTGTTGGGAAGTTGGTGAGTGTACCACCAGCCCAACGCTCGTTAACGTAAGGCATGTTGACGCTTGTAGCCTTCTCGGCAACTACGTCTTTGGCTTGTTTTTTAGTAGCGACGAACAGTATCTTCTTGCCTGACTTGGCAATCTGCTTCAAAGCCTCTGCAGCTTCGTCAACCTTGGCTACAGTCTTGTTCAAATCAATGATATGAATGCCATTACGCTCCATGAATACATAAGGAGCCATAGCTGGATTCCACTTGCGGCTCAAGTGACCAAAGTGTGCACCTGCCTGAAGTAATTGGTCAAAATTTGTTCTTGACATAATTTTTTTCTTTTAATTGTTTACTTTCTTTTTAATTCTTTGCCACTTGCTTATATTGTTTAGTGGACTTTTTTTTAGAATCAGCCGGTGAGTAGTCCTTCGAGTCTCTCCGGTTTAGATGCTAAACTGCAGCTCTTAGGCGTGTGAATATGTGTTCTGCGGAAATCCGCCAAACACAAATATAATTTAACGCTTTGAGAACTGGAAACGACGACGAGCCTTTGGCTGACCTGGCTTCTTACGCTCAACAGCACGAGAATCACGTGTGAGGAAGCCCTGAGTCTTCAATGTCTTCTTGTCGTCTGCGTTAACCTTAACAAGTGCACGTGCTATTGCCATGCGAAGTGCCTGGCTCTGACCTGTGAAACCACCACCGTCAAGATTAGCCTTGATATCATACTTTCCTTCAACATCGAGTGTAAGCAGTGGTTGCTTAACAACATACTGAAGAATAGCTGATGGGAAATACTTTGTGATATCTACCTTGTTGATAGTGATCTTGCCTGTTCCCTCTGAGAGGTAAACACGAGCTACAGCGCTCTTGCGGCGACCGATTGCATTTATTACTTCCATCTTGACTTGGTTTATTTGTACTGGTTAATATCAATTGTCTTTGGCTTCTGTGCCTCATGCTTATGCTCAGTGCCATTGTAAACATAAAGATTGCTGAGCAGCTTACGACCCAAAGGACCTTTTGGAAGCATACCCTTTACAGCGTGGCGCAGAATCTTGTCCATGCCGTCCTCGCGGGTGCGGAGTTGTGCTGGAGTTGTGAAACGCTGACCACCAGGATAACCAGTGTAACGTGTGTAAACCTTGTCGGTTTCTTTCTTGCCTGTGAAGACTACCTTCGTGGCATTGATGATGATTACATTGTCACCACAATCTACGTGAGGGGTGAAAGTTGGTTTGTACTTGCCACGGATAAGCTTAGCAACCTTAGAGGCAAGACGACCCACAACCTGATCGGTTGCGTCGATAACGACCCACTCTTTCTGTGCAGTTTCCTTGTTAACGGAAATTGTCTTGTAACTTAAAGTGTTCATTTAATTTTTTTCTTTTGCGAGCCACGCCTCTCGGCAAAGGCTCTTTTTACTACTAAAAAACGTATTCATTTCAATATGTGCCCTACCAATCCTTCCACCTTAATTTATATATAAGGCGTTCGGTGGTGAGACACCATTTCTTCGGACGGCGATTCCCTAACCGCTGTATTCGGCCAAAAATACAACTATTAACACGCACGGCTGAGGGCTATTGTTAGTCAGATTCACCCATGTCAGCACAATCCACGGGGCTCTAAGCCTTCCCCGTAGTCATAAAACCAAATGCAAAGTTACAGAATTTGTTTCATACACTACGTGTAAGTTCTGTGTATGTATTTTGCATTTATGTAAATTTAACTCTATTTTTATTATTTAACTGTTTTAACAGCCAGACTGATGCTGTTGGGATGGATAAGATTCGTGTTCCGCTGTATAATATTGTATGTGGACGCTTGTCACTTCAAAAGGGGTGATTACAAAAGTGGTGCACTTTGCAATGTAAAACAGCCCGTATCAGCGCCTGAAACGGTCCACTTTACAAGACAGTTATTCAAGCTCTCCCACTAAATTTCGACAGAGTCTTCATTATTGGTATATGTACCAATAATTATACGCAGGTTGTTGCCTGCGTATAATTTTATTGAAATTGAAGCAATTATGACACTTTTCTGTCGTATGCCTATCTTTCTGTTGTACTATTAGCCGTTCATTTTATCAATAATTTCGTCAAGTCCTGGAACCATAGAGAATAAACTCTCTTCATGTATTCCGTTTTCTTTCAGGAATTTGAGCATGCAATTAGGAATTTCTGCTGCTTGTTGCTGCATGTCCTTACCTTTTTGTGTAAGATATACAATCTGCTTGCGTTTGTCGCTCTTGCTGTCACGGCGCGAAATAATGTCCATTGCCTCCATTCTTTTTATCAGGGGCGACATTGTGTTTATACCGAGCATTAGCTTTTTGCCAATGTGGTTGATTGGCTGGTTGTCCTCTTCCCACAGCACCATCAGCACAAGGTACTGGGTGTAGGTGATTCCGAGTTTACGCAGATAAGGCTCGTAAGCCTGAGTAATGAGTCTGCTTGCTGAATACAGTCGGAAGCAAACTTGGTTGCTGAGTTTGAGTTGTTCGTATGCCACTTTATAATAATTCTTTTACGGCAGCCTCTACCTGTGCCAGATCCTTTGTAGGTTCAAAGCGTGCCACTACCTCTCCATTACGATTGATTAGGAACTTTGTGAAATTCCATTTTATGTCAGAACTGTTACGCCAGTCTGCACCAGTCTTGTCGAACATATCAACAAGAATAGGAGCGATTTTGTGCTCCATGTCGAAGCCTTCAAATCCCTTTTCGCTCTTTAGCCATGTGAAGAGTGGGTGTTCTCCTTCGCCGTTTACCTCAAGTTTTTTGAATTGTGGAAACTCTGTACCAAAATTAAGAGCACAGAATTCTGTTATTTCTTCGTCAGTACCAGGAGCTTGGTTCCCAAACTGATTGCATGGGAAATCCAATATTTCGAAGCCTTCACCATTGAGTCGCTTATACATTGCTTCGAGTTCCTCAAACTGTGGGGTGAATCCGCATGCTGTAGCAGTGTTGACTATAAGTAGAACTTTTCCTTCATACAGTGATAGACTTACCTCGTTACCTTTCTTGTCGAGTACTTTGAAATCAGATACTTTTGCCATAATTTTCCTTTCTAATGTAGTTTTGTTCAATTTTGATGCAAAGGTAGTGATAATTGTAATAGTCGCAAACGATAATGGATGTTTCTTAACATGTTTTGGCTAATATCATGTGCGATACATAAATATTAACATGTTTGATTGTTTCAATTGCAGAAACTCTCTGATGCGAATGTTAATGCACGGCGCAGGGCTATATGCCAGTATTCCCAGTTGTGAATACCGTTTCTTATAGTTAATTCACTCTTTATTCCCTTGCTGCGCATAGCTTTATGAAAGTCAACTGAGAGGTCGAATAGGAAATCATCGTCTCCACAGTCAACATACCAACGAGTCTTTTTAAGGTCTTGGATTCTTGCTTCGTCGGCATTAATAACGAAGTCTATGGCAGAGAATTTCTCTACAGATTCTGCAGTATAATACATCCTGTTCTTCTCTTTACCTTGATTTACATTATTCTGCTTATTGTCGAGCCATGGACTCATAGCAAAGCACGACGAGAATGTGTCAGGATGACGCTGTGCATATACAACACTTCCTCCACCACCCATTGACAGTCCCATGATTGCACGTTGTGACTTCTTGCCGCCAGCACGGTATTTCTTTTCTGCCTGTGGCATAAATTCTGTGAAAAAGAAATCTTCGTAATTCCATCCGGGCATGTTGAAGTAGCCGTTAGGAATATTACGTGTGTCTGGACCGCCAGCGTTAGGCATAAACACTACAGCTTTCTTACTTTCACCCGACTCCATTAGTTCGTCTGCCACATCCTGCATTCTACCTTTCTGGTCCCATGCCGTGTAAATATCGGCAAGACCGTGAAGTAGATAAATGGCGGGATAGTGCGCATCTGATTTCTCAAAATCTGTTGGCAGGTACACGTTGTATTTCACCCATGTCTTCAGCACGTTGCTGTAGATGCTGTCCGTAATAATCTTTCCAGCCCATGAAGTTTCTACGCCTATTAACATAAATAGGATTAAAATTGCAATATTCTTCATTGTCTTGTTTATATATGGTTTCCTGTATAAATAAAAGAAACCACCAATTCCTATTACCTTTTATTCAAGGAGGAAATTGATGGTTTATTGTGTTATTTCTTGAGTAGAAGTTCTTGAGTGTCTTGAGCAATCACAAGTTCCTCGTCAGTTGGAACTACACATACTACAACCTTTGAGTCGGGAGCAGATATTATAACCTCTTCGCCTCTTGACTTGTTGGCTTCGGCATCCATCTTGACTCCAAGGAACTCAAGTCCTGAACAGGCTTCCATTCGTGTGCCGGTTTGATTCTCTCCTACGCCTGCTGTCCATACAATGATGTCAACACCGCCCATTGCCGCTGCATATTCACCAATGTATTTCTTAATGCGATAGTTATACATCTTCAGAGCAAGCTTTGCACGTTCATGACCTTCGGCAGCGGCATTCTCTACATCTCTCATGTCAGAGCCTATGCCTGATATACCTAAAACTCCACTCTCCTTATTAAGAAATTCTGCCATTTCCTGTGGTTGTTTGCCTAACTTTTCCATGAGGTAGGTAACGGCTGACGGGTCGATGTCGCCCGATCGGCTGCCCATCATCACTCCTGCCAATGGAGTAAGTCCCATTGATGTGTCAATGCACTTGCCGTATTTTACTGCTGCTATTGATGCGCCGTTACCAATGTGGCATGTTATAATCTTTTGGGTTTTGATGTCTCGTCCGAGTATTTCACATACACGTCGTGATACATAACGGTGTGATGTGCCGTGAAATCCATAGCGGCGTACATGATATTTCTGGTACAGTTCGTAAGGAATGGCATAGAGAAAAGCCTCTGGAGGCATTGTTGAGTGGAATGCGTTGTCGAATACGCAGACCTGTGGAGTGCCTGGCATATTCTTGTCAATAGCTCTCAATCCCTTAAGATGACCGGCATTGTGAACAGGTGCAAGGTCGCAAAGTTCCTCAATTCCGTCTTCTACATTTTTATCTACGACGACACTCTCACAGAACTTATCGCCTCCCTGCACAATGCGATGACCTACGGCATCAATTTCATCGAGTGATTTGATAGCCCCTATTTCAGGGTCGGTGAGCAGGTTCAGCACGAAGTTCACTCCCTCGTTGTGCTCAGGCATATCGTGCATTATAGTTTTCTTCTCTCCGTTGGGTAATGTCACCTTTACGAAACTTTCATCAAGACCGATTCTTTCTGCACCGCCGGCGGCAAGCACAGACTTGTCGGTCATGTCGTATAGTTTATATTTTATGGAACTGCTTCCGCAGTTAAGTACTAATATTTTCATCAGTGTCTTAGTATTTATTTGATTTTACATCCCTTTTGCATCCATTGCCTGACAGGCTGTTATTGCCACCATGTAGTAGATGTCATCTACCGAACAGCCTCGTGAAAGGTCGTTGACTGGACGTGCTATGCCTTGCAGAATAGGACCGATTGCGGCTGCACCTCCTAATCGCTGTACCAGTTTGTAACCAATGTTACCTACTTCGAGGTTTGGTACTATCAGCACGTTGGCTTTTCCTGCAACATCGCTTTCTGGAGCTTTTGTAGCAGCAGTAGTTGGGTCGAGTGCTGCATCCGCCTGAAGCTCTCCGTCAATCTTCATCTCAGGGTATCTCTCCTTTGCTATTTTTGTAGCTTCTATCACTTTGTCTATTATATATACGCTCTTTCCGGTAGTCTTGTCTATAGAGTCCTTTGCCGAACCTTTGGTAGAAAAACTGAGTATTGCCGCATGCGGATCTTTGAATCCTGCTACGCTCTTGGCTGTCTGGCATGTGGTGTAGGCTATCTGTGCCAGCTGGTCAGCCGTAGGGTTTGGTGTTACGGCTACATCGCCCATGACAACAATTCCATTCTCTCCGTATTGCTGCTCGTGTGTGAGTACAAGCATTGCACCGCTTACACAACTCACTCCCGGCGCACACTTGATTATTTGCAGTGCAGGGCGCAGGGTGTCGCCTGTTGTTGACAGTGCACCTGATATTTGTCCGTCGGCTCCCTCGGTTTTTATAATCATGCAGCCCAAGTAGAGCGGATTCTGCACAAGAGTTCGTGCCTGCTCTATTGTCATTCCTTTGCTTTTACGCAGTTCGGTGAGCAGTTCGGCATATTCCTCGCTCTTTGGATTGTTGATAGGGTCAATGAGTGTGGCCTTGTCTATGTTGTTGAGTTCCCATTTTGATGCGAGACTTTTTATCTCATCTGGATTACCTATGAGTATAAGGTCAGCCAGTTCGTCGGCAAGAACCTTGTCGGCGGCACGAAGAGTGCGCTCCTCTGTTGCCTCGGGGAGCACTATGCGCTGCTTGTTAGCCTTGGCACGCGCACAAATCTGTTGTAGTAAATCCATATTATGTTTGTATTTTGATTATTCTGTAATATTTTGATTGTGTTTATTTTTATATTCTCAACTCTGATGTGTGAGTATGCTTTCCAGTTCCTCTGCCGACAAGCGCACTCTGTATTTGCCTCTCATGGCTACTGTGATGCGTCCTGTTTCCTCTGATACTACAATGGCAATTGCATCGCTTTCCTGCGATACTCCTATAGCTGCTCTATGCCGGAGTCCGAATTCCTTGGGTATTCCGAAGTCGTGTGCTACAGGCAGTATGCAGCCTGCAGCCTTTATGCGCTGTTTTGATATAATCATTGCACCGTCATGCAGAGGCGAGTTCTTGAAAAATATATTCTCTATCAGGCGTTGGTTGATGCTGGAGTCTATCGTGTCGCCAGTGGCGGCAATGTCGTCGAGCTGTATGTCTCGCTCTACTACTATCAACGCTCCCATTTTCTGACGCGCCATACTCATACATGCCAGTACGATAGGCATTATTGTCTCACGGCTTACTGCTTCGCTTTTCTTGCGCCAGCCAAATCTGTAGGACAGTTTTCTAACGCGCTGGTGTGCACCGAGAGTGTAGAAGAATTTGCGAATGTCTTCTTGGAATATCACAATCAGTCCTATAACTCCTACGTTTATAAGCTGATTCATGATGCTTCCCAGCAAGCGCATCTCAAGCATCTGGTCAACTATGAGCCACATCAGCACGAACAGCACAAGACCAGTAAAAACATAAAGCGAGCGTGAGGCTTTCATCAATTTATAGACATAGTAGAGTATTATTGCTACGAGTACTATGTCTATTATGTCTTTTATTCCTATGTCGATGAACATGCCTTCGTAATTTTGATTGTTTCTACTGCTTCCCGAACATCGTGCACTCTTAGTATGTGTGCTCCGTTGAGCAGTGCCAGTGTGTTTACTACTGATGTTCCGTTAAGTGCTTCTGAAGGAGATGTCTCAAGTAGCTGCCATATCATTCGCTTGCGGCTTACTCCCACGAGAAGCGGCATGCCGAAACTCAGCAGTTGTTGTTGCTCTCGAAGTATGGCATAGTTTTGGTTTATGTCTTTGCCGAAGCCATAGCCCGGGTCAAGTATTATGTTGTTGAATCCTAACTTGTCAAGTTCCTGTATCTTGCTTCTGAATGAAGAAATCATCTCCTCGAGAGTAGGCTTTACCGACATCAGTATGTAGGGCACACCTAATTGTGCTATTGTCGAGAACATTTCTTTGCTGCCTTCCGACACATCATTTATTATGTCGGCACCGAATTCTTCAACTGCCATTCGTGCCACTTCAGGACGAAAAGTGTCAATGCTCAGAATGCCTTTGGGTGATTCCCTGCGTATTGTTTCCAATGCAAAACGCATGCGGCGCATCTCTTCTTCGGTGCTCACTTCTTGTGCACCAGGGCGTGTGGAGTATGCACCAACATCAATCATTGTACCTCCCTCGTCAATGATTTGGTGTACGCGTTCTGCTATTTCTTTCTCTGTCTGCTTTCTACTGCCTTCAAAGAAAGAGTCGGGAGTAACGTTGAGAATACCCATTACCTCTGGCTGGTTGAGTTCGTAGGGTACTCCCCGCAGGAAAAAACTGAATGTAACGGCTTCGCTCATAGTCCACAAAATTAACAATAAATTTTGAGCGATACAAACCTTTTCACTCAAAAATGTAAACTTTCTTTTTTTTTAGTACTTAATATGGTTGTTTGTTATTTAGTTATTAGGTCGTTTAGTTGTTGTTTGGTATCGTTCTGAACTCCTTTAACGCCCTGAACTACTTAACTAAAAAATTACACCAAAAACATTATCAGCAGTTGTGCTATGATGACTCTTGCAAACATTCCGATTGGATATACCGATGCGTAGGAAATACTGGCATTGTCGCCTTTCAAGGTGTCATTGGCATAGTCAAGTGCCATTGGGTTTGCCATAGCTCCGCATAGTATGCCGCATATTGTAGCGAAGTCGTATTTATGGGTTTTAAGTACTATAAGCCCTATTATCATAACAGGAATAACTGTTATAATCAATCCTATGCCTATCCATATCAGTCCTTCGGGACGTATTACTGTTTGGAAGAAATCTTTGCCGGCATCAAGCCCCAAGCATGCAAGATAAAGCGACAGTCCGAGCTTGCGCAGCATGAGTGATGCCGAGCGTGTGGTGTAGGAAATGAAGTGCATGCTTGGTCCTAATGCTCCCACTACTATACCCATTATTATCGAACCTCCTGCTATGCCGAGGCGTATTGGAGATTCCATGCCTGGCAAATGGATAGGAATGGTTCCTAATGCCAGACCGAGTATTATGCCAAGGAATATGCTGCCGATGTTGGGTTCTTCGAGCACATTTACGGAATTGCCGAGAAATGACTCCACGTGATTCACATCCTCGTGCCGTCCTACAACTGTTACTCTGTCACCGTATTGCAGGCGGAGACTGTCTTCGGCAAGTAGTTTAATGTCGCCTCTTATTACTCGGCTCACGTTTACTCCATAGGTGTTCCGCAGGTCGAGGTCGCGCAGGCGTTTACCATTAAACGATGGACGAGTTATCACTATCACACGGCTTTCAACGTTGGAATCTATAGCATTCCAGTCTATCTTGTCCTTGTTCCAGTCTTTCTCAACTCGTTGCCCAAAGAGAATTTCTATTGTTGGTTCATCTTCAGGAGTTGTTATGACCAAAAGCGAGTCGTTGCTGTAAATGACGGTATTTGCCATAGGCACAATAACCTGACCGTTGCGCCATATCCTTGATATAACAAAATGCAGATGTGTCATTCTTACAATCTGCTCTATGGTTTTGCCGTTTACAGCAGGATTTACAGCCTTGAACTGTGCTATGTATGTATGGTCGTCTTCTGTTAACTGCTTAGGTTTCAGTTCTTCCGGCTTTACGAAGAATTTGCGCATCAATGCCATTGCTATTATCACACCTACAACGCCGAGAGGGTAGGCTACGGCAGTTGCCAATGCCACGCTTCCGCTTGGCATTCCCAAGCGCATTAATGCCTGTGTGGCAGCACCGAGAGCAGGGGTGTTGGTAGTAGCTCCACAGAGTATTCCAACCATATTGGGGAGTGATATTCCTGTTGCGGGAATAAGAATAAGAGCAGTTAATGTACCTGTTGCAATAAGAGCAAGCCCCCATAGGTTCAGCATCATTCCTTCATGACGCAGTGAACCGAAGAAGTTTGGACCTACATGAAGCCCAAGACAATAAACAAACATAGACAGACCGAAAGTCTCAATAAATCGGAGTATGTCAGCGTCTATGCTTATTTGCAAGTGACCGGCAAGGATTCCGGCGAAGAAAACAAAAGCCACACCGAGCGATATGCCGCCAATCTTAATCTTGCCAAGTCCCAGACCTGTTGCTATTATCAGTGCTACGATAACGACTGTCTGTATTGAGGAGTGAACCGTAAAAAGGCTCTGCAACCATTCCATTTCTTAAGTTCCTTATTTTCGAGGTGCAAAGGTACGGCAAAAGGGTGGAATGGCAAAATATTTTCAATTTTATTTGGTCGTTTGGTATTGTCTTCAACCCATGAACTTCTTTAACTCCTTAGACTCCTTAAATTGTAAAATTCTAAACAAAATGTCAAAATAAAGCCCTTGTATTTAGCGATTTTACACAATAAAAATCTGTTGGGCGAAAATATGAAGAAATAGAGAAATTAGAAATTGTCATAAAAAGACTGTTAATGCAATTGTTTTTGCTAACGACAGTTATTGATAACAGTTATTGCTGTGCAACGATAGTTATTCTTAGCTTGCAATGATAGTTATTGATGTTGTGCAAGAATAGTTATCGTCAGCACATAAGAATAACTATCGTTAGGTGGGAACAACAGTTATTCATAAAAAGTATGCATAATTTTCCGCGAAATACAAAGATAACGATAACTATCTTTATATAGTTTCTTTTTATAGAAGCTCAAAAATCTCGACAGTAATTTTCTATGAATAAAGTTGACAGTATTATTTTTTATGCTGGCACTCTTTGCTATTAGTATTAATATAGGGTGCACTAACGATGATGATGTAAATAAAAAAACTACGATGATGTTTTTTACTGCACGAGTTTATAAAAGAAACAACAGAAATAAGAACTGCTGACCAACAATGGGACTATGCTTTAATTGTTGAACCTATAAATTCATTATTATTATGAAAAGATTTTATTTATCTGTATTCTATTTTTGTGTTCTATCAACATTATAGCTCAACAAGTTTTTTTTATTATGGAACCGAGTTTATTTGCTTTAACATAGCTTCTAAGGCAGACATGCTTTTACAAATGGATGATAAACAAAACGAAAGTGTTAGAAAAACAAGCCTGACAAAAATTTCTTCACTTAGTTCCGAGGTATTATCTAATAATCGCTTTCACTTCACAGCTGTATATAACTGATATATGGTGAAAAAGCGTATGTACTTCCTAAAATAATAGCATGAATGTAGTATCAATGGGCAGACAACATACAATTTCCATCATCAACACTGCTAATGATGAAGCGGCTATAAGCAGAATGGAACAGAGAAAAGCCGATGTGTCTTAGATTTTGGAAGCATACAATCTTCAAACAGGAAATAAACAACTGACTACTACTGTGATAAACGAATCGTATAACCTTGACACATCTTCTTGGTTGTCTGGAGTTTATTTAATACGTGCAGTTGTTGGAGAAGAAACACGACCCATTAAATTTCGATTGAGTCATATTCTTTGCTTCATATTCATTGCCGTTTCATACATTTTCATTATCTTTGCCACGAAGTTATAGTCTATTAATCTGCAATCAACATCAGCATAAAGATGTATCCACCATACGATACTTATAGATGATAACTCTTAATCTTAAACCCAAATCGATCATTAGACTGCATATGTAGGAGGCGCATTGCTTAGCACAAGGTGAACAACCCTGTGTAAACTTTGCCTTATTCATAACGTTGCACTTTCTAAATTGCGAGTTTGAATATTACTTTCCTGTAGTTTTCTTTGTCGGAAATGCAAGGAGCATGGGCATCATCGGGAAAGAATATGAGGAAATAGCCTGGACAAAGAGTAATATATTGGTGGGGGTGTTCTGATGGATAGAACGAAATATCATTCTCCGGTGAATAATCAACCTCTGGCATTGTAGAGCGATGGCGCCAGCCTATAAGTTCAGTATTGTCAAGAACAAGTTGAATGTCTATCATCTTGTCGTGCGTTTCAAGCAATGCCTGTTCTTTGTTTTTTCCGTGGGCAACATCAAAATTGGCAAAGCAGTCTGCACCGCATAACTCTACCCTGCCCTGTGGCATTTCATCAAGATTAGTATTGCCAATGAACTCTACTACCTTATTTATATAAGGATTCATTCCTGCATAAAGATGCAGGTTCTCTATTTTATCAAGTATCATTTTATAATATTGCTAATAGCATTCCTGCTACAAGGGCTAAAACAAGTAAAATAATGCCGACTATAGTCTCTGCCTTTGATATAGGCTTTGCCTTTTCAACCGGCTGTCCTTTTTCAACAACGTCACGTGCACGTTCATAATCAGCCTCTGCAACGAATATATCAACCATGACATTTGCATAACCTGTCATAACCTGATTAGTAAGTTCATTGTGGAGAATACAGTTTATACCTTCATTCTCCAAGGCTCCTTTTATTACATTTGCCTCAAATGCATTGCCAGTGCTTGTAAGTTTTACTGTTTTCATAAAATATGTGAGTTGTTATTAACGGTTTTATTTTCTTATTCATAAGTCGTTGTCAAATTTACGCTACGAACTTTACACAATGCAAAGATAGCATATTAAGGTATAACTGACAAATATTCCATAGGTTATTTGAACAAGAAAGCGGGTATGTCAAGTTTTTGACACACCCGCTTAACAAATAATTTATTAACTTCTATGACAACGAATGTCATAGTTTTTTTACTTTACCAATACTTTCTTGCCATTGATGATGTTCACACCCTTTACAGGCTTAGCAAGTTCTTGTCCATTAAGGTTGAATATTTTACCACCCTTTTCAAGAGTTTCTATAACATTGATAGAAGTGATAGGTCCTTCATTAGGATCAAGTGTGAATGGATAGAAATCATTTGAAGCATCTGTTATTGTCAGATAGCATGTGCCTGTAGTAATAACATTTCCAACAGTTGATTTAACAAAGCCCTTTTCACTTTCATTAGAACCTAAGACAAACTCTGTACCAGCAGCAGTAATCTCCTCTGCAGCTACCTTTAGTTCATTTTCAATTTCAGGGAAACCTGCGCCAGTAAATACTGAAAGGGCATATTCACCTGCCGTCTCTGCATGAACAATAATTTTTGCGCCTTCAGGAACTGTTAAAGCAGGTATCAGCAGGACATGGCTTTTAAGAGCCTTTGCGCCATATGCTTTTAAATCATTATTCTCGAAGGTTAATGCAACTGGTGCTACAATCGCAGCATAAAGGTTTTCATCGATAGTAACACCGTAGTTACTGTAAACATCACCATTATTACCATAAACCTTCTTATGGGTCGCACCTATCATAGGATAATTATCAGTATTTAAAGTCTGGCCAAAAGGCTCACCAAGATAAAAGCACAAAGCACCATTCTTAACTTCATCATCAGAAACCATTACTACATCTTCATCTTCTTGTGCGGTAGTTGCAGAACTCTCCGCATAGTAACAGTTAGTAAAAGTAGCGCCATTATGGCGTGCAAATTCATCTGATATGCCTTCAGTAGTAAGCACTTTACCAATATTATAGCAATTCTTCAATAGTGCAGTCACACCCAACCAACCAGAAATAGCACCACTTTCTTTATCAGAAGTTATTTCACCAACATTATAACAGTTTGTCATATTAATAGAGGCATTGTTTTCCATATTTACACCAAGAATACCACCTGCATTAATTTCTACTGCAGTAATAGAAGCGTTATTGGCACAATTCGTAAATATAACAATACCTTTATTCACAGCACTACCTGCAATACCACCCACATATTTCTTTCCTTTGATATTACCAGCGGCTGTAAGATTCTTAATCTCTGCACCATCAGTGAGAACACCGAATATACCTTGATTCTCAAAAGCAGGATTGTCAAGATTAAGAGTTATAGTATGGAAGCCACCGTCAAATGTCCCCTTGTATGGATGGTCTAAAGTACCTATAGGAGTATAAATCTGCTCGCCTTGGTTAAGGTTTGCAGACAGTGTAGCATCAGCTTCAGCCAGTGTACCATCACTCACCTTGTCAGAAAACCAGATAAGCTCATTGAAGTTTGTAATCTGATAAACGTTATCAACAAGTGAAGGTGCATTGTACTTGAAGCAATGAATCTTATTTGTATTCAAGTCAACAGTAACCTTATATGTTCCTGTTTCTCGAACAAACCAGAAGTTATCCGGATATGTATTGTTGTCAGCAGGACGAGCTATAACAGCGCCTACCTTGTCGGTGATATCCGTATAAGGCTGTTCTGCACGATAACCAACCCAGCTTTCAAGACCATCAACAATCTTGAAACGTTTTTCTGCCATTCCTGAAGTATAACCAGGATTACCAGGAAGGTTACCAATGTAAACAAACACGTTAGATCCCTCAAAGGTTTCTACAAGCTGTGTTTGTTTTCTAATTTCCCCCTTTTTCCATACAGCAGGAGTTGCTGTACCAACAAGATAAAGTTCTTTCGCATTAACAGCCACAAAACACATTAATGCCAATAGGATTCCAAATGTTTTTTTCATAAAAATAAATTTTAAAGTGATTAATATTTAGATTAATACTGTTTTAGTCAGTCATAAGATATTTAACACAAAATTAGGATTTTAATTATACATAAAGAAGAAAATACCGTTAAAAATTATTAAGCAATCTACAATGACAATGTAATTGCTATTATACAATTATGACATTCTAAAATAAAACAGGTATTTCTACGTTATCAATAAGATAAGTCAAGTTTCGCAAACCCAAGTTGTTTTAGGAGTTCAGGACATGTATAACAAATATATTAAAAAGATAGTTTTTGCGACCAACAATGCCCACAAGTTGAGCGAGATAAAAGGAATTTTAGGCACGGAATTCGAAATTGTATCACTCAGTGAGCTGGGTTGTACAGACGATATTCCGGAGACAGCCGACACTCTTGAAGGCAATGCTCTTCAGAAAGCGCAGTATATAAACCGGAAATACGGAGTAGATTGTTTTGCCGATGACACAGGTCTTGAGGTTGAAGCATTGAACGGAGGTCCAGGCATATACACAGCCCGTTTTGGAACAATGAACGGTTATGGCAACGACCACGATGCAGATGCCAACACCCTTTGTCTTCTCGACAAGTTGAAAGACTCTACCAATCGAAAGGCGCAATTCCGCACTGTCATTGCACTTATCATTGGTGGTGAAGAATATTTGTTTGAGGGGATTGTAAAAGGAGAAATCACACCCGAAAAGCGTGGCGACAAAGGTTTTGGCTATGACCCAGTGTTTGTCCCGGAGGGTTACGACGGCACTTTTGCAGAACTGGGTGTTGAAACGAAGAACAAAATATCGCATAGAGCACGTGCAGTGCGCCTGCTGGCAGAGTTTCTGAAAGAGATTTAAATAGTAAGCATAACATAACAACATCTAAACTATGGTAAGGTTTTCTGTTATTTTTTCCATTCTATTGTCACTAATAAGTAATACTCTTATGGCTGACGGTACAGGCTCGTGGAAGTCGTATATGGCTTATCATGATATAAAGTGGATTGAAGAAGTTGAAAACAAGTTATATGTACTTGCTTCAAATAATCTCTACTCATACAACAAAAATGACGAGAGCATAACCACCTACGACAAGATACACACGCTTAGCGATGCTGAGATAAGTTTCATTGGTTGGAACAAAACTGTCAAAAGACTTATCATAATCTATTCAAATTATAACATTGACCTCCTTGACAAGGACGACAATGTTTTTAACATAAGTGACTATCAGAATAAGTCTATGTCTGACGACAAGACCATCTACGATGTATATATGCACGACAAATACTGTTATATCTCAACAGGCTTCGGAATTATGCAGGTAAACATGGCTGATGCAGTGATCAGCAACACATATAATCTAAAATTCAGAGTAGATCATTGCTATATTGACGGAGACCATATATATGCTGAATCATCAACAAAAGGACAATACAAGGCATCTCTCTCATCAAATCTTATTGATGCAGGCAACTGGAAATGGTCTGCCGATTTTACACAAAAGAACCGAAGCATTAAACCGGAACTTCTTGCTATAACAGAAAAACTCAATCCAGGAGGACCTGAATATAATAATTTCGGTTTCATGCGTTATATGAACAACCGTCTCTATACATGCGGCGGTGGTTGGGGTATGACAGATTTTTTCCGTCCAGGAACAATACAGGTACTTGACAACAACAACTGGCAGATATATCAAGATAAACTTGCTTCCCAGACAGGTTATGAATATGTTGACCTTATGACGTTAGATATTGACCCTAAGAATCCGGAGCATCTTTTTGCTGGAGGAAGAACAGGAGTTTATGAGTTCAACAAGGGCTTATTCGTAAAAGCATATAATATTGACAACAGCAACAATCTGTTACACGTTGCATCAACAGTTAAAGACAGAACTGCCAAGAACTACGTAATTGTTCCAAGTATGAAGTTTGATGCTTCAGGTAATCTTTTTCTTTTCAACAGCATAAGTCCACGCACTTCGCTAATAGAATATACAGCTGAGGGAAAATGGATAAACCGTCATAATGAACTCTTCAAGCACGATGCGACAAGATCATTGGAGCTTGTTACAAGCATGATGTTTGGAAGCGACAGACGGTTGTGGTTTGTAAACAACTATTTTAGAACTCCATCATTATATTCGTATGAAACTGATTCTAAAGATATAAATAAATACACCACCTTCACAAATGAAGACGGCACCAAGATATATCTCAACTACGTGCGTTGTGTAACAGAGGATAAAGAAGGCAATATATGGATAGGAACAGATGCAGGACCATTATATCTAATGGCGAAAGACTTGGCTACCCCTGCTACAAATGCTTTGTTTCAACAGCATAAAGTACCACGCAACGATGGTAGCAATCTTGCCGACTATCTGCTCAGCAATGTTGATATAACATGTATTGCCGTAGATGGTGGAAACCGTAAATGGTTTGGTACAAACAACAATGGAGTATATCTTATCAGTGCAGACAACAATAAGCAGATACACCATTTTCTTTCTTCCAACAGTCCACTATTGTCAAACAATATTGAGTCTATAGCTATAAATTCTACCACCGGCGAGGTATATATAGGTACAAACAAAGGGTTGTGTTCCTATATGAGTGATTCTACAGAACCTGAGGAAAAACTTGACAAAGATAACATTTATGCTTATCCTAATCCTGTGACACCTGATTATACTGGACTTATCACAGTTGTTGGTCTGACTGCCAATGCTGATGTAAAGATAACCACAGCCAGCGGACAAATTGTTGCAGAGGGCACTTCCAACGGAGGAACTTTCACATGGGACGGTAATGATCTCAATGGTCGTAAAGTTGCATCTGGTGTATATATGGTACTTGCCTCTACAAACAACGGAAATGAAGGTGCTGTGAGCAAGATTGCTATAATAAGATAGAGTAGAAAATAAAAATGCAAGAGAATATTGTGCGAAAGGCTTGGATAGACTCTCTGCGAGGCATTTGCATGATTGCAATACTTCTTGACCACACAGAGATTTATTACACAGGCGGCAACATAATAAACTACAACTTCTATGTTGTCAACGCACTAACAATATTCTTCTTTCTTTCCGGCTATCTTTTCTATAAGGAAACAACTTCTTCCGACAGCAATAAAGAACTTCGCCGCAAATTAACATCAATTTGCCGAAGCATCATTATGCCATATTTTATTTTCACTACCGCAATGGCTGTACCTAAAGCTATTGTGCACAACAATGATGTGAGAGAAATCTTCCTTTCTATAATAACAGGTAATGCGTCGTGGTTTATTGCAGCCCTTGCAGTGGCAGAAACAGCTTTTGCCATAGCATTGTGGATAACAAGGAAGAATCATTTAATAATGTCAGCATTAAGTTTTTTATTATTTGCAGTTTGCATTATATTATCAATGCGCAGCGAGAAACTTTATTGGCAGATTGATAATGCCTGTATGGCATTCCCCATTCTTTATGCAGGATTTGTTTATCACAAAAAAGAAGAATACATAAACAAGGTTGTAGGCGGTTGGAAAATTACAGTATTGCTGCTTATTATTGTAATAACGCTGAAGGCTATAGAACATCATAACAACGTGAACCTTTTGATTGAGCCGATAAGAATTACTAACTTTGGGGTGTTCACAGCTGATGTTATACTTGTTACACTGCTAATGGTTAATATTGCCAAGGCTTTGCCAAGAAATAAAATAATAGAATGGACAGGTTCGCACTCTATTGTTTATTATTTCCTTTGCGGAGGAGTTCCTCTTATTGTTGCAAAGTCAATGAACAAGGCTGGCATTACTTATAACGGTAATTACCTGCTTGTGATATTGGCATTACTAATGGTTTATGTAGTGGCAACTCTCCTAACATGGATTATATACCGCTACATTCCTTTTGTCACGGGCAGGAAATGCAGAACATAAGATAACGTGAGTTCGTCGAACTCACGTTATCTTATAGAAATCTCTATCCATAAAGTGGACTACCAATGAACAAAAGACTTGCGGATAACTCAAGTAGCCTTTCTAACTTTTTGTATGTAAATTACTAATTCTATAAAAAACACAAATATCCAAAATTTGAATAATGTAGATTTATAGATATGACTGATTATTATTCCGAAGATAGAAATCAACAAACATGGTAACGAGGTCTTTTCAATATCTTTAACGCTTTGAGGTATTATTTGAGGTGAATTATATTCTTTCTTTATATAACCTATCAAAAGAGCAAATGCTGCCACACCTAACAACAACATTAAGCACCAATAATACTTATAATTGCCTATAACTGGCTCTAACGCAAACAAAAGGCAGAATAACAACATACATCTATTACCCCAAACAAACATCTCATTCACCTTTCTATTTCATTATATCTATTCTCCCAGTAATTCGAACTATATAGTCCTGTTGCAAGGCCACATTTTATACTTTCTTTCTGATCTTCGGTTAATTCTGTTGTATTCTGTATTACTTCCATATATTTCCCGATGATAAATGCCACATCATCTGTTTTTGAAGCATAATCTTCTATTACTTTATTGAATAAAAAAATAATTTTTGCAGATAAATCATCTGACATATCAAATTCTCCTCTTTGAGCCATTTCCCCGATAACTTTACAAGTATCAATAAACTCTCTATTATCTAATATTCTATTTTTCAAATTATTTTCAGATGTATCTAATTTTGTCTCATCAAGTACTACTGAACCGTCAAGAGTAGATAATACAAGATTGTGCATTTTAGCTATACCCAAAGACCTTTCATCCAATTTTGTTTCTGCAAGAAGTTCTGGAGAAACATTAATTTTATCATATGTATTTTCTTTTGCCATAATTACAGCATCACTATTTATTGAAAAATCTTCTGCCACAATAATTTTACAAGAATGTTGTATCCTTTCAAAATCATCATACGCAACAGCTCTTGTAGGGGCAACCATCCATGATCCCCAAGCTCCTCCAACAAGAGCTCCTAATGCACAAAAACCGCCTCCAACCAAATGAGGAGCTCCTATACCAAGACCTGCTTTCGCACCATATATTAATCCTGCTTTTCCACCTTGCCAGGCTCCCACTAAATCAGCAAAAACGACCTTCATCTTCTCTTCGTTATTCCAACGGCTCCATCCTCTTGTCTTTGCTGGAACTGTAGAAAGTAACTCTTGATTTATTTTTTCTAAATCAGTAATTAATTTTGATTGCGTAATTTTCTCATTCTTTTTTTCATTATAAACATCATTTGAGCAAGAAAATAAAAAACAACTCATTACGACAGAGCAACTCATCACAGCGCCTAATAATTTTTCATAATTTTCTAATTTTAGTTAATACTCGTTGCAAAGATAAATATATATATTAAAAACAGAAACAATTTAACATAATTTAAACGTATAAATTATAGGATTGTAAGATCGTTCTAACTGTACATTATAAAAGAAAATCCCGAGCCTATCATAAAGATAAACCCGGGATATTTTATATAGAGTTAATTTTTTATTTACTTTACGTAAACTACAGCCAGACGGTTAGAAGTTGTACCCTGTACACCCTTACCTGTTGCCTCGTCAACGATTACGCCTCTTGACTTGAGGTACTCAGCTACTGAGTCTGCACGACCTTGAGAAATCTTGTCGTTAACTTCCTTTGAACCCTCTGGTGAAGCTGTTCCTACAACCTGAACTCGCTTACCAGCCTTGATAACGTCAAGAGCTTTCTTGCTCTCTGGAGTAAGACTTGTCTTACCCTGAGCGAATGTCACGAATACAAGGTCTTCAACCTTTACTTCACGAACAGTCTCCTGTGGTACTTCTCTCACAACTTCTACTTCCTTCACAATCTCGCGTGGCTTCTTGGCAAGCTCTGCACGCAGATTATTAATCTGGTTGTTAAGAGCATCTATCTCACCCTGATCACGGAGAACAGCAAGTTTGAAATTGTGTGTGTCATTAGAGTTCTTGAACTTGTAAACAAGACCAGCATTAAGTTGGAATACAGACTTGTTGATGTTGTATTGTGTACCATCGAACCCAGACAGACCGTTAAGAGCGTAAATCACAGCAGGCTCAACATAAATCTGCCACTGCTTCTTTGAACCGAAGTTGAAAGCGAAGTCTATACCTGCCTTAGAAGTCAAACTGTTCTGATTGGTAAAATTCTTATTATTAAAGGTATGTCCCCAACCAAGACCATAAACACCGATAACCTCAAATGCACGTGGCTCACCTTTATAACCACCGAACCAGTTGCTGAAGTTTACAGTTCCAAGAAGACTTGTGTTAACGTAACGAACAATTGTTCCCCATGAGTTGTAAGGCTTGTTTGAGAAATAAACATTGCTTTCTAAAGCCAAACCTACTACTGGAGTGAAGTTACGACCAATACGAATACCAGCATTAGGATTGAGATTATCCAACCATGAATGACCAGTTGTCTTCGTTGCAACACCACCGTTTATACCAATATAGAAATTGTCGAAAGTTTTGCTGTTTTCAACAGTTTGTGCTGAAACAGAAGCAGACATAATTGCTGCTGCGAATAAAACGAATAGTTTCTTCATAATAAAGTGAATTTTATTTGTGTATGCTTTTGTGTTGGTGCAAAGGTAGATGTATTTAATTACACTACAAAAAATCGCATAAGATTTTTATTTCATGCTATACTATACTTGACTCACGTCAATCACTTCTGCATTACTGCAAGTAAAACTTGTGCAACTTCCTCTGCACAATGCCTGTCGTTAAAGGTTGTACGAGCCAGTTCTTTGCCCCTTTCTCCCATTCGTCTGGCTTCCTCAGGGTGAGTTTGTATATAACGTACAGCATCAATCCAGCCATCTATATTATAATAAGGTACGCTAATACCACATCCTTCCTTTTCAAAGTTTATAGGTATTTGTGGATTACGACTACAGATAATAGGCTTACCTAATGCTAAAGCCTCAACAACAGTTGTTAGTCCAACGGTGTATTTTGTTTCCTGACAGCATATAACTACACAATCAGCATCTGCAACTTTAAGAGAAATCTCATAAGGCATTAGTTTTTCAGGAAAGTGAAGGTGTATGTTGCCCTTTATCTCTAATCCTCTGAACACCTTGTCGTAATCAATATCGCCGTTCTTCCTGCTTATGTATAGTTCAAGATTTGCCCCTACAGAATTAAAAGCATTGATGAGTGTTGGCATATCGCGCATTTCCTTACCTGTGCTTATAAAGTCTATCCCCTTATTTTCATGGTTTGATTCAACAGGGTCCATTCCCCAATGTCCTAAGTGCATACGTTCTGGACGTGCTTTTACAGACTTAAGGGAGTCATCAATAAGTTTCTGCGAAAAGAAAAACATATGGTCGAAACCTCTGTAGAAAAGCCGACCTAACCATTCTCTCCACAATGATTTTGGTGTTATTATGGGTTGATGATGCCATATTACAATAGGCTTTCTGAATAATCCCAAAGCTCTTAACAATACTATAAGTTCAATTCCACGATAGTGAGTGGCATAAACAGCATCAAAGTTTTCACGGCATGTAAGAATCTGCCATGCATTGCGGAGCATCATGCGCCAGCGTGGCAAGTCAAGCTTCGACTTGTGCCAAACCACATCAATTCCATAGTCTTTCAATTTCGTAGCACCATAAAAATAATGTGCAGGAAATCTGCCTTCATGAAACCATTGCAGAGTAACTTGAATATTTTGAGTATGATAGAAATAAACTTTCATATAAAAGCAACTTTATCCAACATCGAATATTGAACCACCAATAAACTCGCGCATAAGTGATGTTCGTGGAATTTGGCTTCCCCATATTGGTTTAAAACATCTCACAAACTGCAAAAGTTTCTGTGCAAGACGGTATTCACTTGTATCTTCTGGTACCATCTCCAACACTCTCTCAGCCTTAGGTCGCAATGCCGCCAGTTCGTAGAGCATAGAAGTATCGAAAAGCGCATCTGCTTCCTTCTTGAAAGGCAATATCCATTTTTTCTCTCCTTTACGCACAGCTCCCCAACTGGCAATAGTAGTCTGGGCAGTTTTGCCTCTTGTCTGATAATCACGGCTTATTCTTCTTAGCAAACGATTAGCCGTAGTAGGAATCCAATGTACGCCATCAAGACTTATTGGACTCATTGGAGCAGCAAATATTTTGTACTTTTTATCAGCCTCAACCTGACTTGTAAGTATAGGATTCAACGCATGAATACCCTCTATAACAAGTATCATATCAGAAGAAAGACAGAGTTTCTCGCCTACATATTCACGCTCTCCTGTCATAAAGTTATAAGTAGGCAGAGCAACTTCCTTCCCTTCAATAAGAGCATTCAGGTCCTTATTGAACTGTTCGAGATCCATTGCATATATAGTCTCATAGTCAAGATTTCCATTAGCATCTCTTGGAGTATCCTTCCTTTCAAGAAACCAATTGTCGGTAGAAAGGGCAACAGGGTGCTTTCTACATGCCATAAGTTGAATACAGAGTCGTTTACTTGTCGATGTCTTACCGCTTGAAGACGGACCAGCAATAAGTACCATTCTTATATTCGGCCTTTCAGCAATCTCCTCTGCCATACGTGCAAGTTGCTTTTCCTGTATAGCCTCAGTCACAAGGATCATATCATCAGCCCGTCCACATTCTATCATATTGTTAATAAACGGTACTGTGTGCATCTGCACTTCCTCTATAGTCTTATAGTCGTGCAGTGTATATACTTCATTAGCCATGCTTTGCTGTATGGAATGTATCAACTGCTATTTATGCAGAGTAGTCTTACGTTCCCTAATCAGTTTTATTTCGTTCAACAATGATTTATAGTGCAGTGCGTTTATGTCGCTTCCATTGCTGTGTAATCGGCAGAAGGCCTCTATTTTGTCTATATGAGGAAGTAGATAAAGGCTTGCCTCAGTATTGTCCGGCTTGTCAGGATTGATAATGTTGTTAAGACGAGTAACGTAGCTGCGCTGCAGACTGCGACGCAGCTTGTCACTTACAGTATTGCCTTTAACTGGTTTCCACACAGCATTCATCAAGTCATCAAGATAAGTTTCAACAGAATAAGAATGCGCCTTAACAAATGAATCGTCATTAAGCCTTGACAAAGCATAAATATCAAGACATCGGTCAATGATGTTATTCTGACGGCTCTCCATGTCAGCAATTGCATTGAAATCGATTTTCGATGTTATCGTTTCCGGATAGAGCCACATTGGTGCTTCAAAGACATTACGGTCGAGCCAGTCAACAACCTGTGCACGAATTTCGGCAGATGGTATTTCAGCAGCAGGACGCCCTGGAAGATTATTCTGATAACGCCCTGTAAGATTCTTCATAACATGATTGATATAACGACGGAACTGTCCACGTACTTCATCGTACATACTTCTAAGGTCAGCATATCTATAGTCGCTCTGCTTTGTCCATTCAGGCAGATTGTTCACAACCCGCTTTAGATTCTTAATTCCATAGTCGCTTGCAAGCATAGAGTTATCACCAAGGTCCTCTGTCTGTGCACGGGGGTCTTCACCTCTACCCTCACCTCCAAACCATAGTTCAGGACGCTTCTCCAACACCTTTGTAGTTTCTGCCATTAGAGCATTCTTCTCTTCATACTCGTCTTTGAACTCAGGACGATACTGATAACCCCACTTTATAGCCCATTTATCGTAATCATTGATGCGTGGAAAAAGTCCTTTCTCACTTATTCCATCTTCAGGCTGTGCCACATAGTTAAAACGTGCATAATCCATTATTGAAAGAGTATGACCATGTTTTTCTACCCATTTTTTGTCACGGAGTTTCTCAACCGGTGTATTGAATGATGCTCCCATGTTATGACGCAGACCAAGAGAGTGACCTACTTCATGTGAGCTGACAAAACGAATCAACTCACCCATAAGTTTTTCATCCATATTCATAGTCTGTGCTTTCTTGTCAAGAGGTCCGCATTGTATCATATACCACTTAGTAAGCAGTGACATAACATTGTGATACCAACATATATGGCTCTCTACAATCTCACCACTTCGAGGATCAGCAACATGTGGTCCATATGCATTTTCTATTTCAGAAGGCAGATAGCGAATTACACAATAGCGGGCATCGTCCACACTCATATCAGGACGGTCAGCAGGCCATTCCTTTCCCTGTATTGCATTTTTGAAACCAGCCTCTTCGAAAGCTGCATTCCAGTCGTTTATACCTTTTATAAGATATGGAACCCATTTCTTAGGTGTAGCAGGGTCAATATAATATACTATCGGTTTAACTGGCTCTACGAGTTTGCCGCGCTTATATGCTTCCTTGTCCTTTGGCACAAGATTATAGCGTGCAATCATTGACTCACGCTCTGTACGAAGCTGGTCATCACTGAATATAGTGAAGTTCTTTACAAAGTATCCAACCCTCTGATCCCAAAGACGCTTACGCATAGGTTCCTTAGGTAGAAGAAGCAAAGAGGTATTAAGTCCTAAAGTGACAGCACCTGTCAATGCTGCATGTGTGCGGTTTCCGTCCTTACCACTTGCATTGGCATTATATGTGCGGGTAGATGCAACCTCAATATTAATAGGAAATACTTTCATTGTGTCAATGAATGTACGATCGTTCTGCAACCCTCCCAGTTTCATTTCTTTAGTAGCCGAGCCCATTCCAACAAGTTCATTCTCACTTTGGAAAAGCGATGTAACATCTATCATTGATTTTTCTTTTGAAGGATTGTCCTGCACGATTTTGAATGACGCTACAATTGGATTTGTGGTACTTGCATTAAGCGTTTTGAATATATCATCCTTCTCGTCGGCAACCTCCGTCAGTACGTATGCCCTAAGCAGCATGGTCTTATGATCGCGCTTTTCAAAATAGAGCGTACTCTCATTCACCATTTCGCCTGCATACTTTCCAAGTCCTTGAGGCACACTGGTAAAGCGTGTCACGGCAAGAATATATCTTCCTAACAGAGAGTCGGGCACCTCAAAATAATATTTATCTTCTATATGACGGACAGTAAATAATCCTTCCCTGTATGTAGAGTCTTTCTTAATGAGTTCCTGAAACTCATTTTTCTTCTTTTCCTTCTTTGTTTTCTCTGCCGACGCAGTATCTTTCTTTACAGTGTCAACAACTGTTGTATCGGACTTTACAATTGTATCATTGCTGTTAAACGCATGTGAAACTGTGCTAAGAGCAATAAGTGCTATTGCAGAGATGAGTATAAAAGTCTTCTTCATAATTATGTTATTTCTTGAAAAAACAGATACAAATTTACAACAAAAAAGCGAGACACAGTAAGCTGTAATGATATTTAACAGAGTAAAAACTATACTACTGCTATTTGCTTTACGAAAAAAATCATTAACTTTGCCTGCTAAGATAAAAAAGTGCTAATTTCTACACTTGTAAACATCCATTATAGAATGAAAAGTTTAATAAATCTTATCCGTCCACGTCACTGGGTAAAAAACGTTTTTATATTCCTTCCTATGTTCTTCGGAGGTGCTCTTACCGACAGCAGGACACTAATAAACTCTCTTGTTGCATTCTTTGCATACAGCTTCGCAGCATCAGCAATATACTGCTATAACGACATTATTGATGTTGAAGATGACCGCAGACACAGTGAAAAGCGGAAAAGGCCCATTGCCAGTGGTGCCGTATCAGTAAATCAGGCATACGCTATAATGCTGATTATGCTATTGCTTTCATGTGTGTCAATAGTTCTTAGCCAGAACTTAACAGCATTGGGAATTGTTCTTTTATTTTATTTCGTACTTGACATTTGCTATTGCCGCTGGTTGAAGCACTTTGCCATTGTTGATGTATTTGTTCTTTCTTTTGGCTTTGTGCTCAGAATACTTGCCGGAAGTGCTGCAACAGGCATCGTTCCCTCTCATTGGTTAGTATTGATGACATTCCTTTTAGCTCTTCTTCTGTCGTTTGCAAAACGCAGAGACGATGTCCTCAAATTTATTGCCACAGGTGTTGCACCACGACATAATACAAAGCGCTACAATCTCACATTCATCAACCAGTCGATAACAGTGACTGCCGCAGTTACACTTGTATGCTATATAATGTACACACTATCACCAGAGGTAATAGCAAGAACAAGGTTTGACTATGGTTATCTAACAACTATTTTCGTGATATTAGGTTTATTGCGATATATGCAACTAACCTCTGTTGATGAAAAGTCGGGCGACCCTACAAAACTTCTTTATTCCGACCGTTTCCTACAGTTGGTGATAGTTATGTGGCTCCTATCTTATCTTATAATAATTTATGTACTTTAACAGCTTATGAAAAGACTTATTGCATCTGATTTTGATGGTACTCTCACCACCGAAGACACTTTTCTGCGTTTTATAAGATATGCCAAAGGAGATGTAAGTTTTGCACTCGGCTTTCTGCTTAATATCCATTTCATCATAATGATGTTCATGCGGTTACTGCCCAATGGTGCAGCAAAGCAGCGTGTGTTTTCCTATTTCTTCAAAGGCATGAGTATTGAAATGTTCAATCAGAAATGTCACGACTTTGCCAAGGCAAACATGCACCTGCTCCGCAAAGGAGGAATAGACATGATAAATAAGGCATTGGCAGAAGGCGATGACATTGTAATAGTTACTGCCAGCATTGAAAACTGGGTGCAGCCTTTCTTTCCAAGAATAAGAGTTATAGGCACAAAGGCAGAGGTGAAAGACGGCAGACTTACCGGCAAATTCCTGTCACCCAACTGTTTTGGTGGCGAGAAAGTAAACAGGCTGATGACTGCTTATCAATACATAGGCGACTACTATATAGTTGCTTATGGCGACAGCAGAGGTGACAAGGAATTATTGGAATTTGCTGACGAAAGCCATTTCAAACCATTCAGAAACTAATCCTAAACCACAAAAAGATGAGAAACCCTTTTCACATATTTTCAATAAAGAAGGAAGAACGTTGGCTCATGCTCTTCGTGCTTCTGTTTATTTCATTTCTTAACTCGTTAGTAATAATCGAGTACTACGACCTGTTTACACCAATAAAGAAATTCTATTGGACTCATTTCATACGCAACTTCCATGTTTCAGGCTTTGATCCTATTACATACAGCGTAGTTTCCAAATGGTCGGCAGGGTATAATGTCTATCGCCACCCGCTGCTGGCATTCTTCATGTATGTACCCTATCTCATCAACCAAGGACTCATTGCCATAACAGGTCAAAACTGTGCTATATTTGTAGTTGCCGGCATGCAGACTTTCTGGGGATTCTATTCAATGCTGTTCTTCTATAGAATTATGCGTGAGGTTATTGAGCTTACACGCTCCATGGCAACACTTATGACTCTTTTCTTCATGTCGTTTGCATATATCATGCTGTCCTGCATGGTGCCCGACCATTTCATCATCTCGATGATGCTTCTGCTCCTTGCCATCTACATTTCAGGACGCAGGATAAATAGCGGAAGAGAGTTTAAGATATGGCAGAGTGTTCTTTACTTCACTCTAACGGCAGGCGTAACTCTAAGTAATGGCATAAAGATATTTCTGGCATCGCTGTTCGTAAATAGAAAACACTTTTTCCGACCAGCCAATATTCTTCTTGGAGTATTACTTCCTTCAGCCCTTATATGGGGCTTCTGCCGTTGGGAGTATGCCAAATTTGTATGGCCGTATGAAGTTGCACAGCAAAAAGCCAAGGCTGAACGAAAAGAGAAGAAAGAAAAGAAAGCCTATGAAATGAAAATAGCTCAAGCTCGAGAAGACTCCATACTGCGTGCTAAAGGCGACACTACAGCAATAATAGCACGAAATGCAGCAAAAGCTGCCGAAGAGCATAAAAAAGCCGAGGAAAAGAAAAAACGCGGACCAAAGAAAGGAAAGCCGATATCTAACGGCGAATTCATGCGCTGGACTGATGTTACTTCCTCACGCATAGGAGCCATAGTTGAGAATCTCTTTGGCGAGTCCATACAACTGCATCAAGACTATCTATTAGGCGATGTCCTGCGTTCACGCCCTATGATTGTCAACTATAGGTGGTGGGTGTCATATGTCATAGAGGGACTTATAGTCTGCCTTTTCGCATTAGGAATATGGATTGGCAGGCGCAGCCGCTTCCTGTGGCTTGTCCTCAGTTTCTTTGGAATGGATCTGCTCCTGCACGTAGGATTGGGATTTGGACTTAATGAAGTTTATATCATGTCAGCCCACTGGATATATGCCATACCTATTGCCATCGGTTTTATTGTGCCAAAGCTCACAACAAGCGGCAGAAGATTGTTTGCTGTGCTCATCAGTCTGTTAACAGCTTATCTGTTAATTTATAACGTAAGCCTGCTGGTGAAATACTTCCTATGAATCCATTTGTGATAAGGCGTAGCGAAAGACTCACGGCATTGTTCTTTCTTATTGTGATATTGATTTTGCAATATCTTATGATAAGTAAGTTCTGGTGCCTGTTTGCCAACTACTCCGACGAGTCGTTCAACATTTTCCTGCGCAACTATCACATGTCGGGCTTCGACCCCATAAGCTATGATGTCCTGACGAATTGGCATCAAGGCTACGACATTCTGCGCCATCCGCTCTTAGGCATTATGATGTATCCTGTATATCTGCTAAACCAATTTCTGTGGTGGATTACAGGTGCAAACTGTGCACAACTGCTGATGGGCTTCATACTCTCTGTATGCTCTTTCTATTCTTTCCTGTTCCTCAACCGCACTATAAGAGATGTAATAACAACATCGCCGTTAGGAACAGCGGCAACTTTCCTATTCACTTCATTTGCCTACATACTCGTAACAACAGTAGTGGCAGACCATTTCTGCTTGTCGATGTTCTGTCTCATCTTCACTACATACAAGGCTGCAAAGAAAATAAAGAACAAGCAAACGTTCACTGCCCGAGAAATGGGAATATTGTTTCTCATAACAGCAGGAATAACTCTTTCTAACGGAGTTGTAATAATAGGAATATTCATCATTACCAACGGCATGCAATTTTTCACAAGGAAAAACTTCCTTGCATTACTCCTATCATCTGCCGTGCTGACATTGCCCGTTGCCACATCAACCATCAACAGCAATGCACAAAAAGAGAATATAGTAGAAAGACAAATGCGTTGGACAAAGAACTGTCTGTCAAAAGAACAAATACTTCAAGAGAATTTCTTTGGCGAATCCCTACAGCTTCACCGCAAATATGTATTGGGAGATGTTTTACACAATCGTCCTGTACTTGTGTCATATTCATGGAAGTTCCAAAACTATGTAGTCATTGCCATAGAATTGCTGCTTATTGCAGGATTGATAGTCGGCATAAGACAACGCTTCACCCTTATTCTACTATGGACACTGGCATTCAACATACTGCTTCACATAATATTAGGATTTGCAATAGAAGAGGTATATATAATGACTGCCCACTGGACTTTTGTCATACCTCTTGCCATAGCCAGTCTGTTCAACATATCTCATAAGCGAACAAAAATAGTATTGGCAGCTATTGTCACCTGCATAGCAGCATACCTACTTCTATATAACGGTTTTCTACTTCACCGCTATCTAACATGGCCGTTAAACCTGAATTAATGAGCTTTAACATGCACAAACAATAAAGTTCAATACAAATAAACCATAAAACCATTCATCGTCAAAATACTAAACAAAAGTTCAAAATAAAGCCCTTATATTTAGCGGTTTTACAAAATAAAAACCTGTCGGGTGCAAATATGAGAAAATAGAGGCATTATAAATTGGCATAAAAAGGCTGTTAATGCAATTGTTTTTGCTAACGACAGTTATTGATAACAGTTATTACAGTGTAACGATAGTTATTCTTAGCTTGCAATGATAGTTATCGATGTTGTGCAAGAATAGTTATCGTTAATACATAAGAATAGTTATCATTAGCTGGGAACAACAGTTATTCATAAAAAGTATACATAGTTTTCCACGAAATACAAAGATAACGATAACTATCCTTATATAATTTCTTTTTTCTGGAAGCTCAAAAATCTCGACAGTAATTTTTCGTGAATTAAGTTTACATATGATTTGAGTTTATTTGCCAGCATCATACATTCATGGAATGCCGAAGTTGAATGAATAACACTGTACTGCATGAAAATTTTCTATCCACATAAAATATTTTAAGCACAAAAACGTTTTTTAATCAATGAAGAAAATAATTATACTGTCCTGCCTATTATTTTACGTCCTGTTAATATGGACTCTTCTTGCCACATTTGACTATTTCCATCTTCTTGCAGAATATGGAGTTTCCGAGATGTTCGGTAAACTTGCCAGAGAGAATATGGAAGTCAGATACTTGTACTTTAGTATTCTTGTGTGTACCGTCATATATTCCGCTCTATGTTATTATATTTATGAATATGCAGTACGTTATGAGTGGGAGCACGACGAAGAACGCATAAAAAAGGAACGTATAGAGAATTATACATCAAAACTAAACCAACTACTTATAGGCTACAACGTTTTTATAAGAGCTCATGCCATTAACGACCCCATTGCCCTAAAGGCATTGCAGAAATTCCAATGCCACGTGGAGGAATTACCGCAGCTTGTTGCCAGTGACCCGGGAGTTGCAGAGGCTGTACTCGAAATGATTGAAAAGATAACTTTCAAAATAACCAAAATCTATGATGCAAAAGAGGTGGCTGATACAATAGAGGAATGTATAAATCAGCTGGCAACAATGAAACGTAAAATAATGCATCTCTGATACCATTCATTACCACTTTCTTCTTTAAGCCTTTTTTGCATATCAATGTTCTGCAAGGTTCTTATTTGGAGCTAATTACTGTCGGAATAATATTTTTTCTACGCTTTTAGTTCAGTTTTAAATACAAAAACGCTGTTTTTAGCTTAATTAGTTGTAATTTTGTACTCGGAAAAGTGATTTTCTGACTACAATTGTTTTCGGCAAGGCTGAGAAGAAGAAGCAGACACCCGCTTTTATTGTCCATCGACAAAGTTAGAATCAATAGATTGTTTTTCTTGATATATTATTTTACACATGTCAAATTTAAGGTTTCAAGTTGTAGAAGAGGCTTTCGTAAAAAAGGCTCTTGAGGTTGCGTCTCCTAAAGAACGCCCGTCCGAGTACTTCGGCAAAAAGGTTTTCAACCGCCAGAAAATGTATAAGTATCTCGACCGCAAGGTTTATGACCAGCTGATAGATGTCATAGACAATGGAGCACGTTTCGACCGAAGCATTGCCGATGCCGTGGCAAAAGGCATGAAACAATGGGCAGACGAGAACGGAGTTACTCACTATACACACTGGTTTCAACCTCTTACCGAGGGAACAGCCGAGAAACATGATGCCTTTGTTGAGCACGACGGCAAGGGAGGCATGATAGAAGAGTTTTCAGGAAAGCTGCTTGTACAGCAAGAACCTGATGCATCATCATTCCCATCAGGAGGCATACGCTCTACATTTGAGGCACGAGGATATTCTGCATGGGATCCTACAAGTCCGGTTTTCATTATCGACGACACGCTTTGTATTCCTACTGTATTCATTTCCTATACTGGCGAGGCACTCGACTACAAAGCTCCTCTTCTTAAATCCTTGCGCGCCATCAACGAGGCAGGAACTGCCGTAGCACAGTATTTCGACCCTGCCGTGAGAAAGGTTACTTGTAATCTGGGTTGGGAACAGGAATATTTCCTTGTCGATGAAGGTTTGTATTCTGCACGTCCCGACCTTCTTCTCACTGGAAGAACACTCATGGGACACGACTCTGCAAAAGACCAGCAGATGGACGACCATTATTTCGGTACTATCCCCGACCGTGTTCAGGCTTTCATGAAAGACCTTGAAATACAGGCTTTAGAACTTGGCATTCCTTGTAAAACACGGCACAACGAGGTGGCGCCGAACCAATTTGAACTAGCTCCTATATTTGAAGAAACCAACCTTGCCATCGACCATAACATGCTTCTCATGTCATTGATGAAGAAGGTTGCACAAAAACATGGGTTCAGAGCCTTGCTCCATGAAAAACCTTTCGACGGAATAAACGGTTCAGGAAAACATAACAACTGGTCGTTGGCAACTGACACCGGAGTTCTGCTACATGCCCCAGGGAAAACTCCGGAAGACAATCTAAGATTTGTTACATTCGTTGTTGAAACACTCATGGCTGTCCACAAACACAACGGACTACTGAAGGCATCTATCATGAGTGCAACCAATGCTCATCGTCTTGGTGCTAATGAAGCACCACCGGCAATAGTATCATCATTCCTTGGAGAATCGTTAAGCAAACTGCTCGACGAAATTGTAAAGGCTGACAAGGACGATTTGTTAATAATGAGCGGTAAACAGGCAGCGAAACTCGATATTCCTGTAATTCCCGAAATACTTGTTGACAACACAGACAGAAACCGAACCTCGCCGTTTGCATTCACAGGCAATCGATTTGAATTCCGTGCTGTAGGGTCTGAAGCCAACTGTGCATCGGCAATGATTGCCCTCAACAGTGCGGTGGCTGAAGCTCTGGTAAACTTCAAGACTCGTGTTGACGCACTAATAGCCAGCGGTCAGGAAAAGGAAAGTGCCATACTCGATGTTGTGCGCGAAGATATAAAGGCATGTGCACCAATACATTTCGACGGAAACGGATATTCGGAAGAATGGCTCATCGAAGCTGAACGAAGAGGACTCGATGTTGAGACATCATGCCCTGTCATCTTCGACCGCTATCTTGATGAAGCATCTGTACAGATGTTCGAATCGCAGAAAGTGTTTACACGCAAAGAACTTGAAGCACGCAACGAGATAAAATGGGAAACTTACATAAAGAAGATTCAGATTGAGGCACGAGTATTCGGCGACATCACCATGAATCATATCATACCCGTATGCACACACTATCAGTCGCGGCTTGCAAAGAATGTACAGAACGTAATGTACATATTCGGCGAAGAAGAGGGCAAGAAATTATCGGCAAGAAACATCAGCATCATACGAGAGATAGCTGAACGAATACAACGCATTGAAAGCGGTGTAGAGGAACTTGTCAACGCACGAAAAGTGGCAAACAAGATTGAAGATGTACGTACACGTGCCGTTGCCTATCACGACACAGTAGAGCCAAAGCTCGGAATCATACGCTATGACATAGATAAGCTGGAACTTATTGTGGCTGACGAGCTGTGGGATCTGCCTAAATATCGTGAATTGCTGTTCATGAGATAAATCCAAATTTGTCATTAAACCGCAGACCAATTCTTATACTTTTATCTATAGGCTTTACGTCTGCTTGTATCCGCTTATCAGTATCTTGTCTCTCACTGTTACCTTAAAGTAGTCACTACATCAAGGTAACAGTGAAAACCAATTTGCAAAATAATCGAACACTATCAGTGGCTCAGTCGGAATCTAATGACCGATGTGAGATTATTCTAAATTCGTCGAACCCACGTTAATGTTTGACACCTGCACAGAGAGTACTTGAACTGTAAATCATTAAGACTACAATTTGTTATAAAGAAAAGGATAATTTAAGCACAAGCTCCCTTGGGCGCAATACTGTTTTTGTATATACAAGCTTGTTGTCGGTGCTGTAAGTCTGTTCAACATCATGTATTCCACAAACATTGTTAAGTTGCAGCATTGCCTCCCAAGTCTTTTGTTTGTAGGATATGGACAGGTCGAAGAAGAAGAAAGAACTACTTATGCTTTTCTCGTTGCTCTGGAAATAATCATTTGATATCTCCAACTGCCAATTCCCCGGAAGCAGATACAATTTCAGATTATGATAGAAGTATTTCTGTGTTGTAATGAACAAATTACCTTCTTTGCTTTTCCTGTGGCTCGTGGTGTATGTGCTTTTGTGTTCCAACGAGAGTATATCTATGGGGTGATAGGACAGATTAATACCAGCAGACAAATTGCGCATATTAAAATCCACAACATTCTTGGATATCAACAGTTGATAATTAGTTAATGACAGGGAAGACCTCAAATCAATAGACAATTTTCCTCATCCTATAGACTTGCCTATATTACCACTAACTGAAAGAGTAGAGCTATTGGTAGTATTACCTGTGGCATAATATATACGCAATAATCACTTTTTCTTTAACACAAATTAACCACATCTTTTACAATAATAATAAACAATAAGGCTGACTCTTCGTTGAGCCAGCCTTTTGATATTGTGGTTTTAATTAAATGAATTGAAACTTATCGTTTCATAAAAGGTTTGATTGTAACTATTTTACTGTAAAAGCTTGATTATCTAAACTATTCGCCACAGGAACTACACCCTTTGGAGCAAGACTTGTGCGGTGTAAAGAGTCAACAATGGCAGAGTCGCGCTTTGCCATACTTTCTCCTGTAGGATTTCTATGCTCGGTTCCTATCATTTCATAGCCTTGACTGGTATTGAACGGAACCTGCATGGCATTGCCAAGAGTAAGGATTATTGCTACAATAGCCGCCGCCTTCATGAGTGGACGCAAACGTTGAGTCATGTTCACGATGCGTGCCTTAACAGGCTTCTCCTCACCTATCAGCAACAACATCTTGGCATCAAAATCCTCACCAAGTACATCGTCTTTCACCTCTGTCTGCTCGTAAACAAACAAATCACGATATGGCAATAGACTGGCAGGAATATCTTCCTGACTAAAGAACGCACGAAGAATAGCTTCTTCCTCAAGAGTGGTTTGGCACTCCCAGTAACGTTCTAACAGTTGATTAATGTATTTATAATCCATATCCGTTTTTTTGTTTGCTCTGATATTGTTGACGAATGGTTTACTAATAAGTTACAAACTTTCTGCAATTATTTCAAAAAATGTTCTTTTACAGTTTTTCTTGCCCTGAATATACTTATCTTTACTTGTTCTTCGGTTATGTCGAGAATGGTGGCTATTTCCTTGTATGACTTTCCTTCAAAGTCGCGTAGCTGCATACATGTGCGCTGCTTTTCGGGCAGAGAGTCCATTATCATGCGTACTTTGTTAAGGTTGTCTTTACGCACGAGCTGCTGCAACGGGTCGTCAACATGATCGACTTCTTCAATAACCATTGCATCAAGTGAAAGATTCTGAGTTTCTTTTTTCTTCAGATGATCCAGTGAAAGATTACGGCATATTGTCATTGCGAATGCTTCTATAGAATCTATCTCTTCCCATGACTCGCGCTTATTCCATACTCTTATCATTGTTTCCTGCACAATGTCCTCTGCCTCTTGTGGGTTGAGGGTTATACGAAGAGCCAGTCGATAGAGTGGATTCTTTAGCGGCAATATGTCGGTTCTAAAATTCAATTTCTTATGGTTGTTCCTCCAGAGAGGTTATCTGCTTTTGTTATTTTCACTTCTTTCACTCCTGCATCTACTGCCGCAAGCGCATTCTCTATCTTTGGAATCATACCTCCTGCAACAATTCCTTTCTCAACATAACGTCTGAAGTCGGAATGGGTTATTACAGGAATGACAGATGCCTCATCATCAGGATTGCTCAATACGCCGGCTTTCTCGAATGAGTAGATGAGTGTGACATCATAATAGTGAGCCAATGCTTTAGCTGTTTCAGATGCCATTGTATCAGCATTGGTATTAAGGATATTGCCGTTGCCGTCGTGGGTAAGTGGAGCAATGACAGGTATTGCACCCTGTTCTATTAAAGCCATTATGGTTTTGCCGTCGGCTTTGTCAACATCGCCTACGAAACCGAAATCTACCATTTCCTTTTTACCGCAATCTGTAAGAACCTCTTTCAACGGACGCTTGTGCGATTGTATTATGTTCATATCAGCTCCTGTAAGTCCAATAGCATTAATACCCTTTCCTTGCAACTTGGCAACGAGATTCTTGTTGACAAGACCTCCATATACCATTGTTACCACTTCAAGCATATCGGCATCAGTAATACGACGTCCTCCTATCATCTTGCTTTCTATTCCAAGCATAGACGCAACTTTAGTAGCACGACGACCTCCGCCATGCACAAGAAGTTTCCTACCGTCAATCATGGAAAAAGAGTCAAGCAGGCGGAAAAGCTGCAGTTCGTCTTCAACCACAGCTCCTCCTACTTTCACTATTGTCAGTTTTTCCATTATTATTCCAGATAAGTGTATCCGTAGAGACCAGCTCTATAATTGCTAATAAACTCCTTACCCTCTTCTATAGTAATTCTGCCTTCCTTAACAGCCTTTGCCACCCATATCTCGAGACGACGTACAAGTTTTTTGGCATCATACTGCACATAATCCAAAACATCAGCAATGGTCTCGCCGTCAATAGTTCGGTCTATGGAATAACCATCACCATCAACTGTGATATGCACTGCATTGGTATCACCAAAGAGATTGTGCATGTTGCCGAGAATCTCTTGATATGCTCCCACGAGGAATACTCCTATGTAATAGTGTTCACCAGTCTTTACTTCATGCAGTGGCAGATAACTTGTCTGTTGTCCTCCATTAACATATGCCGTTACCTTTCCGTCAGAATCGCAGGTTATATCCTGCAATTGTGCTGAACGCTTTGGCTGCTCGTTCAGTCGGGCTATAGGCATGATTGGGAACAATTGGTCTATACCCCAAGAGTCGGGCATGCTCTGGAAAAGCGAGAAATTACAGAAATACTTATCTGCCATCTGCTTGTCAAGATTACGCAATTCATCTGGCACATGTTTCTGATGATGAGCCAATTCAGATACTTCATGAGTTATTGCCCAGTAGAGCGACTCAATCTGAGCACGTGTTTTTAGATCTATGATGCCATGTCGGAAAAGATCAAGAGCCTCTTCACGTATATCCTCTGCATCATGCCAGTCTTCAAGCATAGAACGAGTGTTCAACTTATCCCATATCTCTGTGAGGTCATGCACAAGCTGATGATCATTCTCGCCAGGCTGAAAGTCCTCGGGCATACGTGGAGCTGACACACTCTCAAGCACGTCGATAATGAGCACTGAATGATGAGCAGTGAGCGAACGTCCACCCTCTGTAATAAGGTTTGGATGAGGAATATTGTTCTTATCGGCGGCATCTACGAATGTATAAACACAGTCGTTGATATATTCTTGAATGGAATAGTTAACCGATGATGCTGAATTTGAAGAACGTGTACCGTCATAGTCAACACCAAGACCTCCTCCGCAATCCACAAAGTCGATATTGAATCCCATGCTATGAAGTTGGACATAATACATCGCAGCTTCTTTCAAAGCAGTTGATATACGACGAATCTTTGTTATTTGCGAACCAATGTGGAAGTGTATAAGGCTCAAGCAGTCGCGCATATTCATCTCGTCAAGCATGTGCAAAGCCGACAGCAGTTCTGTAGAGTTAAGTCCGAACTTAGATGCATCACCTCCACTCTCCTGCCATTTGCCCGCTCCCGACGAAGCAAGTTTTATACGTATGCCAAGATTTGGACGCACACCTAATTTCTCTGCGGTTTCTGCAATAATCTTCACCTCAGGCAGCTTCTCGACTACAAGGAATATTCTCTTTCCCATCTTCTGGGCAAGTAGCGCCATCTCTATATAACTTTGATCCTTGTGCCCATTACAGATCACGATGCTGTCAGAGTCCATGTGGGTGGCAAGCACGGCATGGAGTTCCGGCTTCGAGCCTGCCTCAAGCCCAATATTGTATTTTGCACCATGGGATATGATCTCCTCTACCACAGGGCGCATCTGGTTTACCTTTATAGGGAACACTATGTAGTTTTCTGCCTTATAATCATACTCCTTTGTTGCCTTGGCAAAGCATGCGGAGGTTGATTGTATGCGAGTGTCGAGGATGTCAGGGAAACGCAACAGCATGGGAGCGCCGATGTGACGTGTAGCCAATTCATCAACAACCTCTTTAAGGTCAATCTGTACGTTGTCCTTGCGTGGTGTAACATAAACATGTCCCTTGTCGTTGACACCAAAATAGTTAACCCCCCAGCCTTTGATGTTGTATAGTTCTTTGGAATCTTCAATAGTCCACTTTTTCATATATTCAGCTTTTTACGTATTTTCTCAATATGTGACGCAATTTTGTCATTGTTGTTCATAAGGTTAACATCAACAACGTGATGTGCCTTAAGATAAAACTTTTCTCGTTCCTGCAGTTGATTCTTTATGAACAAGTTTACCTCCTCTGGAGTTTTGTTGAGCAGAAGAGGGCGTACGCCCTTCCCCATCTTCAAATGTTGATGAAGCACTTCTGGTGATGCCTGAAGGTATATGGTGTCTCCCTGACTATTCATATAATCCATGTTGTCAAAGAAACATGGAGTTCCTCCACCACAGCTTATCACAACATTCTCAAACTCTGCCACCTCATGAAGCATGTTATGTTCTATAAGTCTAAAACCTTCTTCGCCTTTCTCATCAAAAATATCCTTCACCGTCTTGCGCATTCGGGTTTCTATATACCAGTCAAGATCGTAGAAAGTTATACCCAAATCTTTTGCCAGTTCTTTACCTACGGTAGTTTTACCAGCCCCCATATATCCTATGAGAATGATACGCATCATCGGTGTGAGGTTTTGGTCTTTACAGACGCTTTCTCTGCTGCTTCGTCAACAATCTTCTTGCACTCGTCGTATGTTAGGTCTGCCGCCTTAGCATGAAGGTTACGCGGAAGACGGTAGTTGCTGCCGTCGTAGGCTATATAAGGACCATAGCGACCATTGAGAACCTCCAGCTTGTCGTCTTCCTCGAATGTTTTTATATGACGTTGCTGTTCTTGAGTCTTTTTCTCCTCAAGAACTTTCACTGCTTCATCAAGGGTTATTGTCAGCGGGTTTGCATCTTTTGGAAGAGAGGTGTATTGCTTGTTGTGCAGTATATATGCACCATAACGTCCACTACCAATGGTTACTTCAGAACCTTCTATAACACCTATTGTGCGTGGCAGACGGAAAAGTTCAAGTGCATCTTCCAATGATATAGAATCCATGGTCTTGTCTTTTGGAAGTTGTGCAAAACGTGGTTTCTCTTTATCTTCAGCCGAACCAATCTGCACCACAGGTCCGAAACGGCCTATCTTTACAAAAACAGGTTTATTACTTTCAGGATCTATACCAATTTCACGTTCTCCTGCTTTATGTTCCTGACGTGCATTCATAACCTTCTCTACAACAGGCTCGAATCCCTTGTCAAAGTCTTTCATCATCTTAGCCCATTGCAGTTTTCCCTCGGCAATCTCATCAAAACGTTCTTCAACATTAGCAGTGAAATTATAGTCAAGAATTTCTGGAAAATTATCCATAAGGAAATCGTTTACAACGATACCTGTATCAGTAGGAATGAGCTTACCTTTCTCGTTGCCGATTATCTCCTTTTTCTTCTGCATGCTTATCTTCTGCTCTTTAAGATATAGTATGTCGTAGTGACGCTCTTCCCCTTTCTTATCGCCTTTCTGTACATATTCACGCTGTTGAATGGTACTGATTGTTGGAGCATAAGTTGATGGGCGCCCAATACCGAGTTCCTCCATTTTCTTTACCAAACTTGCCTCTGTATAGCGTAATGGACTCTGTGTGAATCGCTCTGTAGCCAATATTTCCTTACGCTCCAGCTTATCGCCTTTATTCATAGCAGGCAAAGTATGAACAGTATCATCGTTTTCTGTATCGTCATCAGTTGACTCACGATACACTTTAATGAAACCTTCAAAGTTGATTACTTCACCATTAGCAACAAAACTATCCTCTTCACCGTCTATGTTTATATTTATTGTGGTCTTCTCAATCTGAGCATCCTCCATCTGCGATGCTAATGTACGCTTCCATATAAGGTCGTACAGACGACGCTCCTGAACAGTGCCCGTTATCTCCGGCTGATCCATATATGTAGGGCGGATTGCCTCGTGTGCTTCTTGCGCACCCCTTGCACTCGTTTGATAGTTACGTGGTTTACTGTATTCCTCACCATAGAGTTTAATAACCTCTTCCTTGCTTGCATTGATACAGAGTTTTGACAGATTTACGCTGTCTGTACGCATGTAGGTTATGCGTCCACTTTCATACAGATGTTGAGCCACCATCATGGTTTGTGACACTGTGAACCCAAGCTTTCTTGCCGCCTCCTGCTGCAATGTAGAAGTAGTAAACGGAGGTGCCGGTGTGCGCTTCAACGGCTTCTTGGAAATACCGCTTACAGTGAACGAAGCATCACGGCATTTTTCAAGGAAAGTCTTTGCCTCATCAGCTGTAGCAAAACGACGGTCTAATTCAGCTTTTACTTCCTGTGTAGCGCCATTATCAAGAAGTTTCTGGAAAACGGCAGTGACACGATAGTAATTCTCACTGCTAAACCCCTGAATCTCACGTTCACGCTCCACAATCAGCCTTACAGCCACACTTTGCACACGACCAGCCGAGAGAGAAGGTTTAACCTTTCGCCACAAAACAGGTGAGAGTTTGAAACCCACGATACGGTCGAGTACACGGCGTGCCTGCTGTGCATTGACAAGGTTCATGTCTAAGCGGCGTGGATTTTCTATGGCACTAAGTATGGCAGACTTGGTAATTTCATGAAAGACTATACGACTTGTCTTCTCCTCGTCAAGCCCTAAGACTTCGCACAAATGCCAGGAGATAGCTTCTCCCTCACGGTCTTCATCGGAAGCCAACCACACTTTCTTTGCTTCACTTGCCTTTTTACGAAGATCGGCTACGAGTTTCTTCTTCTCATCAGGAATCTCGTAGCATGGTTCTAAAGTGTCAGCATCAATACTTATTTCTTTTTTCTTCAGATCGCGAATATGTCCGTAACTCGACATTACTTTATAATCACTTCCTAAAAACTTCTCAATTGTCTTAGCCTTTGCAGGGCTCTCTACAATTACCAGATTATCTTGCATACCTTTGATTTTATTTTCTGCCACACAACATAATTACCTATTGACGAAAGTAATAGTGCCGGGCTATATGGTTTCGGGACGCAAAAGTACATAAAATCTTTGCATACACCTTATTATATATATGTTTTTTTATCTTTTTTAAGTAAATTGTCTTTAGGCGCACACACGCACATAGCGCCTATACACGCTCTCCCGCATATGCGTATATGCACATAAAATATAGTTTATGTAGAAACCATCGCAGTATAAACAGCTTTAACGTAAGGACTCTATGAATCTTGCCACTCCCTGCCTTATAGAATTAAGTCCTATACGGTCAAGCTCTACAGCATCGGGCTTTATCCAGAACAATTCCTCCGCATCGTCGCGGGCAGAAGCGCCAAAACCATCGCCCTCTATTTCGCAAAGGAAAAACAAGTCAAGAGTAGGAATTATCATTCCACTGAATTCATAGCGATTGGGAATCGAGAATAGATACTTTGAAGAAACAACTTTCAGTCCGGTTTCTTCTTCCACCTCACGAGCCACCCCCTCTTCGGCACTTTCGCCAGGGTCAGAAAAACCGCCAGGAATATCAAGAGTGTTCTTTGCAGGCTCGTGCTTACGGAGCGTGAAAAGTAGTTCTCCACGATTGTTTAGGATAAATGCCACGTATGCTCCGCTGGCATTAATGTAATAGGTAAAATCACATTCCTCACATCGCTTACTACGCTCACTGATAGGGATAAATCTTTTACTTCCACATCGTGGACAATAAACAAAGGAAGAAAGCCACATGTCGGCAGATAAAAAAGTTGCTGATTGTTTCATCTTAAAGCTTGTTATTACAGCACAAAAGTAAATAATAATTTTGTTGTAACCAAATAATTGACTATATTTGCAGTGTTTAAGAAAATACACAATTATGAATTTCAAGAAAGCTATACTCCTTTTTTCTCTTTGCATTTCATCAATAGTAGTCAGCGCCCAGCAGAAGTTTGAGGTGGATTTATGGAATGGCAATCCAATCGTTAACAGTTCTGACAAAAACGACATAGCCAAAGCCTACGTATATCTTCCCCCCGCAAAGAAGGCTACAGGACGGGCCATCGTAATCTGCCCGGGAGGCGGATATGAGCATCTTGCCATAGACCACGAAGGAAAAGACTGGGCACCATTCTTCAACCGCATGGGAATTGCCGCTATAGTACTCAAATATCGTATGCCTCACGGCAAGAAAGAAGTTCCTATAAGCGATGCAGAACAAGCAATGCGACTTGTAAGAGCCAATGCCGCAAAATGGAATGTCAACCCTAACGACGTGGGGATAATGGGGTCATCGGCAGGAGGACATTTAGCATCAACAATTGCTACACATGGCAAGAAAGATGTACTACCAAACTTCCAGCTACTGTTCTATCCCGTAATAACCATGGACACAGAGTTTACCCACAAAGGTTCGCATGACAATTTCTTAGGAAGTAATGCAAAGAAAAAAGACGAACACGCATACAGCAGTGATATTCAGGTGTCAAGAGCCACTCCAAGAGCATTAATCATACTATCCGACGATGATGAAACTGTAGTACCGGCAAACGGTGTAAATTACTATTTTGAACTCTACAAACACGATGTTCCTGCATCATTAATGGTATATCCAAAAGGTGGACATGGCTGGGGAATGAATCCTGAATTTGCCTATCATCTGGAGATGCTTATGAATGTTAAAGCGTGGCTAGACAGCTTCTAAGCCACCTTATAATAAAACTCAATAACACCACGCAGCAATGATTATTCTGGAGGCATCAAGATTCACGTTGAAGCAAGGTTTGGAAGTTATTCAGCGGGAAATCGGTGAGGATTAACTATCAAGATAATAAACCTAATCGGTGATTAGGATTTGGGATAAAGGCTTAACAAACTATAAGAAAAGCTGCCAGCAGTACAATTTTAAGCAGTTATTTAAGATTTATTGTACAAATAATGCACTTTTTGGCATATTTTTTTGTTAGTTTCAGAAAATATATTAATTTTGCAACATCATATACAATTTATTAATAAAAACCTAAAATGAGACCTTGCGGGATTAATATGGGAGAGCCTGCTATGGTTGATAATTAAAACTCCCTGTCTTTTTACCTTTTGTTTATGAAAAGCAAATCTTGGTTGAACAAAGTCCTGTCAACAGGAACTTTAACAGGAATGGCTGCTTTGTGTATGTTGTCATACGGAACTGTTGCCCATGCAGCAGATCCTGAAATGACCATTCAGGCACAGCAGACAAAAAAAATCACTGGTACAGTAGTTGACGCAACAGGCGAGCCAATTATCGGCGCTACTGTCATGCAGAAAGGAACTTCTAACGGAACAGTCACTGACATTAACGGTAACTTCACCATCAGTGTACCAACAGGAAGCACCTTAATCATATCTTCTATCGGCTTCTCGCCCAAAGAAATTGCCATAATGGGGGGGGGTACATCTAACTATAATGTAACGCTTACAGAAGACTCTAAGAGTATTGACGAAGTTGTTGTAACGGCTCTTGGAATCAAGCGTGAAAAGAAAGCCCTTGGTTATGCAATGACTGAACTCAAGGGTGATGAACTTAACCAGAATCTTATCAACCCCGTATCAGCACTTCAAGGTAAAGTAGCCGGTGTTGAAATAAACCAGTCTGACGGTGGTATGTTCGGAAGAAATAAGATTCTTATTCGTGGAGCTTCAACTCTTAATGCCAACAACCAGCCAATCTATGTTATTGACGGCATTATCATGGACAATTCAACACACAGTTCATCAGCCGACTGGGATGAAAAGTCCAATGACTATGGAAATGAATTGAAGAACCTCAACCCTGCAGACTTCGAGTCAGTTTCTGTTCTTAAAGGTGCAGCGGCAACAGCCCTTTACGGTTCACGCGGCTTGAACGGTGCTGTTGTTATTACAACAAAGAGCGGCAAAGGAACAAAAGGACTTGGAATAAACTTCACCCAGTCAATTGGGTTCGATATTCTTACATCAACACCCGACCTTCAGAATGAGTTTGGAGACGGTTTCCTTTCTGGTTATTTGAAAGGACGAGAGAAAGGTTGGGATAATAACTTCGACGTACGCCAGAAGGCATTAGATGCAGATGGTAATTTCTCTATCCGCAACACGCAAGGTTACTATGGCTGGGGACCTGCATTTGATGGTTCAAATGCCATATACTATGATGGAACAACTCGTGCATACTCTCCATACAAGAACAACTATCGTGATGCTTTCCAAACAGGTTTCAATACAACAACAAACGTTGCCATAACAGGTGGAAACGACAAAACCACATTCTACACATCACTTGGTTATAAGTATTCAGAGAGCACAACAGAGAACAACGATTTCAAGCGTTTCAACTTCTTGGCAAAGGCATCTCATAAGATTTCAAGTAAGGTTGAACTTGAAGCAAGCGTTGCATTTGCAAACTCTACTCCACGTAATGCTCCTGCCAACATCGGTATCAAATTTGTTGATACAACATGGGGACGTGCATACGATACCAAGACTATGAAACATCTCTATAAAGGTGAGCATGGCGGATTGGCAAGTGCAGATTACGGCGACAAGAATGGATTTATACCAGGTCGTGACGTTTGGTGGAGCATCTATGAAAATAATTACTACCAAAAAGAAACACAGGTACGCCCAACAATTAAACTTTCTGCCGAGATTCTGCCTTGGCTGAGATTTATCGGAGAAGCTAACTACAACTATTACTATACACGTTACGAGCAGAAAAACCCAGGTTCGGGTTATGCCAACGAAGGTGGTTATTATTCTCTTGGAAACACAACAAAAGAGCAGACAAACCTCAATTTGAACTTAAACGCACAGAAACAGTTCGGCGACTTCGATGTTCACGGCTTCATACGTGGAGAGTACTATAATGCATTCTCACAAGGAGTATCACTAAGTACAAACGGTGGACTTGTTGTTCCTAACCAGTACTTCATTGCCAATTCAAAGAAGACTCCAAACTACGATGGCAAGGTCTTCGGCGAGAAGAGAATCTACTCTATAGCCGCTCAGGCTGGTTTCAGCTGGAAAGATCAGATATTTATGGACATTACAGGTCGCAACGACTGGTCATCAGCACTTCTCTATGCTGACGGTCATGGAAACTACTCTTATTTCTATCCATCAGTATCAGGTTCTTGGCTTATATCAAACACATTCCGTGAACAACTCCCCGAGTGGATTTCATTCGCAAAGATTCGTGCATCATGGGCACAGGTTGGTAATGATACCGATCCTTATGTGCTTAACACTGCATGGATTCTCACAAAGTCAAAAATCGGCAATACCGATGTTTATGGAGCAGAACTTCCAAACACGACGTACTCTTCCAACCTAAAGCCAGAGCGTAAGAACTCATGGGAAGTTGGTCTTGACTGGCGTTTCTTCAACAACAGAGTAGGCATTGATTTCACATACTATAAGGAAAATACAAAGGACCAGATTATGAAAATCTCAGTTCCTTACGAATCTGGTCAGACATCACAATATGTTAATGCTGGTGATATTCAGAACCAAGGTATTGAACTTGCTTTGAACACAACTCCTTTCCAAAATAAAGACTGGACATGGGATTTGAACTTCACTTATACCCGCAACCGTTCAAAGATTGTTTCTCTACATGAAAATGTAGCCGACTACATTGCACTTCCTGATGGTGGTGATGTGGCATACGGAAACTTCCGCGTAGGTGCTGTGGCAAAGGTTGGCGGTGCTTACGGTCTGATTCTTTCAGACTCAGGAATCGAGGTTGATGAGGTTTCAGGCATGCAGGTACTTGACTTCCATCCTTCACAGAAGACTTCTTACTATGCACGTTCGGGTAAGGTTACCGAAATGGGTGATATAAACCCTAAGTTCTTGGGAAGCCTAAACACATCTCTTCGTTATAAAAACTGGCGCTTGTCTATATCACTCGACGCACGCTTCGGTGGTAAAGTTGCTTCTTACGGTTCACACTATGGAACAGCCTACGGTTTCACAAAGGCTTCTCTCAAATGGCGTAATGCAGCTCACGGCGGTACAACATTCACATCAAGATATGACGGTGTGACATACGATGACGGTGTATGCCCAGTGGGAATTTTCAAGACAGGTACTGTAATCGACCAAGGTGATGGCACAAACTATACAGTTGGTACAGGTCAGTACAGTTCTGGTGAGACATTCGCAGAACTTCTTGCAAAGGGAAAGATTGAGCCTTCTCATTCTAACGCATTCCAATATCGTCATAGTCAGTGGATTAATGCAAGTGCTAATCGTGGTGTTGTAAGTGACGAGTGGTTCGTAACTCTTAACTACATTGCACTTCGTGAGATTGCCCTTGCATACACATTCCCACAGAGCATAGCAAGCAAGATTGGTTCTAAGAACCTCGCATTGTCATTCACAGCACACAACCTCGGCTATCTCCTCAACTCAATGCCTAACGGAGAGAATCCTGAAGCAGTGCGCGGAACATCAGCTGCGGCATTCCGCATGCGTAACTTCGACGGTGTAACCTCAAGTTTCATGTTCACTCTTAATGCGACATTCTAACTATACATCTAATAATTCAATATTTAACCGAATATGAAAAGTATAATATATATATTGTCAATAGCCTTGGCTGGTACGACTTTGTTTTCTATGACAAGTTGTGACAAGGATGACTTAGTTGACATTAACAAAAATAAGACTGGCATCGTAAATGGTTCACCAGAACAAATCTTCGCACAAGCAGTTATGGAATTTGAACCTTCACCATACATGCTATGGTTCAACAACTCGCCAACATTCTACTCATGTGCTCAGATGGCAGTTCCTGCAGCAAGCTTCAATGCTGATGTTATCAACGGTGCAAGTCGTCAGGGTTTCCAGTCAATCACACTTCTGAAGTATATAAATGCTCTAAAGAACCTGCGCTCAACAATGAGCGAAGAAGAAAATGCTAAATATCAGAGTTTGGCAGCAGCACTTGATGTACTGTCCATATACTTAGGCATTTACGATACCGATGACTGCGGTGACATTCCTTTCACCGAAGCTGCCAACGCACGCTATGGCGGAACACTCACTCCTAAGTATGACCGTGTAGCTGACCTCTACACATTATGGCTTGGAATGCTTGACAATGCCATCAAGACCATGACAACAGCAGAGAATCAGACAAAGCTCAACTCACAGGACATCATCTACACTGGTGACATGAAGAAATGGGCTAAGTTTGCCAACTCTCTAAAACTAAAGATTGCAGCACGTCTTATCCATCAGGACTTTACCCGTGCAAAGACTATTGCACAGGAAGTAGTTTCTGCCTCATGCGGAGTTCTTGACGGCGAAGGTGATGATATCATTTTCCGTAAGAGTGATCAGTCTATTGAAGCTGGCGATGGCAACTATCTTGACAAAGGTGATGTGGCTTACCACACAACAAACACAACTCTTGCATACAACGGAACAAGTGCCGCCAAGAAGGTTGTGAACTTCATGCTCAAGAATAAAGACCCACGTGTGCGCTTCCTATATACAAAGAACCAGTGGAACTCTAAGATTGTAAACTGGTTCCTTGAGGCAGGTAGAAAAGCTGACATACCTTCATTCATCGCAGCAAATATTGAAACTGAAACTGATGCAGAAGGTGTTGAGCATTTTAAGGCATGGACAGGCATGGGCGAACCTTGGATACGTTACTATGGCTTACCTGACGAACTTGATGCTCAAACAAACAGTGCATACGCTGAATACTTCCGCTACAGCACCAACAAAGCAGGTGACAAGGCTTATATGCCATTCAGCATTTACAATGAAGAGTTGGTACAGGGACGCGTGGACTTCACCCTTCCTACATGTCCTGACGATGTCGTTCTTCAGGATACGGAAGACAATCCTTGGTATGGCATGTATATCACATCAGCTGAAGTAAATCTCTATCTTGCAGAGTTTGCAACTTATGGTGCAATAAGCGGCAATGCCAATGACTATTTCCAAAAAGCCCTTACCTACTCTGTTAAGGCTTACGACCGTTTGGCAAAACTTAACAAGATTCCTTATTACTTCGATGCAGAGAAACCTGGTATCTATTCTTACGATGCAAATGAAAAGTCAATCGCTCTTGCCGATGGTGAAATAGATGCAATGCTTGCCAATACAGACTATCAGCTCACGGGCGATAAGGATGCCGACCTTGAGAAGATATTCATACAGCAACTCATCCACTTCTCATATGCACCAAAAGATTTGTTTGTAACAGCTCGTCGTTCTGGTTGCCCTAAAATTGGTTCAACATTGTTGCCACGCACTGTTTACAGCACAGTTCCTGTTGAGCATTACGCTCGTCGTACAACTCTAACAGAGCCTCTGACAACAAATCTCATGTACAATATTCTTATTGAATCTTACAAAACACAAGGTTTCACATGGTCTCTTGACAAGGGCACAACAAATACACAGCGTGTATGGCAGGATCAGGGCGCTCCACAGTATGGTGCTGGTCCTAATGTGAAATAAACATATTCTATTAATATAGTTTATACGTACGACACCCAGTCTTTAACGAGGCTGGGTGTTTGTATATAAAGGTGACTGGAGGGTATGAGGTTTTAAGGTTATTTGGTTGGAACTAAACAATCAACACATACTGATGTTAAGAAAAAGTAATTTTACGTGGTTGTTCTTTCATGTTATCTATATATTGATTAACTTTGAAACGCTATCATATTATTTATTAACCCATAATGCTTCTACAAGTATATAATAATGCAACTTGATTTTATGCGGAGAACAATATTCATCACTCTACTTATATTTCTTGTATGTGGACATACGTCTGCTCAAAACAAGCGTCTTTTCCTGTTTGAACGTTTTGCCAATGCAAAGGTAAAGCTCCGTCCGAGGGGTATTGCAACCTATTTGATGAACTACGATGCCTCTGGAGGTAAGATGTTTTTCATGCAGGGAAAAGATATGATGGAGCTTACCAGTACTGCCAATATTGATACTATAAGCTGGGGAACGAGGAAATTCATTCCGGGGACTAAACGTTTTCTGGAAGTTATAGACGCTGCCAACGGCAGAATATATGTTGACTGGGTGATAAAAGATATTGTCATCGGAAGGAAAGGAGCATACGGACAGCGCACAGAGGGTAGTGTACAGAATCTGCGACTGTTCGATTTCGGTACAGAAGGAGGTGTTTCTGCATATACTCCCTATGATGAACAGAATACTTTTTCCAACGATATTCTAAAGCGCAAGAACGAAAATGCATATTATATTGATATGGAGGGGAAGCGTGAGAAAATAACATCAGTAAAGAGTCTTGAAAAGCTCTTCCCGAAGCATAAGGAAACGATACGTAAATATTCAAAAGAACACAGAAACGCATTCGACGATATTATTTCAGCCCTTGAAATAATCAACTTCTGCATGGGACTATAGCTTATAACAAACAATAATCTATTTAACTATAAAACTTTTGTAGAAATGTTTAGGAATTTATTTATAACAGCAGTTGCCATATTCAACATCTACTCTGCCTCGGCTCAAGTATTAAGAGCGGTTGATTTCGGACTGAAAGCCGATGAAAAGTCTATCGACGCATCGCCTATAATGAAGGTAGTGTGCGACTCTGCACGTGTATTGTCGCTGAAAGGGAAAAGCGTTGTTATAGAAATGGAGAAAGGAAAATACTACTTCCATACCGGAAAGGCTGCTAAGCGACGCTATTTTATATCTAACCACGACCAGACGAAGTTCAAGAAAGTAGGAGTGCCGTTAGAAAATCTGCACAACGTAACTTTCAAAGGCAACGGCGCAGAGCTGCTATTTTATGGTTCCATGCTACCTGTGTCGCTTGTGGGAAGCACCAACTGCACATTGAAAGATTTCAGTATTGACTTTCTAAATCCTCACATATCGCAGGTAGAGGTTGTAAGCAACAACGGCAGACAGGTGATATACAAATTCGAGCCATGGGTGAAATGGACAGTAAAAGACAGCGTGCTTTATACTTACGGCGAGGACTGGAAATACCATTCTGACTATTCCATTGCCTTTGACGGCAGGAAAAGGAACATAATTGCCGGCACTTCCGACATGTTCGTAAAGACAAAGGGTGTTTACGTAAATGCCGAGGGCAATATCGTGGCTGAAGGCTGGAGCAATGACAAGCTGAAAGCCGGAGACAAGATTGCCATACGCACCGGGGACAGACCAGCCCCCGGCATATTCCTCGCCGACAATGTTAATACAAAGATAGAAAATGTCACCGTGCACTATGCAGAAGGAATGGGGCTTCTGGCACAGATGTGCGAGAATATAGACATCGACAGGTTCAATGTTGCACTACGCGACAAAGACCCACGCTATTTCACAACACAAGCCGATGCTACCCATTTCTCGGGTTGCAAGGGCATGATAAATGTGAGAAACGGCATATATGAGTCAATGATGGACGACGCTATCAATGTGCATGGCACTTATCTGCGCATAGTGGAACGCACTAACGACAATACTCTTCTGTGTGAATACATGCACCCGCAGAGCTATGGATTCCGCTGGGGAGAGGCGGGCGACGAAGTACAGTTCGTGCAGTCGAGCACTATGGAAATTACCGGAGGAAGAAACCATATAAAAACCATCACTCCAGTAGATGCCGCCATTAACGACGGTGTGAAACTGTTCAGCATAGAGTTTACCGGCGAAGTGCCTGTGAACATCGACCCCGCTAAAGGAAATTTCGGAGTGGAGAATCTTACATGGACACCACAAGTCATATTCAAGGGAAATATCATTCGCAACAACCGTGCACGAGGAGCATTGTTCAGCACACCACGCAAGGTTGTGGCAAGCAGCAATTTATTCGACCATACAAGCGGAAGCGGTATATTGCTCTGCGGCGACTGCAACGGCTGGTATGAAACAGGTGCATGCCGCAATGTGCTCATTGAGGGAAACACGTTTATAAATCCTCTCACAAGCATGTTCCAGTTTACCAACGCCGTTATATCAATATTTCCGGAAATTCCACAACTTCAACAGCAGAAGCAATATTTCCACAGCGGCATAGTAATACGAAACAATATATTCAACACTTCCACCCCGCATCTGCTATATGCGAAGTCAGTTGACGGTATTGTGTTCAAGAACAACATAGTAAAGATGAATAATGATTTTCCCGTGGTATCGCCCACTGCTCCTGCCATTAATCTTGAGCGGGTGATAAATGCAGAAATAGATTATGCAGAACCCTGATTCTGAAATTCTATTGTTTGTGTTATTCTGCCTCTACACGTAGTGTCCCATATTACGCTTATGTAAGCATTATTCATAATTCCACTTCTTATGCATTTGAACCCTCTTTGTGTCATTCCAACGATGATTTTCATGAAATGACATGGAAAATCAATATAAAACTGTATAAATGACCATTGTTTCACACTATGGACGTACGTGTATAAATCTGTTGACGTACGTGCATTCACCCTATAGGCGTACGTGTACTCCTCCTATGAACGTACGTCTATAGAGTGCAATAATGAGGAAAATGAGGAAAATGAGGAAATTACGGTTTTTATTTACACCTTTTATCTTTGTATTTTTTTGAATATCAGAGCGTTATAAAAGAATTATTTCTGACGGCTTAAAACTTGCTGCTTGGCATAATAGTCCACAACCTCAAAAACAACGGCTCTGACTGGTAGTCACAAACTCCTTTTGTCAATATAAATGACAGTAAAAGCAGGACTTGTCTTATGCTCTAAATCCACCGCCCCTTGCGATATTATTGCTGATTACGTGCTAAAGATCAAAAATGATGAAGTCGAGCTGCTTCTTCTCTAAGTTAGCCTTCACTACTTTTATCCTTATAGGGTCGCCAAGGCGGTAGATATTGCCTCTACGAGTTCCACGCAAGCAGTAGTTCTTCTCGTCGAACTCATAGTAGTCGTCCTTCAAATCACGCATAGGAACCATGCCCTCACAGTGGTTTTCATCTATTTCACAATATACACCATACGACGTAATGCCCGATATATGGGCATCATACACCTGACCTATTCTGTCACCCATGAACTCAACAGCCTTGTATTTTATAGAATCGCGCTCGGCATTCGCTGCTATAAGTTCCATGTCAGAGCAGTGAGAACATAATTCCTCTGTATGTTCCTTATTCGCCGATTTTGCGCCTTCGTCATAGCTTGTAAGCAGCCGGTGCACCATTGTGTCGGGATAACGGCGTATTGGCGATGTGAAGTGAGTGTAATAATCAAACGCCAGTCCGAAGTGACCGATATTGTGGATTGAATACTTAGCTTTCATCATAGACCGCAGAGCTACCATCTGTATGAGCTTCTGCTCCTTTTTGCCGTTACAATCCTCCATCAGCCGGTTCAGAGAACGTGCAGTCTCTCCTTTGGTACTTGTCGATTTCATCTTATAGCCGAACTTCACTATGAAGTCCTTCAGATTCTCAAGTTTCATTGGATCGGGATTGTCGTGAATACGATAAGGCAGAGTTTTTGCAGCCTTTCCTTTCTTCACCTTACCCACACTCTCTGCCACGGTTCTGTTAGCCAGAAGCATAAACTCCTCAATAAGATTGTTTGCCTCGAATATCTTTTTGAAATAGCAGCGCACGGGGTGTCCCTTATCGTCAAGTTCAAACTTCATTTCTTCACTTTCAAACTTCACAGAGCCGTTAGAGAACCGGCGGTTACGCAGCTGTTCGGCAAGTTTCCACAGCACACAAAGTTCCTGTGCATATTCGCCCTTTGGGTTAACCTTGCCGTCACCAATAGCATTGCTGTCAATAAGAATCTTCTGCACCTCGTCATAAACAAAGCGACGGTTGCTCTTTATGACCGTATGCACTATTCTGAAACTTTTCACATCAGCCTGCTCGTCCATGTTGAAGATTACGCTGTAAGCCAGTTTTTCCTCATCTGGACGCAGCGAACATATAAAATTGCATAAACGTTCGGGAAGCATGGGAATAGTTCTGTCAACAAGATAAATTGATGTTGCACGCTTCCGTGCTTCCTTATCTATTATAGAACCTTCCTTCACATAGTGGCTCACATCGGCTATATGAACTCCTACTTCCCATTCCCCGTTATCGAGTTTCTTAACGGAAAGGGCATCATCGAAGTCCTTTGCATCAGCAGGGTCTATAGTACAGGTGAAGGTATTGCGGAAGTCTTCACGCTCATTGTAGTCTTTCTCGGTAATCTCTGCCGAGATTTTGTCAGCCTCAGCTTCCACCTCCTTTGGATATTCATAGGGCAATCCGTACTGAACGAGGATAGTATTCATCTCCACATCGTTATTGCCGGAAGGTCCAAGCACATCTATCACCTCACCCAACACGGCACGATTCTGGGCGTCAGGCCATCGGGTTATCCTTACCACTACCTTGTCATTATTCTTTCCTCCATTTAATTTCTTCTTCGCAATGATGATATCGGCAGGAAGTACTCCGTCCAACACTTCAAGGAAAGCCATATCCTCCTCAACACGCAACTTGCCCACGAAGGTCTCCTTTGCGCGCTGCAGAATCTCCAACACCTGCGCTTCTTTAGCATGATTGCGCCTGCGTGCCATCATCGTAACACGCACCTTGTCACCGTTCATGGCATAAAGCGAATTACGCTCTGTAACAAGTACCGACTTGTCAGTACCTTCAGGCACAAACGAGTTGCGCCCGTTAGTCTTGCGGTAGAACGTGCCAACGGTTGTATGCGAATCAGATTCCGGCAGGCAGTAGGAATTATCACTGGTGCGAACAATAAAGTCGTCCCAAGCCATTTCTTCCATCACTTCTATAGCAAGCATCTTCAGCGGATGAGTGTTCAACTTCAGTTCACGGAAAATTTCCTTGAATGAAACCGATTTGCCGGGGCGCTCCTTGAAGTAATCCTCAAGAAGCATACTCATAGTGTTCTTGTTAATGCGGTTCTTGCCCGCTCTTTTCACCTTTCCCATATTAATTTATCATTAATCATTCTTTGCATATACGACTGTATGACAGCCTTCAGTTCACGCTCCATCGCCTTTATCTCCGGTAGATTCCTACCCACAAGGTTATGCTTCATCAACGGGTCCTTTTTGTGATGAAATACTGCCTTAAGTGTTCCTTCGTCGGTCATCTGTATAACATAATCGCCTTTCACATACTGATAAACACCATTAGGACAACTCACCGCCCAAGTATCGGCATCTTTGGTACTAAACAAATCTTGACCAAAAGCTATGAAAGGACGGTCGTAACCAAGATACCCCAGCACAGAAGGCATTATGTCGGCTTGCTGGGCTATACAGTTTCTGCGCTCCGGCTGAATATCACCCGAAGGATCAAATATGAATATCGGAACGCTGTAACCTCCGAAATCAGTCTTATACTCTGCGTGGTCGGCAAGATTGGTGTGGTCGGCTGTAAAGACAAATATCGTATTCTTATACCACGGCTGCTTTCTTGCCGTCTCGAAGAATTTGCGGAAAGCATTATCGGTATAGCGTATACACTTATGTATCACGTTACCGCCCTCTTCCTTATACACATTTTTATATTCATCAGGAATAACATAAGGGTGATGACTTGATGCTGTGAATACAGTCGTAAGGAATGGTTGCTTAAACTCAGACATCTTCAGGGCGAAGAACTGTAGAAAAGGCTCATCCCAAACAGCCCATGTCCCATCAAAGTCATCATCACCACTAAAACGCTTGTCTTGGTTATACTCCGTTCTTCCAAAATAATCTGTATAACCTGTTGTCTTGGCAAGAGCCTGAAAGCCCATGCTGCCATTTTCCGCACCATGGAAGAATGCCGAGTAGTATCCTTTATGTGCAAGTTCGCCTGCCAACCCGCTAACCTCGTTCATAGAAGCAGGAGTAAGGATAAACGGTTCTTTAAAACTTGGTATGCTCGACAATACCGAAGGCATTGCCTCAATGCTGCGGCGCCCATTGGCGAAGGTATATTCAAAAGTAAGAGACTTACTTATAAGCGAATCAACGAAAGGCGTATAACCCTTATATGTACCTCCATCAAGATGCTTGTTGTAAGCACCAATATATTCACGACCAAAACTCTCCACTATCAGTACTACCACATTACGTTTCTTGAACTCATGCTTCGGCTGTGGCTTATGAACTGGTGAGTAAATATCGTCAAGTTGTTTGGAAGAATAAAACTCTGGGTCAGCAAACACATTCTTTCCAATCGTACGTATCAGCGAGAATGGAGTGTTCAATACCACCGCCGCCTCTGCCGGTCGTTTAACAAATTGATTGGCATTAGATATTGTTATAGGTCGCACGGCAGTTGTAAATCCTCCACGCATACCAGCCACGGCAAGTGGAATAAAGGCAAGAAACACAAGTCCATTCAGCAAATAATAAACCATCCTGCTTTTACGCTTTTTAAGAACAAGCTTGCCTTTAGGTTGCATATAAAGACTCCATAAAGCAAACAAAAGAAATAAGCCTACAACAAAAAGATACCAATGCTTCAGTATTTCCACACCTATGATACCGCCTATATTCTTCTCATTGCTAAACTCAGAAAAAATACCAGCAGTAGTACGCCTGCCTGTATATCTGAAATAGGCGGCATCAGCAATATTCATCACGACACATACTGCATTACACAGGAAATAAACCCAGCGTGCACATCTTTGCAAAAGATTGTTGTCACGACGAAACAGAGGAAGGAGCATCAGAAGAGCATAGGGAATATTGGTATAGATTATCGCAGAAGTATCAAACAGCAGACTACCCTTTAATATTTCAAACGCATCAAGTTGTAGAAAACTCTCTCCCAATACATCCCAATTCTCAAACAAATATACTAATCTGCACAATCCATATATGGCATACACAACAAATATATTCCACAAAAACGCAATCAGATGCGACAGCAGTGATGGTTGCACATATAAAGCAGATGTTTTCATCTTCATTCTTATAATATGTCTTATACTTATAACACGGTTTTATATTTATGCAAACTTACACAAAAAAACTGATATTATAAATAAGGATACATCAAAAATAAGTTTTTTTACATTAGTTATGTCTTACAGATAAATGAAGAATACAAAAGCAACATTTCATTCTCAAGTTCATATTAAACGCTAAAATCAACGGTTTCATCGAACAAACATACTACAGTTTCCTACAAATTAACAGCACATGCCGTTCTTGAGAGTCAGTAGTACCGAATATATATGTATCACCTCCATCAGCAAGTTTCAGACGCTTACGAAGTTCCTGAGCAGTCAAAGGAAAATTCCTAACAGCAATATTAGCTTTCTTAATGCCTTGAAAGGAGTTCCTAAGCTCTCGCTTATTCATAGAAGAGACTGCCTCTATTAGGAATCTTCTTCCATGAAAATCTTCGGTTTCATCGGAAGAAATATACAAATTAGAATTTTTGCTAATCTTTTCAATGTTCCATTTTTCACATATAACACCAAAACAACCCGCCTTCATTATCGAGGCATTAGGCTCGAAAAGGAATATACCCGGCAGAAGTTGTCCAACAGAAGCTATATGGACAGAAGTATTATTTTCTTCCTTTATAGTATAGGAAAGAGAATGCTCATTATTCACACAAGTTACCTTTATACTATCCTCGCAAGGAGGATGATTACTTAAAATAATCAATAATTCCTTGCACTCATTATTAACTGATATAATATGCACCTCGCTCACTCCATACAACTGAACTACAGCTTTACGCCAGTCAAGCATTGGAGAAAGTTTGAGCATAACAATTCCTGAACTTTCAGGTGTGGATTGAAGTTTGGACAGAAGTAAGTCGTTTATCTCAGAAACATCGGGCAGACAGTCGCTTATAGCATAAGTTCTTCCACCATTCTCATTTCGTCGCGCAGGGTCCAAATACACAAAATCGCATGGTTTCATCAATTGAAGATACGTTATTCCATCATCGCAGACGACCTCTGCATGAGAAAGATTCAACAGGCTGAAATTTCTCTTTGCGATATCGCACAAATGCGCTTGTCGTTCCACATAAACAGCTTTTTTGAAATTACGGGCAAGGAAAGAGAAGTCAACTCCAAATCCACCTGTAAGGTCAATCATAAAAGAAGTGCCAACTCCATATTCATCAATCAGACTTTCTGCCAACTTCTGTTTATAAAGTGCCGTCCGCTCACTACTACACTGTTCCATTGAAATGTGAGGCGGATAGATAATTCTGTCAATTTCCGCCCATGACGGAAGTTTCTTTACAGCAATCTGCCTACCAGCAATCTGGTCAAGGGCAAATGCCATATCTACATCAGGATACTTTGCACCTTGCAAAGCCAATAACCTAATATCGGAATCACGAAATGTAGATATAAATTCTTCAGTGTTCATTTATACGTCTAATATAATTAAATAAATGCGAAATATTCACTCTTACAACCAGAAATATTGGTACAAAGATATGCTTTTTTTGCTAAAAAAACAAAAAAGGTGGTAGATTTTACCTTTACGATAGAAAATAGTACTTGTCTAATTTTATGATTGTGATAAAAATACTTACCTTTGCGGTCGATTTATTAATAATGATAGGTTAATATCAAACAGGTATTTTTGTAAATTTAATAAGGTTAAAAAGTGAAATTCCAAAAACTAAAATCAGTAGCGGCCACATTATTGTTTGCAGTGGCAATTACAGCCAATGCGCAACAGCCATCAACAGATGTGGTAGGCACACTTGACATCAATCTCCCTAAGGCTATCGAGATTGCTCTTGCCGAGAATCCTACTATTAAAGTGGCAGATAAGGAGGTGGAACTTAAAAAGATTGCCGACAGCGAGGCATGGCAGGCTTTACTGCCAACAGCCGCAGTGACGGCAAGTTTACAACACACGCTTTTGGCAGCACAGATGAATCTTGGCGGTCAGAAATTCAAAATGGGTTCTGACGGTACAAACACTGTTGCAGCAGCAGCAAATCTGAATATTCCTATCTTTGCACCTGCTGTTTATCAGAATATGCAACTAACAAAAGAGGATATTCTATTGGCAAGAGAGAAAGCACGTGGTTCTCGTCTTGACCTTATAAATCAGGTTACCAAAGCATATTATGCAGCCTTGCTTGCTAAAGACAGTTATGAGGTTATGCAGAAAAGCTATGCTACAGCAAAGGAAAATTTTGATATAGTAGATAAGAAATTCAAAATTGGAACAGTAAGTGAATACGACCAAATATCAGCAGATGTGCAGATGCGTTCAATGAACTCATCGCTGGTAAGCAGTAAGACTGGTCTTACTTTGGCATTACTCAGACTGAAAGTTCTAATGGGAATCACAGAAAGTGTAGAAATCAACATACTCGACAATCTTCGTGAATATGAGAGCATGCTCAAAATAGAAGACGGCGGAGCAGCTGTAATGGAAATTGAAAATAACTCGTCACTGCGGCAGATTGAGCATAATAAGACTATACTTGAGCGTACACGTAAAATTCTCAAGACTAATTTCATGCCAAGTGTTAGTTTTCAGCTTACCGGACAATATCAGAGCCTATACAACAATAACTGGAATATATTCAACTACGAATACACTCCAAGTGCATCATTCTCTATCGGTGTAAGCATACCTTTGTTCACTGCAAGCAATTTCACTAAACTTAAGAGCAATAAAATGCAACTTATGCAATTAAATGATACACGTGATAATACCCGTCGTCAGTTGAGAATGTCTGTGGAAAGTTATCAACGTAATATGGCATCAACGATTGCACAGGTCGAGTCTAACCGTGAAGCGGTGGTACAGGCAGGCAAAGCCGTACAGATTTCGAGCAAGAGATACGAAGTCGGACGTGGTACCATACTGGAACTGAACCAGAGCGAAACAGCACTTACACGTGCAGAACTCACCTACAACCAAAGTATCTATGATTATTTATCCAACAAAGCTGACCTTGATTTCACTCTTGGCAGAGAAACATATTTGAAATAAAAAGAGACATATATATGAATATTAAGTATTTTGCAATGGCCACTTTAGCAGTGCTTGCAGTGGCATGTGGCAACAAGAGTAAGGAGAATGAATCTTCTTTGGCTGATGAACTGCCAAAGGTTAAGGTTCAGACAGTTTCGTCGCAAGACATTCCACAGACAGAAATTTATACAGCTACTGTAGAGAGCGACGTCAAGAACAATATCTCTCCTAATGTTCCTTATCGTATAGAGAAGATTCTTGTAGAGGTTGGCGACCAAGTAAGAAAAGGTCAGACGGTGGTAATTCTCGATGCAAGCAGTTTGCGCCAGCTCAAGCTTCAGATTGACAATCAACAGTTGGAATTCAACCGCACAAAAGCTCTTTATGAAGTTGGCGGTGCATCAAAAGCTGAGTTCGACAATGCACAGATGAAACTCGATGTACTTAAAACACAATATAAGCAGATGGCAGAGAATACACAATTGTATGCACCAATAAGCGGTATTGTTACAGCTCGCAACTACGACAACGGCGACATGTATGCCAGTACTCCTATCCTCACCATAGAACAGACAAATGTTGTGAAATTGATAGTGAATGTTACTGAAACCCACTTCAAGGATATCAAGAAAGGACAGAAAGTTGCTATCACTCTCGATGCATACGAGGGCGAACAATTTGAAGGCACAATATCAATCGTTCATCCTAATATTGATCAGACAACTCATACTTTCCCTATAGAAGTAACTATCAACAACTCTTCTCAGAAAGTACGTCCTGGAATGTTTGCCCGTGCCACAGTAAGCTATGGCACACAAAAACATGTCCTAATCCCTGATGAAGCACTGGTAAAGCAGATTGGTGCCGGTGACAGATACGTGTATGTATATAATCCTAAAACCAACACCGTGTCATATAATAAGGTGGAATTAGGAAAACACATTGATAAAACTTACGAGATTCTAAGTGGTGTTCAGCCTGGCGACCAAGTTGTTACTGCTGGTCAAAGTCGTCTTGCAAACGGTAAGAAAGTAGAAGTCGTGAAGTAAAAACAAACATAAAATTCAAAATGACACTATACGAAGGAGCGGTCAAAAGACCGATAATGACAAGTCTATGCTTCGCCGCCATCATGATATTTGGTGTATTCTCATTGGCACGACTGCCTATCGATCTCTATCCAGATATCGACACAAATCAGATTATGGTGATGACTTATTACAATGGAGCATCAGCTAACGACATAGAAAACAACGTAACACGCCCATTGGAGAATACTCTCAATTCGGTTGAACACTTAAAGCATATAACTTCAACATCACGCGAGAACATATCTGTTGTTACACTTGAATTTGAGTATGGATATGACATAGACGTACTTACGAATAATGTGCGCGACAAACTTGATATGGTTTCTTCATCACTTCCTGATGATGCACAAACACCAATACTCTTCAAGTTCTCGTCAGACATGATTCCTATCATGCTTCTTGCTGTTCAGGCGCAGGAATCGCAAAGCGCACTCTACAAGATTCTTGACGAAGGAGTGGCAAATCCACTGGCACGCATTGACGGAGTGGGAACAGTGTCTATCTCAGGTGCACCAGAGAGAGAAATCAACATATATCTGGACCCGCAGAAAATGGAGGCATACGGTTTATCACCTTATCAGGTAAGTTCTGCCATAAATGCCGAGAACCATAATGTGACAAACGGTACAATGGATATCGGTACACAGACATATACTGTGCGTGTAGAGGGTGAGTTTACCGACCCTATGCAGATGAACAACGTTGTTGTGGGCAGCAAGAACGGCATTAACGTATATCTGCGCGATGTTGCCAGAATTGTTGACAATGTTGAAGAACGTGCCCAAAAAACATTCAACGACGGCGTACAAGGTGCAATGATTGTTGTTCAGAAGCAGAGCGGAGCAAATTCCGTTGCCATATCAAACAAGGTTATGGAAATGCTTCCAACACTACAGAAGAATCTACCTTCAGATGTAAAACTTGGACTTATTGTCAATACGTCCGACAACATCATGGACACCATAGGTTCTCTGGAAGAGACTATTGCCTATGCCATGCTGTTCGTTGCATTGGTGGTGTTCATATTCCTTGGACGCTGGCGTGCCACAGTAATAATTGTCATAACAATACCGATGTCGCTTATAGCCTCGTTCATTTATCTGTTCGCTACAGACGGTTCGTTGAACATAGTTTCACTTGCGTGTCTTTCCATAGCCATTGGTAACGTGGTAGATGATGCCATTGTGGTTCTGGAAAATGTCACTACGCATATTGAACGAGGGGCTTCTCCTAAGCAGGCTGCAATACATGGAACACAGGAAGTTGCTATATCAGTAATAGCATCAACACTTACCATGATAGCAGTATTCTTCCCATTGACAATGGTAACAGGTATGGCAGGTGTGCTGTTTGAGCAACTTGGCTGGATGATGTGTATCATCATGACAATATCAACTATCTCTGCTCTTACATTCACTCCTATGCTGTGCTCACAGATGCTGAAGCTCAAGAAGAAGCAAAGCTCATTGTTCAAGAAGATATACAGCCCTGTAGGAAAATCGCTAAATGATCTTGATAACTGGTACGCAAAACGCATCAACTGGGCAGTAAGACACCGCTGGACAGTAATATCATCTGTCATAATATTCTTTATTATGTCAATTGCCAGTGTTTCAATATTTGGTATTGAGTCGGAATTCTTCCCAACCAACGACTCTGGCCGTGTGGGTGTAACCCTGCAGCTGCCTGTGGGAACAAGAGTAGAAATAGCCGAACAGGTTGCAAAAGATCTTACTAAGAAATGGAAAGACCGCTACGGCGATGACTTGGAAACAAGTAACTTCACCGTTGGTCAGGCAGGCGATAACAATACATTTGCATCGTTAAGCGATAATGGTTCGCACATCATATCGTTCAATATAATGATGGTTCCTTCCAATGAGCGTGATAAAGGTCTTGCCGAGATATGCGATGAAATGCGTGCAGACCTTAAAGCAATGCCCGAACTGGCAAAATATCGGGTGAATCTCGGAGGCAACCAAGGTGGAGGTATGGGCGGACAGAGCACAGCTTCGTTCGAGATTTACGGCTATGACCTCGATGCTACACGTAATATTGCGGAAGAGTTGTCAGCAAAATTGCGCGAAAGCGACATCATAACACAGGTGTTTATATCACGCTCCGATTATCAGCCGGAGATTGTTGTGAATTTCGACCGCGACAAACTTGCCGGTCAGAACCTCGGCTTAACTACAGCAGCCAGCTATGTGCGTAATCTTATACATGGTTCACAGCTATCTTACTTCCGTGAGGATGGTGAGGAGTACGGCATCAAAGTCAGATACGAACCTACCGCACGAATATCGATAGAGAATATTGAAGAAATGACAATCCCTAACGGCAGAGGCGGAAACGTAAAGGTGCGCGATGTTGCAACAGTAAAGGAAAGCTCCATTCCACCAACTATTGAACGTAAAGACCGCCAACGTTATGTTACTGTCAATGCAGTACTTGCCGATGGACATGCACTCTCAGAAGGTGTTGAATTAGGTAGGGCTATTTTCAACAAAATGGATATTCCTTCAGGAATAAATGTACAGGTTGCAGGCTCTTACGAAGACCAGCAGGATTCAAACCGCGACCTTGGTCAGCTTGGATTGATAATAATACTGTTAGTATTCGTTGTTATGGCTGCACAGTTCGAGTCTCTGACATATCCATTCATTATAATGATGTCGGTACCACTCGCTTTCTCAGGTGTAATACTCGCACTCCTTGTAACTGACACCAACCTCAATATAATGTCAATGCTTGGAGGAATTATGCTTATCGGTATTGTGGTGAAGAATGGTATTGTACTCATTGACTATACAAACCTCCTGCGTGAGCGCGGACATGGACTTATATTCTCTGCCGTTGCAGCCGCTCGAAGCCGTCTGCGTCCTATCCTCATGACATCGCTCACAACAATCCTTGGTATGGTTCCTATGGCAATATCTACAGGAGTTGGTGCCGAACTGTGGAAACCTATGGCTGTGAGCATCATTGGTGGACTGGTTGTGTCAACACTTCTCACCTTGATATATGTTCCTTCTATGTTCTGCATATTCGGAGGTGTAGGCATCAAGCGCAGACGTAAAGAACTTAAAGAAGAACGAGAACTCGATGCATACTGGCAGGAGCATGCCTCCGACGAGAAACTTGTTGCCAAAGATACTAAGTCGCATAGTAATAAATAGTCAAAACAAAAACATTGTAAAAATGAAATCAGTATTTATAGCATACGACAAAGCGCTCCACGATTTTGTAATCGAGGCTCTTAACTCCTCACTCTGTAAAGGCTACACGCTTATTCCAGAGGCAGCGGGACGTGGAAGTGTAACGGGTGAACCGCATCTTGGTTCACATGCATGGCCATCTACCAACAGCGCTATCATAACAGTAACAAAAGATGAGCAGGTAGAGCCCCTATTCAACCGACTACGCAAGATTGACAAGGACAATCCGCTTCTCGGACTTAGAGCCTTTGTATGGAATGTTGAGCAAAGCATTTAAGCGCAACCAAGTGTAATTTTACACCTTATATATTATATAGGATATGCCGTGCAGGCGTATCCTATATTTTTTGTTCAGTTGAATCCAAATCGGTCATTATATTCCGAACTGATTGGGGTCGATTATCTGGCAGATTAGGGTTCACTGTCACCTTGATGTGAGTTCGTAATAACGTGGATTCGATGAATTTAGAACAAGACAAACCGAAAAATCATCGCTCAAATGGCATATAAAATATTCAAATGAATAAATACAAATTATGATATAAGCACAAATAGAACACTATGATGACATACCCTACTTCTATACCAGCAGTGCTTCAAATGCTGTTGCAGAATCGTTAAATGCGACAATCAAGGTATTTAGAGATTCTATTAAGGATATCTATCGTTATCTTTGTATTTTGCAGAAAACTTTTCATGGGTTTTATGAATAAATATTCTTAAGATCTAACGATAGTTATTCTTATACTCTAACGATAACTATTCTTATGCTCTAACGATAACTATTCTTACATGCTAACGATAACTATCGTTACAACCTAAGAATAACTATCGTTACACAGTGATAATGACTCAGTTGAAATTTAATGGAGAATAAATCATTTTATTGTTGTCCGCTAAACACGAACTAAACGACCAAACAACTAAACAACAAAACCACTAAACCACCAATTCTCCTATTTCTCCTTTATGTCAATACTATTCCCGTTTTAGGCTCAGCGGATTTTATTATTTCGTGGTTGTGCGGACAGACGCAGGGTCTGTCCCTACGTTGTTGTTTTTGTTTTGTTCGTAAAATATGAACAAAAAAAAGAGGCTACCTAAGTAACCTCTTCTGCGCTCCCTCTTGGGCTTGAACCAAGGACCCCCTGATTAACAGTCAGATGCTCTAACCAACTGAGCTAAGGAAGCAGTGCTTTTTCAATTGCGAGTGCAAAGGTAGCACTATTTTCTGAGACCTCCAAACTTTTTCGCAGTTTTTTTATCATCGGCATTAAAAAAGCTGCTTGCAGGCTATATTGGGAAAAAAAAATGCCACTCAATCTTACTTTGCTGCAATAGTAGCTACAGTAGTGAACTAACTTTTATCATTACTTGTTTTAACAATGTAATTCCTATCACGTTCTAATAATGGAGATGAACACACAAAAGTTGTTTTTGCATAGGCAGGGGTCTCGAAATGCATAATCTCATCATTCTGTTCATTTCTTATGCTCACATACTTCAGAATTCCCTCGCACTTACTAAAGAATGTGAGTTCGGTATAAGAAAGTTATCGAACTCACATTGATATACCGTTTTTAGTTTTCAACTTCTACAAAAGCAATCGCAAGCACCATTCCCCTGCAATGAGAATGATACTTGCGATGAATTAAAGTTATTATTGCTATGCAGCAATTACAGCAGAGCCTTTATTTCTGCATCAATATCCTTTATCTGCACATCGCGCTTATGCGGTGTTGCGTCCTTGTTTAGAAGGTAGAAAGTAGGAAGATTCTGGACATTATACTTCATAATGTACTCACTCTGTACACCTGCCGGTTCGTTGACTGAAATCCATGGCAGTGCGGCAGTCTGCGTTTTCCAGAAGTGTTCATTACTATCGAGCGACACTTGGAATATTTCAAGTCCCTGTGCATGATACTTGTTGTAGAGTTCGCGCATCATCATTATGCGCTGGGTTACTCCTTCCTGTGCAAAGGAGCAGAAGTCGAGAATCACCACCTTTCCTTTGAGTTCTGATAGTCTGCGGGTGTTTCCCTTGTTGTCTTTCAAAACAATTTCTATTATTCCCGTGTCATTGATTTTGCTTGGGTCAATTTCCTGCTGACTGCGCGCCTTGACAATCCTTACATTCTTCATACCTTCTATAGCTATGTTGTGGAGATTTTCACCACGCAGAGCACCCGGGTGGAATGTATCCCAACTTGTAGCTACGGCTGCAAACACTTTCACATCGTCCTCACTTGTACGGGGATTGAATATCAGGTTATAGCTGTTGCCTACAACTATGGTTTGGAACAGTGCGAAATAAGCATACGACTTATTCGGCTCCTTATATATATATTGGCTCTTGATAAAGTCCTTATACGAGGCAAGAACCTGCATTATGCTATCCTGAACGGCGCTGACTTTCAGCATAGGATTCTCCACAATGCTGTTGACATCAGCCTGAAGGCGCATCTGGTGTAATGCCAATTCCTTTATTTTAGAACAGTTTTCAGAGCCTGACACTTCATACTTATATGACATTGCCGGATAGTCAGCCTTTACACTTATGGTTTCAGTGGAATCTACAGAAAGGTTTATGATGTTTTCTGCTATTCTAAGTCTATAGAACTCTGGTGCTTCGTTGGCTTTATGAACGAACGAAAACTCTCCGTCCTTACTGAGTTTTATTGAATCTATAGTCTCAACTCCGTCAAGTCCCACATTCTCAAGATACAATGTCGAATCATTGGCATTGGTTATGCTTCCTTCAATCGTGAACTCTCTGTTACTGCATGATGTAGTGGTCAGAGCGGCGAAAGCAATAGCCGCAACCGACAGTTTGCTTATTCTCATATTCATTGTTGTTTGTTCGGTTTTCGATGCAAAGTTAACAAAATAAACCGAAAGCGGAAACTAAGCGGCTTATTTTCTTGGTGTAATAAGCAAAAAGAGACATCCTCAAGCGAGGCTGTCTCTTTATGCTATAGGTTCCGATTGCAGAAAATCACTTCACTTCAATGCCCTGTACATTGTAAGTTTTGCCATTCTTAAGAATAACAAGCTTACCATCTTTCAGGAACTTGCCGTTCTGTACATTCTTGTCTGCAGTCTTAAGTTCTGTTATTCCCGATACAATTGTAATGTCGCCAGTATATACGGCTTTCACTGTTGATCCGAAGTGTGTTGTGGCGTCAATCTCGAATTTTGCCCTACCGTTTTCTTTGCTCACAGTGAATGTTCCACTTGCAATATAATAAGTAGTAGTGTAATAACCTTCCTCTGTGAAGTTTGTTCCTATGAATGATGGATTGTCAAAAGACTCGTCACCGCCAATAGAAGCAACTACAGTACCCTCTTCCAATGAGCCGTTAATGTTGTAGGTACCTTGGGCTACACCTGTTTCGGCATCGTAGTCGCCATAGACAAGGAGGTCCATAAGGTGTGTATCAGACGAGAAAATCAAATCAACACATTTGTAGAGCAGGCTTGATGTATAGTCTGCAACAATGACCTTATCAAATGTGAGATTCATATTTGTTACTTCCGTTGGCTCATAGTCAAACGAGAAAGCATCTCCATCCTCTTCGTCATCTGCAATCTCTGCCTCTGGATTAGCCGCAAAGTAAACTCTCACTTCATAACAGCGCAACTGCTTTACGCATTTTATAGTAACAGACTTGTTGTTGATGTCCTTTACGACAACCACAGGGTCAGCCTCTACTTCCTTCTCTGTGTCATATGCAAAGTCAATCTGTCCGTTATCAACAGATGCTTCAAAGTCTTTCTTCACAAAGCCTTTGATTACGATTCCTTTAATTTCCTTTGCAGCCTCGAAAGTGATTGAGTGGTCCGCATTACAGCCAAAATAAGTATCAGTCTGTGCTCCAGTTGTGACGCTTACCTTAATATTATTCTGAATGAATGTGTAAGGAGCGTTATGACCGGTTTGTCCCGAGGTTTTAATTATAGTCGGCTCATCGTAGTTATAGTCCTCAACAAGTTCGGCAGCCTCATTTGTGCTGTTTTGAAGTACATTACTGAAAGTGTATTCTTTTTCAGCGGCGAAAGCCACGAGGGTAGAACACATAACCCACATAAGAGTAAATAGTTTTTTCATAAACATTATTTTTTTGTTAATAATTAGATTGTGTGACATGATTTTCTTAATATCACGACCGACAAAGGTAATTCTAAATTTCCGTATAAACAAATAAAGTTCGTATTTTTTGTAAATCTAATCTTTTTATGCTAATTTTGCATGGAGATAAACTTAACAACAATAGGAATGTTACAAATGAAAAGACTTTCAAATTTACTTTTGCTTCTATGCTTCACCATAATTGCAAATGCACAGATGTTAGAGCCGGTGAAGTTCGCATCACAACTTAAGACCAACAATACAGCCGAGGCAGAAATTGTTTTCAGTGCAACTATAGAAAAGGGTTGGCATGTTTACAGCACAAATCTTGGTACTGACGGTCCTATACAGGCAGAGTTCAAAGCCGAGAAACTCGACGGTGTGGAACTTGTTGGAACATTGAAAGCTGTTGGAAAGGAAATATCCGAGTTTGACGAAATGTTCGGCATGAAGCTCCGCTATTTCGAGAACTCGGTGAAATTTGTACAAAAGATTAAGTTCACAAAACCCAATTACAGCATTGACTGTTATCTTACCTACGGTGCATGCAACGAATCAAGCTGCCTGCCACCGTCGGAGGTGGCGTTAAAGAAGAGCGGCGCAAGTCCTGCGGTTGACGGGAAAGCATCAGAAGACGTTAAAGAAGAGACTACAAAGGAGATAGAGGAACTGCCTGCACAAACAGACACTACGATTGTTGCAACTGTTGATTCGGCAAAGGTAAACAGCACCTCCGACCTTTGGAAACCTGTTATTGATGTGCTCAGGCAGAATGGAGGAGTAGGCAATACGTCAGATTCGTCGCTGATTTACATATTCCTCATGGGATTTGTAGGTGGATTTGTCGCTCTGCTCACTCCTTGCGTGTGGCCCATCATTCCAATGACAGTCAGCTTCTTCCTAAAGCGTGCCAAGGACGACAGAAAGAAAGGCATAAAGGATGCTATAACCTACGGCATATCAATAGTAGTTATTTACGTATCACTCGGGCTTGCCGTTACTGCCATTTTCGGTGCAAGTTCGCTCAATGCACTATCAACAAGCGCTGTGTTCAATCTGTTGTTCTTTGCTCTGTTGGTGATATTCGCCTTGAGCTTCTTTGGTTGGTTTGAAATAAAACTACCTGAGAAATGGGGAAATGCCGTTGACAGCAAGGCAAGCGCTACAAGCGGACTGCTTTCAATATTCCTCATGGCATTCACTTTGGCATTAGTAAGTTTCTCATGCACCGGTCCTATCATCGGATTCCTTCTTGTTGAGGTTAGCACCTCGGGTAGCTTAATAGGCCCTACGATAGGAATGCTGGGCTTTGCCATAGCATTGGCTCTGCCATTCACATTGTTTGCTCTTTTCCCATCATGGCTCAAGAGTGCGCCCCGCTCAGGCTCGTGGATGACAACAATAAAGGTGGTGCTCGGTTTCATAGAACTCGCATTCTCACTTAAATTCCTAAGCGTTGCCGACTTGGCATACGGCTGGCATATTCTCGACCGCGAGGTATTCCTCTCGCTCTGGATAGTAATATTCGGCATGCTGGGACTCTACCTAATCGGCAAACTCAAGTTTCAGGAAGATGCTGTAGGCGGCGATATTAACAAACCAATGCCAGTACTATGTATTATGACAGGTATGCTTTCATTGGCTTTCGCTGTATATATGATACCGGGATTATGGGGAGCACCATGCAAGGCGGTCAGTGCTTTTGCACCTCCTATGAACACACAGGACTTCAACCTCAACACTCATGAAGTGGAAGCTGCATTCACCGACTACGAAACCGGCATGGCGGCAGCAGAGGCACAAGGCAAACCCGTGTTTATTGACTTTACCGGCTTCGGCTGCGTTAACTGCCGTAAAATGGAGGCTGCCGTATGGACCGACCCTGCTGTGGCAGATATTCTGAAGAAGGACTATGTGCTTATTTCACTCTTCGTTGACGACAAGACTCCACTGAAAGAGCCTATCGTTGTGAATGAAAACGGCAAGGAAACAAAACTCAGGACAATTGGCGACAAGTGGAGCTATCTGCAAAGATACAAGTTTGGTGCAAATGCACAGCCTTTCTATGTGGCACTCGACAATCAAGGTAATCCACTCGGCGGCTCGTTTGCATACAAGGAAGATGTGCCTGAATTCTTGAATTTCCTTAAAGAAGGTTTGAAGAATTATGCTAAACAGTGAGACCAGACAACAGATAATCAATCTCATCAATAAAGAGGTAGTGCCAGCCATGGGGTGTACAGAACCCATGGCTGTGGCGCTATGTACAGCTAAAGCAGTAGAAATACTTGGCACTAAACCAGAGAGAATAACAGTCATGCTAAGTGCCAACATGCTTAAAAATGCAATGGGAGTTGGCATTCCAGGCACAGGCATGATAGGACTGCCAATAGCCATAGGCTTAGGAGCTACTATCGGAAAGTCGGAATACGGACTTGAGGTGATAAAAGACCTGACGCCAGAAACTCTTGAGGAGGCAAAGCAATACATTGCCTCAACACCAATAGAAATAAAACTTAAGCAGGATACTTGCGACAAGCTATACATTGAGGTAACAACAGAAGCTGACGGACACAATGTAACAGCAATAATAGAAGGTTGTCACACACGATTCGTAAGAATAGAGTATGACGGCGGCATTCTGCTTGACAAGCATAAAGGAAAAGCCTGCAAAGAGGAAGAAAAAGATATATGCCTAAGCATGAGAATGGTATATGATTTTGCCACAACAACTCCTCTCAACGAAATCAGCTTTATCCTGAAAGCCCGAGACTATAACTTCCGCGCTGCAGATGAGAGTCGTAAAGGCAACTACGGTCACTGCCTCGGCAAAACAATAGACCGTCCTTTGGCTCATGGAATATTCGGAAATTCCATCTTCTCACACATAATATCAAAGACTGCATCGGCATGCGATGCCCGAATGGGAGGAGCTATGATACCTGTGATGAGCAATTCAGGTTCAGGCAACCAAGGCATCTGCGCAACTAATCCTGTGGCAGTATATGCTCAGGAGAATGAGAATACAGAGGAAGAAACTGTAAGAGCTTTGATATTAAGCCACCTGACAGCTATATACATAAAGCAGAGCTTAGGCAAACTCTCGGCACTCTGCGGATGTGTTGTAGCATCTATAGGTTCATCGTGTGGCATAACCTATCTTATGGGAGGCGACTATACACGCATCTGCTATGCTGTGAAGAATATGATTGCCAACCTTACGGGCATGATATGCGACGGCGCTAAGCCTTCCTGCTCACTGAAGATAACATCAGGTGTAAGTACGGCATTACTCTCGGCACTACTCTCTATGGAGGGACGACACGTATCTTCGGCAGAGGGAATTATTGATGATGATGTAGATAAGAGCATACATAATCTAACCAGCATCGGCGCAGAGGCAATGTGTCATACCGACAACATGGTGCTCGATATAATGACAAAAAAAGGTTAAACAACAATAGTAACAGAACATAGTAACTACTCAGTTCCCCACTTGGCCTTGCACAGAGAGAAAGGGAGAATAATAGGTTTTGTTATATAGGAGCACCCTATGGGAATGAGTAGTTACAAGAATTTAACCATTCGCTATTTTTGGTTATTTAAATAATCCGCTATGATAAGTAATAACAAATCAATTGCAAACAAGCTGTAATTAAATATTTTTGCTTTCTTACATTTCTATTTCATTTCTTGAGTATTGCTTTGCTTGTTGTATTCATCAAAAATCTCTCTATATATATCATTTCGAAAGAATATCATGTATTCAAAAATCACCCAGAAGACAATATATCCCCAAGCAACAAGTTTGTCAACACAAAGTGGAGTTCCAAGTAATAAACACACGAAATAATCAATATTTCCTATTAATGTAAATGACCTTAATTCCGCAACTTAGTTAAATGTTATGTTTTATAAGCTCCTGAGCAACAAAAAGTTGCCAAGGATTTTGTCATGTCATTTTTTTCACTTATCTTAGTGTTGCAAATCCAAAGACAGTGAAAAACGCAACGGACATGACAAAAATACAAATTAAATTTGAGAATCTCACTCCTTTCGGCGGTATTTTTCCAGTCATGGAGCAATTTGACTCCGGCCTCTCATCCGTGATTGATTCCACACTGGGGTTAAGATGCAAGTTCTATGGCTATCAGTACAGCGAGATCATCCGTTCGCTCATGAGCGTCTACTTCTGTGGCGGTTCATGCATAGAGGACGTCACCACTCATCTGATG
>JBHAEQ010000006.1:0-60750 GCA_041855685.1 Prevotella sp. | reverse complement strand
TGTGGTCCAATAAGAAAATAGACAAGACTGTTGACAGGTTATTTTCTTTAATATTCAAGATTCCTATTTTAGGGGGATATATTCAGAAGTTAGACAAACGACACACAAAAGAAGTAAAAGAATTAAAATATGGTAATAAATAGGGATTATCCATTGGCAATGGCACAATGGAGCAAAAACACCATGTTTACAACCAGTAAGTACTATGTTTACATATTGGACCCCCCATGTGTATGAAAAGTGTTATTATGAAGATTACGACTTGCCTCTGCAGGAAGTGATGAACATCACCTATAAAGCACTTCGTTACAAAAACTAAACTATTAAGACTTCTTTTATATCTTCTATACGCTTGAGGTTATTCATTATGTCGTTAACCTCGTTTCGGTCGTGAACTCTCAATTCTATGCTGCCTTCAAATATTCCATCGGTTGCCCCAACTGTAAGTTTTTTTATGTTCACATCCATTTGGCGTGATATCACTTCCGAAACATCATGTAGCATACCCTTTCTGTCGATACCTTTTATCTCAATAGTTGCAGGGAACAAAAGCTGGCGGTGCATATTCCAACGGGCATCGAGTATTCTGTTGCCATAGCTCGATTTCAGGCGGTCAGCTACTTTACAATCGCGTCGATGAATAGTAATCTGTTGATTCTCGGTTATGAATCCAAGAATATCATCGCCAGGTATCGGCTGACAGCATGGTGAGAAATTGAAAGTATCGAGATTTGTGTCGTCAATAACAACAGCCTCTTTCTTATTAAACCCGCCACCTACTATAAACTTCTTCAGCTCTACAGTTTTTTCTGTGTCCTTTTTCCCGCTTTTAAGGAACGGAACATATTTACGCCAATTACGCTTTTGATGTTGTTTGCCACTTATTGCCTTGTACGCTTTCTCGTCAAGAGTGATTATCCCCTTGGCAATCTGCACAAGAAGTTCGTCACGCTTTTTCAGACCATTAGCCTCGCACAAGTGATCGTATATAGAACTGGTTGGCTCAATGTCTTTAGAGCTAAGCCAGTCGGTAAGAATAGTCTCTCCTTTTTTCTGTAGTTCGCGTGCTTCTCTGCGCAGTGCCGCTTGTATTTTAGTGCGTGCCTTGGCAGTTGTCACAACATCAAGCCACTCAGTACGCACATGCTGCGATACAGACGTAAGTATTTCTACCTGGTCGCCGCTTTGTAGCTTATGGCTTAGCGGAACAAGTTTGTGATTAACCTTTGCCCCTATGCAGTGTGTGCCAAGGAAACTGTGTATCTGGAACGCAAAATCGAGTGCCGTACAACCTGCAGGCATAGTCTTGATTTCACCTTTCGGTGTGAACACGAATATTTCACTTGCAAACAGATTCAACTTGATAGAATCGAGGAAATCCATAGCATCTGGCTGTGGGTCGTCGAGTATTTCCTTAATGGTTCCTATCCAGTTGTTAAGTTCATTATCATCGTTAGCATCACCATTGCCTTCCTTGTATTTCCAATGTGCAGCGAATCCTTGTTCTGCAAGGTCGTCCATTCGCTGCGAGCGAATCTGCACCTCAATCCAGCGTCCCTGCTTGCTCATGAGAGTTACATGCAAGGCCTGATAGCCATTGGCTTTAGGATGGTTAAGCCAATCGCGCAAACGGTTAGGGTGCGCCTTGTATATTTGGCTTACCGCAACATATATTCTGAAGCATTCGTTTATTTCATTCTGCTTGTCATCAGTGTCATATATAATTCTCACTGCCAGGATATCATATATTTCCTCAAACGTTACGTGCTTGGTCTGCATCTTGTTCCAAATGGAATAAGGACTTTTGACACGTGCCTTGATAGAGTATTTCACCCCCATCTTGTCGAGTTCGTCACGTATAGGAGCAGTAAACTGTCCAAACAGTTCATCACGTGAGTCTTGAGTTGATGCTATCTTGCGTGTTATAGCCTCATATGCTTCAGGGTGTTCGAACTTAAAGCTCAAATTCTCAAGTTCGGTCTTTATTTTATTCAACCCAAGTCGATTGGCAAGTGGTGCATATATATATAATGTCTCGCCGGCTATCTTGTATTGCTTGTTTGCTGGTTGCGAGTCAAGAGTGCGCATGTTGTGCAGACGGTCACAAATTTTAATGAGTATTACTCTTATATCGTCACTCATGGTAAGCAACAGCTTCTTGAAGTTCTCAGCCTGTGCCGAAGCATGTTCTCCGAAAATTCCTCCTGAAATCTTTGTCAGTCCGTCAACAATCTGTGCTATCTTGGGTCCGAAAAGGTTTTCAATATCTTCAACTGTATAATCTGTATCCTCCACAACATCGTGCAAAAGTGCCGAACAAATGCTTGTGCTTCCCAACCCCATTTCCTCGCTTGCAATTTGCGCTACAGCTAAAGGATGCATAATGTATGGCTCGCCAGAAAGACGCTTCACACCTTTGTGCGCTTGACGCGCAAAATTGAACGCCTTTGTTATGATGTCCACCTTCTTGCGGTGGGGCGATGCTATGTAAGTATTGAGAAGACGCTGGAAAGCTTCGTCCACCATTCTCTCATCAGACAGTTTCATTTTCTCCTCTTCCATATTGGTTCGGGTTATTTCACCTTTATTTTCTTGCCTGGGCGCATAGCTCTTTCCTTCAGTCCCGGATTTAGCTTCTTCAGTTTGGCAACAGTTGTTCCGTTGCGCTTTGCTATGGCAGACAATGTATCCCCAGTTTTTATAGTTGCAGAGCGTCCGCGTCGGCTTCTTACCGCTGCACGGTTACGTTTTCCCGAACGTTTCTTTGTACTTTGAGTATAGTCAGGAGCTTCTTCAACAGCTACTGTATTACGCTTTACCAACAGTTCATCTGCTCTATACGCATATATGCTGTCGGCATTGTCAATGAATGAGATAATATCCTTAGACGGCAGACGTAGTGTTGATGGTTTTGTATTACCATTTATTATATTACGTCGGTATTGTGGGTTAAGAGCCTCAATCTGCTTAACATCAATATTCAAAACACGGGCAATCTGTTCGAAATGTACATCACGTGTGACCAGCAATGTGTCAGTCTTTTCAGGAAGAGTGGTAACCATAGGACAGATGTTGTGCTCGCAATAGTAGTTCATTATATAATTGGCGGCTATGAATGCCGGTACATAGCCTCGTGTCTCACGTGGCAAATACGGATAAATCTTCCAATAGTCTCGTGCTCCTCCCGCTTTATGAACGGCTTTGTTCACATTCTCCGGACCACAGTTATAAGCAGCAATCACCAATGCCCAGTCGCCGAAGATACTATACAGATCAGACAGATAATTTGCGGCGGCATAAGATGCTTTTATTGGGTCGCGACGCTCGTCAACAAGCGAGTTCACCTCTAATCCGTATTGCTTTCCTGTTGTCAGCATGAACTGCCAAAGACCTGTTGCACCAACTCTTGATACAGCCTTGGGGTTAAGCGCCGACTCTATTACTGGAAGGTATCTCAGTTCCAAAGGAAGATTGTACTTCTCGAGTGCCTCCTCGAATATTGGCATGTAAAAATTAGATGCACCCAGCATGACACTAACCGAACGACGCAAACGTCCGGAATATTTATCGATAAACTCCTGCACTACGTGGTTGTAAGGCATTTCGATGATTGTAGGAAGTTTTTTAAGACGTTCCTGATAAACTGAAGGCTCATAAGTTGGGTTTACATTGGGGAAGTTGCAATCGACATCAACCTGCAGATACATCTGTGTATTATACAGGTGAAGCAAACTGTCAAGTTCCTCTGTCATGCCTTCAGGCAATTCTATATCTTCGTCAGTAACATCTGCATCGTCAGTTTCTTCTTCGTCAACCTCCGCCACTTCAATAGTGTCGTCGTTGTCATTGGTATTTGCTACCTGCGAGTTAACCAACAGCGGATAGGACATAAAGATAATTGTTGCTAATATAAACTGTAATTTTCTCATAAATAAAATAATTCTTTACTGTTTAGAACTTCAGACTGCACTGTACGCCCATAACACCGCCATGCATAGGATTACGGCTGTTGCCGGTGTTGATATAGGCAGGCTCTATGCGCAATGACAAATCCTCTGATATGTCGAATTCTGATAATGACGCATCTACATAAGCATCAATAACACTTAGCGCATATACGGCAATAATGCAGAAAAAACTCAAGTCGCGATAACGGCGGAAGCGGTCTTTACGCTTACTGAAGAGATTCTGGTAAGTTGTGATATTGCTATCTGTTATAGAAGCCCCAAGATGCAGGAACTGCTCATAACTCTTCGTTGCAGGGTCATCGTCGGTAATATCGAGATAAGCCTGCTTATAATCTGAATACATCTGGTTATTCCATGACCAGGCATAGGCACAGCCTACAAATCCTCCGTATATTATCGGCAGTTTCCAATATTTACGGTTATATATCTGTCCACCGCCAGGGAATACCAGTGCCAACCACATAGCACGCTTAGGCGACGGTTTCCATGCAGTCCAGTCTTTCTTAAGCCTGGCAGGTTTTCCCTGTATAACTCCTACAGTAGAAGCATCTATAGGTTGCTCTATAGCCATAGAATCAATAACCACAACAGAGTCGGGCAACTCGGTTTCTGCCGATGCGCCTATAGGCAGTATCAGCCAAACCAACATAAAAACGATTTTGACGTATATGGATTTACCAGAATTCAAATTATCCCTTAATCTTACTTAGTATGCTGTTAAGCTGTTCTTCGTTTTCGAAGACAATATTAATTTTTCCTTTACCGCTGTTGTTTACAGAAATCTGCACCTTTGAACCGAGATATTCAGTAAGGTTATCTTTTGCTCTTGAATATATTTCAGGTAGTTTAACCGTAGATTTTATGTTCTTCCTGCCAAGGAGAACATCATCACCGTTCTTAAGTTGCTGAACTATTTCTTCTACTTTTCTTACGGAATATCCGTTTTTTATTACCTCATTGAATACCTTGACCTGCTGAGAGGGACTTTCTATGGCAAGCAATGCACGTGCATGCCCCATGTCAATCTGTTTTTTCTGCAAAGCCATCTGGACTTGTGCAGGCAGACGCAAAAGCCGGAGTGTGTTTGTTACAGCAGTACGACTTTTACCCACACGCTGCGATACTTTCTCCTGAGTCATACCCTCGCCTTCCATTAGTTGTTGATAGGCTAACGCAACCTCTATAGAGTTAAGATCCTCACGCTGTATATTCTCAACAAGTGCCATTTCCATTATGCTGGCATCGTTAAGAGTGCGTATATAGGCAGGGATTGTCTTAAGTCCGGCTAATTGAGATGCTCGCCAACGTCGCTCACCTGCTATTATCATATACCTGTCAGGCGACGTCTGATGCAGTGTTATGGGTTGTATGATGCCGATTTCCCTTATACTGTTTGCCAGTTCCTGCAAAGCATTCTCATCAAAATCGCGTCGGGGCTGATTAGGATTCGGCTCAATCTGATCTAATGATATCTCATTGATTGTTGAGCTGCCCTCTGTTCTTACTGCCTCAGTTGAAATCAGCGCATCCAAACCTTTGCCAAGTGCGCTGTGGATTCCACCGGTTGTATATTTTTTCCTTACTGCCATGTAATTAACTATTCTTTGCTATAATTTCTTTTGCAAGTGACAAGTGATTCTTTGAGCCTGCAGAATTAGCATCATAAAGTATCACAGGAAGACCATGTGACGGACTTTCCGACAACTTCACATTTCGCTGGACAACAGTCTTGAACACCAATTCCTGAAAATGTCTCTTCACCTCATCATATATCTGATTGGCAAGACGCAGACGAGAATCATACATTGTGAGTAGGAATCCCTCTATTTCAAGACTTGGATTTAGCTTGCTCTTAATAATCTTGATAGTGTTGAGTAGCTTGGCAATTCCCTCAAGTGCGAAATATTCACACTGCACAGGAATAATGATAGAATCAGATGCAGTAAGAGCATTTACGGTTGTAAGCCCCAATGAAGGACTACAGTCAATAAGAATAAAATCGTATTCATCTTTTACAGGAACGAGCATCCGTTTCATTATGTTTTCACAATCATTCATCTTCATCATCTCCAATTCAGCACCTACAAGGTTGATGTGACTGGGCACAATGTCAAGTCCGTCAATATCCGTAGTGTATATAGCCTCATGAATATCGGCGCCGTCTATGATACACTCGTAAATGGAGCATTCCACTTCATTCAAATCTACGCCCAATCCACTTGAGGCATTAGCCTGTGGGTCTGCGTCAATCAAGAGCACCGTCTTTTCAAGAGTAGCCAGTGAAGCTGCCAGATTCATTGCCGTGGTGGTTTTACCAACACCACCTTTTTGATTAGCTAAAGCTATAATTTTTCCCATAACTATGATATAATAATGCACTTTCGTGCAGTCATTAAGTTCCTGTGTAAGGTTGTCTGTAAATTATATTTTCGTGCAAAGTTACTAAAAAGAAACGAAAAACAGAGTGCCGTTGTAAGATTTTAGCATAAATGAACTATTTTGATGTTATCTATAGTGACGAATTTTGTTTTTTTACACAAAGAATCAATTAAGATGCATTCGTTTTTTGGTTTAATAGAATTACATTCTCATATTTTTTGCCTAACTTTGCAGTCACTTATGAACAAACAACGACCTCTTATACTCATCTCTAACGACGATGGTTATCTTGCCAAAGGCATCAATTCACTGATTGACATGGTGAAAGGTTTGGGCGACATATTAGTATGTGCTCCGGACGGTGCACGCTCCGGACAATCGCGTGCATTCTCCATGACTCCAATAACATTAACAAAGATAAGTGAGGAAGAAGGATTAAGGATATATCGCTGTTCAGGCACTCCTGTAGATTGTGTGAAAATGGCATACAACCAACTTTGTCCACGCAAGCCAAGCCTTGTCATAGGAGGCATTAACCATGGCGATAACTCATCAACCAACGCACAATATAGCGGTACTGTAGGCATAGCGATAGAGGGTGCAATGAAAGGCATTCCTTCTATAGCATTCTCATTGTGTGACCATGATGCTGACGCTGACTTTGAACCGATGCGTGACATTGTCATTTCAACCGTACAGAAAGTTCTTGCAGAAGGTCTTCCACGATTCTCCTGTCTTAATGTGAACTATCCTCTCACTCCTTATGTAAAAGGAGTACGTGTATGCCGGATGGCTTGCGGACACTGGAGACAAGAAGTTGAGAAACGCACTCACCCTGGTGGCCATTCCAACTATTACTGGATGACAGGATTTTATCAGAATGATGAGCCATTAGCAGAAGATACCGATGCATGGGCTTTAACAAATGACTATATCGCCATTACACCTCTTACTGTAGATTTAACAGACTACTCTCTATTAGAAAAACTTAAAGCAGAATGAAATACTATCTCATTGTAGGCGAGGCTTCCGGTGATTTGCATGCCTCACGTTTGATGCGCTCTATCAAACTCCATGATTCTAATGCTGAATTCCGTTTCTTTGGTGGAGACCTTATGAAAGCCGAGGGAGGAATATGTGTTCGCCATTATAAGGACATTGCATATATGGGATTCACTGAGGTTTTTTTACATTTACGCACAATCCTCAAGGCACGCAAACAATGTAAAAAAGATATTCTTGCATGGCAGCCCGATGCAGTAATTCTTGTAGATTATGCCGACTTTAATCTTAGCATTGCGAAGTTTCTCCGTGATGTGAAGAGTTCCTGCAAAAAGAAAGTTCCACTGACGTATTACTACATATCACCTAAAATATGGGCATGGAAGGAGTATCGCATAAAGAACTTCAGGCGCGATGTTGACGAGATGTTTTCCATACTTCCTTTTGAAGTTGACTATTTCAAGGAAAAGCATAACTATCCTGTGCACTATGTGGGTAATCCGACTAATAACGAGGTAAAGGAATTCAATGAATCATACACCGAAACTTTTGAACAATTTTGCGATAGAAACGCTTTAGATACACGCCCGATAATAGCGGTGCTTGCTGGAAGCCGAAAACAGGAAATTGTTAGGAATCTACCTTCCGTGATAAAAGCAACAAGCAATTTCAAGGATTATCAGATAGTGCTTGCCGGCGCTCCATCGATGGAAGATATTTTTTATGTAAAGTATCTTGACACATCACATTTAAGGTTTGTGATGAACGAGACTTATGAGTTACTACATTTTGCCACAGCTGCCATTGTTACAAGTGGCACTGCCACATTGGAGACATGCTGTTTCAATGTTCCACAGGTTGTTATCTACAATACTCCTCTGCCAAAGATATCACGTTTTTTGTTCAACCACTTCCTTAAAGTAAAGTATGTGTCGCTTGTTAATCTTATAGCAAACAGAGAAGTTGTTCCTGAACTTATAGCCGATAAATATACAGTTGAAAATATACGTAAAGAACTGAAGAATATACTCCCTAAAAAGCCTGCACGAAGAATAATGCTCGATGGATATGCCGATGTTCACAAACAATTAGGCGACATTATCGCTTCTGATAACGCCGCCTGTATAATGGTTGATTTACTTCTAAAACGCTGATAAGGTATAGAGATATACAACAGCCGCAGGGATAGCCATCAGAGACGAGTCGAAACGGTCGAGCATACCACCATGTCCTGGGAGTATATTTCCAGAATCTTTTATACCTATGGTACGCTTGAAAAGACTTTCTACAAGATCTCCCCATGTCCCGAAGAAAACGACTACCAGTCCAAGTCCCATCCATTCTGTAATATTCATACCTGATCGGTTGTCTGGCTCTATATACCATATAAGAGCGGCTATTAATGCTACGAGTATTCCGCCTCCAATACTTCCTTCCCAACTCTTGGCGGGACTAATTCTTGGAAACAGCTTGTGCTTTCCTAAGAGTGAGCCGCTTAAATATGCTCCTGTATCATTACACCAGAGGAAAATAAATACAGAGAGAGGCAGAAGATAATAGAACTCACCTTTATAATATGCCAATATGTTGATAGTAGCAAAAGGTAGAGCTATATACAACTGACTTAGCATTGAATATGCCCAGTCATGTATAGGATCTTCCTGTTTCAGATAGAGTTCAGAAATGAACAGATATAGTATCGTTATTAGATATGGAATAAACACCACTGCACCTGTGACTCCTGTGCAGAAGCCATACATGGCTATCGATAGGAATACTCCTGCGGCTGAACAGATAAATCTGTTGACAGACACTTTTTCCCTTTCGTTTACCAAACCACAAAATTCCCATATTGTCATTCCTGTGATTATTGCAAATAGGAACATCATTGCCAGCGGGCGCATAAAGCCGACTACCATAATTGCAACATAGAAGAAGCCTGTGACAGCACGTACTATGAGGTTTTTAAGTTTAGGACTCATTGCCAACATTATTAAATTATTTCTCTGTTCCGTTATTATTATCTACATCACCAGCATTGTCCTCATTGTTAAGGAACTCTGCCTGAGCCTTGCGCACTTCTTCTGGCATATTCTCAATCGAAAGCCTTTTCTCAAGTTCTTCCTGCTCTTTTGCCATTCGTGCTTCATTAGCTTCGATAATCTCTTCACTTCTACTAATCCATGGACGCTTACCAAAAATATTCTCAACATCTTCAGCAAAGATTACCTCACGACTTATAAGCAATTCTGCAAGTGCATTATGACCGGCTTTGTTCTCTTCAAGAATGCGCTTAGCACGGTCATACTGTTCATTCACCTGCTTAAGGACTTCCTCGTCAATAATCCTTGCTGTTGTTTCAGAGAAAGGTTTCTGGAAATGCGATTCCTGATTATTGTAATAGCAGATGTTAGGAAGTTTTTCACTCATACCGGCATATGCTATCATGCCGAATGACGATTTAGTAGCACGTTCCAAATCGTTCATTGCTCCAGTAGAGATATGCCCTGTGAACAACTCCTCTGCAGCACGTCCGCCTAAAAGTGCACATATTTCATCAAGCATTTGCTCTTTAGTTGTAATCTGACGTTCTTCCGGTAGATACCAAGCAGCTCCTAAAGCCTGACCACGAGGAACAATGCTCACCTTTACAAGAGGGTTGGCAAATTCACAGAACCATGATACTGTAGCATGACCAGCCTCGTGAAGAGCTATAGTACGCTTTTCCGCAGCTGTCATTATCTTTGTCTTCTTCTCCAATCCACCGATAATACGGTCAACGGCACTGAGGAAATCCTGCTTTGTTACCACCTTGCTGTTATGACGTGCTGCAATAAGTGCAGCTTCATTACATACATTTGCAATATCAGCGCCCGAGAATCCGGGGGTCTGACGTGCCAAGTAGTCAATATCAAGAGACTCATCAGTCTTCAACGGACGAAGGTGCACTTTGAATATCTCCTTTCTTTCATGCAAGTCGGGAAGGTCAACATGTATCTGTCTGTCAAAGCGACCTGCACGCAGAAGAGCTTTATCAAGCATATCAGCACGGTTTGTTGCAGCAAGTATTATTACACCACTGTTTGTTCCAAATCCGTCCATCTCTGTCAGAAGGGCGTTAAGTGTATTTTCACGCTCGTCATTTCCTCCCATTGAAGCGTGATTTGAGCGTGCTCTACCAACAGCATCAATCTCGTCAATAAAGATAATACACGGATTCTTTTCCTTTGCCTGACGGAATAAGTCGCGGACACGACTGGCACCCACACCTACGAACATCTCAACGAAATCAGAACCCGACATAGAGAAGAACGGCACTCCTGCCTCGCCTGCTACTGCCTTTGCAAGCAAGGTCTTACCTGTTCCTGGAGGACCTACAAGCAATGCACCGCGTGGAATTTTACCACCTAACTCAGTATATCTGCCAGGATTCTTAAGGAATTCTACAATTTCTTGAATCTCCTGCTTGGCTCCTTCCTGTCCTGCTACATCCTTGAAGGTTACACCTATCTCGCTTGCATTCTCATACATCTTTGCCTTGCTCTTTCCTACTGAGAATATGCCAGCACCTCCACCGCCGCCTGCTCCCATACGGTTGAATATGAATATCCATGCAAGAACAAGCAGAATGATAGGTCCGAAGTTGAACAGGAATGTCATGAAACCATTATTATTCTTGTTTTCGTAACTGAAATCGCTAAGTGTTTTCCGCTCGAGCTGCTTTGTAAGGAAGCCCTCCAGTTCGTCAACACTTCCGAATTCCACTGTAACGTAAGGCGATTTTCCCATCTGTTCAGCACTCTTTTTGAACACATCGCGGGTGTTTTTAGCCTTTACATACATTTTCAGACTACTTTCATTCTTATTTACTACCACATTGCTGGCATACCCTTTCGCCACATACTGTTTGAACTGGGTGTACGTGACTTTCTGTTGCGCACCGCCTGAAACAAGCGCATCGCCTCCTCCTGTTATGAAGAATGCCGCCAGAGCAATTGTCACCAAAACATACAACCAGTTCATATTGAACTTCGGCATCTTTGGCTGCTGATCGTTATTACCTTGTTTGTTATTATTACTGCTCACTGTCGTTTGTTTTTGTTATGAATTAATCTAAGTTTGGAATTGTCTGTATTTTTGCGTCTTCCCAAAGGTGTTCCAAGTCGTAGAACTCGCGTGCTTCAGGAACGAAAATATGAACCATAGCATCAACAAAGTCCATTGCCACCCATGTAGCCTGCTCAAGACCTACACAATGAGCTGGTTTTTCGTGCAATTCTTTACGACATTGCTCAGCAACTTCGCCAGAGATAGCTTCGACCTGACTTGGCGAACCGCCCTCGCAGATAACCATGTACTTTGTTACAGCTCCGTCAATTTCCGACATATCAGCCACTACAATATCGCGGCCTTTCTTCTCCTGAATGCCATTTATTATAGTTTCAATTAATTTCTTAGTCTCGTTCATCTATTTTAATTTAATGTTTACCTTCATCATAATGCTTATTTATATCCAAACATCGTGCCAAACTGTTTTTTATATAAATATTGTGTATGCAAAGTTACGTATTAAAGTTGACATTATAAATCCATAAATTGAAAGAATGGAGTAAAGACGCTCATTTTTCATTTTTTTAGGAAAAAAGTTGAGTTTTTGCTTGCAAGTTAAAAAAAAACGCTGTACCTTTGCACTTGCAAATGAGGAGTCGTTTGTTGAATAGGAAGAAATTCCTCCCATAAGATTGGGATATGGTGTAATGGTAACACTGCAGATTCTGGTCCTGCCTTTCCTGGTTCGAGTCCGGGTATCCCAACAATACTTAACAGCCTACAAGTTTCTACTTGCAGGCTGTTTTCTTTTTACGGCTCAGCGGATTAGAGAGTTTTTTTTTAATGTTATGAACAACAACGTGCGAACAGACCCTGTGTCTGTCCGCACTGAAATAATAAAATCGGGAATAATATTGACATAAAGGAAAAATAGGAGAATTGGTGGTTTAGTAATTTGGTTGTTTGGTAGTTTGGTTTTAGCGAACAACAATAAAACTATTTATTCTCCATTAAATTTCGATTGAGCCGTTTTTACTACTTTCTAATAAGTGTTGAACCTGTTGTCTGCTTGTTATTAGTGTTCAACTGCACAGCATAAACGCCAGAGGGGAAATCTGAGATGTCGATTGTTTCTACTATCTGCTCCATTTTCAATGTTTTCATCAATGCTCCTGAAGTAGAGTAAAATTTTACGGTATAGTCCTGTTGGGGTTGTTCGGAAAACTGAATCTTGAGTATATTATCCGCAACACAGAAGTTCACCCCTGATGGCTGACGAGTTGATATTTCGTTGATTGATGTAAGACTCAATACCTCCAATAATCCCTTGTATGCGTCAATCTCTCCGTGTCCATACTCGTTATTAGGGTAGGTTATTTCGGTTTTAGTCTGACGGGCTGTTTTTTTTATTATCTCTAATGCTTCTTGATAGGTGAGATCGGGCTTGGCTTGAAGCCATAGTGCTATGCTGCCTGCCACTACTGGCGATGCCTGAGATGTGCCGCTTACACCTGCCCAATAATAATCTTTTCCATTATGACTTGTTACATCTGCATAATATTCAGTATAAAGTTCTTCTTCGTTAAATGAACTTACTGCTGAGATAATGTTCAATCCGGGTGCGCAGACATCAGGCTTTATTCTACCAGAATTTGTAGGACCTACGGAAGAGAATGGCACACGATAGCCAGTGGGGGTATTATAATATGTGTACCACCCTACTGTCGTGCCGTCAAGATTTTCAAAGTCATGCCTATGCAAAGTTGCACCAGCAGCTATAACATTGTCATAACAAGCAGGAATACCAATGGTATATGGAGTGAATTTACCACTGGAAGCTACACCTGTGATGGCATTCGTAAAATAGCAACTCTCCTCATTTGCCATTATTTCCTGTAGTCCATTCTGCTTGCCTATTACCTTTATATATATAGGAGCCTGCGAACGTTGCTCCCAGGCAGCATCGGTTATATTGAATTGAAAGTAGTATCCATAGTCAAAACCTGTATTGTTCTGTGCTTTCTTATACCATGTAAGAGTAATACCATTCTCTGATATACTGTCAGGAGTTATCACAATAGTGCCATGAGCATCAGGATTAGCGTCAGTTATAGCGTCCATTTCGTGTGATTTAAGACGGAACACATCATTTCCTCGCTCAATTTCAAACTCTGCCTCGCCTTGAGAGCGTACTGTAAAGAATGGTTCCTGAGTATGTAAAGCCATGCGAAGGTTAGTAGTATTAGCACCATCATTCTTATAATACAAACCTCGTGAATTGCCGCTATTACATGCTGCCACTACCAATATATGCCCGGGTGTAAGCAGGTTGCCGATATATTCCTTTTCGGCTGTATTCTCCCAATCGTTATAGAAATCGTTGTATTCGCCAACACTATAGTTTATAACACAAGGCATGCCAAGAGAATCTGCCTCGCGGAATATGAATTCAAATGCGAGTGCATCACCAAGTCCTGCATCAAATAAAGCATGTGCATCATCGTTAACAGGAACTACGACAAGGGTGTCATCACCTCCCCAATATGTGGTAGTACCTATTATGTCAGCCTCCCATGCAATGCCTCTCCATTTGCTGTCATTGCTTAAATCGCCACTTCCTGCCATTGTACCAAGCACGTGAGTACCATGAGTACCGCGTTTTGCTTCTGACGAATGTTGGGCAGTAAGAAGTTCATCGCCACGCATTATATGCCCCCAATGCACATTCTCACCGCTGACTGTAGGCATGAACGAATCCCAGAAAGCCTTTATCCTTAGGTTGCCGTCAGCATCATAGAACGTAGGGTGAGTGAAGTCGAAAAAGCAATCGGTAATACCTGCTATAACACCTTTGCCTGTAAATGCCTGAATAAGATTATCGCCTTTCCATACCTTATCCGCTCCTACAGTTGTAGCTGCAATATCGTTTTGCCGCTGCCGAGGGACATATTGTTCAAGCTTCAGCACATCAGAATGCAAAGAAAGAGAGGCAATGCTGTCTGTAGGGAGAGTAACAATGAGTATATTGCCCTGTCGTGAAAACTTGCGCATGCGGTATCTCTCAAGCAACAGATGCTCATCCGCATTATTTTTTATCTTAAGCATCAAGCCGCTGCGTTCTTCTTTCTTTCCAATAACCTGTGCTCGTCGAACGTTGCCTTCATAACGTTTTTCCTTAGCATTCATTCTACTTATGGTTCTCAGATTCATCTTCGACAGATTGGCATTTGTCTGTGCCAACACTACAGTTGACATAAGAATGATAGACAGAGATAGGAATATCTTTTTCATTATTCTGCTGTTTGTAAATGTTTCTATAAATATTTCATTGTTTTAGTTCACAAAGTTATGTATTTTTTCTTAGAAACAATATAAGTTCTTCTGTAAATAATTATTTGTAAAATTACTTTCCTCATATAAGTAAAGTATTACAGAGCTTACAACTTAGTACTATATTATTTGAATTTAACAATTATTTTTTTCATATTTGCAATGAATTATACTTCCTTGTCGAATACACACATTTTGGTAACAGAATTATATCATTAAGAATCAAGACTTTAGAAACACAGGCATCTTATTCACATGATTCCAATACTGTAAAAGCAACAATATTTGACTGTAAAACCTGCCGCTTTACGCTATAAAACGTACCGTTTTGCCCGGTAAAAGCGGTCGTATTGCATTGCAAAGGCGGCATTCTTACCAACAAAGAACGTTTTTGATATGTTACAAAGCTTATTTTTCTGCATTGCCATTTCTATTTCACTTGAAAAACAATACAAAAATAATAGTACTAACGAGTTGCCGACTTACACTATTTCAACAATACATTTTTGCCTTTCTTTGGCTTTGGCTCGGGTAGTTCATTGTAGGTTTCCAATACAAGTGTTGACAAATAATTACGGTCATCAACATCGCTTATATAGAAATAATCCTTTGCACCCTCATAAGGCGGAAGCATTTCCTGTGTTTTCAGAACCCGTCTTCCTGCTTCCGTAGGCTTCACGTACAAACGGTTGTCACATATAAGTCCGAATATCTTGCCGTTGCAGTATATTCCATAGTCTCCAAACATCTTTTTGAAAGAAATGTTTCCTGCCCCACTACATTGGTCGGCTATAAACTCTACAAAATCAATATTACTCGCCATTACTTATTCTTCTTAGTATGCATGCAAAGGTATAAAAAAATCAACAAATCAACATGCCATGCTTTGTTTTTTATAGAAACGGAGCATAAATCATATCTTTTTCGTACTTTTGCATAAGTATAAAATTATATAAAAACAGATGAATCAACATGTTATTATAAATCTGATAGCTATTTTTTCGTTTTTCCTTACGACTCAAACATCAGCAGCACAAACTAAGAAAAACAACGTAAGAAGAGGCAAGAACATAGCATTGGGAATAAACAGCCATGCTGTCGATTCTACCGTAAAGAGCAGAGCTGGCATAGGACTATTCAACAGCGTAGATACTCTACACGGTTTTCAATTTGGATTAGTATCAGCCGGCACTCACAAAGACATGCGCGGTGTTAACATTGGTGGATTAGCTGCCAATTCGGAAGATGCTCATGGCTTGCAGGTTGCTTCGATATATAATAATGTGAATGGTGTTATGAGAGGATTGCAGCTGTCGCCTGTCACTAATTACGCTGAACAGCTTAAAGGCATACAAGTTGGAGGTTTTGCCAATATTGCCCAACGTCCATTCCGTGGAACACAAATTTCCGGCATAACTAATCTGGCTATGGGAGTAGAAAAAGGAATGCAGCTTGCAGGTCTTGCCAACATTACAGCATCAAGAATGCGAGGATTGCAAATAGGAGGATTCAACTATGCCGACACTCTGCGAGGTGTTCAGGTGGGACTTCTTAACGTGGCACGCAACCACCCAAAAGGTGTGCAGATTGGAATTATAAATGTATCTAACGATACTCTTGCAAAGAAAATTGGTCTTGTCAATCTCAATCCAAATACAAGAATCGACATTCTGACAGCTCTTGGAACAACATCAATAATAAATGTCGGTCTGCGTTTCCGCAACAAATCAACCTATAGTATATTAGGTATAGGTACTCACTACATGGGACTAAACGAGAAGTTCTCAGGAGCATTGTCATACCGTTTGGGACAGTATCTCAATATTTCCCCACACTGGTCGGTGAGTGGCGATATTGGTTTCTATCATATAGAGACTTTCGAGGAACACAGTAATACAAAGCCTGACAGGCTTTATTCTCTTCAAGGACGTCTGAGTCTGGAGTATCAGGCAACAAAGAATATTGCCATTTTTGGTTCTGTAGGCTATGGCAATACCCGCTATTATGAACATAACAAAGAGTATAAGCGAGGCATGATAGGACAAATAGGACTTGCTATCAACTGGCATCGTAATCAAGGAGCAGGACTGCCCGATATACAAAAGCGCTTGCGCAATTATGGAGATTCATTGGTTCAACACACATTCTCACAGAAAAGATATTGGCGTGCAGCAACAGAAGTAACAGCAATAAATGCTTTTGTGCATTTAGTTGATCGCTATCCGTTAAATAAAGACTATGCTCAAGTAACGTGGAGTGACCTTAGACATAATTTCAAGACAGGATTCGTATGGGATAACGACGGGTTCAGCACTAATCTTTCGGCACACCCCTATCATGGGAATCTTTACTTCAATGCCGCCCGAAGCAATGGATTAAACTTTTGGGAGAGCGCACCCTTCGCATTAGCAGGAAGCCTAATGTGGGAGTTTCTCGGTGAAAACGAGCCACCGGCAATAAACGACCTCTTTGCTACAACCTTCGGTGGTATAGCACTTGGTGAGGTTACCCACAGAATAAGCCGACTCATTCTCAACAACAAAGAACGGGGCTTTCGTCGTTTCCTGCGCGAGTTTGCAGCAACAGTTATAAATCCAATGGGAGGATTGAACAGAATAATAGACGGCGATGCATGGAAGATTAACAATACGGATTACATGTATTACGACCGCGCTCACCTTCCAATCGACTTATCTGTTTCTACAGGTTTTCGCTATCTTAGCGATGCAGGAGGCATGTTCCGTGGTGAATTCAATCCATATCTAAATATATTCCTTGAATATGGCGACCCGTTGGGAGAAGACAGCACACGCCCTTACGATTTCTTCTTTATAGAAACAACAATAGGTCTGTCAGGCAATCAGCCGCTGTTCAACAGACTGCATCTGCTTGGTCAGATATGGGGAACAAGAATGGACGGAGACAATACTGTGAAATTGGGAGTATATCAACACTTCAACTACTACAATTCAAATGCAGTGAAAGACGGTACCGACCTTGTTCCGTATCGCATATCTGAAGCTGCTGCCATAGGACCAGGACTCATAATGCGATTTGCCGAGACAGGTGTGATAAAACGTTTGGAGCAGAGACTATTCCTTAGTGGAATATTATTAGGAGGAAGCAAAACAGACTATTATCAAGTAGTTGACCGCGACTATAATCTGGGGTCCGGCTTCTCCATAAAGACCAAAACCCACATGGAACTACGTAATTTCGGACGATTCATATTAAGAGCCAACTATTTCAGGCTTTTCACATGGAAGGGCTACGGTGCCAAGGACTATACAGAGATAAATCCATCCTATTATAATGTGCAAGGCGACAGAAGCAGAACTTCACTTCTGGAGATAAACCCTATATGGGAGTTTGATTTCAAGGGAACACTCAGTGCAGTATTGGGAGGCTCGTATTTCGTGCGAGATACCAGATATAAGCAATATGCCGATGTCATAGCCCGCACATTTGAATGCAGAGTTGGACTGACATATCATTTTTAACCCAAATAGGTAATCAAAGCCCGAACTGATTGTAGGCTATTGTCTGCAATCAGTTCGGGGAACTGGATGTAAAGCGAAAACAGGAACTAATGCGGTATGATTACCGCTTTATGGTTAACGTACAATGACCTTGCGTACACTACCGTCAGAACCTTTGCGGATATTCAATCCTGAATGTGGATTGGAAGAAGGGACACCCGAAACAGAATACCATACCGCAGAAGTCATGTCATCAACCTGAACATCATTTACACCGGTTGAAAAATCCGTATATTTAAATTCAAGCACGTTGGTGTTGGTCTCCGAGATTTCTTCACCGTCCTCAATGCCTTCCTCCTTGGAAGTAATGGTTACACGGTCCATTCGTAGTCCGTAAGAATTATCCATCTCGTAAGAAAAATCAACACGACAAACCTTGAAATCGACATTACCAGCATCCGTTTTCTTGCTGTACGTCATATTCAAAGTAGAAGGATAGTGCTTCGGACGTTTGCCATTAAGCAAAAACACATTCAGCATAGTAGTAATGTTACCGTTTGAGATATGTGCAGGATCTAAAGGAATAATATATACCATGGCTGACACAATTTCCGAATTGCTGACAATGTCAGTGTACTCATATTCTGTTGTCACTACAATCTGTCTGTCGTTCATGCCTACCTCCATAACACTCATTGTAACATCACCAGCCTCGTTTCTGGTAAAACTGTATTTACCACTCTCTTCCCCTTCCGATACGGATATGCTGATAAGTCTATTCTGAGCATCATGAAGAAAAGTGGTTTCGGTTCTGCTCTCTGTACCATCGTTCTCTTTGGTTATAGATGTCCAACTCTTAGCTATCCACCCGGGCTTTGTTCTATCACGGAGAATGCGGTCTTCCACTGTTTCTGCCAAGTCTCCTGCCCAGCTATACGTCTTTGTCTTAATCACTACTTCATCTGCACCAAAAGTATATTCCGCAACATCTGGAATCGTAACCTCCATTCCGTTATTATCAACTCCATAAACTTCGTACTTCTTCAAAGAGCCGTCGGAATTGTAGGTCAAAACACCGCGGTCATTCTGTTTTCCGTTGTGTATGGATTTGATTTCTGTCAACCTCACCTGTGCCGAAATATTCTGCACACCAGCCACCATCAGGCAGGCAAGTACTAAAATGTACATATTCTTCATAATAAATTAAATTTTTGCGGCAACGAATGTTAGTCGTTACCATAATTAATAAATAAAGCACTAACATTGCTCCTGACAAAATAAAACTATTGCACAAGGTATTGCACATGAACGGCTCCATGTCTTTGAAACTGAATTCTGGAAGTCGATACATACTTTTCATACAATTACCTTGAAGTTATATTAGTTAGATAATCTTCATGCAAATATATATTAAAAATCAATACATCTCCAAATATCCACCTGCTTTTTAACACATATTTAGTTCTTTTTTATGCGTAGAGTCAACAACACAAATAGAATAATGCTTTTTTATAATAAAAATTTTGTTTTTCCACCCATTTGCATTAACTTTGCATGGCAATTGCATTTAAGCATCAACATCGGGATGTGGCGCAGTTGGTTAGCGTACGCGTCTGGGGGGCGTGTGGTCGCCAGTTCGAGTCTGGTCATCCCGACAACTTTAATGCTTAATACAAAAGGTGGAAATATCAGCTGATATTTCCACCTTATTATATATAATATATGAGACTAACGAATTATAGTCCGCAAAGTTCTATTACCTTATCTACAGCGGCATCAATACCCGTTGTGTCCTTACCTCCTGCTGTTGCAAAGTGAGGAGCACCACCGCCACCGCCTTTGATTAGCTTGCCTGCCTCATGCACCAACTGACCGGCATTCAGACCACGACTGGAAACGAGGTCTTTGCTTATCATCACAGTAATGAGTGGCTTATCATCAGACTTGCTTCCGTAAACGCAGATTGTGTTTTCAGGCAACATGTTGGCAACCTGAAACGCAAGGTCCTTAACTATATTGGCGTCCATGTCGGCAACAAACACATGCTTAACAACTTTTACGCCATTAACTTCCTTGGCATTCTTGACAATCTCGTCGCGCACACGGAAGAGCTTTTCCTTTATAAACTCCTCAGTCTGTTTTTTCAGAACGGCATTTTCTTCAAGAACTTTCTCCATTGCTGCCTTCACATCTTTAGTGTTGAACATGTTGCGCAGAGCAAAAAGTATATCTTCCATATGATGAACGCTTTCCTCGGCAGCGACTCCTGTTATAGCCTCAATACGACGGATTCCTGCAGCAACAGAACTTTCAGAAACAATGCGCACCAATCCGAGTTCACCTGTAGATTTAGCATGACAACCACCGCAGAATTCTACAGAATCGCCAAACTGAACCACACGTACACGATCACCGTATTTCTCACCGAACAAAGCTATTGCGCCAAGTGTCTTAGCCTCATCAAGCGGCAGGTCACGATGGTCTTGCAGAGGTAGATTCTGCCGAATGCGTTCGTTAACAAGCTTCTCTACTTTACGCAGTTCCTCGTGAGTAACCTTTTGGAAATGCGAGAAGTCGAAGCGCAGAGAATCAGGAGTCACAAGCGAACCTTTCTGTTCCACATGGTCGCCCAGCACTTCTTTCAAAGCTTGGTCAATAAGGTGTGTTGCTGTATGGTTAGCCTCTGTAGCCTTACGCTTGTCTGTATCTACACATGCCATAAAATCAGCCTCTGGATTCTTAGGCATTTCCTTTATGATATGCACACTCTGATTGTTCTCGCGCTTAGTATCGAGAACTTCTATTGTCTCGTCCTCACTAACAAGAACGCCCTGATCGCCAACTTGTCCACCCATTTCGCCATAGAAAGGAGTTTTATCAAGTACAACCTCAAAGTATGTCTGTTTCTTCTGGGTAACCTGACGATAGCGCAGAATATGACATTCATACTCCGTATAGTCATAGCCTACAAACTCCTGCTCGCCTGTACGGATTTCAATCCAGTCGCCAGCTTCTACAACAGCCGCATTACGTGCACGTGCCTTCTGCTTCTGCATTTCTTCGTCAAACTGCTTCTCGTCAACAGTAACACCATTCTCACGACAAATAAGTTCTGTGAGGTCGAGAGGGAAACCAAACGTATCGAAAAGGCGGAATGCTTGTGTACCGTCGAGCACATTCTTACCCTGCATCTTCAGTTCTTCAATAGCAGCTGCAAGCATTGATATTCCCTTGTCAAGTGTGCGCAGGAATGAGTCTTCCTCTTCCTTGATAACTCTACCTATCAACTCACGCTGTCCTGGCAATTCAGGGTAGGCATCGCCCATTTCATCAATAAGCACAGGAAGAATCTTATATATGAAAGCCTCCTTCTGATCAAGGAACGTATAGGCATAGCGCACCGCACGGCGCAAGATTCTACGAATCACATAGCCTGCCTTTGCATTACCAGGCAGTTGACCGTCGGCAATAGAGAAAGCAACTGCTCTGAGGTGATCGGCAATTACCCGCATTGCCACATCAACAGTTTCTTCCTTGCCATATTCCTTGCCCGACAAGCGGCATATCTCGCATATCATTGGCTGGAATATGTCAGTATCGTAGTTAGAGTTCTTACCCTGTATTGCACGTACCAAGCGCTCGAAGCCCATACCAGTGTCAATCACATTCATAGAGAGATTCTCAAGGGAACCGTCAGCCTTGCGGTTGAACTGCATGAACACAATATTCCATATTTCGATAACCTGTGGATCATCCTTATTAACGAGTTCTCTTCCCGGCACTTTAGCCTTCTCCTCCGGTGAACGACTGTCGAGATGAATCTCCGAACAAGGACCGCAAGGACCAGTATCGCCCATCTCCCAGAAATTATCGTGCTTATTACCATTTATGATGTGATCGGCAGGCACATGCTTAAGCCAATAGCCTGCTGCTTCGTCGTCGCGTTTCAGGTTCTCACTCTCATCGCCTTCAAATACAGTAACATACAGGTCTGCGGGATTCAGTTTCAAAACATCAACCAAATACTCCCAAGCCATGTCTATAGCACCTTCTTTGAAATAGTCGCCAAACGACCAGTTACCAAGCATCTCGAACATTGTATGATGATAGGTGTCATGTCCAACTTCTTCCAAGTCGTTATGCTTACCACTCACTCGCAGACATTTCTGTGAGTCAGCTCTACGGCGTGGCTCAGGGTCACGTGTTCCGAGAATAATATCCTTCCACTGATTCATTCCTGCATTAGTGAACATCAGTGTAGGGTCGTCCTTTATAACCATGGGAGCAGATGGTACAATAGCATGCCCTTTTTGCTCAAAATATTTTTTGTACGATTCGCGAATTTCTTTTGCTGTCATCATAATGATTCTTACCTTATTTATAAATATGGGTGCAAAATTACATAAAATCGCTGTAAATTAGGCATATTTTAAGAAAAATACGCTACTTCTTACACTTGCGAAACATTTTTCTTATACAACAATAGAATTTCACGCTTCTGTGTAATAACAGAATTGGATTCTTTAGGAATGATTAATTTGGAGTTAATGACTGTTACGTCATAATTGTAAGTACTACCTATATTCATATTTCTATTTGCAGAAAACTATACACACTTTTTATGAATAACTATTGTTCCCACCTAACGATAGTTATTCTTATGCACTAACGATAACTATTCTTACACTCTAACGATAACTATCCTTACAACATAAGAATAACTATCGTTACACAGTGATAATTGCTATTATTGCTTTTTATTGTATGTAGCACTGCCATTTGATGTCTCGCTTATATTATAATCACTGTTCATAGAGCTTAAGCATCGAACTTTTTTCAATCTATAATTAACGATGATTTTCATTGATATTTGCGGGAAATCAAGTTGAAAGTTTATTGTTGAGCATTGTTAAAATCTATAGACGTACGGCTTCAATTCTGTTGCCGTACGTCCACTCTTGTTCATGTCGTACGCCTATACCCTCTGTAACCGTACGTCTATAAATCGCAATAGTTATCGACTTTGAAGTGAAGAGTGAAGGATATTCCTTTCTTTCTTTTAGCAGTATCATTCACATCAAAAAAGGAACAAGAAAAGCAATATAAGCTCTATCATCAGCATAGAAAGAATATCCTTTTTATGCCTAAAAGTAGAATTGCGATCCCTGCAACATGCAACGAAGAGCATACACAAAGATAATACAACAATGGCAATATCTATATGTTTATAACATGAACTTTTAATGAATATACCTACATATACAAGTAATGTACCTATGATGTTAAGAATATAGAAGGAATTAATAAGCATATATATTATCTCTGATTTGCTCGCCAGCAGGTATTAAAGGTGACATTATATTCTGTATCTCAACCTCTGCATCTTTTAAATTAACTTTACTTCTTGATACTTTGTTCATGTATGAATATAATTGTTTCTGCACATGATTAAAAGTAACACTATACAACATTTTGAAGAAATTTCTACCGTTCCAGTGTTCATCATTGTATCATGCTCTACATTAGTACAGCCTTGAATAAATACAATACATACACATGCAGTCACAAGAATAACAAACATTTTGAAAGATTCATAATTTACAATTTAATGATTAACAAAAATATACCTAAAAACTGCACAAACATACTAAAATTTCTTTTGTATACAAATGTTTCTTACTATATTTTTATTATTTATTAATATTATGTCTTTATAAATACACAACTTAATTTGACACTGCATAAACACTTTTCAAAGACAATTTATTGGCACTTTCAACTATTCTTGCTATTTTTGCACAGTAAAAACAATTATAGAATATGGCACTTAATAGAGACAAAGACTTAAAACTCTTCTACTCCATAAAGGAGGTTGCGGCGATGTTCAACGTCAACGAGAGTGCGCTGAGATACTGGGAGAAGGTGTTTCCGCAGATTCAGCCTAAGACCAACGCACGAGGCATTCGCCAATACACAAAGGAGGATATTGAGGAAATACGCCTTATTCACAACATGGCGAAAGTTAGAGGCTTCAAGCTCGATGCCGCAAAGAAAATGATAAGCACCAACAGAACTGGTGTGGATAAAAGCGCACAAGTAATGGAAGCACTAATATCTGCACGCGACCAGTTGAAAGACCTGAAAAAACAACTCGATTTGCTTGTGTAAAAACTTTCCTATACGAAAAGCACCGCTCTCAGTCTCACTTCTTTGAAAAAGAGACCGAAAGCGATGCTTCATAATGTAGATAGAATTTTTATTTACGGAATCCAACCAACTGACGCACTTCCTCAAGTGTTGCTCTTGCACTTGCCCTTGCCACTTCAGCACCTTCGGCGGCAATCTTGTCAAGACGTACTGGGTCGGAACTGAATTCAAGAATACGCTCACGGATAGGAGCTACCATTGTACACAAGTCCTGCGCAATCTGCTTCTTCAGGTCGCCATAACGTAGTGTGCAGTCATTCCATTTCTCATCGAAATACTGATATGTATCCTTTGAAGAAACAATATCAAGGAACTGGAACAAATTCTTAATAACCTCTGGCTTTTCGGAATTCATAGCCTGCGGTCCATTATCGGTAACAGCCTTCATCACTTTTTTTGTAATAACCTTGTCGTCATCACGCAGATATATGCAGTTTCCCTCGCTCTTACCCATTTTTCCAGAACCATCAAGCCCCGGAATCTTCACAGCCTGTGAAGCAAAATAGAAACTCTGAGGCTCAGGGAAGAATTCTGCACCATATATATTATTAAAGCGTCGGGCACAGTGGCGTGCCATCTCCATGTTCTGCTCCTGATCCTTGCCTACAGGCACTTTCTGAGCACGATGCTGCAGAATATCAGCCGCCATGAGCGTAGGATAAGTCAGCAATCCGGCGTTAACATTGTCAGGTTGCTTGCGTGCTTTCTCCTTAAAAGTGGTAACACGTTCCAACTCGCCAAGATATGTGTTCATATTAAGGAAGAGATACAACTCAAGAGTTTCTTTTACATCGCTCTGCACATATATAGGCGCTTTTGCAGGGTCAATACCACAACCCAGATACTCCGCCAGAATAGTGCGGGCAGAGTTCTGTATATCCACAGGTTTGGGGTGAGTTGTCAGTGAATGCCAGTCGGCAATGAAGAACAGACAATCATACTCATGCTGCATCTTCACAAAACTCGTAACAGCTCCAAAATAGTTTCCCAGATGGAGATTTCCAGTCGGACGTATCCCGCTTACTACTTTTTCCATTATATTTTATTGTGTTTTTATTTTACTGCATTACTATAAATTGAACCAAGTGCTCAATATACGTGCAAAATTACATATTTCTTTTCACAAACTACCATATATAATAGTTTTATTTATCCTTTTTCAAAAAAAAGAATAGAAAAAATTTGGAGGATTCAGAAAATCTTAGTAATTTTGCAACCGCTTACGAAAAGTAAGGGCGTTTAGCTCAGCTGGTTTAGAGCATCTGCCTTACAAGCAGAGGGTCGGCGGTTCGAATCCGTCAACGCCCACTTTCGACAACAAATTTACTTTTCGGATGGCAACAAGGGCGTTTAGCTCAGCTGGTTTAGAGCATCTGCCTTACAAGCAGAGGGTCGGCGGTTCGAATCCGTCAACGCCCACTAAGAAAGAGTGAAGTACCAATACTTTGCTCTTTTTTTGTTTACAAATCATAAATTATCCTTTCTTTAGAAAAAACAATCTTAATACGTTATGTTATTTTAGAAAATTATTATTACTTTTGCACAGTAAATTGAGAGGCTGTATAACAGTCTCGGATAACATTAATATAAGGTATATAAAAAGAGAGCTATAGCTATGAATTTGAACTTATTGACTGCTATATCACCTATTGACGGTCGTTACAGAGAAAAAACAGAATCATTAGCAACTTATTTTTCAGAATATGCACTCATTCGCTATCGTGTTCAGGTAGAGATTGAGTACTTTATAGCATTGTGCGAACTACCTCTACCACAGTTGCAAGAGTTCGACCGCAACCTTTTCGATACACTCCGCAACATATACACACATTTCAGTGAAGCTGATGCACAGCGTGTTAAGGACATTGAGAAAGTTACTAATCATGATGTTAAAGCAGTAGAATATTTCATAAAAGAGCAGTTCGATAAGATTGGCTCACTTGATAAATACAAGGAGTTTATACACTTCGGTCTTACATCGCAAGACATAAACAACACAAGTGTTCCACTCTCAATGCGTGAAGCCTTTGAACAGGTTATTTACCCGCAGGTAGAAGAACTCATTGCCCAGCTTAATGAATATGCAGACGAATGGAAGAACGTAAGCATGTTGGCAAAAACTCATGGTCAACCTGCTTCTCCTACACGCCTTGGGAAAGAGATTATGGTATTTGCATACCGCCTGAACGAACAGCTCGAACAGTTGAAATCCATCAAACTAACAGCAAAATTTGGTGGAGCTACAGGTAACTTCAATGCCCACCATGTGGCTTATCCAAACTACGATTGGCGTGAGTTCGGCAATAAGTTCGTTGCCGAAAAGTTAGGTTTGAAGCGTGAGCAATACACCACACAAATAAGCAATTACGACTGCATGGGAGCAGCTTTCGATGCCCTTCGCCGTATAAACACCATAATAATCGACCTCGACCGCGATTTCTGGATGTACATATCAATGGAATACTTCCGCCAGAAGATTAAAGCAGGTGAGGTTGGTTCAAGCGCTATGCCACACAAGGTAAACCCTATAGACTTTGAAAACTCAGAGGGAAACCTCGGCATATCAAACGCTATTCTACAGTTTCTTGCACAGAAACTACCTGTCAGCCGGTTGCAGAGAGATCTTACCGACTCTACCGTTCTACGCAATGTAGGCGTTCCATTCGGACACACAGCAATAGCAATACAGAGTACTTTGAAAGGACTCAGAAAACTTATTCTCAATGAGGATAAACTGCAAGAAGACCTCAATAACACATGGGCGGTAGTGGCAGAAGCCATACAAACAATTCTCCGCCGTGAAGCCTACCCAAACCCATACGAGGCACTAAAAGCTCTTACACGTACAAACTCTGCCATAACAGAGCAGACTATTCATGAATTTATTAACGAGTTAGAAGTCAGCGATGCTGTGAAAGCGGAACTGATGGCAATAACTCCAAGTAATTATACAGGTATTTAAAAACACATTATTTAACAGCCGTGAGGCTAACAAACTTTATCAACAATGGATTCAGAAAAGAATTTTGAAACTCAGGAACAATCTACACAGCAGATTGACGGTCGTCGCTATGAGCGCGTTTCACGTCCAACAAACAATTACAACCGTGAAAACTCAGCAGACGGCAGGACTCAGCGTCCACGCATCTCACGTCCACGTATTAACAACAGAGAGGAAGGCGGATTCCGTCCTGCAGGCTTCGGTTCTTCAAACAGAGGAGTAGAAGACCAACAGGGAGGTTATCAGCCACGCTACAATAATGCTGGAGGATACCAACAACGTGGTGGTTATCAGCCACGCCAGCAACAGGGAGGCTATCAGCCACGTCAGCAACAGGGAGGCTATCAGCCACGCCAGCAACAGGGAGGTTATCAGCCACGTCAGCAACAGGGAGGTTATCAGCCACGTCAGCAACAGGGAGGCTATCAGCCACGTCAGCAACAGGGAGGCTATCAGCCACGTCAGCAACAGGGAGGCTATCAGCCACGTCAGCAACAAGGAGGTGGATTCCGTCCAGCAGGCTTTGGCGGAAGACCACAGCAAGGAGGATTCCGTGGACCTCAGCAACGTACTACAGGCTACAATCCAAATGCCAAGTACAGCATGAAAAAACGTATTGAATACAAGGAAACCCACATTGATCCAAACGAACCAATACGTCTTAACAAGTTCCTTGCAAATGCAGGTGTTTGTTCACGTCGTGAGGCAGATGATTTCATTCAGGCAGGTGTTGTTACCGTTAATGGTGAGATAGTAACAGAACTCGGAACAAAGATTCTTCGCACCGACAAGGTTGTATTCCACGAGCAGCCTGTTTCTCTTGAGAAGAAAGTTTATGTTCTACTCAACAAGCCAAAGGATTATGTAACAACAAGCGATGACCCACAGCAACGCAAAACTGTTATGGACCTTGTGAAAGATGCATGCCCAGAGCGCATTTATCCTGTTGGTCGTCTCGACCGTAATACAACAGGTGTACTTCTCCTTACCAACGATGGTGAGCTGGCTTCAAAACTCACACATCCAAAATTCTTGAAGAAGAAAGTATATCATGTATTCCTCGACAAGAACCTCACAGCAAACGACATACAGCAGATTGCTGACGGCATACAGCTTGAGGATGGTGAGATACATGCAGACGCTATTGAATACGCATCACCAACTGACAAGAAACAGATAGGTTTGGAAATCCACAGTGGCAAGAACCGTATTGTACGCCGTATATTCGAGAGTCTCGGTTACCACGTAACTAAGCTCGACCGCGTTCAGTTCTGTGGTCTCACTAAGAAGAATGTACGTCGCGGCGACTGGCGCTTCCTCACAGAGAAGGAAGTTGATATGCTCCGAATGGGTGCATTTGAATAATCTGGCAAAGATAAACAAGCATAATGGAAAATATAAAAAGAACAAAAGTAGCTGACGCTCTTCAGAGCACTGCGTTTGGAACAACAGTAAACGTTAAAGGTTGGGTGCGTACTCACCGCTCATCAAAAGCTGTTGATTTCATTGCTCTGAATGACGGCTCTACAATAAAGAACGTTCAGGTTGTAGTTGATCCTTCTAAATTCGATGCCGATATGCTGAAAAGCATAACTACAGGTGCATGCATCAACGTAAACGGTATTCTTGTAGAAAGCCAAGGACAAGGTCAGGCATCAGAAGTTCAGGCTACTGAAATTGAGATATACGGACTCTGCGGTTCCGACTATCCAATGCAGAAGAAAGGTCAGTCTTTCGAGTATATGCGTCAGCATGCCCACATGCGTCTGCGTACAAACACTTTCGGTGCCGTAATGCGCATACGCCATAATATGGCAATAGCTGTGCATAAGTATTTCCATGATCATGGTTTCTACTATTTCCACACTCCAATCATAACAGCAAGTGATGCGGAGGGAGCAGGCGAGATGTTCCAAGTGACTACCCTCGACCTTGAGCGTGTAGCAAAGAGCGGCAAAGTTGAGTACGACAGAGACTTCTTCGGTAAACGCACAAGCCTTACGGTTTCCGGTCAGCTTGAGGGAGAACTTGGTGCCACAGCACTTGGTGCCATCTACACATTCGGTCCAACTTTCCGTGCTGAGAATAGTAATACTCCTCGTCACTTGGCTGAGTTTTGGATGATAGAGCCAGAAGTTGCCTTCATGGATAAAGACGAGTTGATGGACTTGGAGGAAGACTTCATCAAATATTGCGTAAACTGGGCACTTGTTAATTGCAAGGACGACCTTGAGTTCCTTAACAACATGATTGACAAGAACCTTCTCTATACTCTTGAGAGTGTGGTTAAGGAAGACTTCATACGCCTGACTTACACCGAGGGAATAAATATTCTGACAGAAGCTGCACAAAACGGCAAGAAGTTTGAATTCCCTGTCACTGGCTGGGGTATGGACTTGAGCAGTGAGCACGAGCGTTTCCTTGTAGAGGAGTACTTCAAGCGTCCTGTTATCATGACAGACTATCCAGCTGAGATTAAAGCATTCTATATGAAGAAGAATCCTGACGGAAAGACAATGCAGGGAACAGACGTTCTATTCCCACGTATTGGTGAAATCATCGGCGGCTCTGTTCGTGAGGAAAGCTATGACAAGCTTACTACCGAAATTAAGGCACGCGGCATGGAAGAGAACACCTACAGCTGGTATCTTGACACACGCCGTTACGGCTCATGTCCTCATGCTGGTTTCGGTCTCGGTTTCGAGCGCCTGATACTCTTCATGACAGGAATGCAGAACATACGCGACGTGATTCCTTTCCCACGCACACCAAAATCAGCAGAGTTCTAAGAATATCTATTGATTAAAGAAATAAAAGTGATTTACTCGCCATTGGGTAAATCACTTTTTATTTAACCGAGCTTACGCATATTAATATAATCAAGAATAAACCTATTTTAATTACATATTAACCATAATCCTTTTGCTATGTCATAGTTTCTTTATACTTTTGCAAATTGAATACGGTCCAAAGAATGCTTTTGGAGTACAGGGAATGAATTTATATAAAGATAATTGTATAGAAAAGGATAAAATGAAACAAACAGTAAATCAGCTCCTTGCCCAAAAAGGCAACCGCCGACTTAGTATGCTCACGGCATACGATTATCATACCGCCTGCAATATTGACGAGGCTGGTATAGACATGATTCTTGTCGGCGATTCGTTAGGCAATGTAATGCTGGGTTATGAAAATACTCTTGCCGTGACAGTAGAGGATATGATACACCACGGGAAAGCTGTTTGCCGTGGAGCAAAAAACACATTCGTTGTTATCGACATGCCTTTCATGTCATACCAAGCCTCTGTTTATGATGCCGTGCTTAATGCGGGCAGAATAATGAAAGAAACTAATTGTCAAGCTGTTAAACTTGAAGGAGGTGTGCAGTATGCCGACCGTATCAACGCAATAGTAGCTGCAGGCATTCCTGTTGTAGGACATATTGGTCTTACACCACAGTCTTTCAACACTCTTGGCGGATATAAGGTACAAGGCAAATCACTCGAAGCAGCACAACAGTTAATTGCCGATGCCAAGGCTTTGACAAAGGCTGGATCTTTCGCCATAACGTTAGAGTGTGTGCCTGAGGAGCTTGCAAAACTCATTACGCAGCAGATTCCTGCCCTTACTATTGGCATTGGAGCAGGCAGACACACCGATGCGCAAGTACTTGTATATCAAGACATGCTTGGCTACAGCAATGGTTTCACACCAAAATTCGTTAAGAAATACGCCAATCTACATGATGAAATGATAGAGGCTTTCAAACAGTACAAAGCCGATTGTGAGTCGCAGGAGTTTCCTGCAAAGGAGCATACCTTTGCTATAAGCGACGATGTAATGGAGAAATTGTATTGAAACAATAAATAAACATTGGTTATGCTGACAGTAAAAACCATTAAGGAAGTAAGAGATATTGTAAAAGCTTGGCGCAAGGAAGGACTGACTGTGGGTCTTGTACCTACAATGGGCTTCTTACATGAGGGGCATCATAGCCTCATTGCCAAATCGGTTGAAGAAAACGACCGCACAGTGGTTTCTGTATTCGTAAACCCTATACAGTTTGGACCAACCGAGGATCTCGAAGTCTATCCACGCGACCTTGAACGCGACAAAACGTTGGTGGAGAGTACTGGAGGAGACCTTATCTTCAACCCTGAACCATCAGAGATGTATCCAGAGCATTTCACCACTTTCGTAGATACCACAGAAACCACAGAACTGCTTTGCGGCGCACGCCGTGAAGGTCACTTCCGTGGTGTATGCACAGTAGTGAGCAAACTTTTCAATATAGTATGTCCCGACAAAGCATATTTCGGACAGAAAGATGCCCAACAGCTGGCTACCGTACGCCGATTCACCCGCGACCTTAATTTCGACATAGAGATAATAGCATGCCCAATCGTACGTGAAACCGACGGATTGGCAAAATCAAGCCGCAACACCTATTTAAATAAAGAGGAGCGACAGGCGGCATTAATTCTTTCAAAAAGTCTGCAACTCGGCAAAGAAGCTATAAGCAATGGTGAGCGCGATGTGCAGACTGTGATAAACATAATTCGTGACAATCTGCTAACAGAACCTTTAGCCCGTGTTGACTATGTTGACATAGTAGATTTAGAAAATGTACAGCCTATTGAAAAAATAGAAGGCGAAATCCTTGTGGCTATTGCTGTATATATAGGTAAAACCCGACTCATCGACAATTTTATATGGAAATAACACTTCTAAAGTCAAAAATCCACAGAGCAACTGTCACACAAGCCAGACTCGACTATGTGGGAAGCATAACCATTGACTCGCTTCTGCTTGAGGCAGCAGGACTTAATGAATATGAGAAAGTAGAGATTGCCGATGTAAACAACGGCAACCGCTTTGCAACCTACATCATTGCCGGCAAGGCTGGTTCGGGTATTATATGCCTTAACGGCGCCGCAGCTCATTGTGTAAACGTGGGAGACAAAATAATAATTATGGCGTATGCCAATATGACACCTGACGAAGCCAAGGAACACAAACCGCAGGTAGTGTTTGTAAACGATGACAACACAATATCAAAAGTTGCAAGTTATGAGAAGCACGGACTTCTGAAAGAACAAGAGTAACACAAATTCCACCCATCATGCTTCAAGGAAAAACGGTGCTGTTAGGCATTACGGGAAGTATTGCCACATATAAAGTGGCTAATCTGGCATCAATGCTTGTAAAGCTGCACGCCGATGTGCATGTCATAATGACAAAGAATGCATGTCAGTTTATAACTCCTGTTACATTCGAGACTTTAACCGGCAACAAGTGCATAACCGACACTTTCGACCGCAATTTTGATTATAACGTAGAACATGTGTCGCTTGCAAAGAAGGCTGCCGTGGTGCTTGTAGCCCCGGCAACCGCAAACATAATAGGTAAGTTAGCACACGGCATTTGCGACGACATGCTCACCACAACCTACTTTGCAAGTAAAGCACCAAAGCTTATTGCACCGGCAATGAACACGCAGATGTGGGAGAACCCTCTTCTACAGGATAATCTCGACCGACTGAAACATTACGGAGCTGAGATAATAACACCCTCAAGCGGACGATTAGCATGTGGTGACATAGGCAGTGGGAAACTTCCTTCGGAGGAAATACTGCTGCAACACATACTCAAGACCATTGCCCTACCCCACGACATGAAGAGCAAAAGCCTACTCATAACAGCAGGTCCTACACAGGAATTTATTGACCCTGTACGCTTCATAACAAACCCATCATCAGGCAAGATGGGATATGCCATAGCAAAGATTGCCGCATTGCGAGGTGCAAAGGTTACACTCGTGAGCGGACCTGTTGCCATTGAGTCATACGCAGGCATAGAAAAGGTTGACGTTAAAACTGCCGAACAGATGTACAACGAAGTTACATCGCGCAGCAGCGAGCACGATATAATAATAATGTGCAGTGCCGTTGCCGACTATACTCCTGCTGTTTTCCACGAGCAGAAGATGAAGAAGGGCAATGACGATATTCAGCTTCAATTAAAGCGCACAAAGGACATTCTACAGGAAATAGGCATAAAAAGAACAAGAAAACAATACATTGTTGGTTTCTCTATGGAAACTGAGAACCTGATTGAAAACTCACGTCAGAAACTCGACAAGAAAGGAGCCGACATGATTTGCGCCAATTCTATATCACAAGCAAACACAGGTTTTGGGGTTGACACAAACAGAGTAACAATCATAACCCGCAATGCAGAAGTGTTATTACCGCTTTGTAGTAAGGAGGAAACGGCAAAGCTTATCCTTGATGAGATAATAACCAGAATATAACAACTGAAAACAAAATGATAGTTGCGTTAGACATTGGCAACAGCAACATAGTTGTTGGCATAATAAACAATGGCGTGGTGGTTCATTCTGCCCGCATTGCAACAGCCAAAAACGACACAAGCTTTAACTACATGCTGCGTTTCAGGAAGATGCTCAACACTTTCCGTGTGCGCCCAACCGATATAGAGGGGTGTATATTGGCATCTGTCGTACCAGAACTTACTTCTCAAGTGAGTGAAGCCATAAGTAAGATCACAGGACACGAAGCACTCGTTTTAGGAAGAAAGAACATCAATATTGACATTCACCTGTCCGTTGACAATCCATCAGCATTAGGACATGACCGTATAGCCGATGCTGTAGGAGCAATCAACCTTTTCAATACTCCAATCATTGTAATTGACATGGGTACTGCCACTACTGTTAACGTGGTTGATAAAGACCAGCATTTCATTGGCGGCATGATAATCCCTGGTGTAAAGACATCGCTCGACTCACTTTGCGGCAATGCCTCACAGCTGTCAATGATAAGGCTCGAAGCGCCTGCCTCTATAATTGGCAGAAACACCATTGAGTGCATGCAAAGCGGCATTGTATATGGCTATGCCTCGATGATTGACGGAATAATAGAACGCATAACCAATGAATTAGGCTATGAATGTAATGTTATTGCAACAGGAGGGTTAAGTTCTACCATAATACCTCATTGCAAAAGCAAGATAGCACACGAGCCTCACCTACTACTTAAAGGTCTTTACCATATTTATAATGACACAACTACATAGTGGTTTAGTGGTAATCTCAAGTTGAAAGCCCCCACTATATTTCTACTGACCTCCCACCCTCCAAAACCAGCAAAATAACTTTACAATACGACTTTTTGACCAACGCTGTGAGGCTCGATTTTTATGCTGGTGGGGCAATGTGTCACCGACTTTGTTTTAAGCCATCAAACACAATCCCCGTATATCATCCTGATACTCAACGACATATAAAGACGAAAATCTGCAAAAAACAATCATAATGCGTCCGCTTCTTCATTATTTCATCCTATGGACGTACGTTTATAGGGTGAATGAACGTACGTCAACAAATTTATAGACGTACGTCCATAGAGTATAACAATAACTATCGACTCACTTTCGCATGATTTTTCACAGATTTTCATGAAAATCATTGTTGGAAAGCATAAAAAGGTTATGGACAACAACGTAGGGACAGACCCTGTGTCTGTCCGCACAGAAACAATAAAATCGGGAATAATATTGACATAAAGGAAATACAGAACACTACGCAGATTTTAAGGTTATGAGGTTATACGCACGATTCTGTCCCAATTACATGCACTCACCACAAGCTTACAACCTATATTACATTTCCCTGAACTGGCTCTTTGTTATTCTGAACTGTCCTCCTGCGGCGTTAGATTTTTCTCCATTTGGAGCATTATAATAAATCTTAAGCACACATGCATCTTTAAGGAAGTCAATGCCACCGACATCAACACTAATGATGTCGAGCCCCGTGCGCTCTTTCAAGTCTTCCACCATATCGTCATAACGTTCCGGCCGACAAAGTTCAATGCGGTCATATTGTATCAGCTTAAAATTCTTAACCTTGAGCAGCTTCTCGCAAAATGCCGTTATTCCAATAACGAGAGCATCGGTTATCAACAGTTCTATTATGCGCCCTAAGTCAATATGCCCAGCATCTGTAGCTGTGGGAGCTATGGCAGTAATGACAGACAGCGATATGATAAGAAACAGATATGTCATTTCACGAACAGGCATTGCATCTGTGCGGAAACGCATTATACTAAAGATGCCAAACAATCCTATTCCTATACCCATTGTGGCTTTAGCCTTCATGTCCATCATGAAGAACATTAGGAAAAACACTGCTATGCTCGTAAGAATATAGGTGAAATAGAAGTCACGACGGCGTGCTTTAGGATAATAGAGTCTATCTACAATAATAAAATCCACCACAATACAGATTACAAATCTTATAAGCATCTGTATAAAATCCATTGAAATCATAATTTGTTATTCGCTTTTTTATTCTTTATTCCTCAGTCCTCCCCTTTGTATTTTCATGATATTCCTTAACCTTTGCTTAAGCATGTTCTTTGGCAATGTCTGATGAGTGAAAGCTGTGCCTATACAATACTTTGAAAAGCCCGACTTTTTTATTCTCAACTGCTTCAGAAATGCAAGTATAGGTGAATCAACCAATCCATTGCGTTTCAATTCTATAATCACCACATTATCCAACTTCATTCTCTTGCCTGTTACAAGGTTATGGAACTCAAGATCAAGGTCTATTGTCAGACGCTCTGTCTTGCCCTTATTTACAAGTGTTATACGATTGAAGCGGTTTTCTATCCGCTCTGTCAAAGTTGAAATGTCATATCTAAGATGCTCGTCAATAAAGGTTTCACATTCCTCAAGTCCTTTCTCATGACCATCGAAAACAATATCATAACGTGGCTCTGCAGGATTAAAACCAGGCATTACAATTCGTTTCTTCTTTGTACGCTTGCGGTTATTCTTCGTCTTAACCTCGAGAAAACTAAGTTCAGAATCGATATAACTGCGAATACGCAATTTCTGTCTGTTAGCATGTCCACACTGGTGAACACGAAACATGTCATAATCAGGAGTATCAAAATAAACCGTATAGTAACCATTGATTCTTCTGCCGTCAATGTTCTGCACATAATATTCAGGTGCAGCAAGTTTAAGCAGTTCAATAAGTTTAGCACGTGAGGTTACGAATTTAGTGTCTGTCCGGTTCATCAAACGCACAGCTTTCATCTCGCTAAGTGAAATTGAATCAAATGTTTTCAATAAGTCCTCAATACCCATTGCTATAGATTTATCTTGCAAAGGTATATAATTCCGACCAATTCCCAAAACGTTTTCTTAATAAAGAGACTAATACAACAATTAAATGGAGAATTTTAACTAAATGTTAAAAAAATTATAGATATAATATACGTTACAATTAATTATTTTACTATCTTTGCAAAATAAATTGATTTATCATGAATGCGATTTTATAATTTTCAAACAACCAATAGCAGGGTGTCAATATTTCTATGCAGAAGATTGTACCATGTACAAGTATTAGGATTCGAACTTTCAAATAAAAACAAAATAATTTAATGTCGGATATATTTAACATAAAAAGCATAGCTCTGCATATTCAAGTAAAAAGCTTCCTTAAAGCATGGACAGCTAAAAGTGAAGCTTGCGGTATAGAGGGATTTTATGTAAAACGAATCGCTGAACAAGAAAAACTCTATCTTGACTTGTATTGTTATGTTATGTCTAAAGATAAGAAATCCTCTTTGGGCAATTTATATTATAGATGCAGCATGAATCAGGTGCAGGACTTGGTTAACAAAATCGAGGAAGAGGAACTTCCTGAACTGATAAAGAAAATAGCGGAAGAAAGAACTTAAGCCTGAATACGTGTGGGTGTTGATTAACTAAAATCTGAAGGAATATATTGAAAGATTTAAATAGAAATAAAAAAATATTGAGAATCAACTAATAATATGCACGTTATATTCAAAAATGTTAAAATCAATCATTATGTGCTTAGATTATTCGTTTGTTTCATAAAAATATTATACTTTTGCATCGTGGCATGTGAGTGTCGCAACCCCAAGGGATACAGTTCCAACCTTAGGCATAATATTTTTTTAGGTTAGGTAATAGTAAATAATTATAAGGTTTTTAGATTCCCGCCATAGGTTTGTATCCCATGGGGTATAATAATAGATTAGTTTTTTAACAGATTACTAGTAAAGAGTTATGCGTGATGCGTAACTCTTTTGTATTTCTATAAAAACAACTAAAGCCGAACACCAACAAAGGCATTCGGCTTAATATAATCTTTTGACATAAAATGTGAACCGCTATGGTTTACCACACACATGCTTCACTTATTTTATATCACCTACTTTTATCAAATACTCGGCTATTTGCACAGCATTAAGCGCAGCTCCCTTACGAATCTGGTCGCCTGTAAGCCACAGCGTAATACCATTATCATTAGCCAAATCCTTACGAACACGACCTACATAAACATCATCTTTACCTGCTGATTCCAAAGGCATTGGATATACATAGTTCTGAGGATCATCAACAAGAGTGACACCCTGCGCCTTAGCCAAAGCCTCTCTCACCTGTTCTACCGTCAATGCATCTTCGGTCTCAATCCATACTGCCTCTGAATGAGAACGCAGAGAAGAAACACGAACACATGTTGCTGATGTACGAATATCAGAGTGCATAATCTTCTGAGTCTCCTTGTACATCTTCATCTCTTCTTTTGTATAATCAGTAGGAGTCATTACATCAATTTGCGGAATCACGTTATAAGCCAGCTGATGTGGGAACTTCTTAACAGTCTTAACCTCGCCGGTCTCTACGAGTTCCTTATACTGCTGTTGCAATTCTGCCATTGCAGCAGCTCCAGCACCCGAAGCACTCTGATAAGAAGAGATATGAATGCGCTTTATATGACTCATATCTTCAATAGGCTTCAGCACAACAACCATCATTATAGTAGTGCAGTTAGGATTTGCAATAATACCTCTTGGACGCGTCAATGCATCCTCTGCATTAACTTCAGGTACTACCAAAGGCACATCCTCGTCCATACGGAAAGCACTTGAATTGTCTATCATAACAGCACCATGCTTTGTTATGGTCTCAGCAAAATCCTGCGAAATACCACCACCTGCTGATACGAACGCAACATCAACATCCTTAAAATCGTCGTTATGCTGCAACAGCTTAACGTCATACTCTTTACCTTTGAACTTATACTTGCTGCCTGCAGAACGTTCTGAACCAAACAACACAAGGTCATCCATAGGAAACTCTCTCTCGGCAAGTATTCGCAGGAACTCCTGTCCTACAGCTCCACTTGCTCCAACAATAGCTACTTTCATCTTTCTACCTTTTTATTGGTTTGTGTTGCAAAGTTAATGCAAAACACAGAAACACGCAAATAAATTGCATGGTTTTCTTTTATCTACGAAATAAATTGATTAACTTTGCATAAAAATTACACGTAACATGCCAAGTTGCAAAATACGTTAACCATCTAAACATGTGGAACTCATATTCTGACACATGGATGGCAGTGCTTTTATTTTTATACTTTCACAATGCAGGCTCTATGGCTGCATAAGAAATTCCTATTAGATGATAGACTTTCCTATAACAAACCCGACTCTCATATTCCTCGTTGTAATGCTCATTATACTCATTGCTCCTATAGCTATGGGTAAGCTCCGCATACCACATATCATAGGCATGATTTTAGCAGGAGTAATCATAGGTCCTCATGGGTTAGGGATATTAGCAAAAGACAGTTCATTCGATATATTCGGCAACGTAGGTTTGTATTTTATCATGTTGCTTGCAGGATTGGAGATGGACATGGAGGACTTTCGGCATAACCGCACAAAAGCAGTAACCCATGGTTTGTTAGCATTTGCTATTCCTATGGGATTAGGACTCATTCTAAATACTGCACTGCTAAAATACAGTCTGCTGACATCAACTCTATTGGCAAGTATGTATGCTTCTCACACACTTATAGCATACCCCACTATAATGAAGTTCGGACTATCGCAAGAGCGGAGTGTCACTATTGCAGTAGGAGCAACTGCGATAACAGATACTCTCACACTGCTTGTACTGGCTATTATAGTAGGTCTATTCAAGGAAGAGGTAACAGGTTGGTTTGGAATATTGATCGTTGTAAAGACTATTGCAGTTTTTACAGTTATAATATTCTTCTTTCCGCGTATGGCACGTAAGTTTTTCAAACACTATGAAGGCAGTGTCATTCAGTTTATTTTCGTTGTGTTCCTAACATTCCTCGGAGCATTCATGATGGAAGTTATAGACCTTGAAGGACTATTGGGAGCATTCCTAACAGGACTCGTTCTAAACCGCTATATACCAAGGGTGTCACGATTGATGAACAATCTGGAGTTTGTTGGAAATGCTATTTTCATTCCTTACTTCCTTATCGGGGTAGGTATGCTTGTCAGCGTAAAGACATTGTTTTCTGGTTTCGACACACTAAAAGTGGCGTTAGTAATGATAACAATAGCTCTTTCTTCAAAATGGCTGGCTTCATTGGCAACTCAAAAAGTGTTTGGAATGAAAGCCATAGAAAGAGAAATGATCTATGGACTAAGTAATGCACAGGCAGGGGCTACACTTGCTGCTGTTCTCGTGGGTTATAATCTTATTATGCCAAACGGCGAAAGACTTCTCAACAGCGATGTACTTAACGGAACAATAATATTGATTCTTGTTACCTGCATATACAGTTCGTTTACAACAGAACGTGCCGCAAAGATTATGGTACTACAAAAACGCGATGCCTCTCCACTGAAAGATACTACCGACGATGAGCATATCCTTATTCCTATGAATTATCCTGAGATTGCCGATCATCTTATGAGTTTAGCTATAATGATGCGTAATAACAAACTCAACAGAGGACTTATAGGACTGAATGTCGTATATGAAGACAATGAAACTCAACAAAATCTGGAAAAGGGTCGTAAACTATTAGAGCAGATGACACGTTATGCAAACTCCATGAACGTAATGATGCAGACACAAGTGCGCATATCTAATAATATTTCAAGCAGTATAAAACATGCTTTCAACGAGTTTCAAGCAACAGAAATAATAATAGGTCTTCATACTCATTGGAATATATCTACTAAGTTCTGGGGAGACTTCCATCAGAATCTTTTCAATGGTTTATCGCGTCAAATAATCATGGCACGAATCAACCAACCCCTTAATACTATACGCAGAATACAGGTTGCTGTTCCTTCAAGAGCCGAATATGAACCAGGATTCCATCGTTGGATTGAACGTCTTGCCCGCATAGGCGAAAATATAGAATGCCGTATGACATTCTACGGAAGAAAAGAAACACTTGATTTAATAAATGAGTATATGCAGTCAAGGCATCCAAACCTTAGAATAACATTCACAGAAATGAAACATTGGGATGAACTGCCAACAATTGCCAATACTATAGCGAAAGACCATTTGTTCGTAGTTGTTACTGCACGAAAAGGTACCATTTCATACAAGAATGCACTGGACAGACTACCTGAAGAACTTACAAAGTATTTTGCAGGAACAAATCTTATGATAATATTCCCCGACCAATATGGAACTGATAAAGAAAATATGACTGTTGCCAATCCACAACTTCATGAAGATGTCAATACTTAAACAACATGCACGACCGGACGGCACAGAAAGGACAAAATAAGACACGAAAGTGTCCTTGCTGACGTCAATTCCAATGTAAGTCATAACAATAAAGAATTTAATGTATCATACAACATCTCAAACATCGTGGAACCATCATTGCAAATGCGGGGTCAGAGCCCATTGAACTGTCCGGTTTCGGATGCAAAGGTGTGGGGGCGGAACATGTCTTACTGTCTTGTGACGAATGAAAAAGCGGCCTTGCTTCACACCTTAGATGTTGTTAACGAGTGTAAAAGTAATTATTTAATTTGAATATACAATGATAAATATAAAAGGTATAACAAAGTCATTCGGCAACCTACAAGTGCTTCAAGGTGTAGATCTGCACATAGCGAAAGGCGAGGTGGTGAGTATTGTAGGTCCGAGCGGAGCAGGCAAGACTACACTTTTGCAGATTATAGGTACTCTCGACAAACCTGATGATGGAGAGATTACAATAGACGGAATTGATGTTTGCAGACTGTCAAGCAAAAAACTAAGCGACTTCCGCAACAGGCATATCGGCTTCGTATTCCAGTTTCACCAACTTCTTCCAGAATTCACAGCTCTTGAGAACATAATGATTCCTGCCATGATAGCCGGCAGACAGAAGAAGGAAGCAAAGGCAAGAGCAGAAGAACTATTGGCTTTCATGAATCTCAGCGACCGAGGTAGCCATAAGCCAAATGAACTTTCAGGAGGTGAGAAACAAAGAGTGGCTGTGGCAAGAGCACTTGTTAACAATCCCGCAGTTATTCTTGCCGACGAACCTTCGGGCAGTCTCGATTCAAAAAACAAGGAAGAACTGCATCAGCTTTTCTTTAAACTACGCGACCACTTCGGGCAGACTTTCGTAATTGTAACACACGATGAGCACTTGGCAGAGATTACAGACCGTACAATCAAAATGAAAGACGGAATGCTGGATATTGATAATAACTTAAAAGAGGAGGAGAAAACTGATGGAGAAGATTAAACTTGGAGACTATAACACATTGACCGTTGTTAAGACTGTTGATTTTGGAATGTATCTCGATGGAGGCAAAGCTGGCGAGATACTATTGCCGGCACGCTACGTACCAGAAGGAACAGAGGTAGGCGATGAACTTGAAGTATTTATTTATCTTGATCAAGACGAACGCATCATAGCAACAACGGAAAAACCTATTGCAAAGGTTGGCGATTTCGCATATCTTGAAGTAAAATGGGTTAATGAGTTTGGAGCATTTCTTGGTTGGGGACTTATGAAAGACCTATTTTGCCCGTTCCGTGAACAGAAGAAGAAAATGGAACTTGGCGAAAGCTATATTGTACATATCCATATCGACGAAAACAGCTATCGCATAGTTGCTTCTGCAAAAATAGATCAGTATCTTAACAAAGAGGCATGTCCTTATAGTCAAGGCGATGAGGTTGACCTGTTAGTATGGCAAAAGACAGAGCTGGGCTTTAAGGTTATAATAAACAATGAGTATGCAGGTCTTGTTTACGAAGACCAAGTATTCTCTTATATACATACGGGCGATAAACTAAAAGGCTACATACAGAATGTACGTCCTGACGGAAAGATTGATGTCAGCCTGCAACGCACCGGTCGTCAGCACACACTTGATTTCTCCGACACTCTACTAAACTATATGAAAGAGCACGGAGGAACGTGCCGTTTAGGCGACAAGAGTCCTGCCGAGGATATTTACCAAGAATTCCAAGTAAGCAAGAAAGTATTTAAGAAAGCAGTAGGCGACCTTTATCGCCGCCGACTGATTATCATTTCCGACACCGGCTTGACACTTGCATAACAATATATTTCGCATATAGGAGTTATACCCACCAGTTGATGCAGACCGCTAATCTGCTCCTTGCGCATTATCTCATCAATGGCTATGCCCTTTGATGAGATAATGCTTTAGCCCAAGTCAAAGCACAAAGTATAAACCAAACTTAAGGTTTACAGACGGCATAATCTGCTTGTCTATATAGTGAGAAGTGAGATTTACTCCCCATACATACGTATTCAACTGATACTCCAAGCCAACGACTGCTGCCGCAGAAAAGCCTTTATAAATGTAAGTCTCAATATCGCTAATATTTTTGACTTCCGGATTGCCTGTTTTCTCCAATGCTCCCCAACCTCCAATGAAATGTGCCATGAGCGTGACATCATCGGAAAGTTTATACATATAACCCGGACCTACGCCGAAAAGAGCCGCCTCAGAACGATGATCTAACTTCGTCATCTCGCCAGCATACATGCCGTCATATTTACCACGGTTTATACCTTGATGAATAAGAGCAGCTACATACCAATGATCATTAAACAGCAAGCGCCCGCCAATGTTATAGTCCCAACCAGCCTTACTGCTCATACCATTGAAATACTGAATACCTGCCGACACATCAACATGTATGTACTGTGCTTGTACAGGTTGTGTGAACAGCCATGCCGATGTAAATACTATCGGCACAGCCATGCGCAACATTCCTTTTAAGCACTCACACATTGCTGTACGCATCATGTTCATTTCGATGGTTTATACTGCTTTGCTATAGTCTCTAAATCAGAAGGCTCTATCTCAAGGTCAGTCAATTTCTTGCAGAGCACAGGATCATCAGCAAAATATTCTACAAGCCCTTTCCTTGCTGAACGTTTGCTGTAATCTGTCATATGTACAGCCTTTGCCACTCTCTGACCTTTCTTCAACGCATAATAAGCAATGCTTCCACCTTTTACACTCGAAATCTTAAGGTCGCCGTTTGAAGGAATAGAATAGTTAAAACTACAAGCATAGAAATCAACATAAGGACCGCTGTAAATCAGAGCCATCCACATTGGTTTTCTCTCTTTATCCTTGCCAAACCAATAGGAAGGCAGATAATGAAGCACATGCTTAATGTCGGTATGCGTCTTTTTCCAAACAATTAAATCTTTTATTTCTTCCGCTTTAATAACAGTTTTCACACTGTCGGCTGTAATTATAGTGAGGTTTTTTGTGTTGACATTGGGCATTTCTACTCTACCTTGATAGGTTTTGCCTGAAGTTGTGAGTATCCGCCCTTCTTCTTTATCGGTAGCATCCTTTACCAAACTATATACTTCACAACCCGACAACATCATTGTTGCAATCGTAAACAACGATGCTAATATAATCTTTCTCATAATAAATCAAGTTTAGTTATTCTTTTTATAAAACTACCATACGTATGCAACACCTACGGTAATGTTTGTACGTCCAAAATCATTTATGTGATGATATTTCAATTCACCGAAAGCCTTAACAGAAGGAGTTATATAATATTCATAACCGGCACCGAGATTGAAATGAAACTTGCCTTCCTCTTCATCGCCGTAATCGTCGGGAAGTACAATCATTGGCGGAAGTTCATTAACACCTTTGAGTTTCAAAATAGAATATCCCATACCAACAAGAGGATAAACTCCCATCTGCTTAGTAAGCGGGAAAACGTAATGGAAGTCAACACCAAACTCAATCAGGCTAAGATGATTGTTCTCAAAGAAATAAGAACCATAGACAGTAGGACGGAAATGGTCACCCATAAACTTCTGAACAGACAGACCAACTCCAACATTCTTGTAGTCGCTGCTCAATCCATAAGTAACAGAAGGACCGAAAGCGTAACTTCCAAAGTCAACTTTCAACTGTGCGCCGGCAGGGATAATGACCGTCAGCAACAAAACAATTACAAATAAATGCTTTTTCATAATTAATATAGTTTAGTCGTTATTTAGAGTGCACAAAAGTAGAATTATATTTCGATTCATGCAACAAAAATACTAAAAAATATATAATCACCCCCCTCCGAATTTAACTACATTTAACAGAGGTTTGGTTGCTTGGTATTGTCCTGCGCTCCAGCTATGCTGGCTTTCGTAGCTTGTGTAGAAAGAACTCCTTAGACTCCTTGAACTTCGGTCACGGTGCAGCGGCTGCTTAAAGTACCCCGTTTCAGGCGCCGATACGGGCTGTTTTACCGTGCAAAGTGCACCACTTTCGTAATCTACTGGTTCATTCACATCATCGGAAGTGAACTCCCCGCCAGGAGTATCATAGAGGGTGCGTTCGGATTGGGTGAGCTGTCTTGTTAGAGAAAGTATGATGGAATGATATTGCTTCTTCACATGTGTTTTGCGCAAAACTCTGCCGGCATGTGGTTGAGTGCAAACTTACTGAGGTTGATGCCTGCTGATAGACTACAGAAGAAGTCTTTTCGTTTCTGTCAGTATGCTTCCCGCTATTATCGGCATAGCTGTATATAGTAATCAACTAATGATTTTCTCAAATTTATGGAAGAGGATAAGAAAGAGCTACCATATAACAAACATCTTTAACATTATTTACTTGGAATACAATAGAGTTTCTACGAAATTATGAGTAAATTTGCGAACCAAAACCATAATTAATTAAAGTAATAACTAAAAATGAAGAAAGCCTTTCTATTATTTTGTATATTGACTTGGACGGCAACTATCCATGTCAAAGCTCAGAACGATGCAGGAAACAGCTTCGTACATGAGCATGAAGCCAACGGATACATAGCTCCTGACGATCCGAATGTTCTTAAAAAACTCGATCAATGGCAGGACTTGAAGTTCGGTGTACTCTTTCACTGGGGACTGTACTCCATTCCCGGCATTGTTGAAAGCTGGCAGATATGCTCCGAGGACTGGATAACACGCCCTGAAGGATTCACATACGAAAGTTACAAACATTGGTATTGGGACTTGAACAAGGCATTCAATCCTGTAGGATTCGATCCTGACCAGTGGGCAAGAATAATGGATGACACTGGTATGAAATATATGATTTTCACTACCAAGCATCACGACGGTTTTTGTATGTTCGATTCTAAATACACGGATTTCTCGTCGGCGCACGCTCCTCTTTTCAAAGGAAACGAGAAAGCAGACATTGCGAAATACGTATTCGAATCATTCCGCAAAAAGAATTTCTGGATAGGCTGCTACTTCTCCAAGCCCGACTGGCATAGTCAGTATTACTGGAATGATTACTACGGTTGTGCAGGACGCGGACGCAACTATAAGCTCGATACTGACGAACACAAGCAGTGGTGGGAGAACTACCGCCAATTCTGCAAGAATCAGCTTACTGAACTTACTGAGAATTACGGCAGGTTTGATATTCTATGGCTCGACGGAGGTTGGGTTAGAGCAGAAGATGTTTATCTTGAAGAGATATTGCAGAAAGCACGTGCAGGACAGCATCCGGGACTCATCAGTGTTGACCGTGCAATGAAGACCAAATGGGAGAATTACCAAACACCAGAGCGTTCTATTCCAGAAACCCAACTCACCTATCCTTGGGAAAGCTGTATAACATTGAGTCATGCATGGGGCTGGGAACCACATGCCAAATTCAAGTCTGCGGCAAAAGTTATAGAGATTCTCAGCGAGATATGCGCCAAGGGCGGAAATCTTCTGCTCGGCGTAGGTCCTACACCGCAGGGCACGATACAACCAGAGGTAGAAGCAGCACTGAAGCCTGTAGGACAGTGGCTTCGCAAGAATGGTGAGGCTATATACAACACCCGCATTACTCCAATATATACTAATGAGGAGAAAACCGTATGGTTCACTGCCAACAAAAACGGCAAGACCCTTTATGCAATAGTTCCGCAGAACGATGAGAAAGGAGTGCCAACAACGGTAACTTGGAAAGGTAATGTGCCTGTATCGAAAATTATTGATATAGCAACAGGCAGAACCGTAAAGCATAGCACAAAGGGCGATATAACAACAGTGAGCCTTCCTAAGACAACAGGCACTAACGGCATAGCATTAAAATTTCAAACTAAATAAACATTATGAGAAAGTATATATTATCAGTAGTTATTATGCTGTGTACATCACTCACAGCAAGCGCACAATACACTAAATACGTCAACCCATTTATCGGCACACAAGGTTTCGGTCACACATTCCCCGGTGCATGCCTTCCATTCGGCATGATTCAAACAAGTCCGGTGACAGGAGCTGTAGGCTGGGATTACTGCGCAGAGTATGTCTATACCGACAAGGAAATATGGGGATTCACGCAAACTCATCTCAACGGCACTGGCTGCATGGACCTTGGTGATGTGCTTATCATGCCATCGACAGCACGTGCCGACAGAAAGAACTATCGTAGTACTTTCGATAAAAATACGGAAACGGCACGTCCGGGATATTACAGTGTCAACCTCACACAAACAGGTGTAAAGGCAGAACTAACAGCCACTCCTCATGTGGCTTATCACCGCTATACTTACAACAAAGCTGATTCTGCAGCAATATATGTTGACCTTCAGCATGGCCCTGTATGGAATGAGAAGCAATATCATGAGCAGGTAATAGCTTGTGAAGTGAATTGGGAGGACAACTGCACGATAAGCGGGCATGTAAACAACAAAGTATGGGTTGATCAAGACGTGTATTTCGTCATACAGTTTTCAAAACCTATGACCCGTTTGAAAAATCTGCCCTTGGCACGAACAGAAAAAGGAAACCGCATGCTTATCAGCTTTGATGTTGACAAAGGTGAGCAGCTTGAAGTAAAGGTGGCACTGTCTTCTGCATCAATAGAGGGAGCGAAGAAGAATCTAAAAGCAGAACTGCCTGACTGGAACTTTGATGCTACAGTGCAGACTGCCGACAAGATATGGAACGGTTATCTGTCTCGCATAAAAGTGGAAGGCACTGATGAACAGAAACAGAATTTCTACACCAGCTTCTATCATGCACTCATACAGCCGAACAACATTGCCGATGTTGACGGAACTTACATTGATTCTAAAGGCAAAGCACAGAAGGCTGAGAACAATGAATACTACTCCACTTTCTCATGTTGGGACACCTACAGAGCCGCACACCCTTTCTACACTATCGTAGTGCCCGATAAGGTAGATGCTCTGGTAAGCTCTTTGATAACACAAGCGGAGGATCTCGGCTTTATACCAATATGGGGATTGTGGGGTAAAGACAACTATTGCATGGTAGGTAATCACGGAGTATCAATAATAGCCGAGGCTTATCATAAAGGTTTCCGTGGCTTTGACGCCGAACGCGCTTTCAAAGCAATAAAGGCAACACAGACAGTTCCACATGCACTCAAGTCAGACTGGGAGAAGTATATGCGCTATGGCTATCTACCAACAGACTCTACCGAGGCAGAGAGTGTATCATCTACTCTCGAGTCTGTGTATGATGACTATGCCGCATGGGACATGGCAATGCTTATGGGCAAGAAAGATGATGCGGCATATTTTGCAAAACGCAAGGATTTCTATAAGAATTTGTTCGATTCAGAGACAAAGTTCATGCGCCCCCGTAATTCCGATGGCTCTTGGAAAATCCCATTCGATCCAGCAGGAGTGGGACATGCAGAAAGTTCAGGAGGCGACTATACCGAAGGCAATGCATGGCAATATACATGGCATGTTCAGCATGATGTTCCTGGACTAATAAAGCTCATCGGCGGCAACAAGGCATTTACTGATAAACTTGATATTTTCTTCAAAACAGAGCTTATAACAAGTCTGGCTGATGTGACAGGACTCATTGGTCAATATGCACACGGCAATGAGCCAAGTCATCATGTAGCTTATTTATATACACTGGCAGGACAACCAGAAAAAACACAGGACTTGATTCGCGAGATATTCGACACTCAATACTCTCCACGTCCTGACGGTCTGTGCGGCAACGACGACTGCGGACAGATGTCGGCATGGTATATGCTCTCTGCAATGGGATTCTATCCTGTTGACCCGGTAAGTGCAAAATATGTGTTTGGTGCTCCGCAGATGAAGAAGATAACTATTTACATGCCTAACGGCAAGACTTTCACGGTTGAGGCACAAAATCTCAGTAAAGAAAATAAACGGGTGGCAAAGATTCTTCTCAACGGCAAAACTTACAAGAAGAATTACATCAACCACGCTGATATAGTGAAAGGCGGCAAACTAACCTTTATTATGAAGCAATGAAAAAATATATTCTATCATTAGCTGTTATGTATGTCATGTGCATAACAGCCAGTGCACAAAGCATAACTGAAAAATATCAGCGGTTCCTTACTGATCCCTATGGGTATGTTGCATATAAAGTGCAGGGAAATATTAAGATAGACGGTATTCTTGACGAGCCTGACTGGGCAAAGGCGGCATACACAGAATACTTTGCCGACATTAGCGGCGAAGGATTCCCAAAGCCTCATCTCAATACCAAGGCCAAGATTATGTGGGACGACAAATATCTCTACATAGGTGCGGAATTGGAAGAACCCAATGTCTGGGGCAAGATTAAAGAGCACGATGCCGTGATATATCATGATCCTGACTTCGAGATTTTCATTGACCCCGACAACGACGGCCAGAACTATTTTGAGATTGAGGTAAATCCATTAGGCACATTGTTCGAGTTGTTTGTGCAGAAGCCTTATCGTGCCGAAACACGTGCTTTCGTAACTTTCTCATGGGATTGCCCAGGGCTAAAGCTCGACACTCATGTATATGGAACTATCAACGACAGCCGCGATATAGATAAAGGGTGGAGCGTAGAAGCGGCTATTCCTCGAGAGGCTATAGCAGCTGAGTTCGACAATTACCTGAAGGCTGGCAATTACCTGCGAATAGGATTCAGCAGAGTACAATGGCAGACTGTTACAGATGATAAGGGCAACACCGAAAGAAAGACCGATAATACGGGGAAACTACTGCCAGAAGACAACTGGACATGGCCTTCAACAGGACAAATCGCCATGCACATGCCTGAGAGATGGGCATATCTATACTTGTCAGACAAAAGACTGGGCGAGGGTGTTGAGCAGTTCAGCTATCCTACTGACCATGTTGCAGAGAAATTGCTATGGGCAATGTTCTACGCACAAAATGAGCAAAAGGCTAAACACGGCAAGTATTTTGCGAAACTAAAAGATTTCAAGCTGACACAGACAGAGAAAGCTATGCTGCCCGCAGGAGCAAGCCTTACTGTCAATACAACAACCAACAAATATGAGATTACCTTGTTGAAAACTGACGGCAGCAGCATCAGCATTGATGAGAACGGTCATTTGTTTAGAAGAAATAAAAAGTAAATTATGAAGAAAATCATCTTTTCACTCATCGCTGTCGCAGCGATTTTCACATTCAGCTCATGTGGCAATAATGTGGCAGAGCCAAAGGTAAAAGCCTACGGCTGGTATAGTTGGAATCCAGAGGAAGTGTCGGAAGACAGTCTGCGTGTGCTGTTCGAAGAATGGAAAAGGCATGGGCTTGTAGGCGTGTGTGTCAACTGCCATTTCGAGTTTAACGATGTGGCAAAAGCCGCCGCTATTGCGCATGAGGTGGGACTTGAATATCACGCTTGGTCTCCGTCAGTGCTTCAGGGCGACAAAGACTCTACTTGGTACACTGTAAATCGTTTAGGTCAATCGGCATATAACAAAGAGCATCGTGCTTATGTGGAATATTATCAGACTCTTGACCCTCACAATCCAGAGGTAGTGAAATTCCTTGTGGAGCAATACGCAAAACTTGCTGACATTCCACATGTGGACTATGTTCAACTCGACTATATCCGCTATGCCGATGTCGTGTTGGCAGAAGGTTTGTGGGATAAATACAAAGGTACTATAAACCATGAATGGCGTGACAAAGAGGGCAAAATAAAAGAATATCCCGGGGCCGACTATTGCTATTGCGATGACTGCGTAGCTGATTTCAAATCTAAGACTGGCATAGACATTAAGGCAAAGCTTGCAGAAGGTGTTGACCCTGCTACCATAACCGAATGGGCGCAATTCCGTTGCGACAACGTTACAAATCTTGTGAATGCTATTTGCAAGGCTATTCATGATAAAGGCAAGAAAATCAGCGCCGACGTCTTCCCTGGACCTAAGAGCCATGCAGAATGGATGGTGCGTCAACAGTGGAATAAATGGGATGTAGATATATTCTTCCCAATGAACTACAACGATTTCTATCTAAAACCTGCATCATGGGTTGGAGAGATTACAAAAGAAGAGGTTGAAAGTACAAATAAGCCTATTTACAGCGGTTTGTTCATCTGCAAAGACTGGCAAAACAAGGCATCTATTATAGACCCTGAGCACTCAGGACTATTACCTTCAGAAATAGGTACTGCTGTGAAAGGATCCATAGATGCAGGAGCTAAAGCAGTGTGCCTGTTCACTCCATTGGACATGACAGAGGAACACTGGAAGGAATTTGAGAAAGCCATAAGATAATTATATGCGGTTTTGCTGTTAAGCGAAGAGAAAACAACCTGAAAACCAAACAACTAAATAAACAAAACAATGAAAGAAATTGCAACTACTTCGGCTCCTGGGGCTATAGGCCCCTACAGCCAAGCTATCGAGGTAAACGGCTTTGTATATACATCAGGACAATTACCAATAAACCCTGCTACGGGAGTTTTTCCCAATGGTGGAATAAAAGAGCAAACCCGACAGTCATTGCTCAATGCCAGTGCTATATTGGAAGCTGCTGGTACAGACCTCACAAAAGTTATAAAAACAACGGTATTCCTAAGCGACATGGACAACTTCGTTGCCATGAACGAGGTATATGCAGAGTTTTTCAAAGCACCATTCCCTGCCCGCTCGGCAGTAGCAGTTAAGACTCTGCCAAAGAATGCGCTTGTGGAGATTGAATGTACCGCAGTGAAATAAAAAATAATATCATGGACAAACTAAAGGATATTGTCACACTATTCGATATTTGCGGAGATGTGACAGAAATAAAGCCATTGGGCGAAGGACTTATAAACGACACTTATAAGGTTGTTGCAAACAAAGACATATCATACGTACTACAACGCATCAACAACAAGGTATTTCCTGATGTTGAAATGGTAATGCGGAATATAGGGGTTGTTACATTGCATATACGTAATAAACTCATACAACAGGGTGAGACTGACTTGAAACATAAAGTCCTTGAGTTCATGTCGCTTAAAAACGAACCGCAAAAACTTTATGCAGAAGTTGATGGTGAATATTGGCGAATGATGGTTTTCATAGACCGCACCTCAACAAAGAACGAGGTGAATGCAGAGAACTCCTATGCGGCAGGCAAAGCTTTTGGTAATTTCCAGGCTATGTTGGCAGATGTTCCCGAAGAATTAGGAGAGACTATAAAAGACTTCCACAACATGGAATTCAGGCTTGAACAGTTCAAGAATGCATGCGTTGAAGACCGTGCAGGACGATTTGACACGCCAGAAGTGCAAGGGCTTTTACAAGAATTTGGCAAACGGACTGATGAAATGACCAAGGCCGAGCGACTATACAGAGAGGGCAAACTGCCTAAGCGCATATGCCACTGCGATACAAAAGTTAACAACATGCTCTTCTCTGAAGACGGTAAAGAAGTGCTGTGCGTAATAGACCTTGACACCGTAATGCCTTCGTTCATCTTTTCCGACTATGGCGATTTCCTACGCACAGCCGCCAACACCGTTGCCGAGGACGAGGCTGATTTCTCAAAAATCAACTTCCGCATAGACATCTTCAAGGCGTTCACCGAGGGCTACCTCGAATCGGCAAAGTCATTCCTCACCCCATTAGAGATTGATATGCTGCCTTACGCAGTTAAGCTATTCCCCTACATGCAAAGTGTTAGATTCCTTTGGGACTATATCAATGGAGATGAGTACTGGAAGGTGAAATATCCTACACACAATCTCGTTAGGGCACAGAATCAAATGGAACTATTAAAACGAATTGAGGAAAACGAACCCGAAATGCAAGAGTTTATAAAAGCACTTCAAAACAAATAAAAATAGAATGGCGGAACCTGTAACAGACTCCGCCATTTATTATATTATACTACTCCTTGCGCCATCATTGCCTTCGCCACTTTTATGAAGCCGGCAACATTAGCACCCTTAACATAGTTTATATAACCATCTTTCTGGCGGCCATACTGAACACAACTTTCATGTATGCCATGCATAATCTGGTGCAAGCGTTGATCAACTTCCTCATTACTCCAGCCAAGACGCTCAGAGTTTTGAGTCATTTCAAGACCTGATGTCGCAACGCCACCGGCATTAACAGCCTTACCTGGAGCAAACAGCTGCTTAGCATCGAGGAACCTCTTAACAGCCTCCTCGGTGCAGCCCATGTTGCTGACCTCCGCAACACACAAAGTACCATTCTTTATAATCATATCGGCATCTTCGCCACTAACCTCATTCTGAGTAGCACATGGCAAAGCAATATCCACCTTCTGCTCCCAAGGACGCTTGCCCTCAAAGAATGTAGCTTCAGGAAATTCTTCAGCATACGGAGCACAAACATCATTGCCACTCGTGCGAAGTTCCAGCAAATAGTCTATCTTCTCACCCGTTATACCTGCTGGATCATATATATAGCCATCAGGTCCGCTTATAGTAACAACCTTCGCTCCAAGCTCTACAGCCTTTTTCGTAGCACCCCATGCCACATTGCCGAAACCGCTCACAGCAATAGTCTTGCCCTTAATATCAATGCCATGAGCATCGAGCATATGCTGAACGAAATACAGTGCTCCATAGCCTGTTGCCTCAGGACGAATGCGTGAACCTCCCCACTCAAGACCTTTACCAGTCAATACTCCTTGGAACTGGTGGGTAAGTTTCTTATACATACCAAACAAATAGCCAATCTCGCGAGTGCCTACACCGATATCACCGGCAGGAACATCCTCGTCAGGCCCGATATGACGATAAAGTTCTGTCATGAAAGCTTGGCAGAAACGCATTATCTCACCATCGCTCTTTCCTCTTGGAGAGAAGTCAGAACCACCCTTACCGCCACCCATAGGCAGAGTAGTAAGGGCATTCTTAAATGTCTGTTCAAAACCAAGGAACTTCAAGATACTAAGGTTTACCGATGCATGAAAACGCAAACCACCCTTATAAGGACCTATAGCGGAATTGAATTGAACACGGTAGCCTATGTTTACCTGCACCTCGCCTTTATCGTCAACCCAAGGAACTCTGAAGGTTATGATACGCTCTGGTTCAACAAGGCGCTCTATAATCTTTGCCTTCTCAAACTCAGGATGCTGGTTATACACTTCTTCGATAGAATAAAGTACTTCATGTACTGCCTGCAGGAACTCAGCTTCTCCGGGATGCTTTTGTTCCAACTGCTGCATAATTTTGTTAATGTCCATAGTGATATATTAGGTTTTACATATTGTAACTGTTTAACGGTACAAAGATATGCTTTTCCTTGTTAACCACCAAAGAAAAGAAGTATAAAAAATGTTGCAAATAACTTTTTGTCAACAAATACAATCTTTTTTATCATTTACAGATTGAACCCCAAAAGTTTTTTGTCCAACTTTTGGGGTTCAGATCAGAGTAAGCTCATCAACTATTGTTCATTCGCCAACTTCCTTATTAACATTACTTTCGCAGAATTTTCTTACCTTCCTTTATTACTATGCCCTTGTAGTCATCGCCCACGCGCTGACCGGCGAGATTGTAAGTCTTACTGCCTATAGCGCCATCCGTGGTAGAAACACCGCTTATGCCGGTGACACCGCCGTAGTTGAATTTAAACTTGAAGCCCACGTTCTCCTCTTCCTCAGTTGCGGAGAAGAAGTAGTACTTGCCGTCTGATGTCGTCATCTGAGGCAGAAGCTCCAGTATATAGGTCTTTCCGGGTTCGAGACCTGTAAACTGATATGGTGTCTCGGCGTAGAACGATGCTCGCATGTCAAGCAGCTCTGTCGGATCATACTCCTGACTTGTAGCCTCGATGCCGTTCCACTGTCCGCTCTGCCCTGGCTCGTAGGCTTTGTATTGCAGCGAGACGCTTGTTATCTCGGCATTGGTGTTCTCACGATGCGCTGTGAACGTGTAGCCTATGAGTCCTATGCTTGTCACGTCGCCCAGCTGCACTGCGCCATCCTCATAGTAGTTGGTGCAATCAGGCAGAGCCAAGCCTTTCCATTCTCCGTTTACAGATATTAACATTTTGCCGGTGCGGATGAAGCCGGTGCCGAAGTTCTTGTCGTCGTAGAGGAACTGCACCTTGTAGTTGTCGCCGTCGTTGTTGAACATTACCTCCTCGCCGTCCTTCATGCCTTTTATGTAGAACTCCAGCGTATAGTTCTTGCCTTTCTCAAGCCCTGCGGTGAAGTCGGTGGCTGCGGTGCTTGTCCATGTCAGCTTGTCGGCCGATGTGCCGGCTATCTGCTTCCACTCGCCTGCCGTGCCGCCGCTGGGGTAAACGCTGTAATACATGTCAACGCTTGTGAACTGCGATGATGTCTCGGCAGTCCAGCTGTTCAGTGTGAACACGTTGTCAGCCTCGCGTCCTTCGTTGCTCATGTCGTCAAGCGGCATGTTGCTTGGCGGCAGGTTTATGGTGTTTTGCTCGGTGTCGGTGCCAAGTCCCAAGGTTGCGTTCAGTCTCACGAAGTTGAAGTGCTCGGTTGCGGGCGCGGGCTTGAATTTTACGGTGAAGTTCTTGCCGCCATTGTTTTGAAAGAATGCCTTGCCGGTGGTGGTGATGCCCGACAGGTAGTACTCAAGCGTGTAGGTCTTGCCCAACTCTGTGGCATCCATCAAATCTACAGGCTCATCGCGGTACGACCACTCTGTAACCTCGGCGCCGTTTGAGCGTGCCGACAGCGACTGCCATTCGCCTTGTGGCGTAGTGCCTTCGTAAACTCTGTAGTTCAGCTTAACTTCGCCGGCAGGGTAGCTCGGATAGGTTGAAAAACCGTTCAGGGTAAATCCCCACAAGTTGTTTTCGCCTGACAAATCGATGTTGTGATTTTCCGTCAGCATGAGTCCGAAACTTGTCTGCTCCTCGTTCTTGCTGAAATTAATAAAGGTGTAGGTGAACTCCGCCCTGTCGTCGGGACCAAGCTCCGTGGCGCTATATACGAATGCAAACTTGTAGCCGTCGCCGTTGTTGTCGAACATGCGGTTGTTGCCCTCGTTGTCGTCAAAGTCGAAGCCTATGCACAGCTCATACTCCTCGCCGTCTGTCAGCCCCTCGGGATACAGCTCGTTCAGCTTCTCCATAATATTAATCGGCGTTTCGCCCTTGTGCGTCTCCATTGAATACTGCCCCGACTCATAATCCACGCTGTGCATTGTTGCGGGCGTCGAATACCAGTAATCCACCTCGCCGCCTTTCTTGCATATGCCGTAGCTTATTCTTAGCTGGGCAACGCTCGCATTGCTCGAATACTTGTTGATTGTAGCCCTGAACTTACTTATGCTTATGTTTGCGCTTTTGCCCAAGCTCGCGCCGTCCCACACATCGTTCGGCACAAGAAAATCCTTATCCGTGCCGTCGATGTTGAACGTAACCGCCGCGGTGTAAGGACCGCCGCTGAATTTCACCTTCGGCGCTTCGTCCTTTATGAACTTGATTTTGTAGTTCTGCCCGCCGTTGTTGTAGTAGAACTCTGTTCCGTCGGTGTCTATTCCCTTCATTCTGAACTCCAGAATGTATGTCCTGTCCACCGTCAGCTCCTTAATCAGGTCTATGCTCGGGTTGTTGCTCCATCTGGTTCCCATTCCGTTGACGTCGCCGGTTGGAGACTCCTGCCAGCTGTCGCCCGGCGCTGCGCCGTCTTCATACACCCTGTACTGCAGCATAACCTCGCGTGCCTGCTTGGCAGTGTTTATTCCGAAGTTGTGCAGAATCATCACTCCGTCGCGTCCCGATTCGGTGAGGTTGACCATCGGCATACTCTCCGGAATCTGTATCCGCTCCGTCTGCGCCAGTTCCATGATGAAATACATGTCTTTGAAGCTGTTTGCCCATGCGCCCATGGCAGATGCCATCTGCATCGCGCAGGCGATTAGTAAAATCCTAAAAGTTTTCATACGTTTTAATTTTAAAGGGTTTGTAAATCATTGTTCATTCATTCATTTGTTTGTTCGTTGATCATTTTTCTTTTTTCGTTATTCTTTTTTATTTTTTCTCTATTCTTTATTTCTTTTTGCCCCGCTGTAGGGACAGGTTCCCTACACAGCCACGGCATTAAACCCGACACACGACGATGTCTGCCCGCGATGCTCATGGCATTGGGGAAAACAATCGTCCCGCACTCCTCACGAGAGAGGAATGCGGGACGGAAAGGGAAAGCAGGGGAGAATGGCGCCCTCAGGACAGGCTCTTAGTCTGCCATGGGCAATGAATATAAGTACTCAGGGGCGAAGTCGGCGCCGTTCTCCCATTCTATGGTGTTGAACTTAACGCTGAAACGCTTGAAGAGTTCGGGATCCTTGAGTGGCTCAAAAACCTTTCCGTTCAGAGAGTTCTCCAAATCTACCGTCTTTTCTACGTTGTCGTTGAACCACAGCCTCACGCGGTATCCTCCTGCGTATTCGGCTTTCACTACTTCTGTAAACATCATACGTTGTCCTCCTTCCTTATCTTAATGGTTCTATCTTGTCGAGCGGGTCGCCCTTGCAGGCTTTTTCCCAGTTTGCCATCAGCTCGTCGCGGTGCAGGTCGAGCCATTCGAGTATCATACGCAAGGCGCGTCCAGGCATTTCGCCTTTCACTACGCCGTCTTTAATTGAAACAATTATCTTATAGTCGCCATACCATGCGTGGAAATGAGCCGGTGCATGGTCGGCAAAGTTCATCATGATGATGATTCCGTAGAAGAAACTGAGTTGTGGCATATCTTGCTGTTTTTTGCAAAGATAGTGCATTTCATGGTAAAATCCAAATCTCCGTGGATGTTTTTCCTTTTCCGTCGTGTGTCAATAAGTCAAAGAGCAATTTTTCGTTGCGTCGTTCTCCCCCGCGTTAGGCGGACAGACACGGGGGCTGTCCCTGCACCTTATATTATATATATAGTTATTGCTCATAGTTTTTACATTATTATTATAGCACAAGCTAAATTCTAGTTTCGCCCTAAAAGTCTTAGTTCTACTCCATTGGAGGTTTTTTCCACGACTGTTGTGGTAGATTTATTCCCTGCTGTTTTTGTTATTTCATAAAGAAACTCCTGAAGCCCTGCATTTTCATCTTTAAAAATAACATCATTATTTACGAATGGCTTTTGCATGTTGCTTATCAAAATATCCGCATTTATTATTGTATATTCATCGCTGTCAGAATATACTTTATAACGTTGTTTATGCTGGTATCTGCACGACACTAATTTCATGACTCCGCCTTCTTTTGAGTTGAGATCATAAAGGTCTTTTATGTCAATCACTGCGTTTAACGTACCTTTTATATAATCTTCAGAATTATCATGTTGAACTTCATAAGTTCCAGTAATAGTAACAATGCCATCACTGCTGGTAGATACGTTGCATTTCATAGTATTACCATATCCCATACCAGAATCAGGCAATGCTTTACCATTGGTTATAATGCTTATTCCTATGTTTCTTTCGTCATAAGATTTTTGCATACATCTTATTTCATTGCTTCCTTTAGCCTCGATATTGTCGGATATAGATAGACTATACCAGATGGTCGAAATCTTGAATGTGTATTTTTTGGGTAAAATGCCGCTGTTTTTGCTGAAATCAGTCAATCTGATGACCTTTTTCTGCGTGTCGAACATGTTTATATTATTTGTTTTATCAAAAACTCTACAATATACTTTATATCCATTTTCGTCTATTGCTCTGAGGTCAACAACGTCCAATTTTGAAAAATCAAGATTAGATTCATACGGAATTTCCACCGTGCCACCGCTTGCAGGTATGCTCTCAATTGGCTTGAGCTTAATGATATGAGGTAATTCCACACCGAAGAAATGTTCCATATCAGAATAATTTGTTATGGCATTCAATGTATATCCCATTGTTTTAACGAATGGAACTACACGATACTTTCCAAAACCAAGCGATTTGAATGTGTGGGAAAACTCCTTAACATCCGAACTTCCACGATAAATGCGCGGATGGGTATATGTTTCAACCAGTATGGGAGCGTTTCTTCCATCTGTTATATCATATAGATTGAATCCTATTTCGCATGAAAGGAGGCATGGGTTTCCAACCGAGCACTTAGCGGTTATGCTGCCTTCTTCGACATTAGCTGTTGGTTTTTCTGGAGTTAATGTAGGAATGGCATAGTATTTTACCTCTAAAAGATTAACGCTTTTCTCGAAGAATTTATCTTCGTTTTCATCTTTCCACAGATACTTAAACGCGGCTTTTCCCTCGGTGTTGATTGCGCAGCCGACAACGCTTATACTTGAGCCGGCAAGTATGCTATAGGCAGTACGATAACCAGGACCGGAGTCAGCGAAAGCTTCTGGTCTAATGTTGATAGAACCACTAATCTGTGGACCAGTGTAAATGTCAAATCCAAATCTTGCCATGAAAAGCCGCTCTGCCCAACGGTTGGTGCTTATGCCTATGTTGTTTTTTATGCCGGCTTGCACAGACCCAGAAAAGCTGGATTCTAAGTCCAGTTGATCTAAAATTCCGTTGGCTTTGTCTTCGTCATCGTCTGGAATTTCGTCCTCAACCCAAGAGCCTGTAACCATATATGGCAAGTCGGTGTCGAAAATAACGGTCTGCGTAGCGCCATATTGCAGTTTTGGAAACTTCAATTGCGTTGATATTGTTCCTGAAACTTTATAGAAGATAGTTGGCAGTGGGCTGGTTTCAAATAACGGCATCACGGCAGGAAATTTTATTGTCCCTAATGGTCCTGGCAGGATATCCCACTCGTCTTCGTAGCTTTTCTCCATCGAAATTGAAGTGCTGAGCTCGCACGACAGCCGCTCTTTTGCCGTTGTCTTTATGAACAGCCTTTTCCACGTTATGTTGTAAGCCATGCCCAACGTGAATTTCACTCCCAAGTCGGCGTTCAATGATATGGTGCTATTCTCTCCCCATGGGTGGAACTCTTTCTTGATGGTGCCCTCGAAGTCTATCATCGACGCCTCTGCCTTGCCCGACTCTTTGCGCATTTTGCCAATTCCTGCCATTCGGCGCTTGGCATTGCCGTTAGCGTCGGCTTTCACTTGCTCAACACTTATGAATTGCTGGAACACATCGCCAAGAGACTCAAAAGGTTGCAGCTTTATAGTACAGTCCGTAGAATGATGAATCACAGATACAACTTTTCCGCCAACACCGCCTAATGCTCCACCAAAGCCCACCACAAAGTCGCCAACTTTAGGAAGTTGGTAGTACATTTCATACGGAATAGTTTTGAAGATGATTTCGTATCCCCCATCTTCAATTTTCATCAAATATTGCGTCAAGCCCAATTCATCAAGGTTCTTCAGCTTAGGATTCAGAATTATCTCGGGCTGCACGAATCCCACGCTGTCGATTGCGGCAAGCGGAATTCGGTGGATGCTGTCCTCCAATACAACCTCCTGAACCACGTAATCCTCGTGCTCCACGTTGTCGAGGTCGAGCTTCGAGTAGCGTATCTCCTTCACCTCGTCGTAGAAGAAGCCGTCGAAGTTGCCGTCGTTGCGGTAGATGTAGAACGCTTCGCCGTCCTCAATAACCTGCGCGACGGCAGGCACAGCCGTTGCTATCGCCAATAGCGAGAGCAAGAATAATCTGAGAGTTTTCATCGCTTTGTGAATTTAAGTGAGTGGTCGCCTACATTAATGATATACACCCCGGCGGGGTAGTCCTTGAGAGAGATGTGAACAGCTGGAGAACCGTCGGTTTCCATGTTCTGAAGCATTACGCCTGCCGTGTTATACACACTCA
>JBHAEQ010000005.1:0-129667 GCA_041855685.1 Prevotella sp. | reverse complement strand
TTATGCTTGAAGCTGCGGCTGAATCGCCACCCGAAGTAACAGAAAACGAATAAGGGGGCTTGTCAACAAAATGATACCATCCCAATTCTTATGTATCAATGAGTTAGAATGGAGAATTTTATGTTTAGCGGACAGTAATATAAAACTTATTGCATTCATCCAACACGAAAGTAGGAAGAAAACTATTTCGTTTTCTTCCTACTCTTATTATTAATTGTGGAAATATGGATATTACTCTGTAATTTTCTCTACAAAGAATGCACCAGCCATCTGTGGTTTGTCTTTATAAACAGAACGAGTTCCTATTACGGTAATCTTATCGCCAGCAGCTATACCCAGTGTACTGAACTTTTTAGTTTCGCCTTTCCAACCGGTTGACACACCATAGACATAAATTGAACCTGCTTCGTCAGTAAGACCGATGTTGCCATAAGTCACAATGTCATACTTCTGACCTGCATACTCACCTACAACACCAGTAACTCTGTAGTAAACATCCGAAGAAACAGGTGCTGCAAGAAACTCTGCAGTTGTAACAGTCTTCACATCTATTCTATTGTCAACCTTTGCTTCCTTACCTTGAGGAGTACCCTTGTAGGAGGTTTTCACTGTGATTAGAGTTACAATATCACCAACCTTGATACCTGTGCTTGCGAAGTTTTTGGCTTTACCCTCTGCATCGAGCACACCATAGATATAAATCTCACCTGTAGCATCTTTTATATAGAGATTGCCATACTGGTTGTTTGCAATCTTTGTTACAACACCAGAAATCTTATAGAGTGCATCACCATCAGTCTTACTGTTGAATTCGGCTGCGGTAACTTCGGCAATACCACCGTCCTGCAAAATCTTCTGTGTCAATGTTGTAGAGCTGTTACCATTAGAAGAAACAAACTCTACAATAGAACTGCGAGCCTGACCGGCATTTGCTTTTGCAGTAAATGTATAAACCACTGTGTCAGCGGGATTAGGAACAATCTTGGTTGGAATGCCGGCAATATACTGCTTATAAGAAACCTCAAGCCACTCACGGTCGGCTTCAGGAATGGTTACATAAGCACCTGAACCTTTATAAGCAACCTTCACTTTGAACTGACCACCTTCCTTGGCTATGACAGCAGCTTTGTGATCTACAGAGTCAACAGCGGCAATCTTCAAAAGAGATTTTTGAATGCTCAACACTGTAACATTCACCAACTGACCATTTCCATTATAAGTTGAGCGAGGTCCTTCAACTTCTACCACGTCGCCAGCCTCAATGCCAAGACTTGAAAAGTTTTTCTCTTTGCCGTCCTTATCAAGAGTACCGTAAACATATATCTTGCCTGTAACATCAACAATATCGTAATTACCATAGGTCGTGTTCTGTATATTCTGCACAGCACCCTTCACTCTATAAACCTTGCCATCAGATCCGGCAAGAGCTTCTGCACAAGTGGCTGTCTGCGCAGTCATTGAACCTTGACGAACGGTGACAAACTGTACTTTATCGCCTATTGCAAGTTGAACCACAGCTTCACGACCAGCATCTGACTTGTCGGCATGGAACTTCAACTCGGTTGTGCCGGCACTACCGCTAAGAGTTGATGCAGTAAGCCATTTTGGCATTTCAGCTTTTTCCTTGGTTTTTGTGTCTATCACTACCGACTTCAGCATAGCCCAGTCGCCTGTAGCATTCACAGTAACCACAACATCACCACCTTCCACAGGAATAGACACATACGACTTGTCAACAGTGATATTACCAAGTGTGCCTATTGTATTGTCATCAGAGCAGCCTACAAGCATGGCAAGAGCCGCAAAGAGTGATGGAATAAAATATTTGAGTTTCATATTATTTTCCTTTTATTATTAGTTGAATATATACTTGATACCAATAGAAGCACTCCATGTCTGACCAATCACAGCATTGTGGACAAAAGTAGTTGTGGCAGAATTGACAGCTTTAGGTGTAGAGAATACAGGATAACCTTCGGCATCGGTATTCTCGTACTTCAAGATACGTCCTTCGTTGAGAGAAGGGTTCATATACTTGCTTACACCCCATGTATCATTGAAGAGGTTGAGCAAATTCTTCACGTCAAAGTTCAGCTGAAGTGTGTGCTTCTGCTTGCCGGTATTGAACTTGAAATCGTGCTTATAGCTGAAGTCGATACGGTGTACCCAAGGGTTATAAACACTATATGCCTCGGCATATTCTCCTTGATGTTTCTTCAAATACTTGTCATTGTGAACAAAATCCATAAAGCGTGTTTTGTCAGACTCAGAAGCGAAACGGAACTGATTGTCTGCTACCTGTTGATCCGTAGGAATATAGAGCGCATCGTAGCTGTATCCATCGCCGTTCATGTCATTGGCAAGCATATAAGAGTAGTTATAACCACCATGCCATGTTTCATAAATGAGGCTGAAGTGGTTACCGCTTTTGTCGTTGGCTGTGATAGAAGCAACAAAACGGTCAGGGGTTGTGTTCAAACTGTTGTGGAGTTTGATGCGGTTAGGACCATAAACTGTAGGAACGTATGTAAATGCCGATTCTGCCGCAGAACCTGGGAGTGAAGTAAGTTCTTTCTTCACGCTGTGAGTATAAGCAGCCATGAAGCTCAACCAATTGGTTGGTTTACCATTTAGTTGGAGACTGAACTGTGCACCATAACCCTTGCTTGTGTTTTCAAGAACGAAAGCCTTGGTTGAAGTACGGAAATCGTCTGATGATGGAAATACAGGACGGTTGTCAGCACCATTCCAGCGAGAGAAGCCCTCAACATCGCGCATGCTCCAGTCAGAGATAGAAGCATCGTTAATAGTCTTATTGAAAATAGCCTCCGCAGTAACAGTAAGAGGGAAGCCTACAGGAAGAGAATAATCTACAGCAATAGAACTCTTCCATACCTGCGGCATCTTGAAATTAGGATCTACAGCAGAGATTGAACTTGGAACTGTACCTTCCTCTGGAGTGATTGTTGCAGGATAACCCATGCTTATCAACTTATTATAAAGTGCTGCAACAGTAGCCTTTCCGTTCTCTGTTACAAGACCTCCGGAGAAAGCACCTGCCAGAATATCCGAAACATTGTTATATCCATTCTGTGCTGCGTAGGTCTTAACAGCGTCTGGCAGACGGTCGAACTTTGTGCTTGGACCAAGCTGCATCTGATACTGCACCATACCAGAGTTGGTTGGCATATTGGTAAAGAACACAAGAGGCAGACGTCCTGAGAAAAGACCTGTACCACCACGAACTACAAGACTCTTATCTTTCATCACGTCCCATGTAAAACCTACACGAGGAGAAATAGACAGACTTGAGTTAGGCCATTTTCCTGTGTCGATATGACGACCGTTATAATCAAGATTTAGTATTGCATTGTTAGTCATCAAATCACTGTTGTTGAAAAAGAAGTTGTCAAGACGCAGACCGTAAGTAAGTTTGAAGTTTGATGCAGCCTGCCATTCATCTTGAACATAAATACCCATCTTTGCATAGCGCACACGTGCAGCAGGACTTGACTCACCGTTATAACCGTATGTGAGGTTAACAATTTCAGGTGCAGCACCATTAATATAATCATCAACACTACGATAGCGGTAATAACCTGTACCATTACGCATGTACTGATTGTCAGCCATCTGATGCTCAAAGTTCAAACCTCCCATAATTTTATGGTTACCCATGTAGTATGTAAGGTCATCCTTGATATTCCAAGTATTATTGTGTACAGCATTATTCCATGTGAAGAGTTCATAACCTAAAGACATGTACTGAACATTCTGACCAGACCCGTCCTGTATGTCAATGAATGGGAACTCATCAGAGTTTGTACCACGTAAATCATCTTTCTTGGTAAAGGTTACAAGGAACTGGTTTGACAAGTTATTGTTGATACGGCTGTTCAAGTCGAGAGAGAATGAATGAACCTTATTGCTCATTGAGTACATGCTATTAGCAAAAGCCATTGAATATAGTGATGTGCGAGAATAAGGAGAACGTGTACCACCATCCATAGATGAAGCATTAGGCGCAAGCCAGTTCATATTGTTTGTGAAGTTATAACGAAGTGCAAGATGATGCATATCGTTGATATTCCAATCTAAACGGGCAAGGAGTTTCTTGTTACTGCGGTCAGCAGGGAAATTGGTGTATGAACCTACATCATAACCGTATTTATTAGCTGTATGTTCTTTCACACGTTCCATATCAGAAACTGTAGCATAAGAAAGCTGCTGAACCTCGTTGCCTATACCGTTTTCCGAAGCGCGCCATGTTACAGCCTCTGTAGGAGTCTTTATGTACTCACCATTGACGAAGAAGAACAATTTGTTCTTGATGATAGGACCACCTAATGTAAAACCATAAGTAGTAGAACGGTCGGTAGCACGAGCAAGCGGAATCTGTACTCCATCAATAGCATCACCGCGCATATTTTCATTCTGATGATATATGTAGGCTGTGCCCTTGAAGTCGTTTGTTCCGGATTTTGTAATAGCATTCACTCCACCGCCAATGAAGTTAGTCTGACGAACATCGAATGGTGAAATCACAACCTGCAATTCTTGAATAGCATCCAGAGAAATTGGATTACCGCCACCTGGTAGAGAAGAACTAAGACCAAAATCGTTGTTGAAGTTAGCGCCGTCAACAGTAAAGTTAGCTGTACGACCATCAGAGCCTGCAAAAGTCATGCCGTTACCGCCATAAGGAGACAATCTTGTAACCTCTGTGATAGAGCGTGTGACTGTTGGCATGTTCTGAATCATGCTGTTGTCAATGTTCGTTGAAGCACCAGTCTTCTCTGTTGTGAACTTTGTTGCCTTGGCACTTACTACCACCTCACCAAGCTGCTGCGCATCTTCCGACAAAGAGGTGTTGAGGTTGTAAGTTTCAGCAAGCTGAAGTGTTACACCTTTAACTACCTTGGTTTCATAACCAATGTAGGAGATTTTAACTTCGTAAGGTCCTCCAACACGCATACCGTTAATTGTGAACAACCCCTTAGCATTTGTCACAGCTTGATAGCGTGTGCCTGAAGGAGTGTGGACAGCCTCAATGGTTGCACCAATCACACTTTCACCTTCAGCCTCAACTCTACCAGCTAAACTTGAGGTGGTTACCTGTGCTACTGCTGATGTAACGAAGAGAAACATCGCTGCAATAAGCAAATGCAATTTTTTCTGCATAACTTTCTTTTAAGATTTAAAATTAATAAATATAGGACTATTGTCCCACTTTGCTAATATACTTGTTATAATAATCTGTACCTGTCACAAAATTAACACATTTTTCAATTACATGTGTTATTGTTAAGTTAATTGTTACCTACTTACTGTTTTTGTTGATTTATATCGGTTAAAATTACACACGTAGTGCAATATGACACATTGTTACTGCCATAAGCCCTGCGGTTTCTGTTCTTAAGCGAAATGAACCCAGAGTTATAGATTCATAACCATTTTCTATGGCAAGCTTTACTTCGTCAATGGAGAAATCCCCCTCCGGTCCTACAAGAATTGTTGTGTCTGAAGAATAATTGTCTTCTGAACGAATAGTATTAAAGAAGTCTTTCTTCTCTATTTCCTCATAGCAGTGGCAGATGTATTTCTTTCCTTCACGGCGGCTTGTAACAAACTCCCTGAAATTTGTCATCTCGTCAATAACAGGCATAAAGGGTTTTCTACTCTGTTTTACTGCTGATGTAACTATCTTCTCTATCCTGTCAATACGTATCTGCTTTCGTTCAGAGAATTTACAGTTCAGAAATGTCAGTCTATCCCACCCTATCTCCGTGCATTTCTCTGCCATCCACTCTATTCGGTCTATGTTTTTTGTTGGGGCTATGGCAAGATGTATGTTTGCTGTCCATGCTTTTGACTGCGGTGTTGTTTCCACAATATTATACAGACAGTGCTTGTTTGACACTAATGTAAGCTCTGCACGATGAAAGTACCCTGCTCCGTCCATAAGGAAAACCTCGTCTCCCTGCTGTAGTCTTAATACTTTCGATGCATGCATGGCTTCCTCTTGCGGTAACTCGTTTTGCTGCAAAGCATCAGGAACATAAAAATATCTTGCTTCTTTCATTGTTGAACATAAAAAATGGGGACATGCCGTAATACAACAAATCCCCATGGTTTTAATTTACTCTCTTCTCCTTATATATAAATGCGAACAATGCACCTACAATGAAAGCAAAACCTGCAAAAATAAACCAGCATGTCTGCCAGTCACCGAGCAGATAGCCATCGGCTGTCCAAGAACAATAATGGTTAACGACAGCACCAGCGGCAAGTGTTCCTATTGTTGCGCCCAATCCGTTTGTCATAAGCATGAACAATCCTTGCGCCGAGGCTTTTATTGAAGGATCGCATTCTGAGTCAACAAATATACCTCCCGACACGTTGAAGAAGTCAAACGCTACGCCATAGACAACACATGACATTACGAAGAGCAGTACTCCAGGCATGGTTGGTGTTCCCAAACCAAAGAATCCAAAGCGGAATACCCATGCAAACATTGATATAAGCATAACGCTCTTGATGCCGAAACGTTTAAGGAAGAAAGGTATTAGCAATATGCACAAAGCCTCGCTTACTTGTGAGAGTGATGTGAGCATTGTAGCATTATTGGCTGCAAAGGAATCAGCATATCCTGTTATGCCCTTAAAACTTGTTATGAACGGACCGGCAAAACTGTTTGTAACCTGCAACGACATGCCGAGAAGTGCAGAAAAGATGAAAAACAATGCCATGCGCTTGCGCTTGAACAGCTTGAAAGCATTAAGACCCATTGTCTCTGTCCATGACATGTTTTCTTTTTTGACAAGTTTACACTCGGGAAGCGTAAAACTATATAGAAACAGTACAAAGCTGAGTATGCCTGACACGAAGAACTGCATGTAGGTGTATTGAAACTTATAAGCACTGTTTGCAAAGGTGAATATAAATGTTCCGTTCTCCAATGTTGCACAGTTCACAAACCACATGGTCATGATGAAACCTACTGTTCCAAACACTCTTATTGGTGGGAAAGCCTTTACTGTGTCATATCCGTTATTCTTCAAAATAGTGAAAGCAGCTGTATTTGACAGCGCCAAGGTTGGCATGTAGAAAGCAACACTCAAAGTGTAAAGAGCCATAAACAATCCTTTGTCGGCAATTTCGTTGTCTATGCCTGTCCGCATGCCCATATACCAACAACCCATCATAAATGCGCCTGCAAGAAAATGGCATATTCCCAACAAGCGTTGCGGCTGAATATATTTGTCACCAACAATACCTATGAGTGTAGGCATGAAAATAGATACGATTCCTTGAATTGCATAGAACAATGATATTTCGGTACCCAAGCCGGCGCGTCCCAAATAATTGCCCATACAAGTTAGATAAGCTCCCCACACTGCGAACTCAAGGAAGTTCATCAGAATGAGTCTGGATTTGATGTTCATATTAGTATTTTAAGAAATTTTAGTTTCAAATGAAATGCAAAATTAGCAAAAACTCTGAACACACCAAAGAAATCATTAAAAATTATTTAATATTACCTTTGACAAATAATGCTAAACGTTCATTAAGCAGGGTGCAAAGTGCTTCAGAACTATTCACGTTTCGACATTGTATTTCGTATAAGTGCTTTATTTCTACTTAGACAGTAACTCTGAGTGTGTTAATATTATGACAAGCGATTGGTGCGATTCTTTAGTTATGCAGAAATTATTGTCTGGACGCAGACCCACAACCCACACTATATTATCGTCAGCATCAGCAACAACAAGCTGGCGGCGCTTTTGAAACAACGACATCTTGCGGTCGGTCAGGAAATCGCTCAACAGTTTCCTGCCCTTCATACCGAACGGTACAAAGGTATCGCCTTGCTTCACCCTACGAACAACAAGTGGGAACCGTACTTTTGCAGCATCTAAACAAACGCAGTCAGAAGTTTTTGTCAGTACAAACTCGTTGTCAATATCAACAATGTTGAAACTCAGTTTTTGTTTTTCGTCATATACATATACGCCCGTTTCAGGAACAACCAACTGTTTACAGACTTCTGTAGTCAATGGTTCCACAATAATGCAGTCTCTGTCTATGAGTAGTGCATGCGTTTTAGAAAGCCACTCCCTACCCGACTGGATTCTTAGATTTAGATTTGTGAAAATCTGTTCAACCTGAGCCGAGATGAAGCCTTTGTCCTTAAGAAGCTCCCAAAGAATGAGTTCGGGAGAGAGTTCTGAAAGTAGTAGTTTTATAGAAATAACCTGTGTATTATTCTTCTCTTCTGCCACTCTCTGCTTGGCATCGCTAATCGCCTTGCCGAGAATACGCAAGGCATCATCAACCCTCTTAGCAGTCTTGGCAATATTCTCTGAAGCAGCAGGATTAACAGTCTTGAGGAGTGGAATGACATTCAGTCGGAGTTTGTTTCGCTGCACATCGTCTTCCATATTAGTAGAATCGGTTATGTAATCCTGATGTATTGCAGCAAGATACTGCTCAAGCTCCTGTCTGTCGGTGCAGAGCAATGGACGCAGCACAATCCCGTTTCTTGGTGCAATGCCTTTCAGTCCTTCAATGCCAGTACCGCGCACCATGTTGAGAAGCACTGTTTCCACAGAATCGTCTTTATGATGAGCCACACACACACCGTCGAAAGAAAGGTCGTGAACAAGTTGCGAGAAATAATTGTATCTTAAATCACGTGCTGCCATTTCTATACTCACCTTGTGAAGAGCAGCATATGTTCGGGTATCAAAATGGGCAATATGCAGTGTAACGTCAAGCTGTTTGCAAAGCGTCTTGCAGAAAGTTTCGTCTCTATCAGACTCTTCTCCACGAAGTCGGAAATTGCAATGAGCAGCCTCTATATTATAACCAAGTTCAAGCAGGAGGCGTAACAGACATACGCTATCGGCGCCTCCCGATAAAGCTACCAAATATTTAGCCTTGGCAGACAATAAATCGTTATCGGCAATATATTGTTTTACAGTTCTACTCAACATATAATACAAGTCCCTTAAGATATTCACCTTCAGGATGATATATGTTAACAGGATGATCGGCAGGTTGATGAAGTTGATGAAGTATTCTTACCTTTCTCCCTGCTTGTGCCGCAGCAGTGAAAACAGCATTGCGGAAGTTGTCTTTTGTTACCACCTGTGAGCAGCTGAAGGTGAAAAGGATTCCACCATTCTTAATAGCTTCAAAACCTTTCACGTTAAGTCGTGTATAACCTTTCAAGGCATTATGCAGAGAACTGCGATGTTTGGCGAATGCCGGCGGGTCAAGCACAATAAGGTCGTATTTATTGTCGTTGGCATCAAGAAATTTGAAAGCATCATCGCAGAATGCTTCATGGCGTGAGTCGGCAGGGAAGTTCAGTTCAATGTTACGGCTTGTAAGGTTGATTGCCTTTGCCGACGAGTCAACAGAATGCACTAATGCCGCTCCTCCGCGCATGGCATATACTGAGAAGCCTCCGGTATAGCAGAACATATTGAGTACTTTCCGGTTCTTTGAGTATTTTTCAAGAAGCGAACGGTTATCTCTCTGGTCAACAAAGAAACCTGTTTTCTGTCCCTTCAGCCAGTCAACATGAAACTGTAATCCGTTCTCCAGTGCAATGTTGTCATTGGTGCCCCCGTAGATAAATCCATTCTCCTGCCCAAGGTCTGCCTTGAATGGCAGAGTCGTCTCACTCTTATAGTAAACATTACTTATGCGGCTACCCATAGCTTTCACAAGAGCTTTGCAGATGTTGTGCCTGTCAACATGCATTCCCACGCTGTGAGCCTGCACCACAGCAGTCTCGTTATAGCAGTCGATAACCAGTCCCGGCAAGTTGTCGCCCTCACCATGTATAAGTCGGTATGTCGTATTCTCAGGATTATCGGCAATGCCAATTGCAATACGAATGTCAAGAGCCGAGGTAATTCTGCTCAGCCAGAACTGTTCGTCAATAGCAACATCGCTGAACGACAATATTCTCACAGCAATGCTTCCTATTTGGTAATGTCCTACAGCTATAAAGTCGCCGCTGCTTGTAATTACACGCACAACCTCACCCTCTTCTATTCCCTCGTCCATATTATTAATAGCTCCGGAGAACACCCAAGGGTGAAAACGTTTCAAACTTTCTTCCTTGCCTCGTTTTAGATATATCTTTTTATACATTGATTTGGACTTTTTCAGTGTTGACATTATTGATTATTCTTCCTCTTTGAGTACAACCTTTTCAGGTTCAGGCACAGCAATGAGTTCATAATCATGGGTTTTCTTCAGACGTTCAATTTCCTCATATATCATAACACATGCCCATGCATCTAATGCGGCATAGCGTTTTTGTGAATCATTAAGAATGTCAGCTTCCCAGTTAGTGAGACGCTGACGCTTTGATATTTTCTCTCCAAAAAGATTTGCCCATATCTTCTGCAATGCCAAATCCTTAATACCAATATCGCCCACCATGTGCTGCAAATCTATGAAAAAACCATTAGTGAAGTTTCCTCTTCTGTGAAGCATGTGCAAATCATCATGCCATGAAAGACCTACCATAGGTACTTTCGTATTCTCAAGCAGTTTTATTATCGGGGCACAAAGTCCTATCTGGTTTAGCCTGAACAGAAAACATGTATCTCTACTGCTCACCTGTAATAGGGCAACCTTATGAGCCACACCACGCTTGAATGCAGGACGTGTCTCTGTATCAATACCAAGAATCTCGCATGAAAGAAGATAATCCACAGCTTTTTCAGCAGCTTTCTCGGTGATTATCACTATTATGCGTCCAGGGAAAGATGCCAGCGGAAGGTTATTGACAGCTTCTTTATTGAATTTACTGTATAATGTTTTTTTCATCAGCTAAATCAAAATCAACTGCAAAATTAGAAAAAAAAAGCGAAAAGTAGAGCTTGTATGCGAACTTTTCAGTATTTTTGCATGAATTTTATAGTCAATACACATAACCATATAATGTCAAAGAAAAAGAAGAAGAGTGAGCATCCTGCTAAAAGCTTAAGCGAAGCTGTTGGGTTCTCTACAATATTCAATAATGAAAAAATAGATTTTCTACTTGGGCTTATAACCTTTGCTGTGGCAGTGTTTGTTACACTTGCCATGATATCTTTCTTCAGCACAGGCAATGTAGATCAAAGTACTCTTCAGGAGATGCAGCCTGGAGAAATTTGGAATAACACTCATATTTTCACCAACTACTGCGGTAGTATTGGTGCCATTGTTGCATGGCAGCTTATGTCGGTCAATTTTGGGTTGCCTGCATTCATAATTCCATTCTTCTTCATTCTTGTGGCACTCAATCTTATGAATGCCTATAAAGTTAATCTGTGGAAATGGTTCTTCGGATTATCTGTACTCATGATTTGGTGTTCTGTAGCATTTGCCAAATTCCTCACCCCATTAATGAGTTTCATGCTCTTCAATCCTGGTGGAAATCATGGATTGTTTGTAGTTGAGAAGATAGAGAACCTCATAGGTCCTCCTGGGCTTACGGCATTGCTCGCTGTCATTGCTCTAATATTCCTTACTGTCATAAGCACGAAAACCATTATTGCAGTAAGGAAGGTATTGCGTTTTGGTGTTGACAATACTCCGAAAATACCATGGAAGGTGAAGATTGGTGGAGATTCAGAAGAAACCACAGATTCAGAAGAACAGGAAGCACCTGTGCAGATTGTAGATACAGAAGAGGAAGAAGATACTTCTGAACAACCAGCAGTAATTGACCTTACTGACGACATTGAATATACATCGCCGAAAAAGAACGAGTCAGAAAATAAGGATAACGAACCTGCTCACGGTGAATCTAAACTTACAATAGAAACACCAGAGGAAGAAGACAAGGCAAGCGGCAAGACTGTTGAGGAGACTGTTGACCTGTCAACACCTATAAACCCGAAAGAGCCTTTCACAAGATATAAGTATCCTACATTAGACCTTCTCAAGAAATATGACAGCACTCTTCCACAGATTGACATGGAGGAAGTAAAGGCTAACAACGCACGAATAATAGAAGTCCTTAATTCTTTCGGGGTAAAGATAAAAGAAATAAAGGCAACGGTTGGTCCTACCATCACTCTGTACGAGGTAACACCTGGCGAAGGTGTGAAAATATCAAAGATACGTTCTCTTGAAGACGATATTGCCCTTAGCCTGTCGGCATTGGGAGTACGTATTATTGCACCTATCCCGGGAAAAGGAACTGTAGGTATAGAGGTGCCAAACAAGAAGCCGCAGATAGTGCCAATGGAAAGTCTTCTGAACTCAAAGAAGTTCCAAGAGACAACAATGGAACTCCCACTCGCCATTGGTAAGACCATTACCAACGAGGTGTTCATGGTTGACCTTGCAAAGATTCCTCATCTTCTTGTAGCCGGTGCTACAGGACAAGGTAAATCGGTAGGACTTAATGCTATCATAACATCATTGCTATACAAGAAGCATCCTAATGAGTTGAAGATTGTGCTCGTTGACCCTAAAAAGGTAGAGTTCTCGCCCTACTCTCCTATTGCCGACCATTTTATGGCGGCGACAGACGAGAATGTTGATGAACCAATCATTACAGACGTAACGAAAGTTGTGCGCACGCTGAACTCTCTCTGTGCTCTCATGGATACTCGTTACGATTTGCTTAAACAGGCTGGAGCCAAGAATATAAAAGAGTATAACCAGAAGTTTGTAAATCACAAGTTGAAGACAACACTCGGACATGAATACATGCCTTATATTGTTGTCATAATCGATGAGTTTGGCGACCTGATAATGACCGCCGGTAAAGAGGTGGAACTTCCAATAGCACGTATTGCCCAGTTGGCACGAGCTGTTGGAATACACATGGTTATTGCAACACAGCGCCCAACAACAACCATAATAACAGGTAATATCAAGGCAAACTTCCCTGGACGCATGGCATTCAGAGTCGGTGCAATGATTGACTCGCGCACTATTCTCGACCGCCCGGGAGCAAACCAGCTTGTTGGTAGAGGCGACTTGCTTTTCCTTAATGGTGGAGAGCCTGTGCGTGTGCAATGTGCATTCGTTGATACTCCTGAAATAGAACGCATAAACGAGCATATTGCCAACCAACCCGGTCCGTTAGAGCCTATGGCACTTCCTGAGCCGGCAACACCTGATAACGGCGGAGGCATTGGTACTGGTGGAGCAATCTCCGACCTCGATCCTTATTTCGAAGAGGCGGCGCATGCCATTGTCATCTCGCAGCAAGGTTCTACAAGTATGATTCAGCGACGCTTCTCAATAGGTTACAACAGAGCAGGCAGACTAATGGACCAGCTTGAACAGGCGGGCATTGTAGGTCCTGCAAGTGGAAGCAAACCTCGTGAGGTACTCATTACAGACGAAAATTCATTGAACAACCTTCTTATAAAAATAAAAGGCTAAAACGCATGAAAAGATTTTTTTTATTAATGGCAGTGTCAATAATGACACTCTCTGTTCTTGCCGACAACGCATCAGACGCAAGGAAGATTCTTGACAAGACTGCTTCTGTTATAAACAAGAAAAGTGGTGTACAGGCAAACTTTCTAATCAGCAATGGCAAGATAGGCAGAACAACAGGCACTATAGCAATAAAAGGACATAAATTCTGCGCCCGTACACCACAGGCAACTGTATGGTTTGACGGAAAAACCCAGTGGACTTACATGAAGAAAACCGACGAAGTGAATGTCACAACACCTACTAAAGCCCAGCAGAGCCAGATGAATCCGCTCACCTTTATTAATATGTATAAGAAAGGCTACAATCTTTCAGTCAATACAGTAGAAGGCAATAACGAAGTAAGAATGGTGGCTCATGACAAGCGTCTTTCCATTCAGGAAATGTATATTGTTGTTGACAAGAAATCAAGTGTGCCGTCACAAGTAAGAATGCGGCAGAAAGACACATGGACAACAATAAACATCACAAACTTCAAAGTTGTAAAGCTGAGTGACGATATTTTCACTTTCAACAAGAAAGATTTTCCTACTGCAGAGATTATTGATTTGAGATGAATAAACTTGAACTATTCAAAACCCTCCGCCAACATAGAAAGTTAGCGGAAAAAAGAATGGTTGACCTTGAAAAGAACAAGGTTGCCAAATGGCTGTCATACATAGCAACAGCATTTGTAATAATATACGTACTGATGTTTGCCATCATGTTTGCAAGTATTGGCAATAACCTTCGCACAATGTCGTCAATAGAATTTCTCTTCTGTCTTCTTCCTGGCATTGTGCTGCTTGACTTCTCTACACGCTTCATGGCTCAACAGACACCATCACAGATAGTGAAGCCCTATGTGCTGCTGCCTCTGCCAAAATACATGTGCGTTGACTTCTTCCTTGGAGGACAGATGCTGAACTGGACAAACATATTCTGGTTCGTACTGGTAATACCCTACTGTCTCATGGCTGTAATATTCAGCTACGGCATATGGGCATTTATTGGAATATTGATGCTGTTCTGGCTTATAGAACTATGCATCAGTCAGTTCTATCTTATTGTGCGCACACTCATCAACGACACTCTCCTTTGGTGGATTATGCCTATAGCTTTTGTTATTGCAGGATTGATGCCGGGATTCAACTGGAACAAGTCGGAATATATATTCAGTAATTTCACTAAGTTCTTCGACATAGAAAACTTCTTCCGTTTCTACGGACAACTCGGAACAGGCATTGAAGAAGGCAAGTCATGGCCCTACCTGCTGTTCATCATCATATTGGCAGTTCTGCTGTTCGTAAACCGCAGAATACAATACACGCATGTAATGACAGAACTTACAAGAGTTGAGAAAACAATCACGGTTGGAAATAAGAACCGCATGAAATTCCTCGACCGCCTTGGTGAATTAGGACTGTATCTTGGACTGGAAATAAAAACAACGTACAGAAACAAGAATCCTCGCAAGAGTTTCATTATGGGCATCTGCATAGTTGTTCTTTTCTCCCTGCTTGTCAGTTTCACCGACGTTTATGACTCCACATACATGGGCAATTTCTGGTGCCTTTACAACTATGCCATATTCGGTGCAATGACTTTGGTAAAGATAATGGCAAACGAAGGTAACTATATCGACGGACTAATGGTGCGCCATGAAAATATCCTCCAGATACTGCGTGCTAAATATTGGTTCAACTGTATCGTACTGCTGTTGCCGTTTACATTGATGATGCCGACAGTAATATCAGGAAAATGGACTTTCCTCATGGTTCTGTCGTATGGTGTGTTTACCGCAGGATTTCAGTTCTTCATGCTCTTCCAACTGGCAGTACTTAACCGCATAACCCAGCCGATGAATACAAAATTCATATCAAAGAACGGTATGGAAAACTCAAAGTGGCAGATTATAATAGAGATGTTCAGCCTGTTTGTGCCTGTAGTCTTTGTTTCCATCCTACAAACTGTTTTGAATGACACAACTGCCCATTTAACAATGCTCGGAATTGGACTTGTGTTTATTCTCACTCACAGAATATGGCTACGCAACATATATAAACGGTTCATGCAGCACCGCTACGAAAATCTGGAAGGCTTCAGGGCAAGCAGATAGTAATTTTTAGTAACTTTGCACATAATACTCATAAATCTAATTAATAATAATGGATTGGTTAATTAATCTTTTCACTCAAAACGAGGGGATAGCCCACACCGTACTCCTCCTCGGTATTGTTATTTCTGCAGGTGTTTTACTTGGGAAGATAAAAGTTGGTGGAATTTCACTGGGTGTAACTTGGGTTCTTTTTGCAGGTATATTCGCCGGACACATCGGTTTTACTGCCGACCATGCTCTTCTAACATTCATTCAAGACTTCGGACTGATTCTATTTGTATTCTGTATAGGTTTGCAGGTAGGTCCCGGATTCTTTGAAAGCTTCCGCAAGGGAGGTGTTCCACTCAACATTATGGCTGTTTGCATGATATGCCTTAACATTGCAGTCATGTTTGCATGCTACTATCTTTTCTTCGACCACACCAACACAAATCTCGCCATGATGACAGGTACACTCTACGGAGCTGTTACCAATACTCCTGGTCTTGGTGCCGCCAACGAGGCTCTCAGTTCAATAGCAGGCAGTTTCAAGGACTTCGAGAATCTAAAGATTGCCAACGGCTATGCCTGTGCTTATCCTCTTGGCGTTGTCGGCATCATTGGTGCAACTGTATTGATACGCTTCATCTGCCGCATCTCTCTGAAAGACGAGGAAGCACAACTCTCTGAAGCTGAGACAATCGACCCAAATGAGAAACCTCACAAAATGGCTCTGCGTGCAGAAAACACATACATCTCAGGAAGAACAATCCTTGAAATACGCAATTTCCTTAAGCGCGATTTCGTTATAACACGCATGTATCATAACAACGAATTTGTACTGCCCGGTGCAAAGACTGTTATCACCACAGGCGACGACCTTTATATAGTATGTGCAGAAAGCGATGTCGAAGCAGTGAAAGCATTTATAGGTCCTGAGACCGACCGCAATTTCGAGAATGAGGCATGCGACCAGATGAAAATGGTGTCACGCCGCATTATTGTCACCAACCCAAAAATCAATGGTAAGACACTGGCAAAGATGCACTTCTCTACAGTATTCGGAGTTAATGTTACACGCATCTCCCGTCAGGGCATGGACTTGTTTGCTTCACCCAACCACCACTTCCACGTTGGCGACAGAATAATGGTTGTTGGTCCGGAAGACAATGTACAGCGTGTGGCTGACCTTATGGGCGACTCTGTAAAGCGTTTGAACCATCCTAATATTGCCACTATATTCATCGGCATATTCGTAGGTATCATCTTCGGTCAGATTCCAATTTACTTCCCTAACATGCCTGTTCCTTTGAAACTCGGACTTGCAGGCGGACCGCTCATCATTGCTATACTTATAGGTAGATTCGGACATTTGTGGAAGCTCGTGACCTATGTTTCAACATCAGCCAACCTCATGGTGCGCGAGATAGGACTGGCACTATTCCTTGCATGTGTAGGTATAAAGGCAGGAGGCAACTTCGTTGACACACTTGTAGCAGGCGATGGCATAAAATATGTAATCTGTGGTTTCCTCATCACGGTATTGCCTATTCTCATCGTAGCACCTATTGCCAGAATGAAATTAAAGTTCAACTATTTCACACTAATGGGCATGATTGCCGGAACATATACCGACCCTCCTGCACTTGCGTTTGCTAATGCCAGCTGTGCAAAAGAGGCTCCTGCCATAGGATATTCAACAGTTTATCCATTGAGCATGTTCCTGAGAATACTAACGGCACAGCTGATAATATTATTTGCCTGTGCATAGACAACAGCAAATCATCAACGTCTCTCTTCTTTTCCTGAAGAGGGACGTTTTTTATTATGTTCTTCAACAGCTATAAATCGCCAGTTCGGTATAATAGGCTCAGTCAAAATTGAATGGGGAATAAACCTCAAAGCCTGCGTAGTGTTCTATTCTTCGGTTGTGTCAATATTATTCCCTATTTTATTATTTCTGTGCGGACAGACACAGGGTCTGTCCCTACGTGTCTCTCTAACCTTTTACCCCCTTAATCTCAAGTTGAAAAACTCCCCTACTAAATTTCGACTGAGCCGTATAATAAATAAAACGAAACAATTAGATGTAATAATTTCCAACTTTTATTGTCTATATTACAGAAACAACAGTTAAATGAACGACAGAGAAATTGTAGAACGGATTATCCGCAATGATGAATCACAGCTGTACAGCAATATAGTGAGCCGGTATTCCCCTCAGATACTCTCAAAGGTATTGGCACTTGTAAAGCGCAGAGACCTTGCATGCGAAATCACGCAGCAGGCTTTCATCAAGGCATATACCAATCTGAACACATGGCGCGGTTCCTCACTTGGCGCATGGATTAATGCCATTGCCATGAATGCCTCGTTAACGAGTCTCAATCAAGAGAAGCTCAGATATAGTGAACCTATAGAGAAAGCTGACAATATTGAACGTGAGGAATATTCCGAGGAACGTGAACAAATGCTTCTGGCTATGGAAAAAGCTATAAGCCGACTGTCTGAGACTGACAAGGAAATAATACGACTCCACTATTATGAAGGACGTAAAACCGACGAGATTGCACAGGCGTTAGGACTTACAAGCAGTAATGTGTTGGTGAAAATGCACCGCATTCGCGAACGACTAAAAAAGGATTTGAAAGATGAAAGAAATAAATGACAAAGGGCTGGACATGCTCATTAACAATGTCTTTGAAAGACAAGAAATGCTGGAAGAAATAAACCAGCAGATAATGAAGACTGTGAAAAAACAGCACAGAAAGAGTATGGCTTATCACAGGCTGTGCATTCTCGCCGCATGCTTCGGAATACCATTAGTAACTGTTTTCCTGTTGCTGACATATTATAAGGTGGCACAAAGCATACCTGATTCAATTCCTCTTACGTTTTCAATAATTGCCGCTTCAGTATCACTGATAGTTGTAGCATTCAAATCATTCGATCTTCTCAATGAGAACGTGTAATAAAAAGACAATATGTTGGTCATAAAAATAGAAGTTTAACAAATTAAATCATTTTTACAGTATGAAAGAATTAACAGAAATTGTAACAATCGTAATGTCACTCACTATTCCCATCGTGGCAATCATAGTAGGAGCATGGGTGGTTTACAATAAGAAAAAGAACGAAGCGAAAATAAAGCAGTCGATTATTCAGCACAATTTAGACGCAGAAACTGCAAAGATGCTTCTGGCAGATATGGAGAAGCCGGAGAAAAACAAATACAAGACTCTGCAATCTGCATGCGTGCTCATAGGACTGGGCGTAGGCTACGGTGCAAGCATTCTGCTCGATGTAAAGGTAGAAAGCAACCATTTCGGATTCTGGATACTTATGGCAGTAGGTATAGGCATGGGACTGCTGGTTTCATTCTTCCTTACAAGGAAACTCTCAAACAATGATAAGAAAACAGAAGAATAATTACTAAACAATAAAAGACTTTCCCGAAAGAAAGTCTTTTTTCTTGTACACCGTCAGAGGCTCGAACTCTGGACACCCTGATTAAGAGTCAGGTGCTCTACCAACTGAGCTAACGGTGCATCACCGCAAAATTAAAGTACACCGTCAGAGGCTCGAACTCTGGACACCCTGATTAAGAGTCAGGTGCTCTACCAACTGAGCTAACGGTGCATCACCTTGTTTTGCGGGTGCAAAGGTACTGCTTTTTTTGTTAGTAACCAAATAATTTCTATATTTTTTTATAAAAAAACATTCATCGTTCTGTATATGACAAAATAGTTTCGCCTATTATGAAACATTTTAATCATTGGTTCAGTTTTTTTTATTAATTTTGTACTTCATATAACAAAGTACATTATGCCAGCAAGTAATACGACAAGCAGAGGTGGCAATCGTAAGCAACCAACTCCGATAGACACTTCCTATGGTCATTTGCAACCTCAAGCGATTGACTTAGAGCGCACCATTCTTGGTGCATTGATGATAGACAGCGATGCTTTTTCTGTTGTAAGCGAGATACTTAAGCCAGAGACTTTCTATGAGCCTAAGCATAACTATATATATGATGCCGTACAGCGTTTGAACATGAACGAGCTGCCGGTTGACATCATGACTGTCACCGAGGAACTAAAGCGCATGGGAAAACTTGAGAATGTAGGCGGAGCGCCATATATAATAGAATTAAGTTCACTCGTTGCATCATCAGCCCACATTGAATATCACTCCAAAATCATACAGCAAAAGTATTTAGCCCGCCAGCTTATACACTTTGCAAGCAATGTTGAGACAAAGGCTTTTGATGATACTATTGATGTAGAGGAGTTGATGCAGGAGGCAGAGGGTTCTCTCTTTGAAATATCACAGAAGAACATGAAGCAGGACTATGTGCCTATTGCTCCGGTTCTTACTGAAGCCATCAAGATATTGCAGAATGCATCGCAGAATGCTGACGGACTTACAGGTATTCCCACTGGCTACACCCGTCTGGACGAGATTACCAGCGGCTGGCAGAAGTCCGACCTTATTATCCTTGCCGGCCGCCCTGCTATGGGTAAAACTTCTTTCGCCCTGTCGCTGGCAAAGAATATTGCTGTAGATTACAACCGTCCTATTGCATTCTTCTCATTAGAAATGAACAACGTACAGTTGGTAAACCGTCTAATGTCGAATACTTTTGAGATTGCAGGTTCTAAAATCCTCAACGGACAATTGGACGACGATGAGTGGAAGCGTCTTGACCAGAAGATGGATTTATTGTCAAATGCACCTATATATATAGATGACACGCCAGGTCTTTCTGTTTTCGAACTGAGAACAAAGGCACGCCGCCTTGTAAGAGAAAAGAACGTGCAGATTATCATGATTGACTATCTGCAGCTTATGAATGCCAATGGTATGAAATTTGGTAACCGACAAGAAGAAGTGTCAACAATATCACGTTCGCTGAAAGGTCTTGCAAAGGAATTGGACATTCCTATCATAGCACTATCGCAGTTGAATCGTGGTGTAGAAAGTCGTGAGGGCAATGAAGGAAAGCGTCCGCAGCTGTCCGATCTCCGCGAATCAGGAGCCATTGAGCAGGATGCCGATATGGTGTTGTTCGTCCACCGTCCTGAATATTACAGAATACTTACCGACGAGAAAGGAAACGACCTTAGAGGCATGGCAGAGGTTATCATTGCTAAGCACCGTAAAGGTGCTACAGACATTGTTACTCTGAAATTCCTCGGGCAATATACTCGGTTTGACAATCCCGACTCCGGCTATGGCATTAACAGTAATCCTACTGAAGGAGGCGAAATGATAGGTTCAAAGATTAATGGTGATTCTGATGTTCCTTTCCCGCCACCACTGCCTGACATGCCTTTCTAAACGATTACGACACTTTTATAAGTCTGCGTATTCTGGCTGACATTATTGTAGAGGCTGCCAGTATGAGATATATCAGCATTAACTGCATCCAGTTGATGCTGATATTTTCTATACTCACCCCACTCCACATGCTCACCTCACCGAGAAAGGAATTCAGAACAGTAGCTGTCAACTGTAAAACATAGATGAAAAACACGCGCATAAAAGGAATAAACCACAACAACAGCGACATGGCTACACTATAAAGCAATAGAGTGACAAGTGGTATTGCAATTATGTTAGTGAGAAGAAAATAAGTAGAGAATCTTCCAAAATAATAAGCAGTGAGAGGAGCAGTTCCTATCTGTGCTGCCAAAGAAAGCATCGACATTGACCATACTTTACGCAACACAGGATAATCGAAAAGTAAACGTGCAGGAATAATATTATACAAAGGAGCATAGTAAATAAATATAGACAGCATTGCTAAAAACGACAACTGAAAACCAGCATCCCAAATAATCATTGGATTCAAGGAAAGCATGATAACAGCAGTGATAAACAGCGCATTAACCGACATGGTTTCTCGTCCGTCAATAGTGCACACGGAGTAAATAGTAAGCATAGTGGCAGCGCGTACTACACTTGCCGGCATTCCCACTAATATGACATATCCCCATATACTTGCAATAATTACCACCCGCCCTAAAATATTTCTGCGTGACTTGACAACAAGTATTGACAGAAGCATGAACAATATGCCAAGGTGCATGCCTGATAATGCCAGTAGATGTGCAGTACCCGTCAGAGCATATACATCTTGTGTTTCCTTGCTTATAGCACTTTTATCACCAAAAGCCATTGCCGACATTATAGCGTAATGACTACCTTGTACTCCTGCATCAGCAAAGGCAAGAAGCAAGCGCTCACGCACTATTTTGGCTTTTATTGCAACACGTTCAAGAAAAGGCAGTTCGTTAACAGTATGAGCAAGATGCTCCACACCATTTCTATAAACAAATAATTGTGCAGTGAAAGAATGACTTTCTCCCCAACGCTTATAATCGAAGTTGCTGTCTCCGAAGTTCTCAAAAGCACTCAACCTGCCACGCAGTCTGTAAGTGTTGGCAAGAATTGGAGGTAAATATGCCCCGTTTTGAATGTAACAACGCACCATTTTACCGTCCATTATGCCCCGTTTTACACGCAATGGAAATACATAATACTTCTCTGTTACCCGTGGTTTGTCAGTCACCACTCCCTGCAACTCAACAGTATCATCAGGGAAAGGTACAACCAGTTTTGCCTTTGCTCTCGTAATAAGGCTCATACCAACGAAAAATGAAGCAAGAAGCAAAGGATACAGCCGCCAGCGTGGAGTGTCAAGCATGAAAAAGCCTGCAATAACACAGCAGGCGGCAATTAATAATGAATACACAAGCTCAATGCCCACATAATATCCTACTGCTATACCCAATACAAAGCATACAGCAAAAGGTAATGCAGGCATGAGCTTCATGCTATTCATAATCGTCTATAACGTTGTTCATAAAGTCCATCATTGGCTTTGCAGTCTTAAATATCTTCACGGTTTCATCAAGCCAGTTTCCTTCAAAAAACTCGTCGCTCAAACTGTGCCAACAGCAATAATCCTTCATCTTAAGATAGTCTATAAACTCATAGTCTGACGGAAAATCCTTCGGGGCTTTTTTAAGATGTGCAATACCAAATCCCTTTGGCGACATAGCATCTTCTTCTGTATATTCGGCCATTTCACCATCACCCGGATAACCGAAATATTTTACGAACAGTCCATTCTCTACTGCCTTCCGCCATTCATCTATATTTGCCATAATCTCATTTCTGCATGAAGTAAGAATATTTGTGGGAAGCCAATAGGAACCTACTGCAAGAAAACAGTTTCCAGGCTGAAGGTGAATGTAATATCCACCGTGAAGCGACTTCTTTCCCTTGCCACTTATATATGCTCCGAAATGACGTTTGTAGGGCGACTTGTCGTTAGAGAAACGAACATCACGATAAAAACGATAAGTACAATCTTTTGGAGTAAGATGCTGTATTTCAGAATCAAACCTGCTTATATGAAGTATTGCCTCTGCCACACCTTTCTCAAATTCCCTATGTGCTGCTTCATACTTCTTTTTATTAGCATGAAACCACTCACGATTATTATTTGCTGAAACTTCTTTAAGGAAGTCAAGTATCAGTTTTGTATTCATCTTCGTTAATTATTAATCTTTCGGTGCCGACGGGCAGAACTCTACAAAGGGACATTCACCACATTTTGGTTTTCTACTCTGGCATATATAGCGTCCGTGAAGCAAAAGCCAGTGATGAGCATCAGGCACAACGTCATCGGGTATATACTTATGCAATGCCAATTCCACTTTAAGCGGTGTGTTTGCCGTTTTGGGCACAAGTCCAAGCCTGTGGCTCACACGATATACATGTGTGTCAACAGCCAGAGTCGGTTTACCAAACCACACTGCCTGCACTACATTAGCCGTCTTGCGTCCTACTCCTGCCAGCGACTCAAGTGCCTTGCGTTCACAAGGAACCTCGCCATTGAATTCCTCTACCAGCTGAACAGACATCTGCTTTATGTGCTTAGCCTTGGCATTAGGATAGCTAACACTCTTTATAAGGTTAAAGATTTCGGCTTCAGAAGCCTTTGCCATAGCCGAAGCATCAGGAAAATGCCTGAACAGTTCGGGGGTAACCTTGTTTATTCGTGCATCAGTGCATTGAGCACTAAGGAGTGTAGCCGTCAAAAGTTGAAAGGCATTACCAAACTCAAGTTCGGTAGTGACCTTTGGCATTGTCTGCTGGTAATGACTCAACACCTTTTCATATTTTTCTTCTCTTTTCATTTATTGATGTTCGTCACGCAACAAATCGTTAATTGTTTTTACAGGATTGAAAGTAGAGAGCGGTACTTCTACAAACACTGTATTCCAGTCGCTCATTGCACCATTCCAAAGTCCTGGTAGTTCCAGTGCTTTCAACTCCTTGCCGTTCTTACTCTTGTTAGATATAAAACCAGTCTTCACATCAACATACTTTGACAGGTCGAATGCCTCACCTTTATAATTCTTCAGTGCGCACACAAGGTCAACAGGATTAAAGTGAGTGCCGTTTGTGAACATGCGCATATACTCCTCGTTTGACGTGTCAATCTGGCTTGATTCCAATATCTGCAAAGATGTAGTACCGTCCTGATTATAAGCAATGAACGGACCACCTCCAGGCTCGCCCACATTACGGACAACACCGCATACACGCATCGGACGATTGAGTTTATTTCTCAAATATATAACGAGTTCTGCATCTTCAAGATTCTTAAGGTCATCATTACGACAATATAACTCACGCTGCACAAAATGTATTATCTCTTCAAGTTTGGCATGATTGTATTCACCAGAGTCAAGCACTTCGAGATATTCAAACACTCGCTTCTGCAAACTTACGAGTATTCCCGCTATGAGCTGCTTATATTCCACAGTATCAGCCTTCAGACGGTCAGGCACAACATTGTCAATATTCTTAATGAATACTACATCAGCATCAATATCACCAAGATTTTCTATCAGTGCACCATGACCTCCCGGACGGAAAAGCAGACTGCTGTCTTCATTACGGAAAGGTGTATTATCTGGATTAGTTGCAATAGTGTCGGTAGATGGCTTCTGTTCAGAGAAACTTATATTGAACTTGATATTATATTTCTCTACAAACTTCCCTACTCTACGTGCCACACATTCCTTAAACAATTCAAGATGGTCGTGCGATACAGTGAAATGAATATTTGCCTCACCATTACTGCTTGCATAGAGAGCCGCTTCAACAAGGTGCTCTTCCATCGGAGTGCGCGAACCATCGGCATAACGATGAAACAGCAACAATCCCTTGGGCAGCTGCCCATAGTTCATGCCATCGGCATTGAGAAGATTGGCTGCAACAGCCTTATACTCTTTCTTTTCAAGAAGCAGCTCCAACGATTCGCCATTGTTCTTTTCACATGTCTTGGTCAATTCTTCAATAAAGGCAAACTTAGTAATCTCTGAAAAGAAATGACGCTCGAAATCATTTGCAGGCTCAGAGTAAGGAGCATCAAGGAAAGCAAACAGGTCTTTGAACATGCGGCTTGCAGCGCCGCTCGCAGGAACAAACTTTACTACCTTGTGTCCTTCGGCTTTATAATCATCCCATAGATTGCAATAACGTGCACGTTCATCTATCGGCAAACGCATTATACCATTTTCTATTGCCGCGGCATCCTTTAGTTTAAGATATGGGAAACCCTCTGCTATCTGCTTTAGTTGTTTTTCCACTTTCTCTACACTTGTGCCACGCTGTGCCAGCTGTTTCAAATCTTGTTCTGTAAACATGAGATTATAGTTTTTAATTGATTGTTATTAATGATTTCTCCACAAAATTAGTCACATTTTTTGAAAACACAAAAGCAAAAGCCCCATATTTCATCAATTCTTTTAGCAAACATTGGCTTATTTATATGAAAAGTAGTATCTTTGCCTTATAATTTCAGGACTTAATTCTGTATTTTTATGGAAGAACAACTTATTTTTACTGAAAGTGAAGAACAGGAGACTAACGAGCTGTTGGCAAAATTGCGCACACATCTGTCAGATACTCTAACGGAGGAAGACTATCTAAAAATGTCCAAGCATATAAGTAATGCCATAGAGCAAGACGAGATAAAAAGAGACGTTTTCGGACTCAATCCAATATTGTTAGGACTACAGACTGCATTAATAGCTGTTGAGGAAATAGGACTTGGCAGAGATGCCGTGCTTGCCACATTGCTTTACATAAGTTTCTCCAGACTGCAAGATGAACTTGACATGGCTGAAAAGCAATATGGAAAGTCCGTAGTAACAATCATACGTGGATTGCAGAAGGTTCATGAACTCTATAAGAAAACACCAAAGATAGAGAGCGAGAATTTCCGTAATCTGCTGCTGTCATTCGCAGAAGACATGCGGGTAATACTGATAATGATTGCCGACCGTGTCAATATCATGCGACAGATACGTGATACTAATAACTTGGAGGCACAACGCGAGATTGCAGAAGAAGCGAGCTATCTTTATGCACCACTCGCACACAAGTTAGGTCTCTACAGACTAAAGAGCGAACTGGAAGACTTATCGCTGAAATATCTTGAGCACGATGCCTACTACATGATTAAGGAGAATCTTAACACAACCAAAAAGGCACGCGACCAATATATTGACGCATTCATCGCTCCTATAAGCAAGAAATTGGAGCAGGCAGGACTTAAATTCCACATGAAAGGAAGAACCAAAAGCATACACTCTATATGGCAGAAAATGAAGAAGCAGAAATGTGGATTCAACGGCATATACGATTTGTTTGCAATACGCATAATCCTTGATTCTCCACTTGAGCAGGAAAAAATGCAATGCTGGCAGACTTATTCCATAATAACCGATATGTATCAGCCCAATCCTAAGCGGCTGCGCGACTGGCTTTCTGTGCCAAAAAGCAACGGCTACGAAAGTCTGCACATAACAGTACTTGGACCACAAAACAAATGGGTAGAAGTACAAATACGTACGGAAAGAATGGACTCCATTGCTGAAAATGGAGTTGCCGCCCACTGGAGATACAAAGGAGTGAAGAGCGAAGGAAGCGGTCTTGATTCATGGCTTGCTGATATAAGACAGGCTCTTGAGTCGGGCGACGACATGGAGATGATGGACCAGTTCAAAATGGACCTGTCGGAAGATGAGGTCTATGTCTTCACGCCAAAGGGCGATTTGTACAAACTGCCCAGCGGAGCTACTGTACTTGATTTTGCATACTACATACACTCGGCTATCGGAGGCAGATGCGTAGGAGCAAGAATAAACAACAAGAATGTTCCTATAAGAGAACGACTACACTCTGGCGACCAAGTTGAGATTCTCACTCAGGCTAACCAAACTCCAAAGCCCGACTGGCTTAACATCGTGAAGACATCACGTGCAAAGTCAAAACTTCGTCTGGCTCTCAAAGATAGTCAGATGAAGGAAATAAGTTTTGCCAAGGAATTATTGGAACGCCGACTCAAGAACAGAAAAATAGAATTTGAGGAAAGCGTAGTTTCGCATCTAATAAAGAAATTAGGCTATAAACAAGTAAGCGATTTCTATATGGACATCGCTCACGACCACCTTGACATTACATCAGTAATAGAAAAATATGTAGAGGTGCGAAACTTCGACCTCGGTCTTAATGCTCCTGCAGCAACACGGTCGGCTGAAGAGTTTACATTCGACAATCCTAATGAGTTGATTGCAAAAGGCAATGACGATGTGCTTGTAATCGACAAGAATCTGAAAGGCATCGACTATTCTTTAGCCAAATGCTGCAACCCTATATATGGTGATGACATTTTCGGATTTGTAACAGTAAGCGGAGGAATAAAAGTGCACCGCACAAACTGCCCCAATGCCGATGAGCTGCGCAGACGTTTTGGTTATCGCATAGTGAAAGCCCGTTGGAGTGGAAAAGGACAATCGCAATACTCTATTGTACTGCGTGTAATAGGCAATGACGATCTTGGCATAGTAAACAACATAACCTCAATTATTTCAAAAGAGGAGAAAATAATCATGCGAAGCATAAATATCGACTCACACGACGGTCTTTTCTCCGGCAACATTGCCATAAGCGTTGAAGACACTTCCAAACTTGAACTCCTCGTAAAGAAACTGCGCACAGTAAAAGGAGTTAAGCAGGTTGTGAGGTTGTAACTTGGATTTAGTGTGTTTCCTGTATTACCAGACTCCTTAAACAAATTATAGCACCACTTTCACATGGTGCTATAATTTGTTTGTACTATTTCACTAAGCAGGCATCGAGTTCACGGGTGATGGCTTCTTTGTCGAGCCCCTGACCTATGAAGACTATTTTCTGCATTCGGTCGCCATAGGTCTCGTCCCAGTCTTTACGCAACTGTGGGTTACGGTCCAGCAAGTCTTTCAACTCGTTTTCCGGCATTGTGGCATACCACTGACCACAATTCTTGATTTCAAATTGTCTGCCTGCCTGTTCAAACAAGTAACAAAGGTGTTCTTCATTACTGAAATAGCATAATCCCTTGGCTCTGATAATATTCTTATGCCAGCGGCGAGCAACAAAGTCATCGAACAGTCCTATGTCCATAGGTTTACGATTGTAATAAACAAAAGTACTTATGCCATATTCTTCAACCTCGCCTCCTTCATGATGGTGATGATGGTGGTGATGTTCGTGTTCATGTTCATGCTCGTGTTCGTGTCCATGCTCGTGTTCTTCTTCATGGTGTCCTTCTATTTCTTGTATCCATGCAGCAGAGGTTGCAACTTCATTGAAATCAAACATGCCTGTACCAACAATTCTGTCGAGTTCAACATCGCCATAATCGCAGGTTATAATCTCAGCCTTCGGCTGTAGAGCACGCACAATGTTTTTTATACGTTCCAATTCCTCTGGTGCAACCATGGAAGCCTTATTGAGCAATACTATATTACAGAATTCAATCTGCTGAATCACGAGGTTTTCTATGTCTTCATCGTCGATATTCTCCTTCATCAGGTTATCGCCCGAAGCAAACTCATCGCGCATTCTTAGTGCATCAACAACGGTTGCTATGCAGTCAAGACGAGGAGTTGCATGCTTTGTATATTCAGGTCCCATTGAAGGAATGTTCGCAATGGTCTGAGCAATTGGTATTGGTTCGCATATTCCGCTTGCCTCGATAACAATGTAGTCAAAACGATTCATTGCCGCAATATCATTAATCTGCTCTACGAGATCCATTTTAAGAGTGCAGCAGATGCAGCCGTTCTGCAAAGCCACGAGTGAGTCGTCCTGTTCGTTTACAATACCTCCCTGTTGAATGAGGTTCGCATCGATGTTTACTTCGCCAATGTCATTTACAATTACTGCAAACTTATATCCTTTCTCGTTGGCGAGAATACGATTCAACAGTGTTGTCTTGCCGCTGCCCAGATAACCTGTAAGCAGAAGCACTGGAATTTCCTTGTTGTTCATTCTTTCTTTTAATTATTATTCTTCCTACTGCCGGTATTGCCTTTGAAGACATCTATAATACCAAATAAAGTAATGACTGCCAGAATGCCGACAAGTGTGAGCCATACTCCGTGGGGAGTTATGAACTTTCCTGAAAGAAGAAATCCTAATTCGTCCTTGTTGCAACCAAACAAATCATATATGAATCCTATGCAGACATGGAGTCCTTTACCTATAAACTCCCATAACCACTTGCAGGCATACGCTATCATACTCTTTATCATTTGCTTTTGCAAAATGTATGCCACAATGACAAACAGCAGAATTTCTAATACAACAACTCTTGATTTATTCATAATATTAACGTTTTTATTCGGCAGAATACTCTGCCACCATTTTTCTATAAAGTGAATACACACGCGAACGCGACACAAAGCCCTGCAACACGTTATCGACATCAACAACAGGAATAAACTGTGTATTTGTTGTCTCGAACTTAGCCATAACATCAGACATAGGGTCGTTGCAGGCAACTGTTGTCTCAACAGGTGTCATAAGTTGCGATACAGTAAACTTCTTGTAGAGTTCAGTACGAAACAGAACATGACGCTGTTTGTTGATGTCAACCTCGCCAAGCAGTTTGTTTCCTGCATCTACAACAGGCATAAAACCTGAACGGGAATAGGAAATCTTCCCTACAAGTTCACCGAGCTGCATTTCAGGTGTCACAGATATATAGTTGCCTTTTTCTATGACGCTCTCCATGCTCATCAGTGTTAGAACCGACTTGTCGGTATGGTGGGTAAGCAGGCGTCCTTCACGGGCAAGGCGCATGGCATAGATACTGTGACGTTCGAAAATGCTTATTGTCATTACTGACGACACACTGACAATCATCAGGGGCATGAACATGGAATAACCTCCTGTCAGTTCGGCTATGAGGAATACTCCCGTAAGCGGAGCATGCATGACTCCTGCCATGACTCCTGCCATGCCAAGCATAGTGAAGTTCTTCTCTGTAAGGTGAATGCCTATCTGATGCTGATTCCATAAACTTGCGAACAAGAATCCTGCAAAACCGCCTATGAACAACGACGGAGCAAATGTTCCACCACAGCCTCCGGCACCATTGGTGGAAGCAGTTGCCAACGCCTTGAATGCTATTACCAAGGCTACATATACAAGAAGCAGATTACCATGACCATAGAACAGCGAACCTGCCATAAGCTCCATCCATTCCTTCTCGTTTGTTCCGTTGAGCATGATATTTACAGCCGAATATCCCTCACCATAGAGCGAGGGGAATATAAATATCAATGTACTAAGGAAAAAGCCTCCGAGCATTAGTTTACCATAACGGTGGTTCTTCATCTTGGCAAATATGCTTTCAAAAGCTGTCATTGAGCGGATGAAATACAAACTGACAAGTCCGCAGAACACGCCCAGAAGTATGCTGGCAGGTGCTCTGTCCACATCCCATGGCGACTCCATTATGAAGGTGAAGAGATTCTTGTTTCCCACCAATATATATGTGAAACATGTAGCGGTAACCGATGATATGAGAATAGGAAGAATAGACGCCATTGACATATCAATCATCAGCACCTCAAGAGTGAAGACTAATCCGGCTATAGGTGCCTTGAATATTCCGGCTATAGCAGCAGAAGCTCCACAGCCCACAAGCACCATAAGCACTTTATTGTCCATTCTGAACAACCGCCCGAGATTACTTCCTATGGCAGAACCCGTAAGTACGATAGGAGCCTCAGCACCCACTGACCCGCCGAAACCGATGGTTATGCTTGAAGCTACTACCGAGGTCCATGTGTTATGAGGCTTTATGAGTGACTTCTTCGATGAGATGGCATATAGAATGCGTGTTATACCATGAGAGATGTTGTCTTTCACAATATACTTCACAAAGAGACTTGTGAGCCATATACCAACTATTGGAAATACGAGATACAGCCAGTTGAAGGTTTCAACATCAAAGTCGCTGGTGAGCCATTGCTGAATGAAGTGAATAAGAGTATGCAGCACATAACCAGCCAACGATGCAAGAAGTCCGATGGCAAAAGCGAGCATCAACGTAAATGTCTTGTCGCTGACATGCTGCTCACGCCAATCAATAAATCTTTCAAATCTGTTTTTTCTCAACCCCGGCATACTCTACTTTCTGATAATTGTCACCTGCCCGTCCTTTGTTATTTTTATTATGCTTGATGGTGTATGAGGCTTGTGTTCGTTTCGGCGGCTCTCGCACACATAGTCAACAGCGGCAAGCAGTTCCTCGGAAATATCGCAATAGTTCTGAGCTGCAGGCTCGCCGCTTATGTTTGCGCTTGTGCTTACTATTGGCTTCTGCATTCTGTAGCACAGCTCTTTTGAAAACTCTTCACCTGTTATACGTATTCCGACAGAATTGTCCTCGGCATACAGATTCTCTGCCAGACCTACTATATTATCAAGGATAACAGTTGTTGGCTTGACAGGCAGAGTAAGCAGATTCCATGACACATCGGGCATATTGCGAACATATCTCTGTAGTCTTACGTCGCTGTCAACAAGACATATTAATGCCTTTGAGTCATCACGGCGTTTTATTTCATAAACACGCTTTACGGCATCGGCATTAGTTGCATCACAGCCTATGCCCCATACAGTATCAGTAGGATATAGAATTACTCCACCCCTCTTCATAACTTCAACTGCTTTCTTTATATCGTCTTCTCTCTTCATTTCTAAAATATTGTATTAGTTCTTCATTCCATTAATAAAATCTCTTGCCATCATACGCTTCTTTCCTGCAAGCTGCAGGTCGAGAATCTCAAGCCAGCAGTCGGAAGCCGCTATATACAAATTCTTCTTCTCTGCACGCAGAGTACCCGGCAGGGCATTGGAAGGCTCTGTCGTTTTCGCCGCCTTATATATCTTCATAACCTGTGCGGGCTGACCTTCTGATATGCTTATATTAGTCCATGCACCGGGTACAGGACTCAAACCGCGTATGAAGTCATACACCTGCTTAGCGTTTTTGTTCCAGTCAATCTCGCATGTCTCCTTGAAAATCTTTGGAGCCGGCTTAAGCTCTGCACTATCGTCTTGCGGAATACTTTCCACTACTCCGTTGCCCTGAATAACTTTGTCAATGGTTTCTTGTGCTATCTCTGCACCAAGATTCATGAGTCCGTCATATACATACTCTACATCAGCATCGTCGGGTATGGGAAATGTCTTCTGCTGTATAATACGCCCTGTGTCAATATTATGGTCGAGGAAGAAAGTTGTAACCCCTGTAACGGTCTCGCCTCCTATTATTGCCCAGTTTATAGGTGCCGCTCCTCTGTATTGAGGCAACAAAGCCGCATGCACATTGAAAGTACCAAACCGCGGCATTGCCCATACTTGTTCAGGAAGCATGCGGAATGCTACAACCACCTGCAGGTCGGCTTCGCAGGCAGCCAAAGCTGACAGAAACTCAGGGTCTTTCATCTTTATAGGCTGCAATACTGGTATTCCATGTTTCAAAGCATACTGTTTTACAGCAGGAGCAGTCATGACAGCATGACGCCCTACAGGCTTGTCGGGTTGTGTCACGACAGCCACAATGTTGTATTTCTCCTCAACGAGTCGGCGGAGCGTACCCACTGCAAACTCGGGAGTTCCCATGAAGACTATTCTTAGATTATCCTTATTCATAATGCAAAGTTAACATTTTTGTATGAAAACCGCCTTTATTATATGCGATAATTTATCACTAATGCCATAATCAATCTTGTAAAACCAGTCACTTTGCAGCCTGAAACGGCTGGTTTTACCTTGTAAAGTGCACCGTTTTACACCGTAAAAGAGCCGCTTTTAATGTATTGTCTTTACATGCAATACTTAAGTACGAAGAAACTATTCAACTTAATATCAATACCTAAACGTAGGTATTAGCAAAGAATAAACCTGTTTATTCATGCAATCTTTCATTGAAAAGCATTAATTTTGCACTGCGAATTTGTAAAATCAAGGTTTTTATGTTACAATATTTTAAGAAAGTTCTATTTATAACAGCATTGTTCTCCACATTTTTTATAAATGCCGTGCATGCTGCAACTAAAGACACTCACCAGATAAAGATAACACTGGTAAGTAAAGACAACAGCGAACCTATCATCATGGCAACCTGTGTTTTGAATGCCACAGGAGCTGCCGCCATAACCAATGTAGATGGTGTTGCTGTAATAAATAATGTGCCGGAGGGCAATTACACTCTTACGATGAGTTATGTGGGCTATGAAACAATAACCACACAAATAAACGTTAAGAGTAATTTGAACCTGTCGTACAAAATGGTTGAAACCTCACTCGGACTTGACGAGGTGAAAGTTGTTGCCCGGCAAAAGGTGTCGGGTGCATCGACAACAAGCATCATAGGCAGGCAGGCAATCGATCATCTTCAAGCTGCAAGCCTTGCCGACATTATGCAGCTAATACCAGGTCAACTGATGAAGAATACTGATTTGACTGCACAAAGCAATCTACAGCTCCGCACACTTACCAACAATAACACAAGTGCATTTGGTGCAAGCATCATTGTTGACGGTATGCCTATGTCAAACAATGGAGTCATGACGCAGGGAGGCTTCTCAAGCACAGCATTCACCGGTACGGATTTAAGACAAGTTGCTGCCGACAATATTGACGAAGTAGAGGTTATACGTGGTATTCCCTCAGCCGAATACGGCGACCTTACAAGCGGATTGGTTGTTGTGAAGTCGAAAATAGGTGTAACACCTTATCAGTTTAAGGCAAAACTTAATCCGAGCGTGCAGAACTATTCTTTGAGCAAAGGTTTCAATGCAGGAAAGGCAGGTATTTTCAACACAAGCATTGACTATGCCAAAGCATGGGGCGACCCTCGTGCCAAAACCCGCTCCTACGGGCGCTATTCAGCAAATATAGGGTGGGCATACGAGATTAACAGGAAATGGCACATCGACACAAAACTGCGCTTCATGCAGGGCATTGACTGGTCGGGAAACGACCCCGATGCTGTTGATGACGGAACTTACACCAAGAACCGCACTACTACGGTGGGACTTACTCACAACGGACGAATCTCTGTAAACAAACCCCTCATGCGTAGTCTCGCCTATACCATTGGTGCAAACATCACCAACACAAGAAACGAAGCATCGTCTTTCGTCGGTACATCAACAGGATTGCTGCCTATAATCACAGCAACCGAAACAGGCTATTACTCCGTGCCTTGGAAGAATACCTCATATCTTGCCACAGGAATAACAGAAAACCGACCTGCAAACATATTTGCAAAGCTCAGCAATTCGTTCTTCCTGCATTCGGGAAAGAAGGTTATGCAGAGCTTCAAGGCTGGTTTGGAATACAAATACGACTGGAACAGCGGTAAGGGATATTACAACGCTGTAGAGACTTCACCCTACCGTCCTAACAGCAATGGACGTCCGCGGGCATTCTCAAGTCAACCCGGGATGCATCAGCTGTCAGCCTTTGTTGAGGACAACTTCAACTGGAGCATTAATAAAGTTAACAAGCTTCGTGTGAACTTAGGCTTGCGCTTCACTTCTCTTCAGGCATTCTCCGACGTTGCCACCACAGCATTAAGTCCTCGCATGAATACCAAGTTCAGCATTACGAAGTGGCTCGACATTCATGCAGGCATAGGTCTGAACAGCAAGACTCCCGGTCTTGACTATCTGTATCCCGACAAGAAATACGCCGACCGCGTAGCTGCCAACTACATGCCTCAGGACAATACTGCAGGGCAGCTTCTTGTCTATCACACACAGGTATATGATGTAGTGAAATCAAAAGGACTCAAGAATGCCACAACAACAAAGATTGAAGCAGGAATAGATATAAAACTACCTTGGGGAGGAAACATCAGCCTGCTGGCTTACAGAGACAATACACCCAACGGATTTGGTAATGCCACAGAATATTTCACCTACTACAGCAATGTCTATACCGCTCTGCAGGGATTGAGCATCATGTCCGGACAGCCCACAACTATTGACTATAATAATCCTGCACGCCGCGACCTTGTTTTTATGACAACAGGCAAGATAGGCAATACCAATTCGTCGGTAAACAAAGGATTTGAAATAGATATGAACCTCGGAGAGATAAAACCGCTTCACACAACGTTCTATCTAAGCGGAGCATATCAGGAAACAAAGGTGTGGAGCACCGACATGGTTTCTGAAAATGTTAGATCGGCATTACTGCCTGCTGAATATGTGGCATACGGCTTGACACCTTTCAAGGTGGTTTATCCTTCAGGACTTGACTTTACAAAGTATCGCCGATTCCTCAACACCCTGCGCATTGTTACCAACATACCAAGCCTAAAGATGGTAGCATCAGTAACCGCACAGGCTGTGTGGTATGACTGGAACCACAGCTATACTGCCGACAAGGACGCTATAGCATGGATTGACGGCAATCTTGACAAACACGACATTACAGCCGACATGCAAAGCGGATACATAGGCTTCGACGGTACATACAGGGCAACAAAACCTGAGAATATAAACAGTGTTAGAATAAGCGACCTACGCAAGACCTTTTCTGACAGCGAACCAAGCAAAGCCAAGATAACATGGAACATCTCTACCCGACTCACAAAACAGCTGGGAAGAGTTGGAGGACTATCGTTGTTTGTAAACAACAGCCTGTTCTATGAACCATACTTGACAGGAAACAAAACCTATAGCCTGATTCAGCAGAACACAGGTAACTTCAGCTTTGGTGCCGAGCTTTATTTGAATCTTTAAGTAATCCACATATTAAAGAAGTATGAATACAATAAATAGCAAAAACTGCCGCAGAACTGTAAGCAGCATAAAGGCTGCTGTCGTAATCATTATTATGACACTCACAGCATGCGTGAACTTCGACAATGCAACCACTGCCACAACAGTAAAAATAAAGGTAGAGAAACCTGCCGACTTTACTACCGACATCGACATGTCGGGCAAGACCGTGACAATGACTGTCAATTCTCAGACTATAGCAACCACTACTGATAAAGAGGGAATAGCCGTTTTCAACAATATAACCCCCGATGTTTACGACATCTCCACAAGCTGGACTATCACAGGCGCAGAATATGAAGCCGCAACAAACACCGAAGAGGTTGTAACAAGTGCAACAGTATCAGGTTCACTAAACTCAAAACTTATTGATGGTTCAGAGATTCTGACACTCACAACCAACGCCTCTCCCGACAGAGACATTGTAATCGGTAAGGTTTACTATGCAAGTTCAAAGGACAACAACAACCGCAACTACTTGGCAGGAAAATATATTGAGCTTTACAATCAGAGCAACCGCAGTATTGATGTCAGCGGTCTGTATGTAGCAATGACCGAGGCTGAGAGTACACCAGCCTATACTCTCGAAAATCTCAACACTACATTCGGCACAGGCAAGAACATTCTTCTTAAGCAGATTTACCGCATTCCTGCCGGTACACCTTATATTATAGAACCAGGTGGAACTGTCGTAATCTGTAATAGTGCCACCGACCATACCACCAATGCAAGTCTTGAAAACAATCTTCTTGATGCCGATTTCGAGGTAAAAGATGTTACAGGAAAGTATGTCAACAACCCAAACACTCCTGCAATGGAAATGATATACCAGATTTATTCAGGCACAAGCGTCATGAGCCTGCTGCAGGGTGGACCTTGCGGAGTCGTCATCTTCAGAACCAACGACGATGTAACTGCATGGCAGAAAGTATATAAATACGGTAAGACATCAGGCAACCAGTGGGTTGTATGCCCTGCCGACATAATTCTCGACGGCATGGAAGCTTTGGCAAACAAAACAAGCGGTATTGACGTAAGTACCAAACGACTTTACGACAACATTGATGCAGGCTACACATACGTGAGTGCTGCAACAGGATGGACAGGTGAAACTGTCTATAGAAAGACATCAAAGACTGCTCCGGAAGGTCATAAGATTCTTGTTGACACAAACAACAGCAGCAACGACTTCCAAATATCAACAACCATAAAACCACGCGAATATGACAACTAAGCATATATTATCATGCGCATTTTCCTTCATGGCAACAGCGGTTTTTGCGCAGACTGCATTCAATGGCGAAAGCGAATATCTATATGATGAGGCTGTACAATTATGGAGAAACACAGAGAACGCCTCAGGACTAACGCTCGACTCTCTTCGTAATCGTGGTTTTGCAGAGTTCAGCTTCCAGCACGAGGAAGGAAGTTATCGCCGTGTGCAGGAAGGAACTAAGAGCAACAACCTTAGCTTCTATACCGAACGCTATCAGAGTTTGGGCAAATATCTCTATGCCTATGGCAAATTCAAGTTCAACAACGGACGAGTTTTTGACAGAGCATGGAGCGATGTAATGCGCACATATAACAGCAATCCGTTCATCACAGGTTCTGAAATAAAAGGCAAATACGACAATCAAGACTTCGACCTCACAGCACGCATAGGAACTGTTGACTTCAACGGCGTGCGGTTGGGAATAGGCTTTGACTATAAAGTAGGCGACCTAAGCAGATTGCGCGACCCGCGAAGCAGAAGCCTGATGCTCAACTATAAACTCGCTCCTTCTGTGAGCTATACATCAGGAGCACACACCATCGGTTTGGCTGGCTGGTACAACAGATACAAGGAAAAGATTCCCAATATCTCAACAGTACAGAATACTCCTAACCTGTATTACTACCTCATGAGCGGACTTGAGGCTGTAAATGGCACAGTAGGAGGATACTCTGGTTATTCAAGAGAATATGTAAACCATGCGCTTGGTGCTGAAATTGAATACGGATTCAAAAATGGTGTAGTAATCAGCTTGACTTCAGCAAGTATTGAACATGGCAACGAGAACATGTATGAACAGTACAAAAGAGAGCCGGGGAAGTATGATGCCTATACCTACAAGTTAAACAGCCAAAACAGAATAGCAACACAAGGCATGATACACCAGATTGACGCTTCAGCAGAGTTCAAGCAGGCTTTTGCCGATGAGTATCGTCCAGAACTGATAATAGACATTGACCCTGCTCATGGATATACATCATACTCATGCAAAAATCTTCTAACATACAAGAAACGCTATCAGTTCACAAGCTGCGACATCAATCTTCACTATCGTCTTAATTTCACTGACGGCATGGCAGTAAAGAACTATGTTGGAATAAGCGGACAGCTTGCAACTGTAAGTCAGAAGCATCTGCTCCCTACATCAACATTCAAACTTAACACTCTCTGCTTGAATGCTGAATACGGACAGTCTCTGCTTGCTAACCGTAGATTGTGGTTTACTGTGGAAGCTGGCTGTCATATAAACAATAAAGCAGAACTCAATCTCAGCAACGAGACAACTCCCTACGCAGTGAACGTGCTCCTGCCCGACATGGCTTACTATAAAGCAAATTATTTCAAAGGCGCAATAAGCCTGCGCTATCAATTCCCGCTGACCATAAAGAACTACCGCAGTCTATGGTATGTGAAAGGATATGCACAAAGAATTGAGGCACAACACAGCATGAATGCTTCAAACTTTGGCATTACAATAGGAATATTCAATTAAAAAAAATATTATACAAAAAACAATGAAAAGATACATCATTGCTATTATAGTACTGTTCACAATATGTGGAAATGCTTCATCACAAGCATTGAAGGAATTTACATTCCGAGTAAAAGGAATGCGCTGCGAAGACTGTTCTTACAAAATATACAAACTGCTGCAACCCACAGCAGGCATTGAGAACATGACCTTCGATCTTGAAAAGCGCACAGTAACCGTTAGCTATAGTCCTGACGTAGTAAGCACAGACTCCATTCTCGCACAACTTGTCAAAAGCAAACGCTATACTCCAAGTACATACAGCGTCAACGACATTATATTACGCGGGTATGGTCAGCATCTGCCAGAGATGAAAAACGAAAGCGATGCGCAAAGAGCATCAGAGGTGTTGAAAAACATTTTAGGCGTTGACAGCGTAGGAGCAAATCTCAACAAAACCTATATGTTCATACGCTACGATGCAAACAAGACAAACAAGGACAACATACGCAAGACTCTGCTTTCACACGGCTTCACTCCTTCTAATCATTATACCCACGATATTGTGAAATATGCCTACTACAGCATTCCCACAGGAATAGAACCAGCAGAGGCAGAAGCCGACATCATGGGCATTAAAGGAATTGAAGACGTATGTATCAATCCTAATACAAATAAATTGGCTGTAACCTATTTCAGCGACGAAACCAACGACCAACAGTTGAAATCCGAGATAAAGGCATTAGGCATTGATGTAGTAGAATAATCCTCTTGTTAGAGGGCACAAAGTTGATATATTGACAAGGTGACAGCTGATTGCCACCTTGTCAATGCGTTTATATGAAAAATTTATATTGCTTTTTGTAGTCCATAAATAATAATAAAAACTATATCTATTAAATGTCTGCTGGATTATTTAAAAACATAACCGGACTAAAAGAAGGAGATGTCCGATGCTTTGAGGTTATTTTTAATCTCTATAATGGAAAGGTGTATAACTTTGTCAACTCACTTGTAAAAGATGATATAGTGGCAAAAGATATAACCCAAGACATATTCGTGAACCTATGGACAAAGAGAACTAATATTGATACTAACAATAATTTCGAGGGTTATCTTTTTGTTATATCCCGGAATATGGTTTATCACTACATACGTAGAGAACTGCTGAAACGTGAATTTACTCAGCAGAAAGAAAATGCCCCCAAGGACTACATTCTGTCCATTGAAAGTGCGATTGACCGTGAATATCTCATCAAGAAAATAGAAACATTGGTAGAAAAACTACCAACTGCTCGACGCAAAATATTTAATATGTACTGGAAAAACGATATGAAATACGGCGAAATAGCCGAGAAACTTAACATCTCCGAGAAAACTGTTGCAACACAAGTGCAACGTTCATTGAAGTTTATACGTGCAAACTTAGCATAATTCAGAAAAAAAATCTACTCTCTTGTAGTCAAAAACCGATACTTATTGATATTAATATAAAATAATATTCAAAATGGATAATACAGACCATAATCTGAAAATAATAGAAAAGGTATTCAAAGGTCTTGACAATACCGAAGAGGAACGTATGCTTTCTGAATGGCTCGACAGCGCAGAAGGACGGAAAGACTTTGAGTCCGTATGCCAGAACAGATGGCTTAATTCAAACTCTGATATTGACGAAACAATAAAGAATGCTGTACTTAAAGGAATAGAGAGCGAAATAGGAATTAATATTACTAACCGCAGACAGATCTTCTTCATTAGTTTAAGAAGGATTGCCGCCGTACTGCTATTCCTCATAATGTCGTGTGCAGCCACATATTGGTATGCAAATCATCGCACATTTAATAATTTAGAGACCGAACGTTATGTAACCACTGTAAGTCGTGGACAAAAGGCAAAGATAAATCTTCCTGACGGTAGTGAGGTGTGGCTCAACTCTGGAGCGAAGTTCTATTATACAGGCAACTATGACAATAAGGACAGGCGAGTTTACCTCGAAGGTGAAGCATATTTCAAAGTAGCCAAGAACGAAGATAAACCTTTCACAGTGCAATGCAATGGAATGTCAGTAAAGGCATTAGGAACTGCTTTCACAGTAAAAGGTCTGAAAGACGACCCGAATGTGGTGACATCGCTATTACAAGGGAAAGTAGAAGTTACTGCCGACGAGCAAAAGGAAATACTACTTCCTAATGAGCAGATTACCTTTAATCGTGAGAACGGCAGGCTAAAGAAAGGAAAGTTTACTGATGACCGTGAAGTAATTGCATGGATGCACAATACCCTATATTTCAAGAACACATCTTTGAAAGAAATTGCACAGGATATAGAACGAATGTATGGCACACCTATCATTTTTGATAAAGAAGAAATTGGTGACATAACGTTCTCAGGCTCTATCACCAATACAAGCATGAACAACATTCTTAACATTGTTAGTATGACCTACCCTATCGACTACAAGATAAAGGAAGATGTGGTCATCATCAGTGAACATAAGTAAGTAACTATAAACAAATAACAATAAACCAAAACAAATTACACTATGACACAAACGTATTCTTTATCCTTAAGAACATGTCTGGTATTCGTGTTGTTGTTTGCTTCAACTCTATGGGCATCAGCACAAGTAACAATTGATGTCAAATCGCAGAGTATAAGCCAAATACTCCAGACAGTTGAAAAGACTTCGGGTATAAGTATTTTCTATGCCGACAACCTTGCAGATATGAACAGAAAAGTCAGCATCAAGGCAAAAAATGAAAAGATTGACTCCTTTCTGTCCAGACTGCTTAACGGCACAAGGCTTACTTTTTCCATTCAGCCCAATAAGCAGGTGGTAATAAAAGAAAAGGCTGTTCCTGTAGAAAACAAAAAGAAAGAAGAAGCACAGTCAAAGAAACAAATCAATGGTATTGTGAACGACACCAACGGCTCACCATTAATTGGTGTTTCTGTTGTGGTGCCAGGTTCAAATATTGGTACTGTTACTGATATAGACGGTAAGTACATGCTTGAAGTTCCCGAGGGTGCAATCATTCAGTTTTCATATATAGGCTTTGAAGGAATAAAGACAAAGGTGTCGTCTTCATCAACCTATAATATAACCCTTACCGAAGACAATAACATTCTGAATGAAGTCGTGGTCATTGGTTACGGCTCAATGCAGCGTAAAGACATTACCACTGCTGTATCAGTAGTTTCAACAGAAGACCTCGCTCAACGACCAATAATGTCAGCCGCACAAGCTCTTGCAGGAAAGGCTGCCGGTGTGCAGGTTATCCAGCCTTCAGGCTCACCCGGAGCAGGAGTTACCGTTCGTGTTCGAGGTGCTACTTCCGTTCAGGCTTCCAACGAACCTCTGTATGTTGTTGACGGAATACCTGCAGACAACATTTCTGACCTTTCTGCCAATGACATAACAAGCATGCAGGTATTGAAAGATGCTTCTTCAGCAGCTATATATGGTGCCCGTGCGGCGAATGGAGTTGTGCTGATTACGACAAAAAGAGGTAAGGATGGCATTTCCAAGGTTTCGTTCAGTGCTTATGCCGGTTTCTCTAAACTCGGACGAAAGATTGATGCATTAAACACAGAGCAGTACAAGGAACTGATGCAGGAACTGTCTGCTGTAACAACGGCTGTGCCGATAATACCCGAATCAGAAACACGCTATACGGACTGGACTGACACTTTTTTCAAGACTGGTATAAACCAGAACTATCAATTAGCAGTGCAGAATGGCAGCGAGAAACTAAAGTATTATATCTCGGGTGGTTATTCTGACGAGAAAGGTATTGTAGAAAAATCGCATTACCAACGATATAACTTTCGTGCCAATATTGATGGCAAACAATCCGACTGGCTCGACCTTCTATTAAATGTTTCCTATTCCAACACAAAAGGCAACTGGGTTGGAGAAAGCCGCTCTGCCATGCGTGGAGGTTCTATCCTTTCTGTTATCAATACTCCTCCTTATATGCAGATATGGAATCCTGAAGTTTCAGGACAGTATGACGAGGAATCATACGGATCACGCATTCTGAACCCTTTTGCCGCCAATGCCTCTGATAATTGTACACGTACAGATATATTCAAAGGTTCTGTTGGAGCTGTAGTACATATACTTAAAGGGCTGAACTTCAAAACCACCTTCGACATTGATATCAACAGCGAGCATTGGAACTATTATCTTGACCCTGTTACCACATCTGACGGCAGGGCTACAAAAGGTCGTGCAGAGGAAAGTTGGTCGCGCAACTTCGAGTGGCTTTGGGAGAACATTCTTACTTATGACTTCTCCGCTAATAAGCACAATTTCAATCTTATGGGAGGTGCTACACTACAACATGCACAGTACAACTCATCAGGACTGGCAGGGTTTGATATGACAATGGCATATCCCCACATCACAAGCATTGCCGCTGCCAACCAAATCGATAAAGACGGTGTTAACAGTTATGCCGCAGCATGGTCGATAGCATCTTTTCTCGGACGCATAGCCTATAATTATGACAGCAAATACCTGTTTACTGCCAATTTCCGTGCCGACGGAAGCTCACGCTTTGCCAAAGGTCATCGGTGGGGCATATTCCCATCAATAAGTGCAGGCTGGCGTATTTCGGCAGAAGAGTTCATGGCTGGTACAAAAGACTATATCGACGACCTCAAGATACGTGGCGGCTGGGGTATGAACGGAAATCAAGGAGGCATTGGCAATTACGCTTATTTAGCAACAATGTCTGCAAGTCGTGTTGCTCCGACAGAAACAAATCTATACCCGGGAATGGCAATAACAGCCAATTCTGCCGCCAACAAGGAACTGACGTGGGAGAAAACAGCACAATGGAACGCAGGTATAGACTTATCATTATTGAATGAGCGTATTGTTCTCTCGGCAGATGTATATTACAAGCACACAACAGATTTGCTTCTTACAATCAGTCTCCCCGACAATGTTAACCTGCCGGGAGGTATTACCCGCAATGACGGTGAAATGGTAAACAAAGGATTTGAGTTCAACATATCAACACGCAACATAAAGGGCAAATTCAATTGGAACACTGATTTCAACATTTCGTTCAACCGCAACAAACTCACAAAGCTTGGTTTGAATAAAGTCTATTACTATGCCACACTCTACGAAAACCGTGAGTCGGCAGTTATATTGAAAGAGGGTTTGCCGCTTGGTTCTTTCTTTGGATATATTGCAGAAGGTGTTGACCCTGAAACTGGAGATATTATATACTCTGATTTGAACAATAACGGAAGTCTTGATCCAAACGACCGTACTGTGATAGGTTGCGCCCAGCCCGACTTTATATACGGCATGACCAATACTTTCTCATACAAAGGTCTAAGTCTATCACTATTCCTTGAAGGAAGTCAGGGAAACGACCTTTTCAATGCATCAAGAATTGACATGGAAGAAATGCTCGATTTCCGTAACCAGTCAACAGCAGTCCTTGACCGCTGGAAGCGCCCCGGCATGATTACAAGCATTCCACGAGTTGGCAATGCCGAGAATATACACAATTCTACACGCTTTGTTGAAGACGGTTCCTACATCAGACTTAAAACAATAACTCTGTCATACGACTTTGACAAGAAACTTCTAAAGAAAATAGGATTATCCCGCCTACAGGCTTATGCTACAGCACAAAACCTGCTTACCCTTACACGCTACAGAGGTTATGACCCTGAAGTGAATGCCTACGGTTCAAGTTCTGTTGAACTCGGTATTGACTACGGCACCTATCCTCAGTCGAAATCAGTAATATTTGGTTTGAATGTTGAATTCTGATAAGCCAAAAGTTAAAGTTTAATGAATAAAGATATTGTTATATGAAAAAGAAATTTATATCATATATAGCATATGCATTCACAGCATTTCCCATTACGGCACTTTTCGCTTCTTGTTCCGACTTCCTGAATGAGGAACCACAAACCGATTTCACCGCTGATGCAACAAACAGCGATGAGGTAAAATCCAAATACACAAACATTGACGAGGCTATGGCTGAGTTACAAGGTGCGTATGAAGGCTTTAAGAACGATATTTTCCAGTTGGAGAATTTCATGGTGCAGGACGTACAGTCAGACAACTGCTATGTAGGCGGCGACGGTATTAATGAAGAACAGGAAGATTTGCTCACTATCACAGCTACAAATTCAAAGCCTGCCCTTGTATGGTCTCAATATATGTCCATGGCAGGCAATGCTACAAATGTTATTGAAAACATCAAACTGATGGATTCAAAGATTGCTTCTGACGATGAAAAGAACGAAGTCATGGCACATGCGCATTTCATACGTGCATGGGCTTATTTCGACATGGTACGCCTGTGGGGTGGTATTCCAATGGTAAGACAGCTTATACCTACAATTACAGCTGAAAATCTTGACAAACTCTACCCTGTTATGTATCCGGCAAGAAGCACGGAGGAAGAAGTTTACGAACAGATTCTTTCCGACCTCGATGAAACAATCATATCACACCTCCCTGCATACAACAAAGGCACTAACCGTGCTACCCAAGGTGCAGCCTATGGACTATTGGCAAAGGTCTATGCCACAATGGGCAAAAAGAGTGAACGCAATTATAATAAGGTTGTTGAATGCTGTGACCATGTCATTTCACAGGGATACAAGCTCGTTGATAATTTTGAAGACCTTTGGCAGCCTAACAATAAATTCACTTCTGAAAGTATTTTTGAGTTATACTTCACAACTGATTCGCCAAACTGGGCATACTGGGTACTCTTAAAAGAAACTGACGACGGCTCTGTGACATGGCGCCGCTATTGTGCTCCTTCACATGACCTCGTAGCAAAATTCGATAAGGACAATGACAAACGCTATACTTCAAGCATAATATGGAAAAATGCACCCTATAATACATATTGGCATGCCGATAACTATGCATTTGCATATAAGATACGCGAAAAGGACTCTGAAATAATTCTAATGCGCTTAGCCGATATCATGCTGCTGAAGGCAGAAGCCCTTGTTGAGTTGAATCGCACAAGCGAGGCTATCGACATTGTAAACATTGTTCGTGAGCGTGCAGGTGTAAAGGTGTTGAACAATACAATGAGTAAGGATGAAGCACGTCTTGCCGTAGAAAACGAACGACAGTTAGAACTCTTCATGGAAGGACACAGATGGAATGATCTGGTGCGCAATGACCGAATGCTGGAAGTCATGCGCAAACACAAGGACCATCGTGGTCAATACATATTCGCAAATCTGAAGGAACATCGCAGATACTGGCCCATTCCTCAAAATGAACTTGACAAGAACACAAATCTTGTGCAGAACGAAGGATATTAAAAATGTAAACATACTAACTTAACATGTTATGAGAAAGAAAATATCATCATATATAGCTTATGCTTTCATTACAATCTCAATGGTGGGAGTTGGAGAAGGATTGTTAACTTCATGTATAGAAGATTCCTTCCGTGAATACTATCCGCATTCCACACCATCATTGTCGGATTTACAGTTATCAAAAGAGGGAACATTGAAAGCTAACGAAGAATTGATGCTCTCTGTAAAAGTCACCGGCAATTCAACGCCCTTGTCAACACTGGAAATAAAAATGACGGCAGGCAATGCTGCGATATACAAAGAGTCTATACGCACCAAAGGATATTCGTCAGAGATTACCAACCACAGTCTCAGCATTCCCTTCAAAGCCGGCTTTGAGGAAACCGATGCCAACCTCACACTAACTGCTGTAAATGTAGAAGGCGACGAGGCAAGCATCTCTACCGGTTTCCACATACAGCGTCCTGCCATTCCATCAACAATCTATCTGCACATGAACGACGACAGGATTGTCACAATGAGAAAAAGTGCTGCCAACGAATATCTTTACGAGAGTTCAAAAGGTTCATACCCACAAGAATTTACAGCAAGAATAGCAACAGCAAAGAACTATGAGGATTCTGAGTTTATCTGGGGATATTCAACAACTCCTAACACTGCGGAAATCATTGACAAGACAGGAGCTGGGTTTAGTTTCAACTTTGCAAACTGGCGCATCGACCGCATTACTTTCAATGTGTTCACATTTGAACTGGGTGTAATCGGCGAATCCGAAAATGCAGCTATCGGTGATTTGACTCTTACCAACGAACAGGGATTGTTCAAAGGCAGCGGATATTTTGAAAAAGGGCATAAGTACAGTGTAACAGGAATTGACGATATTGCCACATGCTATAACCGCGACTTCTTCGAACTTAACAACGACGGAACAGTCACCTTCATTCGTGAATCGGGCAATTGGGACATTGCATACTCTAAGAAGTACAACTACATCTGGGTATATCGCATGAACGACAATGCACCTGACTGCTTCTGGCTCGTGGGACATGGTTTCACATGTGCTCCAAAATGGCATACCGACTATACTAATGCCGACGGTTGGACATTTGAGGACATAACCCACATGGGGTATCTGGTGAAGATTGACAACAATAAATATCAGGCTACAACATATCTTAACCCTGACCATAAATGGAGCACTTTCGAGGTAGAAATATATTCTGACCGCGCATGGGGCAAAGGACTTGGAATGCTACTCTACGACGGTAATATACTTGGTGATAATACAGGATTCGCCATATCCAAATCAAACGGTTTCACCAATGGCGACAACTTCACTCCGGGTTATTACAGACTCACCTTCGACACCTCGGAGGGAATAGGAAAGGAGAAGATGTATGTTGAGCGGATTGACGATTGAACAGTTGTATATAGAGTTAAGGAAAATTGAAAATGAAAGGCATATTTGCAAGAACATATAAAAGTATAACTGCTTCTACAGCCATACTGTTGATGTCGGCATCATGTTCTATTAAGAGTGACAGTTCACTGCTGTCACTCTCATGGACCGACCTCGGAGTTAGTGTCAATACAGGCACTGCGGATAATCAGTTTGTCATAAAAAATATATCCGACATGCCCATAGAGGGAAACTGGGCAGTGTACTATTCCCAGCTCCACCGCAATATAATAAGCGTAGAAACCGAAGAAGTTGATATTACAGCAGTTAACGGAAATCATTTCAAGATTACACCAACCGGTAAATTTACACACTTACCTCCCGGCGACTCGATTATTGTCAGATATACAGTCTCTGCAAAAACTCCTAATGTATCGCAAGAACCTGAAGGTGCGTTCATAGTTGTCGATGGGCGGAAGCCTGTTGCAGTACCTTTTGTCAAGCAGTCTGCACCAAAAGATGTTGAAACTCTGACTGCCTTTGCCAAGAGGGTTTTTGAACAGAACTCTCAAATTGTTAAGACCGAACATTGCGGAGTTCTTCCATCGGTAAAACAACGTATGCTCAACAATGGCACATGCACACCAATAGCAGAAAAGGAAATAAAACTGATAAAAGCAGATGTTCCGGAGTTAAGTACCCAACTTGCTAAGGCTGAAGGCTATAAACTTGTTATAAATAGCGAAGGAGTAACTATCTACTCCCCTACAGAACACGGCTTGTTCTACGGAATGCAGACATACCGCAGACTTATTGCAAACGGAAATAAGGAAATACCCTGCCAAACAATCATTGACTATCCAGATCTTGGCTATAGGGGATTAATGCTCGATATTGCACGCAACTTCACTCAATTGGAAAACATACGTAAGATGATAGCATTAATGTCTTCCTACAAACTCAATGTACTGCATCTTCATCTTGCCGACGATGAGGGCTGGCGATTGGAAATACCCGGCATAGAAGAGCTTACTTCCATAGCATCACGCCGTGGATTCACTCTCAACGAGCATGACTGCCTCTATCCTGTATATGACGGAAACTTTGATCCTACGGCGACAACAACCGGCAATGGATTCATCACTCGTAAGGAGTTTATTGAACTTCTAAAATATGCGGCAGAACACTATGTAACTATTATTCCCGAAATTGACACTCCGGGGCATTCACGTGCAGCCATAAAGGCTATGAACGCCCGATATGACAAGTATGCCACTATTGACATGAAGAAGGCAGAAGAATATCTGCTGACAGAAAAGAGTGATACTTCAAAATACACTTCTGCACAAAGCTATACCGACAATGTCATTAACATGGCACTGCCATCGACATACCGATTTATTGAGAAGGTTGCAAAAGAAATAAAACTGATGTATGATGAAGCTGGCATGCCTTTGACAACACTTCATCTTGGAGGCGATGAATGTGCCAACGGAGCATGGCTGGGTTCTCCATCATGCCGGAAAATAATGGAAGAAAACGGCTGGAGCACCACCCATGAACTGTATCAGCAGTATTACCTCAAAGCAAACGATATTATGAAGAAACTGGACATCAGAATCTCTGGTTGGCAGGAAGCAGCATATATCAATGCCGATACCGAAAGAATGAATAATTATAAAGAAAACTTTGAAGGCGTATATTGCTGGAACACAGTGCCTGAATGGGGAGACGATAAAGTGCCTTACGAAGTGGCAAACAATGGTTTCCCAGTTATTCTCTGCAATGTCAATAACTTCTATCTTGACTTGGCTTATTCCCCACCCTATGAGGAGCCTGGACATTGCTGGGCTGGTTATGTTGATGAATCAAAGTCGTTTGCTGTAATGCCGTTCAACATTTACCGTTCCACACGCACCAATCTTAAAGGCATGGAATGGAATCTCGACTCTGTTGCAAAAGGAAAACCTACGCTCACCGATATAGGCAAGGCAAACATAAAAGGTGTTCAAGCGCAACTCTTCTCCGAAACAATAAGAGGCTGTGACTGGGTTGAATATTATGTTTTTCCAAAGATTCTCGGACTCGTTGAACGTGGTTGGAATGCTTATCCTGCATGGGGAAACTCTTCTGACCTACAGGCTGAAAGAACCGTTTTCTATAACGAGCTGTCAAAATTCTATGCCCAACTTAGCAGGTGCGAACTACCCTATCTGAGTAAAAGTAAAATAAATTACAGGCTTCCTGCCCCCGGACTTGTCGTAAGGAATGGCAAACTGCTAGCAAATACACCTATAGAAGGGGCTGAAATACGATACACTACAGACGGAACAGAGCCTGTAAAGAACTCAACCCTGTGGACTCAACCTGTCACTTGTCAGCAAGGCATTATAAAGGCAAAAGCATTCTTCCTCGACAAGGAAAGCGTCAGCATGATTATCAAAAACTAATAAATAAACCCATTATGAATATTCGTAGATTATTTTTAAGTGCATTGTTTATGATGCCGATAGTAGTATCTTCGTGTTCTAAAAACAATGAAGACAATCCTATTCCCAACCCTCCTGACGGCGGACAAACTGTAGAATATCCATTAACAAGAGTTTCACTTATTCCACAGCCAAAAAGTGTAACCTATGGAACTGCCAACATTGCCGTGCCTGAGGTGAAAGAGAAACAAGACGGCTCCTTAGGAGAAGAGGAATATAAGGTTGATATCACCCCCGATGCCGTCAACATAACCTATGCAACCGAAAAAGGTTTGCTCTGGGCTCGACAAACGGTAAACCAGATACTACTGCAACAAACAGAAGTAAAAGGCATAAAAACCATTCCCAAAATGAGCATAACCGATGCTCCACGTTATGGTTGGCGCAGTTTCCATCTCGATGTAGCACGCCACATGTACAAGGTTGACTTCCTGAAAAAACTCATTGACTGCCTGGCATTCTATAAAATCAACCATCTGCATCTGCACCTCACCGACGACCAAGGTTGGAGGGTTGAGATAAAGAAGTATCCCGCTCTCACACAAGAAGGCGCTTGGCGTACTTTCGACAAATTCGATGAAGAATGCAACCGCTTGGCATTAAAAGACCCTGCTTTCGCCATCGACCAGCGCTTCATTCGCAATGGCAACGAATATGGCGGATACTATACACAGAGCCAGTTGAAAGACCTTGTTGCATATGCCACGGAAAGAGGCATCAATGTCATTCCCGAAATTGATATGCCCGGACATCTCACTTCTGCCATTAAGTGCTATCCTGAAATGCAGTGCAACGGTACTACCGGCTGGGGAGAAGAGTTTTCTTTTCCTATATGTGCCGGAAGAGATGAAAACTACATTGTTATGAAAGACATTCTCGACGAGGTCATGCAGATATTCCCAGGGAAATACATTCATATCGGAGCAGATGAAGTAAACAAAGACCCGTGGAAGACTTGCGAGAAATGCAAGGCGAAAATGCGTGCAAATAATCTAAAAGACGAGGAAGCACTCTGCAATTACTTCGTCAAGCAGATAGCCGACTATCTAAAAACAAAAGGCAGAACCGTAATGGCTTGGGACGATGCCTACTATGCTCCTGAACCATTAGACTTGGTATATACATTCTGGCGAGACTGGAAACCGCAGTCGCCGGCAACTATCACACAGAGTGGAAAGAAGATGATATTCATGGAATGGGGACATTTCTATTTCAGCGCCGATGCCAACGACACGCAGTTGAAAGAACTCTATAACTATTCTCCTGACAACAACTTCCCCGGCATTCAGGCTTCAAACATGCCGGGCTATCAGGCATGCGTTTTCACCGAGGTCATTCCAAATGCAGTGATTCTCGGACGCCACGTATTCCCCTCATTGCAGGCTTTCGCAGAACTGACATGGAGCGAGAAAAGAAACTGGGAATCATTCACAGAACGACTGCCGTGGCATGTTCAGTGGGTCAAGAGCAATGGGGTGACAGTAAGAAACACCAAGTATCAATAGTTCTAAGTATATTTTATTAATTACCTTATAAAAAAAACAATTCATTATGAAAAAATTTTATTCAATGATGCTTGCCTTTATGTTTATGGCAATGCCTTCAGTTGCCGACGAGGTTAACTCTTACGGTATTACAGGCGATTTCAACGGTTGGGGTGAGGACGTGGTTTTCACCCATGAAGGAAACAATGTATATACTCTCCACTTGGACCAACTCTACGGAGAAATATACATCAAACAGAATGGAGGTTGGGACGTGACACTCTCCTACAAAGAAACGGAATTGGAGGCAGGATATGTTTACGACCTTGAATGGAAGGACGCCTCTATGAAACTGGACCAGCGCTATGTTGACGTGACACTGACACTTACCGTGGGCAGTGTGCCTACATTGAAATTTGAGGGAACCGCACAACCTTTAGCTGAACATACCTATTCACTCATAGGCGACTTCAACGGTTGGAACGGCGACCTCGATTTTATCAAGACCAAGGAAGGTGTTTATGTTCTTGAAATGGAGGAACTGCAAGGAGAGATATACCTACGCCAAGACCACAACTGGGCTGTAACTCTTGCATGCGACGATGCTCTCACAGCCGGTCAAACTTACAACCTCGAATGGAAGGACGCATCAATGAAAATGGCAGAACGCTATGTCAATGTCACTTTTACTCTCACCATAGGCGATGTGCCCACATTGAAGGTAGAGGGGACACCAGCCTCTGAGAACACAAAACAGTATGCACTCAACGGAGCTTTCAACAACTGGAGCCTTACCGACGGACCTTTCTTCGCTGAACAGGAAGACGGCACATGGGTGGTTGAAGTTACTGACTTTACCTCTGACGATTTCGTGATAAGCATCAACAAGTCATGGACATGCCTGCGACCAGTCAACGAAGGTGTATATACTCCTGTTGTAGTGGGCGAGACATACGACTGCGTAGTAACAGATGCAAATCAGAACTTCCAGATGAACGACAAGTTCACAGGCAAGATGATTCTTACCATTACCGACGACACACATGCAACCCTAAAACTTGAAGGCAATGTAACGACCGGAATCAATGAAATTCCTTTAGAACTCAAAAAAACTATCTACAATCTTTCAGGACAGCGATTGGATTCACCACAAAAGGGAATCAACATCATTAACGGAAAGAAATATGTGATAAAGTAAAGATAGGTTATGCTGAATAAATAACGACCAAACCACTAACAATGAAAGAGCGCCTGCTTGCCATCGATGTACTAAGAGGAATGACAATAATGGGCATGATTCTTGTCAACAACCCGGGCGACTGGGGCAGTATCTATGCACCTTTATGCCATGCCGAATGGGAGGGGCTGACACCTACCGACCTCATCTATCCATTCTTCATGTTTCTCATGGGCGTATCGATGTCGTTCTCCCTACCACGCCTTCAAGAGAGAAACATTAAGGAAAGAGCTTGGAAGATAGGCAGGCGCACTCTTCTGCTTGTACTCATAGGCATGGCGCTTGTGTGGACAGCGAATGTTATGTGGAATGTGCGTGACGTAATCAACGGGGAGAGTATGTCTGCACCCGACATGCTCTTCCCTTGGCACAACCAGCGCATACCCGGAGTTCTACAGCGTCTTGGCTTGGCTTACTGCTTTGCAAGCATCATAATACTCTCATTTCCAAAACCAAAGACACTCGCTCTGCTCTCTGCACTAATGCTCACAGCCTTTCATGTAATATTACTGCTGGGCAATGGGTTCGACATGTCGCACGACAACATTCTGTTCATTGTTGACAAAGCCGTTATAGGCGAAAACCGCCTGTATTCAGAATGGATTGCTGATGAAAAGTTCATATTCGACCCCGAAGGCATCATAGGCACCATTCCCTCTGTGGCACATGTCATCATAGGCTGGCTTGCAGGAACCATATTACACAAAAAGGAAAGCATTGAAAAACGCCTGCTACAATTGGCAGTCTTGGGCATATCATTAATACTGGCGGGCTGGCTTGTTTCCTACGGCTGCCCTGTCATAAAGAAAGTGTGGACACCCTCGTTTGCCTTGATAACCTGCGGAGCCGGCATGCTTGTCCTCACACTCATTTCATACATTGTAGATATACGCCGGCAAGACCGCTGGTGCACACTGTTCCGCGACTATGGCATGAACCCTCTGTTCCTCTATATAGCCGCCGACTTTACAGCCGTTGTCATAGGCGTAGTGACTGTTAATGGCGTAAGCATAAGTGCATGGATTTACGAGGCAATACACAGCCTGTTCATAATCGACAAGCTCTCTTCGCTGATGTATGCCACCGCCTACGTTCTCTTCTGGGGCATTGTTGCTGTATATCTACGTAAAGCACGCATTTTTATAAAGTTATAAATAAATAGTTCAAGGAGTTCTTGAACTTACTTGAACTCCCTGAACTTACTTAAAATCCAACCTGAACTACTCAGTAGAAGGGTCGTCATACTCCTGAAGCATGCCCACCTTCAGTCCGCTCAGCATAGGCACATGACGCTTGCGGTTGGCATCAACCGTTACATAAGGTTGGAAATTAATCTTCACACCCACTATGTTGGCTGCAGTAAATTCCTTCGGATTGACAACCGGCTTGGTGCTGATGGTGGCACGAAACGAACCGAGCTTGTCGAGCACCACCTTGTGACCCGCTGTGAGGTGAGTGGTCATGGCAGTTACCAGTGCACGGAGCACAGCCAGTATGTCGCTGTCGGTCACGGTGCAGCGGCTGCTTATTTCCCTTGCCAGTTTCTCGATGTCAACCGTCTCGCCCACTACTGCACGGGCATACCATTGACCATTGGTGCTGCTTTTTGAGTTCTTGTTTTGATAAAGTTTGTAATGAAGCATAATTTTAAAAGATTTAATGTTTTCAAACCGCATATCCTGAGCAGAGTGAAAGTGGGCTGTATTGCCTTGTAAAGTGGACCGTTTCAGGCGCCGATTCGGGCTGTTTTACCATGCAAAGTGCACCACTTTCGTAATCTACTGCTGTCTATGCATAAACCATTCTGATTTACATTGCAAAGATACTTATTTGCTCTAAGCCGGTCAGGCGATAGCAGGCGATGCCTGCCTATGTCATGCCTAACGGCTCACTTTCTGCCTATGGAGTGCCGAGAAACTCTGTTATGAGTGCCACTTCCTTGGGGGTGAAGAACTTTGCTGTCTTGCGGTGCCCCACCCTTTCCAACGCCTCGCTCAACTGCCTGTTGCGCTTTATCCATGCCAGCAGATGTCCTGCGGCTGTGTGGGGCAGTGAATCGGGGAAATAGAGCATGGCAAGTTCCGACTTGCCGTATGCCTTTATTGTGAAATCTGTCATATACTTGCTTTGTTAATATCATACTTGCATGACGCAAACATTATGTCTATGATTCTGAAACGGCATGTTTGCAATACACTCCCCTGCGCACGGGCATCAACATGCGACACACGTTGCACAGCTTGCTGAGCATGCGTTCGGCAGTGCGTCGGGGGATATTGATGCTGCTGGCTATGTCCATCAGTCTGGCAGTGGAGAACTCTCCTTCCGGCAGGGCATTGTAGAGCTGCTGTTCTTCGGCAGTGAGCCTGCTGTTCTTCCGTGCAAAGGGATTGTCGTCTTCCCTTGCCATCACGGCATATACGCGTGCCGTGTGGTTGATCAGGCACCCCACGATGGTCATGGCCGTGTGGAAGTCACGGTCGTCGCATACCAGTGCGTTCTCCTCGTCTCTGAAGATACCGTGAGATTCGGAACTGTCTGAGGTCCTGTGCCATTGGCTCAGACGGCGGAGCGTGGTAAGAATCATTGCGTAGCGGAAGCATTCCAGCGCCATGCGGAACACGAAGGCACGTATGCCCTTGCCCAGCATGCCAAACTGCTCATGCAGTATCTCACGGTATGTATTGACGAACTCCATCTGCTGTGCCTGGCTCATGACGAACTGTATGGGGTGGCCGGTGCGGCCCTGCATGGCATGGAAGAGAGGCAGTAGCTCGTCGCCCAGCTTTCTGTAGGTGTCTTCCAGAGGGGTGTCGTTCAGTGCAAACACATCGTGGAAGTCAATGTCTTCGTCGGGCATGTGATAGAAGAGGAAACGCGAGCCAAGCCCATTCTCGAACGATGGGAAAAGGCTTGGCATCTGTCCCGGAGTGCAGGTGAGGAATATGCTCAGCCGTGGCTCGTCAATGTCAATGCGGATTTTTTCGGTGACACGGTTCATCGACAGCGACTCATGGTGGTGGGCCTTGCGCATGAGGTCGGAGTAGTTGCCATATTCGGAGTCGATCATGCTCGTCACCGTGTCGGCCTCCGTCTCGAACATCAGTCCCCAGCCGCCGTTGGCATCGAGGGCACGATATACTGCCGAGGAACTGCTGTTGCCGGGCACGAACGGGTCTCGATAGACAGGTTCCCTTGGAGCTTCGCCACGCTCTTTCTTGCCCTTGGCCTCCCACTCCGCCATGGCCTTGTCGTATTCCTGCTTCTCGGCTTCGTATCTGCGGCGCATCTCCTGCCTCACCTGATGGGCCAGCATCTTGGCAAAGATGAGGTTGCCCTTCTCGTTGCCTGCACCTGAATAGATGATGTTGAACAGTGGGGCATAGACCCTGCGCCCGTCGTACACCCCATAGATGCCCGCACGCTGGGCAGGCGAGCCGTTGGCACCTCCCATCAGTCCGCTTATCACGTTCAGTGCACCCAGCAGCATGGCGTCGCACTTGGCGGGTTCGGCATGGTGATGGTCGAAAATCATGCGTGTGATATGGTCAAGGTCGTCGGCCCTCAACTTGTCAGAGAAGGTATAGCCGTTGGCACTTTCACTGCGGTTTTCCGCCACTTCCGCCACTTCCGTCAACCGCCTTTCGTTGTCAAAACCAGCAAAAACACTGTTTTTCTCTGTTTCCGCCATGTTGTTCGTGGTTGGCGGAATGGCGGGAGCTGGCGGTTGGCGTAGTTTTTCGCGTGCCATCTCCGCAAGGTCGATGCCGCCATTCTTTGCCATCTGGAAGAACGACCTTATGGTCACTCCCCTGCCGTGGCCCTTCAGGCATGCCGTGTATTGCCTGTCGCACTCCGAATGGTTGTAGCCGCCGTTCATGGCGCTTAGCTCGTGGTAGAGTGAGCGTCCGCCCTCGCCAAGTGCGTCGGCAAGTGCAAAGCCAAGCGTGAGCCAGTTGGAGTAGCCGGCGGTGATGTCGACGCCGCGCTCAATGATGCGCCGTGCCACCTCGCATATCTCTGCCTCGGTGTCAGTCTGTGGGTAAACTACCTGGGAAGTCATTCCGTTGCTTTCGGCAGGTTTCCCGCTATTGTTCTCGTTAATGTTCGCCCAGGCAATTGGGTCGAATGGTATATTATTATCTGTCATTTTGCGTAATGATTTAATATGGACATACGTCTGGTTCTTGTAAAATAATAGGATTAACATGGCAGTTGCCATCGTGGGGCAGGAAGCAGCAGCGGGAAACATTCACGCATTTCTCATCCACCTCCTGCTGATAGGTCGTGCGGATATAGTTACGCATGGCGCAGAACCATGTGCGGTGGTCGCACTTGGCGAGGTCGATGCCGATGACCCACTTCAGTCCGTCGCCCGATGGCGAGGTGAAGAGCAGCTGCGTTGTGAAATACGTGTCTTTCAGCAGTGCGGCTTTTACGGCATGCACATCGCCCACATGGTCGAAGTCGAGGCATAGCAGTCCGCTGTGTGCCGTCAGGCAGTCATCCCTGCGATAGCTGAACGTGCCCGAGAAGCATGCGAAGTCGAAATGTGCGGCCTTGTACCTGCGTGCCTCTTTTTCGTCGGCCCTGCCTTCGCGCACCTCTTTTATAATGTTGCGAAGCGCGTGCGTATGCGCAAGGGCATTCTGGTTGAGCGTGATGTACTCGTAGGCTTCCTTTATGCCCATCACCCTGTTGCTCTGCACCGTCTGTGCCGGTGCGCTGTAGAATTGGAATTGACTAATTTTTACAGAATCATCTTTCATAAGATAATCTTTCCGGTTATACCCTCCGTTTCACAAAAGGGGACCTGTCATACAACTCGAGAAGTGAAACAGGTCTTCGGTCTGCGCTTGACCATTTTCTCGGTTGAATGATAATGCAAAAGTAGCTGGTTTACAAATATTTGCCAAAGAATTATTTAGAACATTCACCCATCGTTGAATGCACAGAAAAGGGAAGATTTGGTTTATCTTTATTCAATATTTGGAACCCACATAATACATGTTTCCAAATCTATTGCAAACATTTGGAACGATGCAGGTCTCACATTCTAAATGTTACAAACTTTTGTTACAAAATCAGAGATGAATTGGAATGTATCTATGAGCATCTATAACAAAAAAAGGATTGACTCATACGTGGTCAATCCAAATTATAGGTGGTTTATGATCAAGATTTCTAAATGTTCATGCTATATTGCTCGTCTTTTGAGAATCATCGGTTGATTTTTCAATGCCAACAAGCTCATCAAGTGTAGATTTGAATCGTTTGTATTCTTCGTCGGTATATTTAGTTTTGGCAGCATTTACAGAGCTTGATTTAATACACTGGTATTTGCCCTGATATTCCTTATTGAAATATTCCTCCACAAACTGTTTTTCCTTTCCAGAGCCCGTTATATGACACCACTGCATGAACATAGCAACATGTTTTGCAATAAGTTTGATTTTGCCTGTTTTCTTGTCCGCATATCCTTCAGGATTCAACTCATCGAAATGTGCAATGGCAGAACGCACAAAAGCTACCATACTATGGTTGTTGCTCCACAGTATGGACTCAAGTTCTGTCAACCCATTACGACGCCCTTCTTTAACAGTTACCAGTAAACAGTGAGTATTAAATGTTTTTTTATCTACCGTATGATATCCATCACAGATGAATTCCTGCAGTGATTTTGCATTTGCCTTTCTAATGGTTAATTCATCATCAGTTATTATGGTTTTGGATAGAGCATCGAACACAATCTTATTAATATTCTGGATTTCTCCATCACGGCAGTTTTCATATATCTGTTTTACTCCATCATAATCTTTCCGTATTTTTGCTTCTTGCTCGATAACATTACGGCAGAGTTTCAATGCTACCAATAACCAACGGAAAAACTCTTCCAAAGCATCACACAGCACATTAACACAATCATCATAACAATCAAATTCAATCAACCGGCATATAGGTTTCTTCGACGAAAGATTTGAATAGGTGAATGCTGAAAGACTGATTCTCACACCGTCTTTAATCGGAGCACGACGTCTGTCTGTTGTGCAGAACCGCCTGTACAGCTTTTTTGTTCCTGCTATACTCGAACGCATTCTATTGAATAATGATTCAGCTGTTTCATAACACTTATTGTAATTAGTAGCATATTGATATAGAAATTCATTGGCAAAAGACTGTAATGCTACGGTTTCTTTCTTCAACTTATAAATATTCTCCTTGACACCTATTATAATTATATTTACATCTTCCACGGAAAATCTGTTATTAGAAGCAAGCAGAGCGCCAAGCACATTTTTCTTTTCGAAGGCGTCTGCATCGTTAATCAGTATTTCAATCGTTTCAAAGGTCTTATCCAGAGATGTTGTATATACCATGATTGTTTTTATAATATGTTAGTATTTTTATTTAAAGATTTTTTTTCTACGATATTCTACCTGAGGCAAAAAGCATGCCAAAATTATAAATTGTCAGTAATAACGTTAAAATATTTTATTATACGAAGCAGGCATGAGTTCAATAGATGTACGATTGCAGCGTTTTTGCCTATTCATTCTGCACAACCAATTCTATCATACGTAAAGACATTATTTTCAGAATGAGCTTATTGGTTTTCGCTGCTTCTGGGTTTGGAGCAGACACTCAACATAATTAAAGTGAGTTCTGTAATAATAGACTGTTTCTAAGTATTAGGAACTAACAACGGGTGAACGAGTTGAATGTATAGCAACTAACAACCTGTCCACCCGTCCATTCTTTCCGATTGACTATCTATTCTCTAAAGAAGTATATTCTTTCTGCTCAAGAATATTTCTGTATGCAGGACGAATAATTCTTCTACTCTCGAAGTTAAGTTCTTCTATGCGGTGTGCAGTCCAGCCTACTATGCGTGCCATTGCGAAAATAGGTGTGTAAATTTCTTGAGGCAAACCAATCATTTCGTATATGAAACCGCTGTAGAAATCAAGATTTGCACACATTGGCTTATTAGTGTTACGTGCTTTGGAAACGCATTTTATGCCTTCTTCCTCAAGCAGGCAAAGGAAATCGTATTCTTTCTCCCTACCCTTTTCCTTGGCAAGCTCACCAGCCAGTTTCTTAAGTTGCACAGCTCTTGGGTCGCTCATTGTATAAATGGCATGACCAATGCCGTAAATGAGTCCGCTCCTGTCGTATGCTTCTTTATTAAGCATTCGCATGAGATATGTATCAATTTCATCGGTGTTCTTCCAGTCGGCAATTGCCTCCTTAAGATGATGGAACATGTTGATGACCTGTATATTGGCTCCTCCGTGTAATGGACCTTTCAGAGAACCTATGCCGGCTGCTATGCTTGAATAAGTGTCAGTGCGTGTGGAAGATGTAACACGAACAGTAAATGTAGAGTTGTTACCTCCGCCGTGCTCTGCCTGTATGACAAGCAGGAGATCGAGCATTCGTGCATCGAGTTCGGTAAAGTTATCATGCTTAAGCATATATAGGAAATTCTCTGCCAACGACATGTTCTCACGTGGATGGCGTATATTCAGCGAGCGTCCTTGTACAGTATGTCTATAGATGTTATATGCGTATGCAATGATTGTTGGGAATTTAGCAATCAGTTCTATAGACTGGCGTACAAGGTTATTGCGTGATATATCATCAGGATTGTTGTCGAATGTGTACATTTCAAGAACACATCGGCTGAGAATATTCATAATGTTGCTGCCCTCAAGATCTATTATGTGTACAATAGTTCTGTGGTCAAGCGGCATATTGTCATTGAGTAACTCAGTGAAGGCATTAAGTTCTTCCTTGTCGGGCAGGCGTCCTGAAAGAATCAGGAATGCTGTTTCCTCAAATCCGAAACGTTGTTCATTGAGAAGTGGCGTTACAAGATCACTCAGTTCATAACCACGATAATACAGACGTCCGTCGCAAGGGGTGACATTTCCTTTCTCATCGCGGTTATATCCTACAACATTTCCCACATTGGTAAGACCTACTAATACTCCTGTTCCGTCTTCATTACGCAAACCACGCTTTACTCCATACTTAATAAAGTCTTCACGAGGAATTTTGCATGAGTTTTTAACTTCGTCACTCAGTTTATATATCAAATAGTCTTTATACATGTTATTTGGGTTTTAAAGGGTTTAATTTATAGTTGGTTGTTTGGTGGTCTGGTATATTCAGCCTAAACAACAAAATCACTAAATCACATTAACAATCTCTTCACCAAATTGTTTTGTTCCTACTGCATGTGGGTCAGCCATGAACCGTGCGAGATCGCTGGTGACAATGCCTTTTTGGTAAAGTGTTTCAAGTGCATTGTTAATCATTATAGCAGCTTCATTCCATCCCATGTACTCAAGCATCATTACTGCTGAGAGAATTATGCTCGACGGGTTGACAATGTCTTTTCCTGCGATGTCGGGTGCAATACCGTGTGTTGCTTCAAACACAGCATGCCCCGTGAGATAGTTGATGTTTGCTCCGGGTGCAATACCTATTCCTCCTACTTGTGCTGCCAGCATGTCGCTTACATAATCGCCATTTAAATTCAATGTTGCAATAACACTGTAGTCTTGTGGTTTTAGTAGTGCATTCTGTAGGAAAGCATCGCATATACAGTCTTTAATTACTATTCTTCCTGATTTCAGTTCCTCTGCATATTCTCGTTCTGCCAATTCGTATCCCCATTTTTTGAAGCCTCCTTCTGTAAACTTCATGATGTTGCCTTTATGGACAAGAGTTACAGAGGGGAGATTGTTATGCAGAGCATATTCTATGGCAGAACGTATGAGACGCTCAGAACCTTCCTTGCTTACAGGTTTTACGCCAAAGCTTGATGTCTGGGGGAAACGTACTTTCTTTACCCCCATTTCGTCATGCAGGAATTTATAGAAACGTTCGGCTTCTGGTGTTCCTGTCTCCCATTCTATTCCTGCATATATGTCTTCTGTGTTTTCTCTGAATATGCACATGTCAACCAGCTCGGGCTGCTTCATCGGACTTTCAATGCCCTTGAAATATCTCACTGGACGCTGACATACGTAAAGGTCGAGTTCCTGACGCATTGTAACGTTAATGCTTCTTATTCCTCCCCCCACAGGAGTCATGAGTGGACCTTTTATTCCTACGAGACATTCTCGGAAAGCATCGAGTGTAGCTTGAGGAAGCCATTCGCCGGTTTTATCGTGCGCCTTTCCTCCAGCCAATACTTCCTTCCACTCGATACGACGTTCGCCATTATAGGCTTTATCTACTGCCGCATCAACAACAGCCTGCATGACAGGTGTTATCTCGGCTCCTACTCCGTCGCCTTCTATATAAGGCACTGTTGGATTATTGGGAACAAGGAGTGTTCCATTTACTTTTGTTATATTCATACCTGCATTATTTAGCAGAATAGTTAAGAGCACTTCCTGCCTTGAACCATTCTATTTGTGTAGAATTATATGTATGCTCAACCATTATTACATCTTCTGTGCCATCGCTGTGCTTTATTGTCATTGACAGAGGGTTTCCCTGCTGGAATGAAGTAAGCCCGTGGAGTGACAAGACATCGTCCTCTCTTATCTTGTCATAGTCAGACTTGTTGCGGAATGTTAATGCCAGCATGCCTTGTTTCTTAAGATTGGTTTCGTGTATTCTTGCAAAACTCTTTGCCAATATCACTTTCACTCCAAGGAATCTTGGTTCCATGGCAGCATGCTCACGCGAAGAGCCTTCGCCGTAGTTGTCTTCTGCCACTACAATGGTTGGAATGCCTGCTTGCTTATATTCTTTTGCTGCAGCCGAAACAGCTTTGTATTCACCACTGACATGACTTTTTACTTTGTTGCTCTCGCCATTGAAAGCATTTACAGCCCCCATAAGTAGATTATCGGATATATTCTGCAGATGCCCTCTGAACTTAAGCCAAGGTCCAGCCATTGAAATATGATCGGTTGTGCATTTTCCTTGTGTTTTTATTAGAAGTTGCATATTGTCGATGTCCTTACCATCCCAAGGGCTGAAAGGCTCTAACTTCTGCAAACGGCTTGAGTCGGGACTTATAATTACCTCTATGTCTTTGTCAGCATTAGGCGCAACAAAACCGTTGTCCTCTACATGAAATCCCTTTGGAGGAAAGATGTCTCCGTGTGGTTCGTCGAGCATTACTTCCTTTCCGTCCTTATTAATTAAGGTATCGGTAGCAGGATTGAAATCCAAACGTCCTGAAATTGCAAAGGCTGTTGTAAGCTCAGGACTGCTTATGAAAGAATATGTATTGGGGTTTCCATCAGCACGACTGCGGAAGTTTCTGTTGAATGATGTTACGATGGTATTCTTACGTTCATTATTGTCAGTATGACGTTTCCACTGACCTATGCATGGACCGCAGGCATTGGTCATTATTATTGCCCCTATCTTCTTAAGGTCATCAAGAAGTCCGTCACGCTGTGCAGTACACCTTATCTGTTCGCTGCCAGGATTGATAATGAGTTGTCCTTTTATTTCAAGGTTTTTATCGACAGCCTGCCGTGCAACAGAGGCGGCACGTGCCAAATCCTCATAGCTGGAGTTAGTGCAGCTTCCTACTAACGACACCTCAACCGCAAGCGGGAAGTCATTCGCCTTGGCAACAGTCTTCATCTCCGACACAGGAGTTGCCGCATCAGGAGTGAACGGACCATTTATATAAGGTTCAACAGTGCTGAGGTCTATGTCTATAACCTGATTATAATAATCTTCCGGATTATCTGTTGTTTCTTTATCGGCAGAAAGTTCTTCTATGCACTGCTGCGCCATGGCAACAACTTCATTGCGTCCTGTCTGACGTAGATACTCTGCTGTATTCTCGTCGTAAGGGAATATAGAGCAGGTAGCGCCAAGTTCAGCTCCCATATTACATATTGTTGCTCTGCCGGTGGCAGATATTGTTGATACCCCAGTCCCGAAGTATTCAAGAATGGCATTAGTTCCTCCTTTAACGGTGAGTATGCCCAGTATTTTAAGAATAACATCTTTTGCTGAAGCCCAACCGCTAAGCTTTCCTGTAAGGCGTACGCCTATCAGACGTGGCATTTTAAGTTCCCATGGCTGAGCGGTTAACACATCAACAGCATCAGCACCGCCTACACCTACAGCTACCATACCAAGACCACCTGCATTAGGTGTATGCGAGTCGGTACCTATCATCATGCCGCCGGGGAAAGCATAGTTCTCCAGCACTACCTGATGAATGATTCCAGCACCAGGTCCCCAGAATCCTATACCGTATTTAGCCGATACGGATTTCAGGAAGTCGTACACCTCTTTATTAGTATTGCGCGCATGTGCAATGTCTAATTCTGCTCCTTGATCAGCACGTATGAGATGGTCGCAGTGAACACTTGCCGGAACAGCAACTCGCTCTTTTCCTGCATTCATAAACTGCAATAGTGCCATTTGTGCAGTAGCATCCTGCATGGCAACACGGTCGGGACGGAAGTTTACATAGTCTTCACCACGCTTATAAGGTTTAACTTCTTCAGGAGTAAATATATGGGAATAGAGAACTTTTTCAACATAAGTCATTGGGCGTCCAACAACTTTTCTTGCCTGCTTTACACGCTGGACATAATTTGCATAGAAGTCTCTAAGAATGTTGTTATCAAGATTCGTCATAATTAAAATATCATTAAAAAGTCCGTATAAACAATCTGTATGCTTGCAAATTTACAAATATTTTTCTATTTTCACGTGCTATTTATCACAAAATTTACAAATAAAGTGTAAAATTGTCATATATCATATAGTAAATCAAGCTTAATGCAGGTTTTCATAAATTATATATATGCTTTATCCCAAATCGGCCATTAGACCGCAGTGCTCTCCGTTTGCATAGCAGTCGTCGGAACATGGTCTGATACTGCAACACGAAAGTTGCATTAATTGTAATTGTGGTGAATGAATAAAAAAGAACGAGTTGAAGGCATTTTACCAGTCAACTCGTCCACTTGTTTGTTTTATCAAGTCAATCATTTATTGTATAATGACTTTTACAAAATCATCTTTTGCCAAAAGAAGCTGTTCGCCTGTAATCATGTTCTTAAGAGTAATCTTTCCTTCAGCCATTTCGTTTTCGCCTGCCATTGCTACGTAGGGAATTTGTTTTGCATTGGCGTAAGACATCTGTTTTTTCATCTTCACTGCATCAGGATATACCTCTGTGCGTATTCCGGCATTGCGTGCCTGACGTGCAAGTGGCAGACAATAGGCTGCTTCCTGTTCGCCGAAGTTTATGAAGAGCAGTTGTGTTGTATTCATAGCGTCGGCAGGATACAGTTCAAGTTGGTTAAGGACATCAAAAATTCTGTCAGCGCCGAATGATATTCCTACTCCTGAGAGTCCTGGCATGCCGAAGATGCCTGTGAGGTTGTCGTAGCGTCCGCCACCAGTTATAGAACCAATCTGCACATCAAGTGCTTTGACTTCAAAGATGGCACCTGTGTAATAGTTGAGTCCACGAGCGAGTGTAAGGTCGAGTTGTATCTCGTTCTGCAGTCCGCTTTGCTTTAGTGTGTTGAGTATGAATTGTGTTTCCTGCACACCCCTTAGTCCTGTCTCTGACTGTGAGAGAACTTCTGCAATAGTAATGAGTTTCTCATCGTTACTTCCTGACAGAAGAAGAATTGGTTGGAGTTTCTCAACCTGTTCGGCTGACAAGCCGTTGGCAATGAGTTCTTCATTGACTTTCTCAAGACCTATCTTGTCGAGTTTGTCTATAGCAACTGTTATATCGACAATTCTGTCGGCAGCCCCTATTGTCTCTGCAATACCGGTGAGAATTTTTCTGTTGTTGATGTGTATTCTTACTCTTATGCCGAATTTTGAAAACACGGTGTCAACAATCTGCATCAGTTCAACTTCATTGAGCAGCGAATCTGATCCTACGACATCGGCATCGCATTGGTAGAACTCGCGATAGCGTCCTTTCTGCGGACGGTCGGCTCTCCATACGGGCTGAATTTGATATCGTTTGAAAGGCATCTGGAGTTCGTCGCGATGTTGTACAACAAATCTGGCGAAAGGCACAGTCAGGTCATAGCGTAAACCTTTCTCGCAAAGCATTGACGCCAATTTCAGCGTTGGGGTTGCAGCAACCTCTTCGGCAGTCATTCCGTGCATGAAGTCACCCGAGTTGAGTATCTTGAAGAGAAGTTTATCGCCCTCTTCACCGTATTTTCCCATGAGTGTTGACAGATTTTCCATGGCAGGTGTTTCTATCTGTTGGAATCCGTACAAAGCATAAACCTCGCTTATGGTATTGAATATGTAGTTACGTTTAGCCATCTCTATAGGTGAGAAGTCGCGCGTACCCTTTGGTATTGATGGTTTCTGTGCCATATTATTTTCGTTCTATTGTCTGGGCTCTGTCAGGTCCTATTGATATTATTTTTATTGGTGTTTCGAGTTCCGTTTCAAGGAATTTAATATATTCAGAAAATGCTTCAGGGAATTGTTCTTCGCTTGTGAATTGTGTCATGTCAGTTTGCCAGCCTTTCAGTTCCCTGTATATCGGTTCAATGTTGTTTTCGATGTCGTAAGGGAAATTACGTGTTTCAACGCCGTTCACTTTATAGGCTACACATGCTTTGATGGTTGGGAACGTGTCGAGAACATCGCTTTTCATCATTATGAGCTGTGTTACTCCATTAACCATTATTGAATAGCGCAATGCCACGAGGTCAATCCATCCGCATCTGCGTTCACGACCTGTTACTGCGCCGTATTCATGTCCTATATCGCGCATCTTTGTTCCTGTCTCATCGAATAGTTCTGTAGGGAAAGGTCCAGAGCCTACACGTGTGCAATAGGCTTTCATAATACCATATACCTCGCCAATTTTGTTTGGACCTATGCCAAGCCCGGTGCATGCTCCGGCACAAATGGTGTTGCTTGATGTTACGAATGGATAAGAGCCGAAGTCAACATCAAGCATTGTTCCTTGTGCTCCTTCGCAGAGTATTGATTTTCCGTCAGCAAGACACTGGTTTATCTCGTGTTCTGAATCAACAAGTTTAAATTGCTTTATGTATTCTATACCCTCGAGCCACACCTTTTCGGTTTCTGTTATATCGAAATCGGTATAGCCGAGTGATTGTAGAGTGTCGAGATGACGCTGTTTGTGTATGGCATATTTATTTTCAAAGTTGTCGAGTATATCGCCTACACGCATGCCTGTGCGGCTTACCTTGTCGGTATATGCAGGACCAATGCCTTTGCCTGTTGTGCCTACTTTGTTCTTTCCTTTTAAACTTTCGTATGCTGCATCAAGAACACGGTGTGTAGGCAGAATTAGGTGGGCTTTCTTTGATATACGAAGTCTGTCTTTTAGGTTATGACCACTCTTTTCAAGGTCTTTAGCCTCCGCCATGAAGAGATCGGGCGCAAGTACTACACCATTGCCTATGATATTAACCTTGTCGCCTTGAAATATACCAGAAGGAATACTGCGCAATACGTATTTTTGTCCTTCAAACTCAAGAGTATGACCGGCGTTAGGACCTCCCTGAAAACGTGCTATTACATCATAGCGTGGAGTAAGAACATCAACAACCTTTCCTTTTCCCTCGTCGCCCCACTGTAAACCGAGTAGAACGTCAACTTTACCTTTATTCATAAATATTTAGAAAAAACATATTTTGTAATCCTATACAAAAGTACTTCAAATGTGTGAGAATACAAAATAAATACTGCATTTTTGAACTATAATATTAAAAATATGTTATCACCACTTGTGACCGTTATAAAAATTGATGGTTATTTCTTCCAAAACCGACTTGTTATATCAATGAGTTCATTGCCGTGATGTCCTACACGATAAAGCCTCTGATTGGTTGTAGGACTCTTCAATGGTCCGAGGTGTGCAATGTATGGTCCTACCTTTATATAATCGAAGTTCTGTCGATTTATGTGCGATGAAATGAGTGTACGACCAGTGTACCAGCCTGTTTTAATTTCAGGATATGTCAATCGTATGTAGCTTGACAGTTCGTCAACAGCATTAGGTTCTGAATCTCCTCCCATAAAACAGATGCAGGTTATATCTTTTCCAAATTCTACAATCATAGCGTCTATTGCAGACTGGTTGAGTAGTTCGCCTTTATCTGCCCAAAGGAACTTGCTGTGACATCCAGGGCAGTGACATGGGCAGTTTGATATGTTGACTGCTAATGTCACTTCATCGGGTATTTCCTGAAAGACCACATCTGTATTTATATATTTCAACATGAAGCGAGTGCATAAAAACGCCCGAACGGAATTATCCGGAGAATTACCATTCAGGCATTATTATGAAGTTTTGTTATATTTATCAGGCTTCAATCAACTTCTCCTTGCCTGCATAGAAACGTCTTCCTGCTTCTTTCTGTCTTGCCTGTGAGAAATTGCTGACTCTCTTTAGGTACCCTATTATTCGAGTCATGTAATCAACATTCTCTGAACTACAGTTCGGACACGTGTGCAGATAGCGCTTGTCAATATGTCCGCAGTTGTTGCAAATAGTATTTGGAATATTGAATGTAAAGTAGTTACAACCCTCTTTTGCCGCTACACGTATGAGCTGTAAATATTGTGTCTTAGAGAGATGTTCGTCGAGGTTCATGTGAAGAGCAGAACCGCCTGTCAGGTGTTCTATGTATGGTGCTCCATGGAGTTTGAACTTGTCTATAATTGTCAGTGACTCGTCTTCTACAATATAGAAATATGAATTGTAACAGTCGCGTGGAACGAAATAACCGTCTTCCCTATCCCACTTAGCATGCTTCACTCCTACATTTTCAGCTGGAATCATCTCGCAGTTGAACATGAGTTCCTTTGTACGATATTGTTGGTTCTTGTTTTCAACGATGCCAAGAATGTTCTGTACGAATTTGAGATAGTCGGGGTTGTTGTTAATCTGCAGCCCCATGAATTCTGCCGCCTCTACAATACCGTTGACACCTATGGTGAGGTATTGCCTTGCCATATTTATATATCCGGCATCAAAAAGCGGAAGCATACCATTGTTCTGGAGTTCCTTAAGGTTCTCGTTGTAGGCAGTCTGTACTTTATGGCAGAGGTCCACAACATCGGCAAGATATTCTTTATAATCTAAGCCGTTATTTACGGCATATTGCACGCATCGGTTTATATTAACCGTGAGCACGCTCTTTGAACCTGTTGAAATACCGCCGGCACCTAATGTATAAGAAAAAGAGTTGTCGGTGATTTCATTGCGCAGACGGCAGCAAGACGATAGTGAATCAGCATTGTCACTTAGATATGTGAAGAAAGAATGTCCCTCTGAATACATTTCCGCAGCAAAGTTGCCCCACTCCTTGTCCTTTGGTTCACCATTTTCTGTAAGCATTGCCATTGTTTCAACAGGGAATGTGAGCAAAGTCTTGGTGCGTTCGTTATTAAACCATTTCATAAAACGCTTCTGCAACCAAGACACACCTTCCCAATCGGGTTGTGAGCCGTCGGGGAAATAAAAATTGTCAAACAACGACTGGAAATAGAATCTATCGTAGTAGGAAATATTCCAGAAAACTGCCTGAAAGTTACGTGCTCCTGTAGGTTGGTTGATAGAATATACTATCTGCTCAAAGCAGTCGGTAATAACTTTGTCAATAGTACGTTTCTTCAAAGACAAATCTGCCTGCTGGTCAGGATGCTGCCAATAGTCATTGCCAAATTCCTTGCCAATAAAATAGTTCATATACATAAGAAACTCTGGAGTTGCACAAGCACCCGAAAGCATTGAACTGACAATGAACACCATATTTACGAATCCTCCACAGAATGACTTGAGATTTGTTGGTGCTGTAGAGTTTCCTCCGATACCACATGTTCCACCAATAAGCCAAGGATACATTGTTATAGATGCACAATAATTGGCAAGCGAAGTTTCATCATTCTTATATATAAAATGGTGTGTCAACAAATCAATGTATTTATCAGACAGTTCCTTGCCATACATTTTCTTTATCCTGTCGGTGAGCAGACGACGGTTAAGGCGTATGAAGGCTGACTTTGGAAGTTCTCCAATAAGAGTAGCAATGTTCTTATGCTCCACATTGGCATTGGCATCATACTTGGAACCTGTTGCCGCATTTGAAGCATCGCAGTAATCTGAAAGGAATCGCAGGCGTTCTAAAGTCTCACGGTCTTCAGTGTGCTGTTGCCTGTAGAGCATGAACGACTTTGCAACTTTGTAATAGCCTTCCTCCATAAGGGCCACCTCAACTTGATTTTGAATGTCTTCAACCTTGATATCGTTGCTGATATCAAGATGGCTCAGAATTTTTGATATAGCCCCAAGGTCGGTAGGTTCATTGACTGACTCGAATGCCTTTATTATGGCATGCATGATTTTGTCAAGTGAGAAAAGGTCTTTTGAGCCGTCTCTCTTTGTGATACAAAATTTACTAATCTCCATTTGGCAGTTATTTCTTTTATATTATAATTATGTATATAACGACTATCTTTGTTAAACACTGCTTTGGAAAATCTTCTACAACGATTTAATAAAAAAGTTATCCAAAACAGAAAACTTTTTCTTAATGTATCAAATTTAAGTTTTCTTTTTGGGAAATTTCCCAATCACTTGCAAAGATAATATAAAATCATAAATCAGCCAACAAACACATGGATATTTTTTCAGATAGAAAGCAATTATTTTGCCATCACGAAAAGCACCATTTTATACAATTCATTTAATAGGAAGTATATAACAATCAGTGGTGCAATACATTGCACTCCATATACAAAAGTTTTTTCAATATCTCTAAAACTTTTTACCTTACCACTCAATAATAGAAAACTCAAACTTCCTACAAATAAGGACATACCCAAAATTATTGCAACAGCTTTAATGTACGGTCCTGGGAATAGATTTCCTGTAATACTTAAGAGTGAAGAATGGGGATACACTGCAAGAATGATGCAAGAAATTATTCCTATAAGAATTTCAAAAAAGAATATTTTCAAGGCAAACCTCTCGTTATAATCACATCGATTATATGCTACAATCTTTCCTGGCAGTCCGCTCCATATAAATGCGCCAAGAAATATACTTAGTTCTACTAACCAAACAAAAGTATCTGAATTCATATTGCTTGCATAAGTACTAAGCAGCCAGCGCAAGCCTACACCACTTAACAGCGAATGTAATCCGGATTCAGGATACAAGGCACTTATTATCCACGACAAAAGTATTACTAATGCCTGAAGAGAACAAAGTGTTAATGCAGACAATACGAATAACTTAGAACTATCCTTCATCTGGTGTTAAATTGTCTATGTCGAGAATACGTAATTCCAAAGCTCTCACAACAAGTCGGGTAGCATTGATACTGGTCTTTACTCCTGGGAACAGTTTCTGAACAAGTTCATTCTGTCGTTTTTCAAGGCTCTTTACTCCAAATGGCATACCTCTCAAACTTGTAATCTGTTCCTTTGTATAGCCTAATGCCAGATGACGAAGAAACCGTTCGTCGTATTCGTCAATTTCATAATCAACAACTGCCTCCTGATGCATTATGACTCCGCTAACTGTTTCCTTGAACCGCTCAACAATCTTATTAAGAATTGGTTCGTTGAAAACAAGTTTATTTCCTTCCATAACTGCCATTACGTCGCTGCGTGTAAGGAGTTCGCCACTTTTTAGAATAATACCATTGCAACCTGCATCAAGAACATCAACCCATAGTTTCTCATTGATAATCTCGCCTGTGAATATAAGTACTTTAACGTTGGGATAGTTTACTCTTGTGTGTCGGCAAATCTCAACACCAACTGTGGTTGAGCCTCCCAAACCAAGGTCGAGAAGCACCAAATCGGGTGTTTGTTGTTTAATAAGCTTCCAGTATTCCGGCTCATTCTCAGCTGTGCCTATAATTTCAGCTTCGGGAATGTCTGTGCGCAATATACCAAGAGTTCCTTTCAGTTCTAAAGGAACATCCTCTACAACGATAACTTTGAAGTTTTCCATATCTATATTTTATTTAATTTCACTTTTGATGGCAGAGTAAGAACAACCTCTATGCTATTATTCTTGTTTTTCCGTGCGTACACACCACAGCCTCTATGGTTAGTTGTTTCACCTATTTCACGTGCAATCTGCCTTATGAGCAGGCATTGCAGATTAGATGTAAGAGGTGTGAACAAATTTACAATCTGCTCTTCGCTAAGACTTACACCCTTATATTCATATATATATAAGGTGTATGTGGCATCAATCTTTTTCATTCTAATAGAAGGACTTGTGTCAGGGAACAGTTTTTGGGGAATAGACTCCAAATAACTTGTAAGTCTGTGTTCTATTCGCAGGTTTCCCTCTAATTGATTCTGTGCCTGCATACTCAATATAGTATAAAGTTCTTTATAATACTGGGTAATCTCATTAAGTGCATCAAGATTTCGTGTTGACGATTCTATTATTTGTCTTATGCGTGATGGGTAATACATTGTTTCGTGCTTCAGGGTAGAGAAACAATTGTCGAGCACATTATTATTGATATGCAGACGACTGTTTTCATAATTCAGTCTATGCAGTTCATCTTCTGCCAACTCCATTTCTTCTGCATCATGCATTTTAACCTGAATGCTATTCTCAAGAGCTTTTATTATCTGCTCTACAATATCGTTTAGTGCTGTAGCAGCAGGTGTTGTGGCATATATTTTACTTGCGTCCTTTCCCCATATTTCATTTATCTGTTCAAGTTTCATTTTCTCGTCAGTATTGCCGAGAAGGGTTGCATTTATGAGATTCACCTTGTCAACAAGCATTCGGTAGTACAATTTATGTCGGTAATAAAAAACATAATATAAAGGAATAATACTGAAGAATAGGATTACGAGAAGAATAATTGATGCATTCTTTGTATCACTAACCTTCTGCATCTGCCTTACATACTCTACTAGCGAGTGGTCGGCACTGCGCTCTTTAAACAGGCGTGTGTATATGGTGTTGTTATAATTGTAGATATCCCATTTGTGTAATGCAAGGGCTGCAACGGCAGTCTCGTTTCTCAAGTCAAGAATGGTGTTGTAATTTATGGGAAGAGAATCGGCATGCCATTTCAGTTCTGCTGTATTTGCTTTTGAATCTGCTATAATAGTCATTGTATCTCTTCCCTCGGGCATGATTACTTTATAATATTTATTCAAATATCTACAAGCACATTCCGAGAAAAATATTGTTCGCTCGTATTCACCTTGCAGATTACAGAAATAGGCACTGTCAGCATAAATCTTTGCTATATCTTGATATGTTGCTTTATTAGCATTAGAACTTAAATGTGTGCATAGACACAACAGAGCTATAACTACTCGCATAATGCCTCGAGGCAATCTAAACTTAAATACGGAACCTTTACCTTCTGTACTTTCAACGCTTATCTGACATACCGAGAATAACTGACTGATTTTCTTGTATTTCTCAATAATTCCCTTACAGTTCATTAGTCCAAACCCATGTTGAACACTTGCAGTTGGCTGATGATTGAAAACTTCATTCATTTGTTTTTCCGTCATACCTTTGCCTGTATCGGCTATTGAAATTTCAACAAAATCAACGGTTTCATCGGCAGAAATCACCACATCACCACCTTCGTTAGTTGCTTTTCGTGCATTATCGGCTATGGTGTTTATCATGAAAAGAGTAAGGGTTTTATCAGCTTTTACTACTGCCTCTGTTTCATTTACAATCAGATTTACTTTTTTCAGATTAAATGATGATTTACCTTTTGCAACAATATTGAAAAGTTCCTGTAGTCGGAAACTCTCCACCTTAACACTAAGTTCGCCTTTTCTCAACTGAATCCATTGTGTAAGAACACCGTTATATTCATCAATCTTGTTAGTCAATTCAAGCATGTAGTCATAACGAGAATCGACAGTTTCCTTTGTCTCAACTCTTGTCTGCAAGCAATTAATCTCAGACAATATACGGTCTATAAACGGTGTTATGCTGTTTATAATTGCCATTTTTGCTCTTTGTTCAATATTCTTGTGCAGGTTACGCTCAAGCAATAGTTCCGCCTTTTGTTGATTTTCAATTATTTCTTCATGTTGTTCTGCAATATTCTCTGTTGTCTGCATTTCCTGCACCTTCCATTCGTTCAATGGAGCAAGAAATGATTCCGTAGTATTTTCCCGTTCGCTCTTCTTGCGCTTGTGTGTCAGCACAAACAGCAGCACCGTCAATAAAATTATTGCAAGTACAACAACAAGTATCAATATGCTTAATTGCATAGAAACCTTGTCCAATCTTTCTGCACGTGCTTCAAGTTCTCTGTCCTGTCGAGTGTTTTCCTGTGTGTCGAGATAAAGATTCCTGTTAAAGTCAGAGCTTTGCTTATCGTCAATTGCAGAATAATTTATTGACAGTTTTTCATATATACTTGATGTCAGTGCAGGAGCTTGATTGATTAAAGTGTCGGCATTTAGTGCTTCATTAAGACATTCAATAGCCTGTAGATAGTTTCCTGTCATAAAATAGCAGTCTGACAGTGTACGCCATGCACCTGCAACCTGATAAACGTCTTTGTATTCAAGGAATATATCAAGGGCTCGTTCTGCAAAGTTTTCTGCTAACAGCGAGTCAGGAACTTCATCAATATTAAGGGCTTTGAAAGTAGATAAGCGTGCCGCTTTTAGCAGTGGTCTCATTTCTTTATTCTGCAACTGTTCGCTCATTGCCTGTAATGCATTCGCCTGCCAGAATGAATATTGACCATACTCTGCAAGATGGTAACACCTTAAAAGATAATCAAACTCTCGCTGTTTTATTTCATACATAGTTCCTCCTTGAAAAAATCCTCCTGCTCCTATGTTATAAAAATAATTCAGCAACTGCGCTGTATCTGTCTTTATTTCAGCACTTTCATCAATGGAGCTAAGCACAGAAACATAACTATCCAATTGCCCTACATAATATAGATATGTTGATAAAACAATCTTCATTTCAGTTTCTGCATATACTACTCTGCGTTCCTGACGATCGGTAAGACTGTTTCTTTCTTCTGATATTCTTTCCAAGTTGCGTGTTGCACGCCAATAGTAATCGTAAAAAGCTTTATTACGTGATTCACGCTGGCATAGTCGCATCATCTGCACATTTGCCACCATGAGTTCTATTTGATTATCCGTAGTGCTAATAATCTTATTGAGGCGTACTTCCGCTTTGCCATACTCCATTCTCATTATATCGACAAATGCCAGATTATTAAGCGCTTCTACTCTTCCAGTCTTGTAATTGCCGCTTTCATCAAATGCCAAGTTTGAATAATGAAGTGTAGAATCAAGTGAAATATAATGAAAATGATAAGCTTTGTCATTTAGGGAATCAACTCTTTGAACATGTTCCTCGTCGTTGCATGATGTCATTATCAGTAACATCACAAATACAGATAAGGATTTAATTGTCAATAGGAAGAACTTCCTTTCTGTTATATTTATTTTTTGGAAAAGGCTACACATCAATGCAAAAATAATGCTTTTCTATTAATTTCAAAAATAAAATAAGAATAAAATACCTGTATTTCCAATATTTTAGAATTGTGTTTTCACACAATCCAACTATTTTTACTAATTTTGTACCATATTTGTTCAGGATTACATTTCATATTGTATGACAAAAATCAGAATTAAAGATATTGCTGCCCGCGCAGGAGTATCGGTTGGAACCGTTGACAGAGTGTTGCACAACCGGCCAAATGTGTCGCCGAAAGCACTCGAGAAAGTGAATATTGCTCTTGAGGAGATGAACTATCGTCCTAATGTTTATGCAAGTGCATTGGCATACAACAAGAAATTCACATATGTTCTGTTTATTCCTCACCATAGTTCAGAAGCATATTGGCAGGAAATTGAAGAAGGAGCAAACAAAGCTGAAGAGATGCGGGCTGACTTCCATATAAATGTGAAATATGTTTATTACAAGCGTTTTGATGATGAGGATTTTGAGTGTGGCACACAGGAATGTCTTGCCTACAATCCTGACGGTATTGTGATTGTGCCTGCAGGACTGGAGATAACACGACATTTCACAGATCATCTGCATGAGCGGAATATACCATTTGTTATGCTCGACTCATATATGCCCGACCTACGCCCTCTTGCTTTCTTCGGACAGGATTCTTTCTCAAGCGGATATTTCGCAGCAAAGATGCTCATGCTCATAGCTCATAAAGAGAAGCGCATTATGCTCATGCGACAAACTCACAACGGGCTGTTGACAACAAAGCAGCAGGCAAATCGTGAGGTAGGATTTCGTCATTACATGATTGACCATTTTCCTGAAGTCAAGATTGTAAATCTGGAACTGCCTACAGAAGGTGACAGTAAGAAGTTCAACAAAATTCTTGACGGCTTCTTTGCCGAGAATCCTGATATTCACCATTGCATAACCCTCAACTCAAAAGCTCACATTATAGGAGAGTATCTTGTTGTCAACAACAAACGCGACACGCAGGTAATGGGCTATGACATGGTTCCTAAAAACGTGGAATGTCTTAGAAAAGGCAGTATATCGTTCATCATTGCACAACATGGTTATCAGCAAGGCTTCTCATGTGTTGATGCTCTTTTCAAGGCTACTGTTCTGAAGCAGGCAGTAGAACCTGTCAATTACATGCCTATAGAACTTATTTCAAAAGAGAATTGCGAATACTATCGTCGTACACAGATGTAAGAATTCAAATCTAAATAATGCTCAACACACGAAATACTGAAAGCCTCAAGGGATTTGTGGCTCTATCACCATTGTTGGTATTCATTGCACTCTATCTTGTAACTTCCATTATAGCCAAGGATTTTTACAAAGTTCCTATAACTGTAGCTTTTCTTGCTGCGGGCATATATGCCGTGACAGTTATAGGAAAAGGAACACTCAACGAGAGAATAGAAACTTTCTGCGAAGGAGCTGGTACTGCCAATATAATGCTGATGATTCTAATATTCATACTTGCTGGTGCTTTTGCTTCAACGGCAAAAGGAATGGGAAGCATTGACGCTACTGTAAATTTAACTTTGAGCATAATGCCTCATTCAATGCTTCTGGCAGGACTGTTTGTGGCTTCATGCTTCATAAGCCTGGCAATAGGTACAAGTGTTGGAACTATTGCCGCCCTTGTACCAATAGCCACAGTTTTAGCACAAAGAACCGATGAAAGCGTTGCTTTTTTGACCGCAATAGTTGTTGGAGGCTCATTTTTCGGCGATAATTTGTCGTTTATTTCCGATACTACAATTATGGCAACAAAGACACAAGGCTGCAAAATGAACGATAAATTCAAGGTAAACATAAGGATTATAATGCCTGCTGCCATAACCACCTTCTTATTATATGTCGTTTTAGGACAGGGAGTTAATGCCACTGATATCAACCAAGAGGTAAGCATATGGAAAGTGCTTCCGTATATTATAGTTCTTGCAACAGCATTATTTGGACTTAATGTCATGGCAGTGTTGACTCTCGGTATTCTATCTTGTGCAATCATTGGCATGTTAGACGGCAGTTACAACATTTATTCACTGCTGGGCACAATGGGAGAAGGAATACTAGACATGAGCGAACTGATAATAGTAACGATGCTTGCAGCAGGATTGTTGGCAATGATAAACAAGGCGGGAGGCATAAAATTCATTATAAGCATAATGACAAAACGCATTCACGGCAAACGAGGAGCAGAACTTTCTATCGGAGGTTTGGTGGCTTTGGTTGATATTTGCACAGCAAATAACACAATAGCAATTCTTACTGTTGGTGATATTTCAAAACAGATAGCAACAAAATACGGAGTTGATCCACGCAGGGCGGCAAGTATTCTTGACACATTCTCATGCTTCATGCAAGGAATTATTCCTTACGGTGCGCAGATGCTTATCGCTGCAGGACTGGCAGAAAGAAATCCTATAGGCATCATTCCTTATTTATATTATCCAGCTTTGATGGGCTTATCAGCGCTGTGCGCTATTATGTTTAGATTTCCACGAAAATATTCTTAAAGCATAATTAAATCATCAAACGACCAAACTACTTTACAAAACGATATTTTGACCAACGCTGTGAGCCATTGTTTTTATGTCGATGGAGCAATGTGCCAATGGTTTCGTTTTAGGGCGTCAGACACAATCTTTACATATTATTCTGATACTCAGCAATATACAAAGACAAAAAAAACTGCGGAAAACAACCATAATGCGTCCGTTTCTTCATTATTTCGTCCATAGAGTATAACAATGACTATCGACTCACTTTTCGCATGATTTTTCACAGAATTTCATTAAAATCATTGTTGGAAAACATAAAAAGGTTATGAACAACAACGTAGGGACAGACCCTGTGTCTGTCCGCACAGAAATAATAAAATCGGGAATAATATTAAAGGAAAAGTAGAGCAATGTAAGGTTGTGAGGTTATGCGGTTTGTTCCCCTCACTAAATTTCAACTGAGCCAAAATAACTAAATCTTCAAACCTCTCCAATCAACAATGCTAAAAGAATTGAAATAATTTTGTAGTTAATAGCAAAATCAGTAAATTTGCAGAATCATGGCACAACATATTGACATCATAACAAGAAACTTTTTCAGAATGATGCGTTCAGGCGCTCTCAACGAGTTTGTTGAGTTGGAACCAATGTCTGCATTCAAGTGGCAGCGCTTGATAGAAATTTCCAAAGCTCAGGATGTGCTCAGTGTCACCTCACGTGCTGTAAAGAATCATCAGTTCGAGCCTACTTTCAACATGCCAAAGCAGCTAAGGGAGTCATTGTATGCAGCGACGGCAAACAATACAGGACAAAGCATACGTTTGGAACTGAACAACAAGATGCTCAACAAAAAACTGAACAAGATTCATAAAAACGAGAAATATGCAGCTGATTGTTCAAAGGAATCGCTTGACGTTTTCAACATCATTATAGCAAATTGCCATGCCATACTTAACAACGGCACATCAACCCGCCTTATTATCCGTCTTGGCAACTACATAAGAATAAACAGCGGCAAAATAGACTATGCTAAAGTAAGCAAATGGCTCAGCGAGGTTCAGATGACACGCGTGGCACAATTAGTAGGCAGCATTCTCATTACTAATTTCTCGTTCAAGCCAGAGGAAGTTCCATTTGTAAAGAAGATTGACTCCAAAGCAGCCATTACAATGATGCGCAATATAATGCAGAGGAAAGAGGAAAAGCATAATAAGGGTATAACCTATTTTGAGTATGCCCCTCTTGAGAATGCCAGCATCATAATAAGACGTCTGAAAGGACGTCTTGACAGCATTGAGGAATAAACCTCCTGCCAGTAACATCAACATACGATTTTTCATTTCAATAATACATAAACATTCGTGAAGAAGATTTTATCAATCATATCATTTCTTTTTGTACTTATCAATTCAAACGCACAATCCGACTGGCTGTACGTTCAATGTGAAGATACTTGCAAGCACATACACGGCATAGACATGAGCCACTATCAAGGAACCGTATTCTGGGAGGCTGTGGGCGAGAATAAGAAAATGGCATACGTTTATCTGAAAGCCACAGAAGGAGGCGACAATATTGACAAGCGGTATGCAGAGAATATCCGGCTGGCAAAAGAACACGGACTGAAAGTCGGCTCATACCATTTCTTTCGTCCGAAGACACCTCTTCATAAACAGCTCGACAATTTTACAACACAATGCCGGCCGCAAGACCAAGACTTGATTCCTATGATTGACGTAGAGACAAAGGGGGGATTGAATGACGAGGCTTTCCGCGACTCGCTTATGACATTCCTGAAAATGGTGGAAGAATATTACAAGCAGAAACCCCTACTCTACACTGGGGCAAACTTCTACGACCGCTATCTAAGCGGCGGACTCCTTGACGAGTACAAAATAATGATAGCCCAATATACTGAACGTGAGCCTGTACTTATTGATGACAGAGATATAACTCTATGGCAATACACTGCCAAAGGAAGAATAAACGGTGTAAACGGCAATGTTGATAAAAGCCGGTTCATGGGTAATCATGGATTGCGGGAACTTAGGTTCGTAAAATAGACAGACTGCGATTTGAAATCTAAAAATAAACCATTCAATGACAATAAAACATTCAACCCCTGTTGTTGATTATGAACCTCAGAGCACTCCTAAAAGAATGTCGAAGAGGCTTAGGCTTTTTGTCGTTGTCTTTATACTCATTTTTATTGGCTGCTGTGCTTTTTACTATTACACAACGACAAAAAGAGAGAACGAGCGCAAGGAATTTGAATCTGTCATTAGAAGTAATGACATCAAGACTATGCAAGCTTTTCTCGACAAGAACATTGATGCTCCCCAAGAATACCGTGATACTATAATGACGCTTCTCGCAGAATTAAATGAAGCAGCGAAAGAATGGCATGAAACTCTTGCGGCACAAAGCAGTCCTGCATTCCAACGATATTTGGCGAAATATCCAAAGTCGATTTATAAGACCGAAGCATTACAATTGATTGATTCAATAGACTGGGTGTCGGCTTACAATGCCAAAACTCCCGAAGCACTGAAATCGTATATTGAAGGCCATCCTAACGGCAGTTATCTGGACAAGGCAGAAGAAATTATACGGCAGATAAATACCTCTATAGTGAGACAAGAAGAGCATGAAATGATAAACCTGCTTTTCACAACATTCTTCCAGAGTATAAACTCTAAGAACGAAACAAGACTTCTTACTACTGTCAACAATATGCTCTATACATTTCTCGGAAAACACAATGCAACGAAGACTGATGTTGTTTCTTTCATGAACAAGCTGTGGAAAGAAGACATCATAAAGTTGAGTTGGTATGCAAAAGAAGACTACAAAATCAGCAAGAAGGAAGTGGGGTATGGAAAATATGAATTCAGCGTTCAGTTCTCTGCATTGGAAATACAAGAAAAAGAAAGCGGAACCGCAATAAACCACTATCGCATAAAAGCCCGCATAAATCCTGACGAGAAGATAACAGAGTTCAGCATGAGCAAGATAATAGAGGAAGAAAAACAATAAACATTATGTCAAGGAAAAAGAAACAATTACCAATACTTGAGAATATAACAATCACCGATGTTGCCGCAGAGGGCAAAGCACTGGCAAGAGTCAACGACATGGTGGTATTTGTACCGTGGGCAGTTCCGGGCGATGTCGTAGATCTTCAGGTGACACGCAAGAAACACTCTTTCTGCGAAGCACGCATAATAAAGTTCATAGCGGAAAGTCCACTTAGAATTAAACCTCAATGTGAGCACTTTGGTATTTGTGGAGGCTGCAAATGGCAGAATCTACCCTATTCAGAACAACTTAAAGCCAAGAACAAACAGGTGTTCGATCAGTTGACACGCATTGGTAAAGTAGAACTGCCCGAGTTCTTGCCGATAATGGGCTCTGTAAAGGAGTATGAGTATCGAAACAAACTTGAGTTCGGTTTCTCAAACAAGCGTTGGCTCACACAGGAAGAAGTCAACACCGAGATGGATATTAAGGACAAGAATGCCGTGGGATTCCACATCACCGGTGCCTTCGATAAGATTTATCCTATAGAGCGGTGTCACCTGATGGAGTCTTTGCAAGACAACATTCGCAACTCTATACGCGACTATGCCCTTGAGCACAACCTCACCTTCTACGACCTTAGAAACCAGCACGGTCTGCTTCGTGATATGGTGGTGCGCAACTCAAACACAGGCGAGTGGATGCTCATCATTCAATTCAGATTCGACGAAGAGGGCGATGAACAGAAAGCACAAAGTCTAATGCAGTTTGTTGCCGACAAATTCCCGCAGATAACTTCGCTTATGTATGTGAACAATCAAAAGTGCAACGATACCTTCGGCGATTTGGAGGTAAAAACCTTCAAAGGCAACGACCATATATTCGAGACAATGGAAGACCTGCGTTTCAAGGTTGGTCCGAAGAGCTTCTATCAGACAAATACCGAACAGGCATATCATCTGTACTCTGTAGCAAGACAGTTTGCAGGACTTACAGGCAGTGAACTTGTATATGACCTCTACACAGGTACAGGCACAATTGCAAACTTCGTGGCAAAGAAAGCCCGCAAAGTAATAGGCATAGAATATGTGCCGGAAGCTATTGAAGATGCAAAGATAAACAGCGAGGTTAACAAAATAACAAACACGCTGTTCTATGCCGGAGATATGAAAGACATTCTCACAGAAGACTTTATTGCTCAACACGGACAGCCCGATGTTATTATAACCGACCCTCCACGGGCAGGAATGCATGCTGATGTAGTGAATGTCATTCTCGGAGCAAAGCCCAAGCGCATAGTATATGTAAGCTGTAATCCTGCAACTCAAGCACGTGACCTCCAACTCATGGATAAAGACTACAAAGTAGCGGCAGTACAGCCCGTTGATATGTTTCCACACACACCACATGTAGAAAACGTAGTACTTCTTGAAAGGAGATAAAAAATATGAAGAACAAGGTTTTCCTCATTTACACAGGAGGAACAATAGGCATGGGACGCAATCCTGTTACAGGAGCCCTTGAACCTCTCGACTTCGGACATCTGTTAGAACAGATACCAGAGTTCCAATACATCAAAACCGAGGTTGACACCTATCAGTTCACCCCGCCCATCGACTCAAGCGACATATCGCCGGTGCAATGGGCAAAGCTTGTAGAAATTATATCAGAAAAATATGACGACTACGACGGCTTTGTAATATTACACGGCACAGACACCATGGCATATACTGCATCGGCATTGTCGTTTATGCTTGAGAATCTCACCAAGCCGGTAATACTCACCGGTTCACAGCTACCTATAGGAAAACTGCGTACCGACGGAAAGGAAAACCTCATAACAAGCATTGAACTGGCAGCAGAATACGACAGCAGCGACAGACCTATGGTGCCCGAAGTGTGCATCTATTTCTCAAGCAGACTGCTTAGAGGAAACAGAAGCACAAAGAAAAATGCCGACGGCTTTCAGGCATTCGACTCATACAACTTCCCGCGGCTCTGCGATGCCGGTGTTGATTTCGTATATCACGACCACCACATACTTGTGCCCGACTATTCCAAGCCAATGACTCCCCACACAGCAATGAATCCCAATGTCATTGTATTCAGCTTGTTCCCAGGCATACAAGAACATTTAATTCGGCAGGTGCTGAGCATGCCCCAGCTTGTAGGAATAGTAATGAGAAGCTACGGAAGCGGCAATGCCCAACAAGAAGAATGGCTTACACGACTATTAAGAAATGCCACCGACCGTGGAACAACAATAGTTAATGTCACACAATGCGGAGCAGGTCGTGTGGCAATGGACAGATACAGCACAGGGCATCAACTCAAAGAAGCGGGAGTAATAAGCGGATATGACAGTACCGTGGAAGCAGCCGTAACAAAACTGATGTATCTGCACGCCAACTATGCCGATACAGCCACAATACGACAACTTATGAATACATCGCTTGCTGGTGAGATAACATTATAATAATAAAAGAGACCTCCGTTTTGTGGAAGTCTCTTTTCGTTTGCTATTATTTTGTTGGAACAGAGAACTTATCGCCAGTGCTCTCTATCAATCGTTTTGCTGTACGCTCAGGATAACCCGTACGCTTTACAGTAGAACCATGTCCGTATTGAGTTCTTGTGAACTTGCCGTCAACCTCAGGCTTCTCTGCCATGTCATTATACTTCACAATGAGGTGGAAAGCCAGCTCTTTCCATGTCTGCATAAATTTGGCACCAAGTCCGTCGCTGTAAGCAGTAAGATATTCAGCAACTTTGTCTGCACTCTGTGAATAAAGCTGCATTGCTTCAGCTTCAGCCTTTGCCTGACTGGCTGCGAATGAGCTGTCGAGTTCATCACGACGTTCACGCAATGTAGGGAACATCTGTGAATAGCGTGGATAAACCATGTTGCTCACCCAGTTGCTCACCCAGAATGCACTGTTCATAGAGAATGTTATGTCGTCAGCCTTTGGGTCGTTGAAACAAGTAGGAGGAACACGGTTGCCTGCATATACAGGAACAAACGGAATCATGTTTGCATCGTCATTGCCAAACCATATTATGCCCCCGATTTCACGTGGAAGCCAGTTGCGCAGTTGTGCTACGAATGTGAATGCACTCTGCTGGGTTGATACAGGACGTTCGTTGAAATATGACTTTCCGTCAACCTTGAAACTCAGTGGTGTCGGACGGTACGGCATCTGCCATATACCCTCGCCCATGTCTGTGTCAAGAGCAAAAGGAGTTCCCTCGTAGTGGTCGCGCATAAGATTCTGAACATCGTGCACACTCACCTTCTTCTTGGGAAATATCCATAACGGCATTTCCTTACACTCTTCAAGTGGTTTCTTGCCTGCTGCATAATCTACGTACGGGGTCATGTCTTCAAAATGATTGAACAAAGTCCATACGCGAGCTTCGCAGTATCTTCTGCCCGAAAAGTCAGGAGCTGCATATGTATCACGGAAGCTGAAATCAGCATCTTTTCCGTTAAACCAACCCATTTTGCGGGCATACTTTATGCAGTCCTTGGAAAACATGACGTTCTTTTTGTCCTTCTGGTCGAAAGTGCGTATGCGGCTCTGATTGGCGTGTGCACAAACGGCGTCATCAGGAATTCTTACCGCCACCCATACTACTTTCTTTGAACCGGCTCCCTGCCCCATCATCTCCATTATCCATGCTTCCTTCGGGTCGCAGATAGTGAATGTCTCGCCACCTGAATAATATCCGTAGGTTTCAGCAAGTGTTGTCATCACCTTAATTGCCTCGCGGGCAGTTTTTGAACGTTGCAAAGCAACATAAATAAGCGAGCCATAGTCCATGATACCTGTAGAGTCGGTCATTTCAGGGCGTCCGCCGAATGTAGTTTCGGCTATAGCCACCTGATATTCATTGATGTTTCCAAGAACATTGTATGTCTCTTCAGCTTCAGGAATCTCACCCAGATACTTATTGGTGTCCCACTCGTATATCTTTCTCATTGTTCCCTTCTGATGCTTGGCTGCAGGATAATGAGCCATTTGCATGAAAGCACCGTATGAATCGGCGCTGTAAGAGCACATGACAGAGCCGTCGCTGCTTGCTTTAGCTCCAACGATGAAGTTAGTGCATGCCAGGCTGACTGCTATGCTTGCTGTCAGCATCGATGCGATTAGAATTAGCTTTTTCATCTGTTTTCAATTCTTTTATGTTATTATTCAATTGGTCGTTTATCATTGTTGCATTTTCTACAGGCACATTAACAGAGGCTTCGAGGGCTTCTACCGGCTTCGATTCTTCAGTATGCATTTTAATAAGCCGCATATCCGATACAACCATTATCCGCAGAGTGGTTGAGTTTCTATCAGCCTGCACATTCGGCTTCCTGTGCATAATAAATCCCCTTACCTCTTTTATTCCCTTTCGGTCCACGTCTCTTATATCAAGATTATGACTGTTAGTAGATACCAATGATGCAGAGCGTGTTATGACGCTGTCGTTTTTAAGTTTAACGCTCATAACGGCATATCCGTTCCGGCTTCCATCCTGATAGAGGAAATCGGTCTTGAACGAGAACACCAGCCTGTCGCCAGGCTTATATGTAGAATCTGCTTCTATGTAGAAAGCAAGCAGATTGTTAGGAGCGTTGGTTGTAAAAACTTTCTCACGTTCCAGCTTCCACACATTTCCTGTATCTCCTTCAAGCTCGTTACCTGCAAAGAGGTCGCTCCCGTCGAGTCCCTGCAATCTTGCCTCATTTTCAAATCTCACCGACAACCGCTCATACACAGCTCTCAGCTTGTTTGCTCTCGACATATAGTATATCATTGTGGAGTCAAATTCTGCTTGTGTAACCCCGTGTTTCTTAAGCACACTATTGAAATATATACTTGATGTAATAGAGTCAACTCCACCACTCCTTGCCATTCCGTCGGCAAGATGATAGTCGAAGAGAATGTCTTCAAGAGCACCTTCCGACAGTATATGGTCGGTATTGTCGCTGCAAGAAGTCATCGTAAGCAACATTGCCGCAACAGCTGTCACGAGTAGTATATACAGTCTATGAGGCTTCACCGTCATCTTCAATTTTCTTTTTCTCAAACCTCGTTCCTTCAACCAGCACCTCGTAGATATGTTCAAGTTCATTCCTGAAAAACAACAGTAGCAACACGAATGCCACAGAGATGTAAGAATCGGCAAGATTGAATATGGGCGAGAAGAACACGAAATCACGACCTCCCAACACAGGCACCCATTCCGGCCATGTTGTTACAATGAGTGGGAAGTAGAACATGTCAACTACTTTGCCTTGCAGCATTGGTGCATAGCCTTGACCGAACGGAACAACTTCAGATACGTTGTAAGGTGTTGAAACTGTGAATATCTGTCCGTAGAACAGACTGTCGAATATGTTGCCCGTTGCGCCGGCAAAGATCATCGCCAGACAAACGAGATAGCCTGTGCGGTATTCACGCTTCATCACCTTATATATATAATAGCCTATTACGCTGACAGCCACTATTCTAGACAGGCTCAACACTATCTTGTTGATGAATGTCATGCCATATGCCATACCTGGGTTCTCAATGAACAGTATATAAAACCAATCGGTAATGCGTATGCTCTCGCCAAGCTGCATATGAGTTTTAACCCACACTTTCAATATCTGGTCTATTATGAGCAGTAAAAGGATGATGAGTACTACCCACCACCCTGAGTTCTTATGCTTTTTCAATGCTTAATGTAAGTTTGAATGTATCTAAATCTACTTCCACACCATTCTGCGGACTTCCTGTTTCAATACTTGTGGCAAGGACCTGTGAAGCAATGTGATCACCGAATGTTTCAACCACAGCTTTCGTTTCAGGACACTCGCTGATTACAACCTTTATACGGTCGGTAATTTCAAGCCCTGATGATTTACGTAGATTCTGAATCTGCTTCACTATGCGGCGTGAATCCCCCTCTACTTTCAGCTCAGGAGTTATTGTTATATCAAGAGCTACAGTAACAGCACCTTCGTTTGTTACAGTCCACCCCGGTATATCCTCTGATATAATCTCCACATCCTCAATATCAATCAGCACTTCCTCTTCATCGGCAATGAGTTTTATCTGCTTGCTGGTTTCAAGTTCAGTAATCTGAACTTGGCTCATCTCGGTAACTACAGCTGATACGGCTTTCATCATCTTTCCGAACTTCTTGCCCATAGTGCGGAAGTTGCACTTCACCTTCTTCACAAGTATTCCTGCACCGCTGTCTATGAATTGAAGTTCACGCACATTGGTCTCTGCAAGTATTACTCCTGCCATTCGTTCTATTCTTGCCTTTAGAGTTGCGTCAGTAGCAGGAATTGATATTGTCTGTAGAACTTGAATTACTGGAATCTTCACTTTCTTGCGCAGTGAGAGAACCATTGATGTCACCTGCATTGCAAGTTCCATGCTCTGCTCAAGTTCCGTGTCAATCATATTCTCGTCGGCAACAGGGAAGTTAGCCAGATGCACACTCAGACTCTTGTCGTGTTCTGTAACATTATTCAGGTCGAGGAACAACTTGTCAGCATAGAATGGTGCTATAGGAGCAATAAGTCGTGCCACTGTTTCTATGCATGTATAAAGGGTCTGATATGCCGAGAGCTTGTCCTGTGTCATGCCGCCGCCCCAGAAGCGCTTCTTGTTAAGACGTATGTACCAGTTGCTTAGTTTGTCGATTACAAAATTTTGAATTAATCGTCCGGCTGGTGTAGGGTCGAGATCGTCGAAGTAAGCATTGACCTGTTTCACAAGCGAGTTCAGCTCACTAAGCAGCCAGCGGTCGAAGTCAGGACGCTCGGCAAACGGTACTTCCTCTTCAGTGTATGTAAATCCGTCAACATTTGCATAAAGCGTAAAGAAACTGTATGCCTGATACAGTTTTATGAAGAACGATGAGGTTACATCTTTCACACCGTCAGGGTCGAACGACAAGTTATCCCATGGCGATGAGTTTGTAACCATATACCACCGCACAGCATCAGCTCCATATTGTCCGATACATTCAAATGGATTTATAACATTGCCAAGACGCTTCGACATCTTTACACCGTTTTTGTCAAGTACAAGTCCATTACTTATTACCGATTTGAATGCAACAGAATCGAACACCATTGTTGCTATGGCATGCAGAGTGAAGAACCAGCCGCGCGTCTGGTCAACGCCCTCTGCTATGAAGTCGGCAGGGAATACTTTTCCCGAGTCGAGTAGCTCTTTATTCTCGAATGGATAGTGAATCTGCGCATACGGCATGGCGCCCGAATCGAACCATACGTCAATGAGATCGGTCTCGCGAGTAAGCACGTTACCATTGTCGCTCACAAGTTTTATATAGTCAACGTATGGACGATGAATATCAATCTTGTCATAATTCTCCTGCGACATGTCACAAGGAACGAATCCTTTCTCTTTCAGAGGATTTGACGCCATCACCCCTGCTGCCACAGACTTTTCTATTTCATTATAGAGCTCTTCAAGCGAACCTATGCATATTTCCTCCTTTGTATCGCGGTTGCGCCATATAGGAAGCGGTGTTCCCCAATAGCGTGAACGAGATAGATTCCAGTCGTTCAAGTTCTCAAGCCATTTACCAAATCGTCCTGTTCCTGTTGATTCTGGTTTCCATTTTATTGACTGATTCAACTCAAACATACGCTCTTTCTTAGCAGTAGAGCGAATGAACCATGAATCGAGCGGATAGTAAAGCACAGGTTTGTCGGTACGCCAGCAGTGAGGATAGTTATGTACGTGCTTCTCAATCTTGAAAGCACTACCCTCTTCTTTCATCTCTACACACAGCTGAACGTTTAGATCCATTTCCTTATTGGCGGTTTTCTCATCATACTTACCGTCAACATTGTATTTTGGATCGTAGGCATTCTTCACATATGCACCACTATGCTTCCAATAACTGTCGTTCACGCATAGTGACACAAAATCCGCATTCATATCTTCTTTCACGAAGTACTTACCCTGAAAATCAACCATCGGACGGGTATCGCCGGCTTTGTCTATGATGAAAAGACTTGGAATGCCGGCATCTTTTGCCACCTTGGCATCATCAGCACCGAAAGTAGGAGCTATATGTACAATACCTGTACCATCTTCAATAGTGACATAGTCGCCGGGAATGATGCGGAAAGCCTCTGCCGAGCGGTCGGTTATCTTGTCGCCGTCAAGTGAGCAAGGCTTTATCCAAGGCATTAACTGCTGATAGTGAAGACCTACGAGGTCGGTTCCCTTGCCACGCCATAGAATATCAAGTTGTCCACCTTCCTCAACTGGGAAATGAGCAGGTGCAAGAGCTTCTGCCAGAACGTACACAGCCTTCACGCCACTATAAGGATTAGTACCCCTTACTGCCACGTAATCTATCTTAGGTCCTACGCAGAGTGCAGTGTTTGAAGGCAGTGTCCAAGGAGTTGTTGTCCATGCAAGAGCGTATGCAGTAAGACCTTCTGCATCGAAAGGTGTAGAGTCTATAATCTTGAACTGGGCAGTAGCAGTAGTGTCTTTTACGTCGCGATAGCAGCCAGGCTGATTCAACTCATGGCTTGAAAGTCCTGTTCCTGCAGCTGGTGAATAAGGCTGAATTGTATAGCCTTTGTAGAGTAGTCCCTTGTTATATAGTTGCTTTAGAAGCCACCAAAGGGTTTCAATGTATTTTATATCATAAGTTATGTAAGGATGCTCCAAGTCAACGAAATATCCCATTTTTTTGGTAAGTTCCGACCATTCGTCGGTGTACATCATTACATTTTCCCTGCATGCATTATTATAATCATCGACAGAAATTTTCTTTCCAATATCCTCTTTTGTAATACCAAGCGATTTCTCTACAGACAATTCAACAGGCAGTCCGTGAGTATCCCACCCCGCTTTGCGGTCAACCTGAAAGCCTTTCATAGTTTTGTAGCGGTTGACAGTATCCTTAATAGTTCTACCCATTACGTGGTGTATGCCTGGGTGTCCATTGGCTGAAGGAGGTCCCTCAAAGAATACAAACTGAGGATATCCCTTACGTTCTTCAACACTCTTGTGGAATACATCGTTCTTCTCCCACTCTGCCAACACATCATTATTCACCTTGGTCAAGTCAAGACCATTGTGCTCGGCGAACTTTTTGTTCATATATGATTATCTTTTTTAATTTTGTTACCTTAAACAGTGCTTGCATTCAATAGAAATCTTCGTGCATGTATGCACATACGCACATACTCGGCTTGCAAAATTAGCAAAAAAAAACAGAACAACCAAACAACTGTTGTCCTGTTTAAGTGTTTTTGTGTGTTGATGCTTTGTTTTATTATGATTACAGGTGAGTTATCACAGAAAAGGATGCATCATTATTATGACACATCCTCCATGAACATTTATTAAAACAATTCTTAATCCTCCTCGGCCATCTCGGCTTCGTGAGCTTTTATCAAATTATTCTGTACATCGGTAGGAACAAGTTCATAGCTTGCGAACTTCGTGTTGAACGAAGCACGACCGCCTGTTATTGAACTTAGTGCTACTGAATAGCTGGCAAGTTCCTTGAGTGGAATTTTTGCAGCCAACTTCTGATAGCCCGATTCTGCGTCCATACCCATAATCATAGCGCGACGTCCCTGTAAGTCGGACATTACATCGCCCATATAATCAGAAGGTACATAAACCTCAAGGTCGTAGATAGGTTCAAGAATCTTCGGTCCTGCATTCTTGAAGGCTTCTGCAAATGCATTACGTGCTGCAAGCATGAATGAAAGTTCGTTAGAATCAACAGGGTGCATTTTTCCATCGTAAACAATAACACGCACATCACGAGCATAAGAACCTGTGAGCGGACCTCTTTCCATACGTTCCATTACACCCTTAAGAATAGCAGGCATGAAACGAGTGTCGATAGCTCCACCAACAACAGAGTTGATGAATACAAGTTTACCACCCCACTCTAAATCAATTTCTTCACGCCCCTTAATGTTCATCTTAACCTCTTGACCATTGAAATTGTATGTTGTAGGATCAGGCATACCCTCTGCGTATGGCTCTACAATAAGATGAACCTCGCCGAATTGTCCTGCTCCTCCAGACTGCTTCTTGTGACGATAGTCAGCGCGTGCGTTCTTAGTAATGGTTTCACGATAAGGTATCTTTGGCTCGTCAAACTTAATCATAAGTTTTTCATTGTTTTCTAAACGCCACTTTAATGTGCGAAGGTGGAATTCACCCTGACCATGAACAATCGTTTGACGCAACTCCTTACTCTGCTCGACAACCCATGTTGGGTCTTCCTGACGCATCTTTAGCAATGCAGCCATTAGTTTCTCTGTATCGGCTGTATTAACAGCTTTTATAGCACGAGAAAATTTTGAATTTGGATATTTAATATAGTCAAAGCGATGCTCTACCTCTTTAGCATTCAGAGTATTGCCAGTCTTTACGTCCTTTAGCTTCACAGTACAACCAATATCGCCCGCCTTCATTTCTGGTACGTCAATACGAGTTTGTCCTGCACAACAATACAATGTTCCTATACGCTCTTTTGAACCACGATCGGCATTTGTAAGGTCATCACCACTCTTAACGGTTCCGCTCATAACTTTAAAGTACTGCACTTCACCAATATGCGGCTCAACGGCAGTCTTGAAGAAAAACAAAGAAGTAGGAGCATTCGATTCAGCAACAACAGCTTCGCCACGAGTATTATGAACAGCCGGCATATCACTGACAAAAGGAACTACATTGCCAAGGAATTCCATTAACCTGCGTACACCCATATCACGCCCAGCATCAACACAGAAAACAGGGAACATTGTGCGAGCGGCAAGACCCTTACGGATGCCTTCACGCATCTCGTCTTCGGTGAGTTCTTCTGTTTCAAAGAATTTCTCCATAAGTGTCTCGTCGTTCTCTGCTGCAGCCTCTACAAGAGCTTTATGCAACTCCATAGCTTTATCATGTTCCTCAGCTGGAATTTCTTCAATAGTAGGAACTCCACCTTCAGGCTTCCATGTAAACTTCTTCATCAGAAGCACATCGATAAGAGAGTTGAAACTTGGTCCTTCGTTCAAAGGATATTGTATCTGAACAATTTTTGAACCATAATTCTCTTTCAGGCGATCTACACACATGTTATAGTCACACTTCTCTGCATCAAGTTGGTTGATGAGGAAAATAACAGGTTTATGAAACTTCTCTGTATAACGGAAATGGTTTTGTGTTCCAACTTCAGGTCCTACCTGACCATTCAGCAGAAGTATTGCTGTATCTGTGACATTCATTGCTGTTATTGCCTGACCAACGAAGTCATCAGCTCCTGGACAGTCAATGATATTCAGCTTCTTGCCATTATATTCGCAATGGAACACTGTAGAGAACACAGAGTATCCATACTCGTGCTCAACAGGAAAATAGTCGCTGACAGTATTATGCTGAGTAATACGGCCGCGACGTTTAATTATGCCACTTTCAAAAAGTAGAGACTCGGTGAGGGTTGTTTTTCCTGCACCATCATTACCAAGCAACGCTATGTTCTTGATTTCTTCAGTTTGATAAACTTTCATACTGTAATTCGCTTTAGATTTAAACTCATTAGTTGTTATTAGGTTTTCCGCAACTAAGGTAGATATTTTTCTTGAATAACCAAAAGAAATTGCCGGAAATGAATAAAAAATTAAAAGTTATTAGTAATTTTGTGGCTAATATAAACTATATGGCGGGCATTTATATACATATTCCGTTTTGCAAATCACGTTGTATTTACTGCGATTTTTACTCTACCACTCTTCAAACGTGGCAAGGGCGATATGTTGATGCACTAATAAAGGAAGCGGAACTGAGGAATGATTATCTGGCGGGAGAATCTATTGAGACCATATATTTTGGTGGTGGAACTCCAAGTCAGCTTTCAATAGAAAACATGGCGAAACTGTTGTCTTACATAAGGCACTATGCAGGACAAGACGTTAAGGAGTTTACAATAGAATGTAATCCAGATGATATTACTCCCATGCTTGTTGAAACACTGGTCAACTGTGGAGTAAACAGAATATCAATGGGAGCACAGACTTTCTCCGCCGAGCGGCTGCATTTTCTTCGACGCAGGCATTCTCCTCAGCAAGTTGATGATGCAGTAAAGGTTGTTAGAGAGGCAGGAATAAAGAATATAAGTATTGACCTGATGTTCGGTTTCCCGAAAGAGACTTTGGAAGACTGGACTCACGATATAAACCATGCTTTAGCATTAGACATAGAACACATTTCAGCGTATAGCCTGATGTATGAGGAAGATACTCCACTCCACAACATGTTGAAAAAAGGTCTTATACAAGAAATTGATGAGGAACTGAGCAGAGTGATGTACTATACTCTTATTGACAGGCTTACTGAAGCAGGATACGAGCAATATGAGATAAGCAATTTTGCAAAAAAAGGCTATCGTTCTAAGCACAACAGCAATTATTGGAATTACACAGCTTATTTAGGGCTTGGAGCTGGTGCACATTCGTTCAACTACAACTCACGCCAATGGAATGCAGAAGATGTGGTTCTATATATAAATAAGGTGGAGAAAGGTGAAATTCCTTTTGAGCAGGAATTACTCAACAATACCACTAAATATAATGACATGATAACAACAGCTCTCCGTACAAAGGAGGGCATTAACTTGGACAGTGAACTTGTTAGCAATAACAAGGACTATATTCTAAGAAATGCAAAACATCTTATAAACAAAGGGCTTTTAGCCGTTGATAACGGTCGACTTCATTTAACAAAACATGGACTTTATGTAAGCGATGATGTTATGTCCGACCTTATTCTTCTTGACTAAGTTTAATCTATAGTTTCACTGTCGATATATCGACCAGATTATTAACGATAGCATAGATTGTGAGTCCAGCTGGTGTGTGTATCTGTAGTTTCTTGGCAATATTTCTGCGGTGTGTTATTACTGTATTTAGCGCAATGTTAAGGTGGTCGGCAATTTCTTTGTTTGCCATTCCCTGCACAACACATATAATAACATCTTTCTCACGGTCGGAAAGCATTTCCTGATTGTCACTTCCAATCATGCTTGATATTCGTTTAGAAACACCATTCTGTCGGCATTGCTGCTCAAGGTGGTTTATGGCAGGAAGGAAGATGTTGTCTTCAACTTCTACATGCTGACGCAACCAACGCTCTGTGTTATACAAATCATAGAGAATTGAGAAAAGTTGATTATTTCGTAATCCATCGCTTGGCAGATACTTTATAATGATATTCCTCAGTTCACGCAGTTTCTGATCAGTCTGCCCATGATGTTTGGAGAATGTTTCTGCAGAAGTGAAATTTGGCAGATTACCATTAAGCAGATTCTCAACAACTGGAAATACTGTCTTTTCCTCGTAAAGCATATGCATTTTAATGCCATGAGCAAAACTATCGTAAAGTTTTAGAATAAGTTTAGCAAGACTGTCATTCTCATCCAAAGCCTCACTAAGCCCTCGCCTTATTTTAGGCAATTCAAAGTCAATGTAAAAATCATGAGAAGCCCTCAGATAATGAAGAAGTGTTGCTACAGAAAGTTTCTGTATTGAATCAGCGTCAAGATGGTTGTTTATAGAGAAGTTTACTACAGACATAAAAGTAAATGTATCAACCCCTTGGCTTTCACACACTTCACGCACAGTCTTATCACCGAATCCCAGTTTTATACCGAAAGAACCAAGCATCTGAACAATGCTGTAGTTATCGCGTATGATATTTATCATTTTATCATCTGGTTCGTATAACTTCATATTCTTCATATCGTAATTCCATTAAGATTCTCCTGCAAAGTTAATCATTTTATTGCTCAATTCCAATAATATTTACAGCTATTTAGCAACTAATAAACTTAAAATCAAGAGTTTTTTTTACAGAGGCTAATTATAAATAAGTATAACGATAATGGCGCATATAAAATATTTCACTACTTTTCGGTATTGCGTTCAAAGTTTAACAGTTGTAACTTTGCAACCAAAATCTTTAATTTATTTTTATGTTTATTTTTAATCTTAAAAAAAAAATCTTAACGTTAACTATCGTATTAATTGCTGTTGATTCATTTGCTCAGGTTGATTCTACTCGTCAACAAAGATTGACAATAGGAGGATACGGAGAAGCTGTTATGAGTCGTATGTTTTATAGTGATAACTACAAACGCTATACGAATGCAGATCTTTATAAAGATGACAAAGGACATGGTAGATTTGATCTTCCTCATGTTGTGATAAATTTGGGTTATAACTTCGGTAATGGTTGGACTTTAGGTACCGAAATAGAGTTTGAACATGGCGGCACTGAATCAGCAGTGGAAATAGAAGAAGAAGAAACCGGCGAATATGAAACAGAAGTTGAGCGCGGCGGCGAGGTAGCTTTAGAACAGTTTTGGATTCAGAAATCATGGAGCAAAGCTGTAAATCTGCGCATGGGTCATATTATTGTTCCTGTTGGCGCTACAAATAAATATCATATGCCCAACGAATTTTTTACAACCTATCGTCCTGAAGGTGAGAATAGTATTTTCCCTTGCACATGGCATCAGACAGGTGTAAGTCTTTGGGGACGTTTTAAGAACTGGAGTTACGAAATACAATTCCTTCCTGGACTTGAAGCTGACCTTTTTGGAGCAAAAAACTGGATTAATAAAGGAAGTACCAGCCCTTACGAATTTGATATTGCAAATAGCTATGCTACAGCTATTCGCATAGACAACCATTCAATTCAAGGATTAAAAATTGGAATTAGCGGATATTACGGAAAAACAGCAGCCAACTCTCTAAAAAAATATAAGTACAATGAAATTAGTGGTAACCTACTAATTGGAACTATTGATTTTAGATACGATGCACACAATTGGATAGTACGAGGCAATTTCGACTACGGTTATCTTTCTGATTCAGAAGTTATTACCCGACTTAATAAAACTCTTGGAAATAATTCTGTATCATCACAGACATCGGTAGCAAGCAATGCTATGGCAATAGCAGTTGAAGCCGGCTATGACATATTCTCACAAATTGAATGGATGCGTGCTAAAAATAAAAAACTATATATGTTTGGACGTTATGAATATTATGATTCTATGTTCAAAACACAAGGAGGAGTTATAGATAATCCTTGCTGGGAAAGACAAAAAATAACATTAGGTTTTAATTATAAACCTATAAGCGATATTATTATAAAAGGTGAATGGTCGAATCGTATTTTCAAGAGCCAGTTCAATAACGAACCAACTATAAGCCTCGGCATTGCATATAGCGGATTCTTCAAAATATAAAACCAAGCTAAAAAATAATAAATATAAATTCTTACAAAAATGAAACAAACTATCAAGTATTCATTCATGCTCGTTGCAGCATTAGGAATGAGCGTATTCTTTAAAAGTTGTTCTGATGACAACAAAACAGCAACAACCGACGGTATTGATGCTGCACAAACAGCAATTCTCTCCAACTATGTGAATAGCGTTGTCGTTCCAACCTATAAGAATCTTGCCGACTATGCTATTAAACTTGCCGATGACTGTACAGATTTATCTACACAAGCAAAAGTGAATCAGGCTTGTGCAAACTGGATTGAAGCCCGCAAATACTGGGAATTGTCAGAGGCTTTTTTATTTGGTGCAGCAGCAGACTATAGTATTGACCCACACATAGACTCATGGCCTCTCGACCTTACACAACTATCAGCTGTACTTTCGGCTGGTGACATCGAATCACGCATCGAATCGGGAACTGCAGGTTATGGTCTTCTTGGCTTTCACGCTATTGAATATGTAATCTTCAAGGAGGGTTCAACGGGTGATGCCAACAACCGAAATAGAGATGTTGCAACAATTACTGAGGCAGAAGCAAGATTTGCAGCAGCTGTAGCAGCAGATATGCGTAATCAGTGTGTTCTTCTTGAAGCTGCTTGGGCTGGGATTGACAATATAAGTTCAGCTAAACAGACAATTCTTAAGGATGCCGACTTATCACCTTCATTCAATTATGGCGAACTAATTGTGAATGCGGGTCTTGCAGGCAACTCACGCTATAAGACACAAGCGGCAGCTTTTGAGGAAATATTAGTAGGTGCATCAAACATTGCTAATGAAGTAGGAAACACAAAGATTTCTGACCCAATGAACTCTCATCAATGGAGTGATGTTGAATCCCCACATTCTTGGAATTCTGTTATAGACTTTGTTGATAATATTCGTTCTATACGCAATGCTTATTACGGAACACTTGACGGCACACGTTCTTCTAAATCAGTCTCTGCCTTCGTTGCTTCTATTGACCAGCAGATTGATAAGCAGGTACAAGAGAAAATAGAGCATGCAATATCAACAGTCGATGCAATGCCACGACCATTCCGCAGCTACATATACAAGGACACTGACGCTGCTTCAAAAGCAAAAATACAAGCATCTATTGATGCCTGCAACAGTCTTGTTGACGCTATCAACAAAGCACAAGAAGCTGTGAAGAAATAAGGTTATACTGATAGCACTTTCATATACCACTTTGCGCACAATGGAGAAATAAAACCATTTTATGCGCAGAGTGGTTTTACTCCTTAATTGAATGTATAATGAAAAAGAATATTATATTGACAGGAATATTTGTTATTGCTTCACTGACTATAATAAGTTGCAGCGACAAGAATGACATTATTTCTCCTGATGAAGAGATTGACGAAAGTATTGCAGAACAATTCTATAGTGGCGGCAAACTGGGAACAAGTTTTATAAGTACTTCAAAAGCTTATGAGCAACCATCTCCTGCAGTAGAAAATACAGGAATGTTCTTAGCATTCAACCGTGGTGAGAAATTCTTTGAACAACCATTTACAAGTAATGTACACGGTGGAGAACGCGAAGGTCTTGGTCCGCTCTATATTCGTCCTTCATGTATTCACTGTCACCCGGGTTATGGGCATGGTAAAAGTCAGCCAGCAGGAAAGTTCAACACAACTGATGTAGGAAATGGCTACTTGCTTGTTGTATATAATCCACAAACTAATGCTTATGTATCATGGCTTTCAGGAATGCCTCAAAGCCACGCAATAGCTCCATTCAAAGCACCTCTTGATAATTCAAAGATAACAATAAGCTGGGAAGAGTTTACTGATGAATGGAACAACACTTTCCCCGACGGTGAGACTTATTCTCTTCGCTATCCGGAAGTGAATTTACCACGTGAAGCTGTATATGTAATAAATCAAGGCTATGAGGATGCCACTACAACAAACTATGAAGTAAGATTAGAAAATACCATCGGTATATATGGCACAGGACTACTCGATGCTATAACCGATGAAGATATTATCGAACAATATAAGAAACAGCATCGGGACGGGTATCTTCCTAACGGTTTGAATCCTGCTTATTTCAAAGATGGCGAATACACAGGATTCTATTCAAACAGTCGTCAGGGTGATGGTACAAAATATGTAAGACGTTATACCTATGCAACTTCTCGTGGTCCACTTCTTGACGGTCCTGGTTCTAACGCTATATGGAATATTACCAATGTGACACGTTCAGACAGAAGATACCACTATCTTGATCTTAACGGCACTATTTATGCAAAATATGCTTCGATGGACGCAGAAGTTCAAGCCGGTTTCAACAGTTATATAAGCAAAATAACAAACCCCGTTGAACATCCTGAATTCTTTACAAGCAATATGCAGGATAATATATACAATTATCTTACATCAAAGAATCTTCCTGCTGAAATGAGTGACGATGATTTCGTAAATCTCATGATATGGCATCGTGGACTTGCAGTTCCAGCAGCACGTAATATAGCTTCAGCTGAAATACAGCGTGGTAAAAAGCTGTTCGAGGAAATTGGTTGTTCCTACTGTCATCGCCCTTCATGGACAACAGGTAATGACGAAGTACACGACCCGAACCTATTCAAAATCACAGACCCGTCAAGTGCCAACTATGGCAAATATCTTGCCGACCTTATGCCACGCTATCCAAATCAGAAGATATGGCCATATACAGATATGATTCAGCACAAATTATTCATGAAGAATGATATTCGCACAGGTTGGTGCCGCACAACTCCTTTATGGGGAAGAGGATTACATCAACTTTGTACAGGTGCTGAATATGCCGACCGACTTCACGACGGACGAGCAAGAAACGTTATTGAAGCTATAATGTGGCATGGCACTAATGTTAATGGAACAAGTGATGCATATTACTCCGTTAAGAAATTCCGTCAGCTAAGCAAGGAAGAGCGCAATGCAATCGTAGCATTCATTGATGCTATTTAAGTAACAGCAAATATATATAAATAACGTGAGTTCTACGAATTTAGAACAATATGAGTTTGGCGAACACCATTTCTGAGGAACTGTCAAAATAGCAACTCCGTTGCGACTAACATTGCAACGGAGTTACGACAAACGTCGTTACGGAACACCGACAAATACAGCTGTTCCGATACCGTAAATAACGGTATTTTGATTTATGAAACACGATTCTCCGCATACTGTGCTAACTCGTCAAACTCACGTTAAATAGGAGCAGCTGGTTTATTAATAGCAGCCGACTCCTATCATTTTTTATAAAAAAACATTATGATGCGTAAATTAAAGTTCTCTGTATTCACAAGTTTCTGCCTAATAATAGTTATTCTGGCTATAACAACACTCATTGACAAAATAAAAAATACAGAAGGCATAGCAGATTCTATATATGGTTCTGCATCGTTCTCAATGATGTGGATAGGATTTACATTATTAGCAACAATATATATTATGAAAAGGAAGTTATGGAAAATGCCAGCTACATTCCTTATACATTCAGCATTTATTGTAATACTGTCAGGAGCATTCATAACACATCTATTTGGAGAACATGGAAGCATACACATAAGGAAAGGAGAAGCATTAAATAAATTCACTCTAAAATCTGAAGAAATATCAGAATTTCCTTTCATAGTACATCTCGACACTTTTCAAGTGAGTTATTATTTAGGAACATCAACTGCTCAAGACTATGTAAGCACTATAACCATCACCGATGATGAACAAAAAGTTTCAGGACGAATATCAATGAACAATATATTCAGTTATCGTAATTATCGTTTTTATCAATCAGGATACGACCCTGATGAACAAGGGGTTATTCTTAATATTGCACATGACCCTTATGGCATTACAATAACATATACAGGTTATCTGCTACTACTCGTAGGCATGGTTGCATTCTTTTTTCAACGCACAAGTATTTTCCGCAGATTATTGAAACAAAAATATGCAACTATATTAGCAATACTATTTTGTGCGACACCGCTACAGGCAGAAAACATGCCACAGATTGCTCCAACAAAAGTAGCTGAAGAATTATCCAATCTATATATATTCCATAATGGTAGAATATGTCCTTTACAAACATATTCGTATGATTTTGTAATAAAAATCCATGGGAAACCAAACTATAGAGGAAGGAATGCAGAAGAGATACTTGCAGGTTGGATATTCTTTCCTGACACATGGAAACCTGAAACGATGATAAAAATAAAAGGGCGAGAACTTAAAAGAGAATTAGGAACGAATCAGAAATATGTGTCGCTACTCGATTTTGCAAATAAACATGGAGAATATAAATTAAAACATCTTATTGCTGACATAAACCAAGGAAAAGCAGTTAAAGGCAAAGCCGATATTATTGCTGCCAACGAAAAGATTGGTATAATAAACAGCGTATTCACAAGTTCAGCATTAAAAATCTTCCCTGTAAAACATTCCGATGGAACTATAAACTGGTATTCACCCAACGATGAACTACCTGACATGGACATTGAGAAATGGACTTTCATACGCAAGTCGCTTGACCTTGTCGCAGAAAATGTAGTAATGCGACAATATACAAAAGCAATCGAAATAATAAGAAAGATAAAAGAATACCAGATAAAGGAATGTGGAACAGATGTACTTCCACCAAATTACATCTTCAAAGCCGAAAAAATCTATAACCGCATATCATCCACTCGCATATGGGCAATGACATGTATTAGTGTGGGAATATTGTTTTTCATATATTTCGCATGGTTAACAGCTCAGCACCGTCAACCCTCAAAATATATTACCAGAATATTATCTATAGGTATTATAATAGCATGGTGCTATCTCACATGCTGTATTATTCTACGCACAATAATAAGTAATCACCTGCCATTAGCAAACGGTTTTGAAACCATGCAGGCACTTGCATGGATATGTTTTGCACTAACACTCTTCATACAGCGTAAATTCATTCTTGCTCTGCCTTTCGGTTATCTCATAGGAGGATTTGCACTACTGGTAACAATGATAGGGCAAAGTAATCCGTCAATAACAAGTCTTATGCCAGTTCTAAACTCTCCGCTATTATCTATACACGTCATGGTCATTATGACAGCATACGCCCTACTGGCTTTTATCATGCTTAATGGTATCGCTGCCATAATGCTTAGTCTGAATCGTAAAGATATGAAAATAGAGATAAAACGCCTGCAGCGTATCAGCCAGTTAATGCTCTATCCTGCAGTTTTTTTACTTACAGCAGGAATATTCATTGGTGCTATATGGGCAAACATAAGCTGGGGACGATACTGGGGCTGGGACACAAAAGAAGTATGGGCACTTATAACAATGATGATTTATGCCCTGCCACTCCATCAACAAAGCATATCATGGTTCCGTAATCCTAAGAATTTCCATATATATTCAATTATGGCATTTCTAACTGTATTGATGACTTATTTTGGAGTTAACTATTTCCTACAGGGCTTGCATTCATATGCATAGTTTTTAGTATTTTACACATAAACCCAATGAACGGTAATTAAGGTAAATTAGATGTAAAAGTTTGTTGTTATCGTGGAAAATAGTTAACTTTGCCGAAAATAATATATATTTATGCGCGACAATTCAAATATTAACACAGCTAAGAACAGCGAGGATTCTCTGCTTGAAAGCTATCTTCAGGAGATTTCATCATACGCTCCTCTTACTGATGAAGAGGAGTCTCGCCTGTCAAAACTCATTATTTCCGGCGATGAAAAGGCAAAGGATAAACTTGTGAAAGCCAACTTGAAGTTTGTTGTCAGTATTGCCCGACAGTATGCAAATACTTCCATAAATATTCTAGACCTTATCAATGAAGGAAATATAGCACTTATAAAATCTGCGGAGAAATTTGAATCCGACAAAGGTCAGCGTTTCTCTGCATACGCCGTATGGAATATAAGAAAAGCTATAGAGGCTTTTCTTCCTAATGAAGATGTGCATATAAACCGTGCTAAAACAGAAACTCTGTCAGGAAACACTGACTCTGAAGACGAGTTCATGCTAAGCGACTTAGACCGCAGAGAACTTGCAGAGATTATAAAATTGCTGCCAGAACGTGAGCGAATGGTATTAAACGAATATTTTGGAATTACAAACGAACAATTAACAATGATAGAAATAGCACACCGTCACAATCTGAAACGTGAACGTGTGCGCCAAATACGAAATCGTGCTCTTCGCAGACTAAACAAAGTAAAAAGAACTTTTAAATAAAACATATCTAATGAAAAGAATCTGCAAAATATTCTTCTCTGCATTGCTGCTATTAGCAATGGCTGTCAACAGCAATGCCGCAGTAAAACCAACAACCCTGTATGTATATGGCTTTGCGGCTTCGTTTAACGATTCAACAGTGTATATGACCAATATTATGGTGCTTGACTCTGCATGGGTGGAATCAAAGAACAACTTCCTATACAGCCGTGAAAACTATTCTGCACAACTTAAAAGTTATCTGCAGGAACAAGGAGTCAATAATCCTACATGCATAATATCATTTGCAACAACACGCAAAAAAGCCGAAAAAAAATATATGAAGCTGCGCCAGAAATATACTGGAAAGAAAGGTGCATACACTATTAAATATATTGCAGAAAGCGATTTTCGATTCAACGCCATATCAGCTTCTGACGACCCCACAGTCATAACCGCCGCATCAAAAAAAGCCGCTAAAGCGGAAAAGGAAGCACGAAAGAAAAAGTAAAAGCGGAAGGTAATACACCTTGCCACTTCGCATCAACATAATGAAAACTAACAGATACAGAATAGCAGAATTCAACCTCATTATAACTTTCGAGGAAGGCTCAAACAACGGAAGTAACTTGATTCCGTCGTTTGAGCCATTCCGTATAACAGGTGATTCCGATATCAACACTGAAGAAATATTATTCCACCTGCATGTTGACAACAATCTTAAACCACTACCCAAAGAGGAACGAACACGCATCAAGACTGTTGACACGGGCAATGGCGACACGATAGTTGACCAAACCTCCACTGGCGACTATCAATTCATCATAAAAGACGTTTTCGGCAATAGCTGCTGCATGCTGCAGACAAGCTGTAATTTTGTAAAATGCAAATGTGCCTTGAACGGAACAGAAAGCATGCGCACTTTTGGTCTCAATAATGCACTTATGCTGATATTTGCCTTTGCCGGAAGCAAAAAAAACGCTCTGCTCATACATGCATCATTAGTAAGACACAATGGCTGGGGCTATGCTTTCACTGCAAAAAGCGGAACTGGTAAAAGCACGCAGGTGAGCATGTGGTTGAAGAACATTCCGGGCTGCGATTTAATGAACGACGATAATCCCATAGTGAGAATTATCGACAATACACCTTATATATATGGCAGCCCTTGGAGCGGTAAGACTCCCTGTTACAGAAATGTAAAAGCACGCCTTGGAGCTGTAGTAGAGATAAACCGCAGCGAGAAAAACTACGTGGAAAGAACAGCACCAATAGAAGCCTTTGCAACACTTCTTACAGGCTGCTCTACAATGAAATGGGATAACGAAATATTCAACTGTATCTGCAACATAATAACCAAAATAATTGAGACGACTCCTAATTATGACCTCTACTGTCGTCCCGACAATGAATCTGCAATATTATGCCACAAAGCAATATCGAGAAGCGAGAAATAAAACTCACCAATGCCGAGCTATTCCCGCATATTGTAGCAATGCTGGAAGACGGACACACTGTAACCCTGAACTTGAAAGGCTACAGCATGCGTCCGTTCCTTGAAGACGGACGCGATTCTGCCCTACTAAGGAAAGCCACAGAAGTTATTGTTGGTGAACCTGTACTGGCAGAAATTAATCCGGGGCAGTATGTATTGCACAGAATAATTGCCGTTGATGGAGACAATGTGACATTACTCGGCGACGGAAATCTAACAGAAGAACATTGCAGAAAGAGAGATATTAAAGCGCAAGTGATAGGGTTCTATCGTAAAGGCAGAAAAACTCTCGACCCTATCTACGGTAAGAAATGGAAATGTTATTCTTCTATATGGAAAACACTTCGACCAATACGCAGATACATACTTGGAATATATCGCAGATGGGTTAAACTCTTCGGAGCAATATAACGAAAGAAAATAAACTTACAAGCACAAAAATAATATGAAAGTAAAGAAAGGCTTTGAAATGCGTGAAGTTTGCGGTATATTCGCAATAGTAGCAGTAGGAATTGAGAATATAGACTTCAATCGAATCATCTCAATGAACGAGACTTCGGCACATATATGGAAATCAGTGATGGAAAAGGAATTCGCTGTTGAAGACATGGTAGAAGCGCTGATTCAGGAGTATGACGTAGATAAGGAAACTGCTTTTAATGACTGTACTACACTTGCCAACCAATGGTTCGAAGCTGGAATCATTGAACGGTAAACCTGCTAAGGGTGCGGATGTGTCAAAAGGTAAAACTTTGGCACACCCGCATTGCACTAATAGGATTTTTAGAAGAGTATGAGTAAATTTAATATAGAACTATCAAGTGTTCCTGATAGAGAAGATCTTGTCGCAGAAATTTGGTATAATAACAAAATGATTGCCGAAGTCAAGCAAGAAACAGATAAATTGGAGATAGAATTTTATCTGAATGGAAAAACTTTATTTGCATTGGAAGATTTTCTCGAAGCATTGGAAAATGCAAAAAGAGCCATAACCTCATAGCCTACACATTGTTCTATTTTGCGGTTATATCAATATTATTCCCTATTTTATTATTTCTGTGCGGACAGACACAGGGATTGTACCTACGTTGTTGTTCATAACCTTAAAAAACTCTCTTAATTCCTTAAACTCAAGTTGAAAACTCCCCTCCAAATTTCGACTGAGCCTAATTAAATCCAAATCTGGGGTCATTAGATTCCGAACTGCTTTATTCACAACCTTATACCCTCACAATCTAACCAAAATTTGTCTTAGACTATCTGAACTTCTTAGACTCCTTAAAATTATGAAACTTGGCCTCGTGAAAATTTCATGATTGTCCAAATACGAAACAAAAAGTTGAAATAAAGCCCTTATATTTGACGGTTTTATAAAATAAAAAACCTGTCGGGTGCAAATATGAAGAAATAGAGACATTAGAAATTGTCATAAAAAGGCTGTTAATACAATTGTTTTTACTAACGACAGTTATTGATAACAGTTATTGCTGTGCAACGATAGTTATTCTTAGGTTGCAATGATAGTTATCGTTAGAGTGTAAGAATAGTTATCGTTAGCGTATAAGAATAGTTATCGTTAGAGTATAAGAATAACTATCGTTAGAGTATAAGAATAACTATCGTTAGGTGGGAACAATAGTTACACCAAATCAACTATAAGTCCCGGAGTCTTACGCTTCAAGACATCAAGCTTGAAGTCCTTGCCTGGTATGATACCACTCTCTTTCAATATCCCTTCTACTGTATAGCGGGCAAGTTCGGGGTCGTTGTTGTCATAACTTAGATGACACAACCACACATGCTTCAATGCTGGAGTAGCATAATCACGTAAAGCCTTACCACAGTCTTCATTACTGAGATGACCAATATCAGATAGTATTCTACGTTTCAGATAATCAGGATAGCGGCCGCTCATGAGTTTTTCCACCTCATGGTTTGATTCAAATACAAGATAGTTGGCTTCTGAAATAAAGTCAGCCATGTCAGGTGTAACATGTCCAGCATCTGTTATAAGCACGAAAGTAACATCGCCGTGTTTAATCCGAAATCCAACATTATCATTACTATCATGCGGAACACTAACAGGTGTTATCTCTAAATCGTTTATGTTGAAAGTCTCTCCTGCAATTATGTTACGACGTGAGCCAGCCTCTATTTTATGATGTACTATATAGTTATTGTCTATACCATGATGTACTTTTGCTGTAGTATAAACAGGCAGGTTAAGATCATGACTCATACTGCCTACGCTTTTGACATGGTCGGCATGATCATGAGTAACGAGAATTGCGCAGACATCTGATATCTTCAGACCATATTGATTGAAATATTTTTTTATTGTGCGTACACCGATACCGACATCTATGAATATGCCTCCTTTTTCGGTGAAAAGGTAATAGCAATTACCACTGCTGCCACTACCAAGCGATATGAATCTTAGCATTAAAGTTGTTATTTTGCACAAAAGTATTAAAAAAAAGTGAGAAAACCAAGATTTTTACCTATCTTTGCCCGTGTTTTAATGTGTTTTAATAGGAAGATAAAATAGCAATGAATAAAGCCTTTTACCTTGTTTTATTGGCTATTGCCATGAGTTTCAGCATGTCCTGCCAAAAGTCTGATGATGAAAACCCAACTGATATTGTTGATTCATTTGCAGTTAACTATTTTAACTGGCGTTATGAAAGATGCTTGAAAATGGTAACACCTGAATCAGAAAGGCTTCTAAGATTTCAGGCATCGAATGTTACAGAGCTTGATATTGACGTATTACGTTCTCTGGAGGAAGGTGCAGGCATAGAATGTGTTTCAACAAACTATGATGCCGACACTGTGTTCAATGCCGGTATTGTAGTTTTCAATTTTTTACTTGCCGATACTATAGGACATGCACCAAAGCTATATTCATCAGCAGAAACCAGCATAAGGTTAGTGAAAAGAAAAGGTAAATGGCTTGTTGATATGACCTGTTGCTATCCTTTTAAAATGGTAAACCTACTGCAAAATGAAACGCAAGATCACGTTTCAGATTAGGTCGTAGAATAGGGAAATGTTCCTCATCTGTAGTATAAGCAGGGTTTACAGCCTTCATTCCAAAGTCAAAGCGTAGAATGAAGAAATTAAAGTTGAATCTTAAGCCCAGACCGTAGGCAACAGCTATCTGCTTATAGAACTCATTAAAACGAAACTGTCCGCCTTCCTGTTCGGCATAATCTCTTATAGTCCAGATATTACCAGCATCAATAAAAACTGCACCATTAAGTTTCCAGAAAAGCTTTGTACGATACTCAAGGCTTAGGTCGAGCTTTACATCACCAGTCTGATTGATGAAATCAATACGACCGTCTTTACCGATAAAGTTACCCGGTCCAAGACTTCTTACCGTCCACCCTCTCACAGAGTTTGCACCACCAGAGAAATATCTCTTCTCGAATGGAAGAATATTACTATTACCATAGGGATAGGCAACACCCAAGGCAGCATGAATGGCAAGCTGGTTGTTTTCATCGAAATTCACCATCTTTATATAGTCTATGTCACCTTTTACGTATTGAGCATATGCTATATTAAACAATGTGTATTGTCCCTGACTGTTCTTAGGAAGTCGTGTAGCTTGTGAAATACCATAAAGAAGATTTCCCGATGTCTCGATATTTGTACGCAGGTAATAGTTATTATGATTCAGCGTAATGCCGAAACCAATCTTCATAATAAACATATCTTCGTAGTTATATCGCAAAATAGCATTACGGTTATCAGTACTTTCAAGGTAGTCACGCCTGAAAGTCTCTGATACCCAAGGCATATAGACATAGTTCATATCGATAAGATCAAAACGATATGACGCACGTAAATCGGCACTACTCCAACGATAGCGCAATGCCGCAGTAAATAATCGGCGATGATATTCAGGGCGGTTTTGGAGATTATATGAACCAAGTAGTTCTGTTGACGCCGTACTTCGTCTTTTGAAATTATGAGAAAGCAGAGGCATAACCATTCGTGGAAATGTAATCTTTGTTTCTATTCCATACTCTTGATAATTCTGGTCGTTATAGCCTTCAAGCCCACTTATAGCTTCAAAAGCAGCACGCATCTGAATAGAAAGGAGTTCACTACCTCTGAAAAGATTGGAATGTGAATAGGTTAGAGTCGCCGCTGCACCTAAATCGCCAGCAGTATTTGTGCCCTCAGGTTGGAAAGAAATTGTTGAAGGCTTATTCATGTTAAACAGAATATCGCAATCAAGGAGAGCGGTATCAGGAAGTTCGGTAAACCTAATGCTTGTATATTTTACAGCTTGTAAACGTGAATAATTATTATATGTACGTTGCAGTTTGGAAGCAGAATACAGGTCGCCTGTGTTTATCTCAGTAATATTATCAAGAACTTTTCTACGCAGAGGAATATACGCTCCGTCTTCTGAACTAAACTTTACATTACGTATTCTGTATTGTTTATGCTCTTCTCCTTCAGAAGTTTTACTTGCCTTATAATTGAATAACCGCATCATGACATCAACATCAGTGCTATTATAAGCAGTGTCAACATCAAACTCGATATAGTCTTTATTGAACAGGTAATACCCGTTATTGGCAAGCATATTGGTTATATGGTTGCGTGTGCTGTTAAGATTCTGTATTGAAAAGCGTCGTCCTGCTCTGATAGGATTTAACAACCATCTGTTCTGAGAAATTATTTCCAAAACTCTATTGTCATCAACAGTGTATTTGAAATCAGAAATATTATAAGGTTCGCCAGAATGAACAACATATTTGACGCTTATTTTTTTGTTATTAGGCTTAACAATGTTCACTACATCAACATCGGCATGCAGGTATCCTGTATTGCGAACAGCCTGCTTTATATCATTAGCCGACTTGCTTGCAAGCAGAGAATCGAATAAAACAGGACGTGAACCTGGCATCCGTATAAGTGAAAACCATTTTGTCTTAGGTTTCTGACGAATGTATGCAGACAGCGCATTGACATCAATCTCTTTATTGTCAGATTCTACAGAAACACCCTCAAGAGAATATGAACCTTCAGGAATATGGCGTAAAGAACTACAACCTGCACTAATCAGCACAAGCAGAATAATAATAATATTAATAAAGAAAGTTTTATTCTTCACCCTAAATTCATACTGTGTAGTTTGCAAATAAAGGCAGAGTGATAATAAACACGTTCACAATAATCACTCTGCCTTTCCTCTTAAGTCAAAAGAACTTTGATTTATCCTCCGAAATCATCAAAGAATATCATATCGTCTTCAACACCAAGGCTGTGCAGAAGTTCTAGTACAGTCTTTGCCATCATTGGAGGACCGCATAAATAGTACTCGCAATCTTCTGGTGCTTCATGCTGTTTAAGATAAGTGTCACCCATAACAGGAGCAACAAATCCTGCTGTATAAGGAACACCTGCTGCATCAGCCTTAGGATCAGGCTGGTCAAGAGCAAGATGGAAATGGAAGTTGGAATATTCCTTTTCAAGCTCAAGGAAATCGTTGAGGAATGGTATTTCGTCAAGAGCTCGAGCACCGTAGAAATAGTGCATTTCACGATCACGTGTATTTTTAGACTTAAGCATGTGCATAATCTGTGCACGAAGAGGAGCCATACCAGCTCCACCACCAACCCAAATCATCTCGCGCCCAGTATTGTACTTAGGACGGAACTCGCCATAAGGACCGCTCATCACAACTTTGTCACCAGGCTTAAGACTGAATATGTATGATGAAGCAATACCAGGATTAACAGGCATGAAGTTGTTTTCACCTGGTTTTTGCTGTTCACGAGGCAGGAATGGAGGCGTTGCAATACGTACAGTAAGTGTAATTATGTCTCCTTCGTCGGGATAGTTAGCCATTGAGTAAGCACGGACAGTAGGTTCTGTATTAGAACAATGAAGGTCGAACATGTGGAATTTCTCCCATGCAGGAAGATATGTATCGCCGATAAGCTCGCGGTCGAAATCCTTATAGTCAACTTCAAATGCAGGAATACGAATCTGTGCATAGGAACCTGGCTCAAAGTCCATATGCTCACCAGGAGGCAGAGCAACCTTGTACTCTTTGAGGAATGTAGCAACATTCCTATTGCCAATAACTGTGCACTCCCACTCTTTCACGCCGAGAATAGAGTCGTCAACCTTAATATCAATGTCACCTTTTACTTTACACTGACATCCAAGGCGATAGCCTTCTTTTATCTGCTTACGAGTAAACTGTCCCTTCTCAGAGTCCAGAATCTCGCCACCTCCTTCAAGAACTTGGCACTTACACTGACCACAAGATCCTTTACCTCCACAAGCAGAAGGGAGATACACTCCTTCTTCTGACAATGTATTCAACAGACTGGAACCCTGCTCCACCTCATAAGTATTCTTGCCATTGATAGTAATCTTTACTTTACCTGATGGAGTGAGGTACTTTCTTGCAACAAGAAGCATAACTACAACCATCAGAATAACTACGAGGAAAACCCCAATAGATGATAATATATAAGTCATAATTGATAATTTCTCCTATTAATTATATTTTAAGACCAGAGAAGCACATCATTGCCATAGCCATAAGACCAACAGTAATAAATGTAATACCAAGTCCCTGCAAAGGTTTTGGAACATCAGAATACTCCAACTTCTCACGTATAGCACCAAGGGAAACAATAGCTATTGTCCAACCAATGCCTGAACCTAATGCGTAAGCTATAGAATCCCACACATTGCCGATGTACTGTGTATTTGAAGGATCGAGATTTATTCTCTGCTGCATGAACAAAGATGCTCCCATGATAGCACAGTTAACAGCAATCAAGGGCAGGAAAATACCAAGTGCAGCATAAAGAGATGGTGAAAATTTCTCTACAGCCATTTCCACTAACTGCACAATACCTGCAATAACAGCAATGAATATAATCAATGAAAGGTAACTCAAATCAACACCTGGTACCAGACAGTCAGGACCAAGTATCTTTGTCTGCAAAAGATAATCTATAGGAACAGTTATAAGCAATACAAAAGTTACAGCAACACCTAATCCTAAAGATGTCTTAACATTCTTGCTGACTGCCAGATAGGAACACATTCCAAGGAAGAAAGCAAAAATCATGTTGTCAACAAATATTGACCTGAAGAAAAGTGAAATTATATGCTCCATAGTTTAATCCTCCTTATAAAAATAAGCACGATGAACCCAAATAACTATACCCACAAGGATAAGCGCCATAGCAGGCATTGCCATCATACCATTGTCAACATAACCAAGTTCGTAAAGTTCAGGTGGAACTATTTTATATCCAAACAAAGTACCACGACCAAACAACTCTCTGACAAAACCAACAGCTACAAGAATATATGCATAGCCTAAACCATTGGAAACGCCGTCAAGAAATGATGGAAATGGAGAATTCATCATAGCGAAAGCCTCAAGGCGCCCCATGAGAATACAGTTTGTTATAATCAAACCCACATAAACAGAAAGTTCCACACTAACATCATATACGTAAGCCTTTAATATTTGGCTAACTACAGTTACAAGGGCTGCAACAACAACAAGCTGAACTATAATACGAATACGATTAGGTATTGTTTTTCTTATAAGTGATATTATAACATTTGAAAATGCGGTAATTACTGTAACCGCAAGTCCCATTACCACTGCAGGTTTCAACTGACTTGTTACTGCCAAAGCAGAACAGATACCAAGCACCTGAACAAGGATAGGGTTATTACCATTAAGCGGGGAAAGGAATACTTCCTTGTTTGCTTTTGAAAATAAACTCATTTTATTTTTTATTATTTCTGATTAATAAATGAGAGATAATTCTTAAGAGTTTCCTTGAACATGAGATCTACTCCAACACATGTAATTGTAGCACCTGTAATAGCATCTACTTCACATTCAGGATTTGGCTTATCAGAAGTTTTCTTCACGCCAAGAATGATATTTGTACCATCAGTAATTTTCTTACCACGGAACAATTGCTGCCATGCTTTAGAATCTTTAATCTCTGCACCTAAACCTGCAGTTTCTCCCTGATGGTCGAAATATGCACCAAAAACAGTCTGCCTGTCTTCATTAAGTGACAGATAACCCCAGATAGGTCCCCACAATCCCATGCCATAAACAGGAATAACATATTTTGTAGCACCATCAACATTGGCTACAAATACATGAAAACGACCAGCCTTTATCTCAGGATTATAGTTAGTTGTGAAATCTTCTGCAGGCACTTCTGTAAGTTCAGAACCATTCCAAAGATTATCTTTTACAATCTCTGCAAACTTTGCATCAACATCCTCTGTAGTAATGTTCAGCGATGCAAGAATCTGTGCCTTTACGTCATTCTTAACATTCTTGTCCTGAGTGTCTTTCAATGCTGAAGATACGAATGCCAAGAGGAAGGCTACAATAACTACCATTACCGCAGCGTAAACAATAATGTAAATATTGTTGTTTGTATTAATTTTTGCCATCTATATACCCTCCTTTATTTAGTAATTGCACGTTTTGCACGCTTTCTGATATTTGCATCAACAACATAGCTGTCTATAGTAGGAGCAAACATATTCATAAGCAGAATAGCAAGCATCATTCCCTCTGGATAGCCAGGATTCATTACGCGAACCATTATTGCTACAAAACCTATGAGGAATCCATAGATATATTTACCTGTCTCGGTTCTACATGATGTCACAGGATCGGTTGCCATAAATACGGCACCAAAACAGAAACCACCATATACAAGATGCTCAATCCATGTAAGTGGACTCATACCAATAACGTTGAACAACAAGCCGGTAAGACCACCACCAACGAATACACTTAACATGATCTTCCAACTGGCAATGCCTGTCCAAATCAGAAATATTGCACCAAGGGCAATGGCAATAACTGAGGTTTCGCCAATAGAGCCGGGAATAAGACCTATAACAGCAGTATATATATCGCTGCCTGTATTACCGGTCTGTGCTACAACACCAAGTGGTGTAGCCGCTGTAGCTCCATCAGGAAGAGCATATCCAAAACCAAGAATTGTATCATCAGCCACCCAAACACTATCTCCACTCATCTTTGAAGGATAAGAGAAGAATAAGAATGCACGTGTAAGAAGTGCAGGGTTAAAGATGTTCATTCCCGTGCCGCCGAAAATCTCTTTACCAATAATAACGGCAAAAGCACAAGCTATTGCTATCATCCATAGTGGGCAGTTAACAGGAACAATTAGAGGAATCAAAATTCCTGATACCAGATAACCCTCTTGTATTTCCTCATGCTTCCATTGCGCCCAACAGAATTCTATACCGAGACCGACAATGTAGCTCACCATTATTTTAGGAAGTACTGCAAGGAAACCGAATATAAACATTGACAGGAATGTTGTTTCTGCAAGTTTACCTGCAACCAGTGCGTTCTGATAGCCTAGATTGTACATTCCAAACAACAAAGCAGGCATAGCCGCTATAACAACCATTGACATAATATGCTTAGAGTCTATAGCGTCGTGTATATGAACACCAGACTTTGCTGTGTCGTTAGGCACAAAAAGGAAAGATTCCAAACCATCAAAAATACTCTGGAATGCAGAAAGTTTACCGCCTTCCTTAAAATTTGGCTTGATTTTGTCAATATAGTTTCTTAATGCTTTCATACTATGCATTCTCCTTTCTCAGAATGTCAAGTCCCTGACGAACTATCTTCTGTAATTCAAGTTTACTTGAGTCAACAAATTCTGCAAGTGCAAAATCCTCGGGCGACACTTCGTATATGCCAAGTGCTTCCTGTCTGTCAATATTTCCTGCAATAATGGCTTTTATAAGGTATTCTCCATAAATATCCATCGGCAGAACCTTATCATATTCTCCACTCATAATCATATGACGCTCACCACCTTTGATTCGAGCGTCAAGATTATACTCTTTACCTCTTCCGAAAAGCCATGACCAATAGCTTCTGGAGGTAGAGAACTCGTTTGTTCGTGGCAATATCCACCCAAAAAGTTCATCTGCATGATTACCTTCAGGTATGACACATACCTCTGATGTGTGAGCGCCTAAATAATCATTGAGCGATGCTTTAACTCCAGTAAGAGGATTGCCGTTGATTATGCGTTTTCCTTCCTCGCTATCTATTTGTCCTTTAAGGATATCGGATAGAGGTGTACCCACAAGGGCTTTTACATAAGATGGATTCTTCACCTCATTACCGGCAACTGCAATTGTACGCATAAGGTCAACTTTTCCTGTATTAAACATTCTGCCTATAAATATCACCGCTGTAGGCTCTACTGTCCATACAATCTCTCCCTTGTTTATAGGATTAATGTTATTAATCTGTACACCTACATTTCCAGCAGGACATTTACCGTCAAATACATTAACCTCTACATCCTTTGCATTAGTCAATGCAGAAGAGTTTTGCTTTACGCCAATGCCAAGATACGTCTTTGCCATCTTACTCAATGCTGTGAGTCCGGTCTGAAAATCTGTCTCCTGACCGTTCAGTTCCATTTCAAAATCACCTGCTAAAGGCATATCACGCAATGCTGATACAAATATGCCCCTTGGTTCATCTTGAGGATTTGCCACAACAGCATAAGGTAACTGGTTGATGTAACCAAACAATCCACTCTCCAGTAAAGCTTCTTTTACCTGCTCTCCAGATAGAGTGTTGACATCTTTCTTTCCGAATTCTGTCCATGACTGGTCAACATCGGCTTTTACTCTGATACTAAGAACCTTGCGACGCTCTCCGCGTTCTACCAATGTAACAACACCACTAACAGGAGAAACAAACTTCACCTCAGGGTGCTGTTTATCAACAAACAAGGCATCACCAGCCTTAACGACATCTCCTTCCCTTACTATTACCTTTGGAGTAACACCTACAAAGCTTGATGGAGTAAGAGCATATTCCAGAGAAAGCGGCAAGCACTTCTTTTCTGCTTTTGCCGCTCCCACAAGTTTAATGTCCAGGCCTTTACGTAACTTAATTACATTTGCCATAAATAAAATATATAATAATCAATTATTTCTGATTTATGTCTGATAAAACCATTCAAAAAGAAATTTATACAAGACAGCATTCAACCATCATGCACAAGTATAGAAATTCAAAATGCAAATTTATATAAAAAAAAACAGAATACGAAGAAAAAGCAGAAAAGATTTAGTTTTACAATAAAAATAATGTAATTTTGTAGAGCAAATTAAAATTAAACTTCAGTCTGAGACAGATAAAGAAAATACTAAACGCATTGATATGGGCAATACTTAGCACATATCTGCTTTTCGGTATATCACAAAATTTACCAATAGTAAGAGAATATCTCGGCAAACAAATAGGAAAAGCCTTAAGCCATAAACTTGGTACTGAGGTTTACATTGGAAGCGTTGAGGTGGGAATGTTTCATAGAATCATCATTGATGATGTTCTTATCAAGGACAAACAAAACACCGATATGCTGAAAGCATCACGCATATCAGCCAAAATTCATCTTCTTAATTTGATAACAAACGGAAGTGTTTCCATTTCATCTGCGCAGGTTTTCGGACTTAAAGCCAATTTGTATAAAAAGAATGAATTTACGGAACCTAACTTCAGATTTGTTCTTGATTCTCTGGCTTCTAAAGATACTACCAAGCATAACCCACTCGACTTGGAAATTAGTTCACTTATTATGCGTAGAAGTGAAATAGCATACAATCAACTTGATGCTCCTGATAATGGCAAATTCTCTATAAAGCATCTGAATTTCAAAGAGATAAGTGCACACGTAATTGTTAACACGTTTACCGACGATTCTCTCAGTGTCAACATAAAAAGAGTGGCTTTCAAGGAAAAGAATGGGCTGGCAATAAAAAGATTATCAGCCAAAGTTCATGCAGGAAAAACAAATGCCAACCTCACAGACTTTACAATACAATTACCAAGATCACTGATTGAAATACCATCTTTCAATGCAAGTTACAGGTTTGATAAGAATAAATTAAAAACAGGAAGTCTTAAGTTTAATGGCCAGTTTAAATGTAATGCCGTAACACCTTCTGATTTAAGTACATTCACAGACGTACTAAAGCACTACAATTCGCCTGTAACAATAGATATAACAGCCGATGGAACAGATGAAAGAATAAACATCTCCAAGTTGCAGCTAAAGCAAGGCGAGAGCCTGTCTTTGGCTTCTAAAGGCATGCTTTTTAAAGACAAAAGTCAATGGAATTGGAAGGCAAACTCATTCACTTTAGAAACCAATTCCAATGGAATTACAAGCATAGCCCAAAACCTTGGACTTGCCAATTCACTTCCTAAGATGATAGATGACTTGAAAAATGTTTCTATCAAAGGACGAGGTAGTGGAAGCAATAACAAGATTGAGGCAGCAGGAACTATCAATTCTGGGTTAGGAAAGCTGAATGTAAGTTTAGGAATAAACAAAGCGAATAATCAGTTCAGGGCAGAAGTTGAAAGCGAGAAAATAAATCTGTCAAGTATAACAGGCAATAAAGACTTGGGTGTATTGACTTGCAGTATTAATGCAAATGGTAGTATCGACGGTACAACCATCAACAGTGTGCATGCTGTTGCGAATGTAAATTCTATAAACTACAAGAATCACGACTACGTAAATTCAACCGTAGATGTAAACTACATAAAAGACCGCGAAGCTATTATAACAGCCAATGTGAATGATGAATATGGGAGTATAGACTTAGACTTGAATCACCAGATGGGCAAACAAGTTCACACACTTCTTAAAGCATCTGCAAGAAAACTGAACATAGCAGCTATTGGTTTAGGCAGTAAATACGCAGGAAAGACATTCAGCTTCGACATCAATGCCAACATTTACGGAAAGAATCTACAAACGGCAAAAGGAAATGTTCAACTTAGAAAATTCGCAATGCAAAACAATGCTGGTGAAGACATTTACAAACTCAATATACTCGACATATACAAAGGAAAGAATGCAAAAGGTATTGAGAACCTCACACTTAACAGCGATTTTGCGAGCCTGTTGGTAGAAGGTGATTTCGACTATCGAACATTATATAATAGTATATCCTCTATTGTATATAACCACCTCCCTACTCTGCCGGGAATAAAAAAACTGCCAGCCACACGCAACAAGCTGGATATATTCCTCACGATTACAAAGACAGACTGGGCAGAACATTTTTTTGGCATTCCACTTGAGTTGGAAGAGCCTGCACACCTTATTGCAAACATAGACGAGAAGGAAAACAACATAAACATAAACCTCGATGCATCTAAATTCACATACAATAATAGTCATTATGAGGACGGCTATATAATTGTATCATCTCCTAATGATACTCTGAAAGGAAAAGCCAATATAAAACTGCTTGACAAGAAAGGAAACAGCTCACAATACATTGTGCGTACACAAGCCGTAAGCAACCGTCTTACTACACAAATAAACTTCATATCAAACGGCAGGCATTATATAAACGGAATGCTAAATACCGATGCTGTTTTCTATAATAACAAAAACGGCTTGGCTACTGCTGACATAAGCATTAAGCCTTCTGAAATACATGTTGGAGACACAATATGGAATATTACCCCTGCAAATATTTCATACTATAAGAATCATCTTGAAATTGACAATTTTTCAATTCGTCACGGCGAGCAGCATATTAATATAAACGGCTCTGCTACAAATACTACCGACAAAGAAATCAAAGTAAATCTTAAAGATGTAAACGTAAGTTACATTCTTGACCTTGTAAACTTCCATTCTGTTGAATTTGCAGGCTTTGCAACAGGTAATGCTACTGTGCGAAATCTATTCGGGAATCCTGTTGCTGAAGCAAAACTTTATGTAAAAGATTTCCATTTTGAGAATGGACTTCTTGGAAATCTTACTGCTGAAGCCGATTGGACAGCAGAAGAAGGAGATATAAACATCAATGCTCATGTTGCAGAAAAAGAAAATCTGACAACAATAATAACCGGCTATGTATCTCCTCAGAAAAACTATATTGACCTGAAAGTCAATGCAAATAACACAAGCCTTAAGTTCCTTGAAAATTATTGTAATTCATTCGCAGAGAATATAGACATCAGAGGTGTAGGAAAGGTTAATGTTGTAGGTCCTTTCTCCGGCATACAATTAATCGGAGAGGCAGTATGTAATGGAGAAGCAACAATTAAAAGCCTTAACACAACCTACTCTTTGAAAAACACATACGTGGAACTTACTCCTGGTGATATACATTTCAAAAATGATACTATACTCGACCGTAACGGCAACATTGGAATTGTAAATGGACATTTATGGCACAAGAATCTGTCACGTCTGTCATTCGATATTAATATTAATGCCAAAAACATGCTGGCATACGATACAAAAGACTTTGATGATATGCCATTCTATGGTACTATTTATGCTACAGGCACATGCAACATACTAGGAAAGTCTGGTATATTAAATATTGATGTTGAGGCAACACCTGACTTGAATACAGTCCTCGTATATAATGCCACTTCTCCTGACGCTATAACAAATGGAGAGTTTATACATTGGGGAGATAGAAATACAAAATATGAAGAAGCCAAAAACAATAGGTTTGAACAAGCACAGAAAAAGTTACGTGAACGTGAGATAACGAGTGACTTATATATGAACTTCATTATCCACTGCAACAATAATGCTACAATAAGACTGCTTATGGATTCACAAAGTGGAGACTATATCTCTCTTAACGGCAGCGGCATCCTTAGAGCATCATACTATGACAAAGGTGCTTTTGAAATTTTTGGAAACTATATTGTCAATCATGGCATATACAAACTAACTATACAAGGAGCAATAAACAGAAATTTCGACTTTGTACAGGGAGGAATGATTTCATTCGGAGGAAATGCTTATGATGCAAAACTTAACATGCAGGCTAAATATACTCTCAACAGTGTTCCTCTGTCTGATATCAATATAGGAAAGTCTTTTTCTAACAGCAATGTGCGTGTTGACTGTATAATGAACATAGAGGGAACTCCTGAACGTCCGAGGATAACTTTCGGACTTGACATGCCTACAGTAGGTTCTGATGCAAAGAAAATGGTAATGAGCCTGATGGACAACAATGAAGAAATCAACCAGCAGGTTATATATCTTCTTGCTGTAGGTCGTTTTCTCAATCAGAATGCCAACAATGCAACCATGCAAGGCACAAATCAGCAAGTTTTAGGCGATCAGGCTTCACTTGCCATGCAAAGCATATTAAGTGGAACAGTATCCCAAGAACTGAGCCGTGCCTTGAAAAAAGCATTGGGAAGTAGTGCATGGAATATCGGAGCTAATATTTCAACAGGCGATGAAGGTTGGAATAATGCAGAATACGAGGGAATTGTATCGGGACATCTACTTAACAACCGACTGTTAATAAACGGACAGTTCGGCTATCGTGATAATCAGAATGCAACGTCATCGTTCATTGGCGATTTCGATGTACGCTATCTGCTTGTACCAAGCGGAAGTATGGCTGTAAGAATGTATAACCAAACCAACGACAGATACTTCACAAAGAACTCACTAAATACTCAAGGCATAGGTCTTATATTTAAGAAAGACTTTGCCGGTTGGAATGATTTCTGGAAATGGTTGCAATTTAGTAAAAGAAAAAAGAATCAAGATAAAAAATGAATAAAATCAAGCGAATAGTACTCACAGGAGGTCCATGTGCAGGAAAGACAACCGCACTTGTGAGAATTAACGACCATTTCTCAAGCCTCGGCTACAAAGTATTCATGATTCCAGAAGTACCTACGATGGTAACCCAATCTGGATGGAATTATCTCACCGATAATAAAGATTTTTACTACGAAGGCGAGAAAATGATTCTTGAACTTCAAATGGAACTTGAGGACAAAATACAGCGTTTGGCAGAAACCTGTAATGAACCTTGCGTTATAGTGTGCGACCGAGGTGCAATGGACATTTCTGCCTATATCTCCGACGAGCTTTGGCAGCAGATAACAAGCGAATGCGGAACAAGCACAAGCGAGCTTCATGGCGACAGATACGATGCTGTGCTACACTTGGTATCAGCTGCCGATGGTGCAGAAAAATACTATACAACAGCCAATAATGCTCAACGCTACGAGAAAGCCGATGAAGAAGGATTAGCCATTGCCCGCTCGCTGGATAAGAAAATCATTAAAGCGTGGACAGGGCATCCGCATCTGCGTGTAATAAATAACGGTGAGGACTTTGAGCGTAAGATGCAAAGGGTTATAAAAGAAATAAGTGCAGTTCTTGAGCTTCCACAGTCCATTGAAGAAGAATGCAAATACATTGTAGAAGTTGTAGGAAAACTACCAGAATGTATTGAGAGTACTATAACCCAAACATATCTTGTGGGAGAACCAGGGTGTGAGATACGTCTCCGCCAACGTGTGTCAGAAGGAAATGTTATCAACATTCATACTACACGACGCAAGATATCCGACACAGAAGAACTTGTTACAGAACGCCAGATAAGCAACAATCTCTATGAGACAATGTTGCAGCAGGCAGACCCTTACAGGCATAAAATTCAAAAGAACAGAAAGAGTTTCATATGGCATGGACAGTTCTTTGAACTTGACACTTACAACGGAGATGAAAGCGGCTTGATGATATTAGAGACTAAAGGCATATTATGTCACGATGACCTGAAATTGCCTCCATTCCTCAAGATTGTGAAAGACATTACAGGAAACAGAAATTTCTATAATTATAATCTTGCATTAAGGAAGTAAGTATTGGTTTGGTAGTGGTTTAGTGGAACTTACGCATTCCGCAGGTCACTACATAAATAATAACCGGCACACCCACAATTGGGGTAACAGCATTTAGAGGAAGTAGTGTATTGCTTGGCACAGTGCAAAGAAGATTACACAGCAAGGCAACAGCGGAGCCGGTGAGCAGAGTCATAGGCATGAGACGGCGGAAATCATCGGTACGGACTACCATTCTTGCTATATGAGGAACAGCCAGACCGATGAACGCAACCGGACCGCAGAAAGCTGTTGTCAACGCAGTGATTCCTCCCACGACAGCAAGTATAAGATTACGCATAAGTTTTACATCTATTCCCATATTCTTTGCATAGAAATCGCCTAACTGCAATGCATTGAGAGGTTTCATCATTAACAATGCTCCTACCATTAACAATAGAAGGGCTATAGAGAAAAAAGGAAGCTGTCGTAGGGTTACAGATGAAAAATCGCCCATTCCCCACATTACATAATGTTGCAGGTTCTCAGGTGTTGCAATAGTATTAAGTATTGTTATAACGGCAGAGATGAGATAGCCCAGCAGCAAACCTATGATAAGTAGAACAAGCTTGTTCTTCACGATGGAGTTAAGGTAGAGCAATAGAAATGTTACTACAGAAGCACCAAGGAAAGAAGCACCTATACTGCCAAATGGAGATTTTATGCCGCAAAGAACTACCAATGCTACCCCCAAACTTGCACCACCACTTATACCAAGTACCGACGGACCAGCAAGTGGATTATGGAAAGTCGTCTGAAGAAGCAATCCTGCCGAAGCAAGAGCAGAACCAACAAAAAGGGCTGTAACAGCTTGAGGAAATCTGCTCTGGATGATTATGAAACTTATTATTTCATCATTTGATTGACCAGACAATACAGCCGCCACATCAGACAAGTTGATATGTACAGAACCGCAAATGATGTTCATAACAAACAGCATCACTATACATAATATTGTCAGAATCCATTTCATCATTTCAGTTTTGTAAAATACCTCATTCTTTTGGTCTTACTGCATTCAGGATGCAGAATATTTATCAAGTCCTCAACAAGAAAATCAGGACGGAAAGGAGCTTCATCAAAATAAGGCACCTTATTTGTATCTACTACCCATACGTTTCCATTCTTAAAAGCCTTAAAGCGACTGTACGCAGGATTAAGTTTGCGTAACCTGTTGAGGGTGAGAGGCTCTGTATCTTGATAGCGTATTATCCACACATCAACATCATTGGCATAGAAAAGAACCTGTTCTTCTGACAAAGCCAACGAACCTCCATGTTGCTTGGATTTGAAAGGCATACGTCCGCCAGCATCTATTACAATTCCTCCCATGGAACTCTCCATAGCCGGCTGATACCACACACTACCATACATTAAATCAAACATTACCGATGGACGGTGAATGGTTTTCTTTACTCTGGCAATAGAACTTTTATAACCTTCTTCCACAAGTTTATACATACTATCAGCACGCTCAGCAACTCCCCACAAGGCTCCATAATGTTTCATCCATTTAGCACGACCAAGAGGAGATGTTTCCATAAAATCACGACATGCTTCAACTTTTATTCCCAAACGCTCATAACGGCTTAAGTCCATTCCATCGTATGCAGAGAGCATAATAAGGTCGGGCTTTGAAGCAGCAATCCGTTCTACATCGGGGCGCATCTGATTGGAGAAGTCAATGCACTTATCCCCCACTCCAAGCATCTGCATCAATCCACGATAAACAGAAGCGTCAACAACCACACGGGAATAAACAATCTGTGTCGAATCAACTTCCGTCTTCGATTTATTCGAATACAGAGTGCTGAAAGTAATTGTCGTGGCAGCCACAACAGCTATAAAAAGGACTGCCACGATGATTTTTCCTAAACGCAGCTTCACTTACTCTGATATATATTTAGCCTCGGCAAATAAGAAACCTGTAGGACCGACTCCTGCATCAAACTTCTTTGCAAGACCATTGTTCAAGTCAAATCTACATACATAACCAGGAGCAGAATATGCAGCATAACCGTATGTACTAATAGTATATGAAGAAATATAGACATATCCATAGTTTGGATCAATAGCTATAGCACAAGGTGACAGTATTTCAATGCCCGGTTTGAAAGTAATCTTCGCACCTTTTGAGTTCAATACGAAATACTCTGGTGCCGGCTTTTCATCGCCTTGTCCAAAAGGAGCGTTTATAACGGCAAGATTATTATTTACAACGTCGAAATGAGTGCCGTCGCAAAGATAAGAAACATTGTCAGAAGCATCTATCTTCTGTATCTCAGCCTTTACATCCTTAAAGTTACCAGAAGAAAGAAGGTAAAGATTATTACCACTCAACTTAATTTTAGTTGGGTTGAGAGCAACTTTTAATGAACCAACTTTCTCCATACTGCTTGTTTTAACCTTAACTACTTCTGCCAAATGAGAATAATCAGTACGATTATGTGAGTTACACACATAAAGTAAGTCATTTCTTACTGCAATACCCTCAAGACCTGCACCTATAACCTCTGTAGTTTTTTCAATCTTGTGAGTTTTGATATTAATTGCCGATACTGTGCCGTCATAGCTTGTTACATAGACATAAGATTCATCAGCAGCCATTCTGCGTGGTTCTTTCATCTCGACAAAGGCAATAGACTTCAAATTAGAGTCTAATATTTCTACTCTGTTTTCATCAGTGCAGGCAATATATACCTCACCTTCCGAACCTGCAAGAATAATATCATTAGGTGTGCCTCCTAAATAACGATTATTAATAGTATAAAACAAACCATTAGTAATTTGATCGGAATTGAAATTTGAAGTATAACCAATATACGACAACGAACCATTCACTTTATCATAATAACTGCCTTCGTTAAGGATGAACACACCCGTTGTCAAAGTAATTTCCTTTTTACCACCGGTGTTTTCATTTGAGTCACCCAAACAAGAAGTAAGAACAAGGCAGCTGCTAAGCAGAACCGCCAAACTAAGAAGATAATTTTTCATCGCTTCTAAAATTTATATGTTAAACTTAATTTCCAATTTCGTCCCGGCATCGGATAGTTTGCCATTATGTAATACTCAGAATCAAGTAAATTCTGCACGACAAAAGCTGCATCTATCAGCATTGACTTTATTTTCATTGTCTTATACAGGCTAACCGCCAATTCACTATATCCTTCAATACGAGTATTAGGACTATGTTCATTAGTAGTCCATGTTTCTGATGCTGTTGTGACTGTTGCCGATATGTTAACCCAAGGATTGAGCCACGACATTGTGGCACTACCACTATGAACAGGAGTATAAGCTATCTGTAAACCACGGAATTGTTCAACTACAGACTTATTTCTTATACTTTGCAGACTATAATTCACTGCCAACGACAGACTATTACTTTTACTATATTCAAATTGCGAATTGCACACAACATCAATGCCTTTTCCATGTACACCTGGCATATTAACGTATCGCCATACAAACATATTGAATGGTAGAGCAATAATTTTGTTCTCCACATTATTTATATATGCATCAGCGGAACAACCAAAATTCATTCTTCCTTGAAAAATAGAAGTATGGAAAGTAATGCCCATATTCAACTGTTTTGTATTTTCAGGTTTCAGTTCCTGTGTACCAATGCGGAAATAATACATTTCTGTCATTGTAGGCATACGGAAAATTTCCTTTGCCGCTATTCTTATATATAGATTGTTATTGAATCTTAATGAAGCAGAAACTGACGGTGAATTTCTGTGCTCAGAATCAATATTCGAGTTCAACACACTACCACTTACTGTAAGTCTGCCTGAATTCCATTTTGCAGAAACACTCTGCAACAATGAGTTTCTCTTAGGATTAGGATTTGCTGCGATAGTTGTTGTCATAGAATTATGCCAGAAATCTATGGAATAATCAAGTTCCAAATTGTGAAATGGCTGATACAACAATGATGACGTGGTATAATATTCTCTTTGAATATAATTCTCACTCCTTATTCCTCCACTCGGCATGCCGTTATGATATTGCTGTTGAGTCCAATTCCACCGCAAAGCTGTTTTAAGCCAAATATTATCATTCAAACGAGTAGTAAGTAAAGACTGAACAATGATTCCACGATCACGCAGACTTTCGTCATTCTCATTAATATATAACCGCACGATACCAGGAAGCAGCCGGTCGTTATCGTTCATTCTAACAAGTGTTTTTAAGGTTGTACCTGCCGATATAGACCAAAAGGACGAAAAATTAATAAATCCTTGGTTCATTCTTGAGTTCACACGGCGTTCCCTGTGTGTAGCAATTCCATTGTGAACAGTAAAAGGATAGTTGTTTTTCGCATACATATAACCACCTTGAACAGATAATATAACATTTCCAATTTTCTTGCCAAACCTTAATGTTGGTGTTATCAAGCCCCAACTTCCTAAAGATAGAGACACATTTGAAGATACAGAATCAGAAGTTTCAATGGATAGCACAGATGCTCTTGACATATTCCTTGCAGGAAGAAATATATTATTACTACCAGCTATTGATAAATTGATTGATGATATTTCTGATATAAGGAAATTTTGTAAATCAATCTGCCCGGACTGCACATCTGTAAGCATCAGCCCGTCAAGCAAAACACCGGTATGCTGCGATCCCAAACCTCTCACCGAAACAGTCTTCATTCCTCCTGCCCCACCATAATCACGTAGAGTCAGACTCGGCAAGCGACGAAGAGCCGATGTCATGTCTGAAATATTAAGTCGTTGAAAATCAGAGGACAATAGGGAGAAAATCGGAGTCAGACTTTTATACTGGTTATTATAACGCAAACCTTTAACCTCAACTTCTTCAACATTGTAAGAAGCTGAAATACTATCAGTCTGTGCTCCTAATCCAACACAGACAAACAATAAGCTAAAGAAAAGAATGTATCTATACAAAACTTATAATTAACGATTTTCCTATTCCGTCTATCGCAGTATTTGGAATTCCTCGTGTGGGAAACAATGGCAGGTCTTCTGACTTGCAGTCAAAGCAAACACCTTCTCGGTTATTACCAATGGTTCATTGTTTACTTTTATAAGGACTGTTCACAGCAGCGGGACTGTACAGGAATTGCACCTGATTCCCTTTTAATTGCACTCTGAATTGAGTAGCAAACCAATTGCAATTGCAAAATTACACAAAAAAAGTGGTACACCCAAAGGCATACCACTTTTTATTATTTACTGACACTTTAGCATGCAAACATGCATGTAAGTCAGTTAATTATGCAAATGGGAAAATAACTGTCAACCAGAAATAACCCAATACAAATCCTACAACACCTATTATAATTCCTACTTTAGCCATATCTTTAGTTTCAACTAATCCAGTGGAAGCGGCAATCGCATTTGGAGGAGTTGAAATAGGGAAAAGCATTGCTATGGAAGCACATACGGCTATGAAGATAATCATGGCATACGTACCACCGAGCGACATAAATTCTGCATTATTGGCAGCTGTAGGATCAGCCATGCCTTCTGCCACAACGATAAGAATAGGAATGAGAAGTGCTGCCGTAGCAGAGTTGCTTATGAAATTTGAAAGGAAATAGCATACAAAACCAGCTATAATAAAGACCAAAACAACCGACATTGTTCCGAATGGAATAGCATTAATCAATGCTTTTGCCAAACCTGTTCCCTGAAGGTCAGTACCAAGAGCAAAGCCTCCGGCAACAAGCCAAAGTACACTCCAGTTAATCTCTTTTATATCGTCTTTGGTAAAAATACCACAAGCAGTAAGAAGAGCTAATGGGATAAGAGCAACAACGTTCGAGTTTATCTTCGTCAACTGTTCTGTTGACCATAGGGCTATAGTTCCAAAGAAAGTACACCACACAACAACGGTTTTCCAATCTTTTTTCTGACGGCTTGGCTTAATATCAAGAATAAGTTCTTTTGCTTTGAACGGAAATAATATCTGAAGAACTATCCATGCAAATAAAATCATTATTATAACATAAGGAATCATGTGAGATGCCCACATTCCAAATGGCACCTCATGTCCAGCCTCTGCAAGGAATTTACCTGCAGTAGCATTAGGAGGAGTACCTATGAGAGTACCTATACCACCAATATTGGCAGCTATAGGAATTGACAATGCCAATCCAATTCTTCCCTTATCATCTTTAGGCAAACTTGCAAGCACAGGAGTAAGGAAGGCAAGCATCATAGCGGCAGTGGCAGTATTGCTCATAAACATGGAGAATACAGATATCACAAGCAGGAACCCAAGCAAAACAAAACGCGGATTTGTACCAAAAGGTTTAAGCAGATAACGGGCAAGAGTAACATCAAGATCGTATTTGGCTGCCATTATTGCAAGCACAAATCCACCAAGGAACAGCATTACAACAGGGTCAGCCATAGATGACATAATATCTTTATAAGGTACTAAGGAACCTACTACACTCACATCAGAACCTTCCGCAGGCGGAGGACACAGAATACCAAGTCCCTTGTTGGAAATCGTAAGCAGGGAAATAACAATTACAAGCAATGATGTTGTCCAGTTGGGAATAGGTTCCAAAATCCACATAATTGCAGCAAAGACAAAGATAGCGATAGTTCGCTGTTGTGTTGCAGTCAAATCTGGTATGCCAAAAATGTCTGCAGGCAAAAACCAGATAACAAGAGAAATAAGAATCACTGCAAGAATCTTTATTCCCTTAACGATAGTTTGATTCATTTTGTTTTTAAATTATTTATTGTAATTAGTAATTCATAAATTAAATCAAGGCAAAATTTGTTATTTTACATAAAACCCCGCAAAGTTAGTAATTTTAATTAAATACATCACAAATATCAAGAATATTTTTATAAAAAAATGTAGTCTTATAGCACAAAACCACTACTGCAACACACCTAAATCATAACAGTTGCAAGAGACAAACAAGCATAAAACAAACAAGAAACAGGAAGATATATGCAGTTAGCTTTGAATCTGACTCTGGATAATATAAAAACAAAAAACGTTAAATTCATAATAAAAGAAAGCACAACTATCTCATAATTAAAGTATTTTAAGTAATTTTGCAGACGATTTGTGCGCATGACATAAAGCATGCGAGGAATCACAGAGTTAATTAACATGTCAAACTTTTTATTTAAAAACATTTTTCATTAATTTTTTATGGCAGATTTTAAGAACGTTAAGCCACTTGATGAGTTCAACTGGGACGAATTCGAGAACGGCAAGACTGCAGGTGTCAGCGCAGAACAGCTTGAGAAAGCCTATGACGAAACACTCAACAAAGTAGCCGACCATCAAGTCGTTGACGGTACAGTTATCTCGGTTGACAAAAAAGAGGTGATTGTAAACATTGGCTACAAGAGCGACGGCATTATCCCTGCTTCTGAATTCCGTTACAATGCCGACCTTAAAGTAGGTGATATTGTAGAGGTATATGTAGAGAATCAGGAGGACAAAAAAGGTCAGCTTGTACTTTCACACAAGAAGGCCCGTCTCAGCAAGAGCTGGGACCGTGTCAATGCAGCACTCGACAACAACGAGATTGTACAGGGTTATATCAAGTGCCGCACTAAGGGCGGTATGATTGTTGACGTATTTGGAATCGAGGCATTCCTACCAGGCAGTCAGATTGACGTTCATCCAATACGCGACTACGACGTGTTTGTTGGCAAGACAATGGAATTCAAGATTGTTAAAATCAATCAGGAGTTCAAGAACGTTGTTGTATCGCATAAAGCACTCATCGAGGCTGAACTTGAAGAGCACAAGAAGGCAATCATCGCCAAGCTTGAAAAAGGTCAGATTCTTGAGGGTACTGTTAAGAACATCACATCATACGGTGTATTCGTTGACCTCGGTGGTGTTGACGGACTTATCCACATCACAGACCTCTCTTGGGGCCGCGTAAGCGATCCACATGAGGTTGTAACACTCGACCAGAAAATCAACGTTGTAATCCTTGATTTCGATGATGAGAAAAAGCGCATTGCCCTCGGTTTGAAGCAGCTTACTCCACATCCATGGGATGCACTCAGCCAAGACCTTAAGGTTGGTGACCACGTTAAGGGTAAGGTTGTTGTTATTGCCGACTACGGTGCTTTCGTTGAGGTTGCACCTGGCGTTGAGGGTCTTATCCACGTTTCAGAAATGTCATGGAGCCAGCACCTGCGTTCTGCTCAGGACTTCCTCCACGTTGGTGACGAGATTGAGGCAGCTATCCTCACACTCGACCGCGACGAGCGTAAGATGTCACTTGGTATCAAGCAGCTTAAAGAAGATCCATGGGAGAACATCGAAACTAAGTATCCTGTTGACAGCAAGCACACTGCAAAGGTTCGCAACTTCACAAACTTCGGTATCTTCGTAGAGCTTGAAGAAGGTGTTGACGGACTTATCCACATCTCAGACCTTTCATGGACTAAGAAAGTTAAGCATCCTTCAGAGTTCACACAGGTAGGTGCTACTATCGAAGTTGTTGTACTTGAGATAGACAAGGAAAACCGTCGTCTCTCTCTCGGTCACAAGCAACTTGAGGACAACCCATGGGATACATACGAGACTATCTACACTCCAGGTTCTGTTCATACAGGTAAGATTACCGAGATGATGGACAAAGGTGCTGTTATCACTCTGAACGATGGTGGCGAAGGTTTCGCAACTCCTAAGCACCTTGTGAAGGAAGACGGAACTCAGGCACAACTCGGCGAGGAAATGGAGTTCAAAGTAATAGAATTCGTTAAGGAGACAAAGCGTATCATCCTTTCTCACAGCCGCACTTTTGAAGCAGAGAAAAAGGCTGCTGAAAAACCAGCACGCAAGCAGCGCACTGCTAAGAAGGAAGAGACACCTACAACAAGCAATGTAGCAGCAGGAACTTCACTTGGTGACATTGATGTGCTTGCAGCACTCAAAGCCCAGATGGAGAAAGGCGGATAAACTATTAGTTTAGTCATATAAAATTAGAGGATGCGCAAACGCATCCTCTTTTTTATTGCATCTATCCAAACCGGTTATTAGATAAGGTTGGTTTCGTAGTCGTATTCATAATTTAGGCACTGACTATGCGTAGAGGCTTGAACGAACCGTCTTTTCTGGTTTCGCGTGCTCCACATATCTCCTTTCCGTCAATAGCCACAACACCATGGTACTTACCACATATCTCGCTTATCCAGGCACGAAAGGATTTTTCTAATGCCTCCGGCTTTAGTATTGAGAATACGCGGTTGAACGTATCGTGTGAGGGGACGCCCTTAAAGTTCTTGATCTTCGAGCGGAAGAACTCTTCTTTCATTTTCCCGAACTCTTCTATTTCATACCAACTTTCAGCACCTGCGATAACGGCGGCAATTGAAATGTAGAATAT
>JBHAEQ010000004.1:0-45654 GCA_041855685.1 Prevotella sp. | reverse complement strand
GAATGGTGTTTTAGCCTGCAAAATGAGCTATTGAGCATTTAAAAACGTTAATTTTGTGCTCAAGCTAGCTTGAAGGCGTATGACACTAGGGAATATCAAGGAAGAAGGAAGGTTTCAGCCTGCAATTTGAGCTATAGGTCTTTTTTTCACGCCTTGCGAGGTGTCTGCACATTGCCTTTAGGACTCTGTTCATGGCGTACAAAATGTGTGTCATAAACCGAATGAATATCAGCACAGTCTCCTCTCTTGTCTCCTTAACAGAGCAGTTTACATTTGAAAGTTAAATTACTCCAAAGTTACACAGTACTTCATAAATTCTCTGGACAGGAAGTCCCACTACATTGAAGTAGCTGCCATTCAAAGATGTTACTCCTATATAGCCAATCCATTCTTGAATACCATACGAGCCTGCTTTGTCAAATGGCTTGTAATGGTCAACATAATAATTGATTTCTTTGTCTGACAAAGGTTTGAAACCTACATCTGTCCTTACTGAGAAGCGCTTCTCCTTGTCGGCTGTCTTTATACAGCATCCTGTTATGACTTGGTGGGTTCTACCTGAAAGCATCTTCAGCATTCTTTTTGCATCAGCATCATCTGCAGGTTTTCCTAAGACGTTATTGTCAAGAACGACTATAGTGTCGGCAGTTATTATGAGTTCATCATTTTTGACTGTGTATGATTCTGCTTTCTTGTAAGCAATGAACTCTGCAATGTCTTGTGTCGGCAGGTCTGTAGGATATGATTCATCAATGTCTTCGAGGACTTTAACTTCAAAATCAATTCCAAGCCCTGCCAATAGTTCTTTTCTCCGTGGAGAATTACTCGCAAGTATAATTTTCATATCTACCAGCCAAAAGCTTTTGCATTACTCATCCATTTGTCCTGTGCACGCAATACCTGCTCAATAATATCACGCCCTACTCCATAGCCACCTGATTTTTCACTCACGTAAATACTAATATCCTTTATTTCCTGACATGCGTCTTTCGGACAGCAAGGACAGCCTGCAATTTGCATTATCTCGTAATCGGGAATGTCATCACCAACATAGATAATCTCGTCGTCGGAATATCCGTATTTCGTAATGAACTCTTTATAGGTAGTAAGTTTCACAGAGCAGCCCATATAAACATCTTCCACTCCTAACATTTCATAGCGATTCTTTACAGCATCAGTACGCCCTCCTGTCAGAATGACTATGCGAAGTCCTAATTTCTGTGCTAACTGTATGGCATATCCGTCTTTAATGTTGGCTGTGCGCAATGGTTCGCCTTCGGAAGACATGGTTATGGTCTCACACGACAACACACCGTCAACATCGAATATGATTGCTCTTATTTTTCTTAAATCGTAATTTATCATACACATTTCGTTTTAATCAGCTACACTCACTTGTTCCCATTTCAGGTTGTCTTCATCATGAAGCGGCTTGTCGGCAACCTTATGACCGATAGATATTAAGCACAACACTCCTATATTTTCAGGAATACCAAGTATTCCACGTACAACATCTTCTGAGGACGTTCCATCGGAAAGCCACCGATTACGTATTTGAATCCAGCATGCACCAAGTCCTAATTCTTCTGTCTGCAGTAATATAGAGTGAGCGGCAATGGAACAGTCCTCAATCCAGCAGTCGTTTTCTTGGGGATTGCCAAGTACTGCTATGCATAAAGGCGCACTTTCAAGAAACTTTGAGCCTGAACTCTTTGCATCGCTTAACTGTTCAATCTTTAATTTATCATCAATGACAACAAACTGCCATTGTTGACGATTCTTACTTGTAGGCGACATTAATGCCGCTCTCATTATAATGCTGATATCGTCGCCACTTACTTCTTCCGAAGAGAACATTCTGTGTGAACGACGATGCTGTATTAAATCCTTAAAATCCATAAACAAAAAAATTATGTTCTTCTGAATACGACAATCACTTTGATTCCTCGTCAACTCCTAATCCAAATAATGCAAAGTCTGCACGAGTAGGATCATCAGGGAATATCAGTTTCAACTTTTCTGTAAGTTTTAATGCTGTAGCCATTGAACCCGAGCGACTTGCTATAAGTCCCAGCTTCTGTGCTTCCTGCAAAACATGTGTATCCATTGGCATTATAAGCGTGGACTTATCAATCTGCCCGCTCCACAAACCAATATCTACAGGTGAGTTGTTGCGCACCATCCAACGCAGAAACATGCACACCCGTTTACATGCAGATGTTGCGTTTTTAGGTATCAAGTCTGATGCTTCTCTCTCAACATAGTAATGTGTTATGAGGCGTACCGCCTCTATGCCGGTAGTTATATTCTCTTTTTCCATCATGCCGAGAATAGAACCATAGGTGGAATATATATCATTAAGTACTAAGAGAAATCTTCTGACCATGGAATTGGTGTGCAGGCGGTAGAAACATTCGTTGTTGTCAGGCGGCAGAATTCCTTTTGCATCATCTTCAAGAATATTGTTTATCTTCGGCAGGAATTGCTTTCTACTGCCATAGCTTAATGCTGCGGCAATGAAAGCAACACGTTCTTGTTGAACAGGAACAGTATAGCGGTGCATGAACTGCGAAGGATCGGCAGGAAGGAAATCTGTTGTCTCGTATTTATCGGCAAGAGCTATGAGTTTATCTTTTAGATTTTGTTCCATGGTTTATCGCTGTTTTCTTATTTTCTTAGGAGGGAAGTTTGGATTATATGAACTGCGCTCACCTCGATTGTTATGCTGTCCTTTTCGTGTATAGGCATCACGCTGATAAGGTGTTGGCTGATTTGGATAGAGTTGTTTCAACAAATCAATTCTTCCCATACTCCTTAATTCACGCTCTATGACTGGTCGTTCTTCAGGTTTATACCAGAAGAAGAACTGGCGTTGCGAGAGTTTGTCTTTGGGCGATTTGGCAGAAAAAACAGGTTCCAAGGTATAAGGGTCATATCCTGTGTACCATGTTTCTGTCGATACAGTCATTGGTGTGGGAGTAAAATCCTGCACCTGTTCCAGTTGAAAATCAAGTCCTTTGGTTATAGCGGCTAATTCAGCCATGTCCTCAGCCTGACAACCAGGGTGTGAACTTATAAAATAGGGTATAATCTGTTGGTGTAGATTTTCCTCTCTGTTAATATGGTCGAAGATTCGCTTAAACTCATTGAACTGCTCGAACGACGGCTTTCGCATAAAGTGAAGAACCTTCTCAGAAGTATGTTCCGGTGCTACTTTAAGTCTTCCTGATACATGGTTCTTAATCAGTTCACGAGTATATTGCATAGCAACGTTATTTATTTTCTCATCCTTACTCTTATACAATAACAAATCATAACGCACTCCCGAACCGATAAAACTCTTCTTTATTCCCGGCAGTGAATCTACTGCATGATATATATCGAGTAGAGCAGAATGATCGGTATTAAGATTCGGACAAATCTGAGGATTAATACATGACGGACGCTTACACACCTCACATGCTTTCATGTTCTTTCCTCTCATGCCATACATATTGGCAGACGGTCCTCCAAGGTCGGAGAGGTAGCCTTTGAAGTCAGGCATTTCTATAACTTGCTTCACCTCTTTTAGTATACTCTCCTTAGAGCGGCATACCACAAACTTTCCTTGGTGTGCAGAAATTGTACAGAATGCACAGCCTCCGAAACAGCCGCGATGGAGATTTACCGAGAATTTAATCATCTCGTATGCAGGAATGCGTTTTCCTTTATACTTAGGATGCGGCTGACGAGTGTAAGGAAGATCGAACGAAGCGTCAAGCTCTTCAGAAGTGAGAGGAGGAAATGGTGGATTTACTACAACATATTGACCGTCAACACTCTGAAGAAGCCTCTGGGCGTGCATTTTGTTGGATTCTTCTTCAACGTGTCTGAAATTCTCAGCCTGTGCCTTCTTGTTTCTTAAACACTCTTCGTGTGAATGAAGAACAATGTCTTTATCAGTTATCCCCCCGGGAATATCTTCTTCCCTACATAAGAATACTGTTTGCGGAATATCGCGTATGCTTTCTATAGGTTGGCAGTCGGCTAAAGCATCAGCCACAGCTATAGAAACCTTTTCTCCCATTCCGTAGGTTATCATGTCTGCCCCTGATTCACAGAGAATACATTTCATTAGCTTGTCCTGCCAGTAATCATAGTGAGTCACACGACGAAGACTTGCTTCTATGCCTCCTAAAATAACTGGAACATCAGGGAAAAGCTGTTTCAGAATCTTTGTATATACAATGCTTGGATAATCTGGACGCAGCCCTGCCTGTCCGTTAGGAGTATATGCATCATCATGTCGTATGCGTCGGGCGGCAGTATATTTGTTCACCATAGAGTCCATAGCTCCTGGCGATACACCGAAGAAAAGGCGCGGACGTCCTAACTTCTTGAAATCACGAAAATCACCATGCCAGTCAGGCTGAGGAACTATAGCCACCCTGTAACCGGCACTTTCAAGTATTCTACCGATAACAGCTGCTCCAAATGAGGGGTGATCTACATAAGCGTCACCCGAGAAAAGAATAATATCAAGTTCGTCCCAGCCACGAAGTTCGCATTCCTTTTTCGTAGTTGGAAGAAAGTCTGTAAGACGGTACTCCATTATTCCTGATTTTCAACTTCACCTTCAACATCACGAAGTAAGTCCTCTATAGAGAAACCGTCTATATTAAGCTCTTTATCATCGTAATAACTGATATACAGAAGCATTAGATTGCGAAGCCCAAGAGCCTTCATGTCACGATGGAAGATTACATCAAATGAAAGATCAAGCAAATCTTTGTCTGCATTAGCACCCGATTCCAATAAATACCGCACAGAATTCTTGAGTTTTTCCAATGTCGTTTCATCTACAAATCCGTCACTTCCAATCAGGTCGTTGAAAAGAGAATACTTAGTTATAGTTTCAAGATGCTTCTCGGTAACCTCTATGTAACGAGAGCCTTTAGCATTAGCTTTGATTTCCATATTATTGAAATTTTATTTTTTATTCTAATAGGTAAGCAAGGAGTCCTTGCATTATTTTCTTTTTATGTGAAGTGTTTCTTATACATTCAAATGGGAATCCCATTGTAAAACTATTATGTCTACCTTTATAACCTACAGCAGCACTGGTGCCGTCGGCATATTGCATTGCACATATACCTCCTCCTGTTGGTGAAAGTATTTCAGGATGAGTGGCTGCATAATGTTTATCATTGAGCATATTATAGAATTCATATTGCATACCAAGCCCTGCAATTCTTCCATTGGCAAGTACCCTGTCAGTAGATTGAAAACTAATCCCAAGAACATCAGCCAAGAATTTTTTCTCAGTAGTACTCTGCATGTCACTTCCTATGTATGAGCCACTCGCCAGAACTGCTCCTCCATTTGTCGTAAACTCTTCCAGTTGACTCATTGTAGAGGTTGTAAAAGTTTTGAAATGTAGATTAAGTTGCCCGTCGTCTTTTTGTAGTCCAAAAGCAAGGTCAACAAGTTTATATGGTGATAGATTTACCTGACGCTTCTCCAAAGCCGAAAGTGAACAACTAACAACTGAATATTTTCTTGCTGATGCTATTGCATTCGTATGGTCAACGACATAGTTAAATTCATTGCCTGCAATAAACTTGCCTGCCATTTCTTCACCGCTGTATCCTAATCCGCTTTCGTCTTCAATTCCCATACGGGATACATTAAAATTCTGTTGTCTGCCACTCCAGCCGGGATAAATACCATATTGCACTCCAGCATCTTTTGACAAGTCGAAACCTTGGCTTGCCTCATCATCTATAATATAAGGTGCAGAAAGACGCTGAAAACCATTTACTACAAGAATAGTGCCTTTTGACTCTGGCGAAAGATATACAGAAAGTACTTCTGTTGGGAAACTTTCTCCTCCGTCATTACATGCTGTAACTTTGAAGTTGTATTGTATTCCATGCTTCAATTTCATCGTAACAACATTAGACTTTATATTCTGACCATTGTCAAACCCTCTGTCTCCTATCGCAGTATATATATTATAAGAGGTAGGGGCTGATGTGCTTTCATATTTATCAGACACCCCCGTCCATTGCAGTTTTATTCTGCTGTTGTCGATTATCTCTATTCTGAAATCTTGGGGTGCAAGCGGCTGAACAATAAAAGGTTGACCATGCCTGCCGTTCAAATACTTTAAGATTGTCTTATACAAACTTCGTGCTATGGCAAACTTTCCGTAAGGATGCTGCCCAATCTTCATATCAGGGAAACTCTGATGCGAAAGAGTCTCAATGATTGCTGATGGTATTTCGGGAAGTCTTGTTTCTGAATAGTTGCGGTCCCACAGATAACGCTTGTTCCAAGTACCAAATTCTCGTGTCATGTCAGTTGTAAGATTATTAAGACAATATGATGCCAAGTCTAATGAGGTCTGACGAGGATCTCCGTTTAAGAACAACCCTTCATTTATGAAAGTTGTAGCAATTGCCAATGAACCATGAACAGACTTCCCGTCTGTATTATATCCTGCATCACTGTGTACAGCGAGTGTCATCTCAAAAGGAACTCCTCTTCCTTCGACTGTCGGCATGTATGGAGAGCCGCCTCCAAGCCAGTTTGTCATCAATGAGCGAGCGTTTATGTCATCAGCATAATCATTGACTCCCATCTTATCGCTATACACAGAATAAGGTGCTCCTGCCCATTGAGCATAATATCGTGCACCTTCCAGACAACGTGCCATGCCGCTGGTAATTCCCGCACGCTTAATATTTCCCATTCCGCCACCAAATCGTACTGCATCTGCTCCTATATGCCCCTTATGGGTAGAAGCTGTTGAAAGAATTACGCAATTACTCTGTGAGAAATCATTTATACTGCTTGCTCCGAAATCAAAAGTTCCGAGATACACCCATGTGCCATATCCTATTTTCTGATTCACCAGAAACTCTGTCTGCATACCTTTATGACGCACTATATACCGCACGTCATCTACAGCATCTTCAAGTTTAGGATAACTCACATAAACAGCATATCTTCCAGCCTCTTTTATCTCTGGCAGATAGGTAAGCGTTGTTGCATGTTTTGGTTTTGTCGTCTTCATAACTAAGGCTGTACCTGCAGTGAATGGGTTTTCTCCATCAGCATATTCACCAGCATGATACCCGAATCCTTCAACAGTATGCCTTTTCCCATGTTCATCGTCATCAACAATAAATCCCCCAGGCCATGAAATATCATTGTCAACAATTATTTCGTTCCTTTGAAAATCCCGTTCCCGTGGAGTAAACACGTAAGCCCCTGAGTTCTCAAGCATAGGAATGAGATATGGCACAACTATTGTCTGGGTGAACAAATCTTCTGTTGTACCAAAAAGATTTATTCTCTGCCATTTCCACACTCCTTTGTCATTGTCATAGTAACGACCATGACTCTGCCAAAGAGAGATATGCCTGCCTAAAAGTCCTTTAGTTATTTTATTTGGACGTGATACGTTTTTAGCCCACGGAGTAATTTTCTTTTCATCACCACCCCATGTGTTCTTCTGCTCCCATTCTGTCTGTGCAGTAGAGCTTAAATAAACGAACAGTAATATTAAAAGTGTGTAGTATCGCAATATTTATAATTCTCCTATAGAAAACTTCTCAGGATATTTTCCTTTGAAGTCTTTGAAATAAAGTTTTATTTCTCTCATGTCTTTTTCTATATCACCTGTAGGCGTGATTGTACGAGTACATTGTATCACTTTCTTCTCGTAGTCAACACCATAAAGAAGAATAGGAATTCCTGCATTCAGTGCTATATAATAAAAACCTTTCTTCCAATCAGGATTAAGCGAGCGAGTTCCTTCAGGAGTAATTGTAAGTACAAATTCCGAACGATGCTTTGCTATTTCCCCCAACTGTTCTGTCATCTTTGTTTTTTTAGAGCGATACACGGGAATACCTCCAATCTTTTTTGCAATTATGCCAAGAGGCCAGAAAAACCACTCCTTCTTCATAAGGAAGTTAGCTTTCAACCCTTCTGCACGCATATATAGCTGTCCCAAAAGGAAATCCCAGTTGCTTGTGTGTGGTGCCAAGCAGATAATATATTTCTTGGGATGTTCTTCTGTTACGTTCTTCTTATAGCCCATAACTTTATAAAGCATCCACCGGCAAAAACTTCTAATCATTATGACAGTGCTTGAATATTATCAATAATTTCACCAATGCGCTTGTTGAAATCATCAATCAAGATGCGATAGTATTTCTTTGCTTTCATTCCTGGTTCCGGATGTGACACACGATTCAAAAACTCACGATGAGTTTTCATTATGCTTGTCAAAATAGCATCCACCTGCTCAATGTCGTCATTATTAACCGACAAGTAAGCTGTTACACTTTCAGTAAACAAAACGCCGCATGAATTGCTTAATGCCCGCTTTAAATCCCTTTTATTAGCCATAGTATAAGACTTTGATATTATAATGTTTGATATTTTTACATGCCAAAGATATAAAAAAAACATTAAAACCCAACGAAACAAGACAAAAAACTTCCGTCTTTTTTGTTTTCTTATTTCTTTCATGCTTTTTTTTCAATGAAAAACATTAATTTTGCATACAGTTAATTGTATTCGGTTAATTAAAATCATAAATCAAACAAAAATGAAAATTAGTGCATTGCAGCAGGCTCGTGCTGCTTATCAGCCAAAACTCCCTAAGGCTTTGACTGGAGATGTTGTTGCTGTTGAAGGTGCTCCAACACAATCAGTAGGCAATCAGGAAGAAATCAAAGCTATGTTCCCCAACACTTATGGTATGCCAATAATCACTTTCGAGGCTGGCGAGTCAAAGAATGTTGAACCTTTCAATGTAGGTATTATCCTTTCCGGCGGTCAGGCTCCTGGTGGTCATAACGTTATTTCTGGACTTTATGATGGCGTTAAGTCAATCAATCCTAACGGCAAACTTTATGGTTTCCTCATGGGTCCTGCCGGATTGGTAGATCACAAGTATGTAGAATTTAATGATGAGTTCATCAATGCTTATCGCAATACTGGTGGCTTTGACATCATCGGTTCGGGTCGTACAAAACTTGAAAAGGAAGAGCAGTTTGAAAGTGGTATCAAGATTCTGCGTGAGCTCAACATCAAGGCACTTGTCATAATTGGTGGTGACGACTCAAATACTAATGCCTGTGTATTGGCTGAATACTATGCTGCAAAGAACTATGGTGTACAGGTTATTGGTTGTCCTAAGACTATTGACGGCGACTTAAAGAATGAGCAGATTGAAACGTCTTTCGGTTTCGACACTGCATGCAAGACTTACTCTGAACTTATTGGTAATATCCAGCGCGACTGTAACTCTGCTCGCAAGTACTGGCACTTCATCAAGCTCATGGGACGTTCTGCTTCACACATTGCTCTTGAGTGTGCTCTCGAAACACAGCCAAACATCACTCTCATTTCTGAGGAAGTTGAGCAGAAGGAACTTAGCCTTGACGGAGTTGTTGAGTACATTGCACAAATTGTTGCTGATCGTGCTGACAACGGTAACAACTTCGGTACAATACTTATTCCTGAAGGACTTATCGAGTTCATACCTGCTATCAAGAAGCTAATTGCCGAGCTCAACGAAGTACTTGCCTCTCCTGAGGCACAGAACCTCGGTCGCTCTGAGCAGATAGATTTCGTGAAGAATCAGATTTCAAAAGAGAATCTTGCTGTATTCAATTCGCTTCCTACAAGTGTTGCACGTCAGCTTGCTCTTGACCGTGACCCACACGGAAATGTACAGGTGTCACTCATTGAAACAGAGAAACTTCTTTCTACAATGGTTGCTGCTAAGCTCGATAAATGGAAGAAGGAAGGTAAATATTCCGGTCAGTTCGCTGCTCAACATCACTTCTTCGGTTATGAAGGTCGTTGTGCCGCTCCATCTAACTACGATGCTGACTATTGCTATTCTCTTGGTTACAATGCAAGCCGCCTCATTGCTAATGGCAAGACCGGCTACATGTCAATCGTGAAGAATACTACAGCTCCTGCAGCAGAATGGATTGCCGGTGGTGTGCCTATCACAATGATGATGAATCTTGAGCGCAGAAACGGTGCAATGAAACCTGTCATCCGTAAGGCTCTTGTTGAACTCGATGGTGCTCCATTCAAATTCTTCGCAGCTCACCGTGAGGAATGGGCAAAGAGCACAAGCTACATCTACCCAGGTCCTATCCAGTATTGGGGTCCTACAGAAGTTTGTGACCAAACAACCCATACTCTTGCTCTTGAACAGGCAAAATAAATAAAAAAGTTCAGAGAGTCCAAGGAGTATAAGAACGATTGTACTTTTATTCCTTGCGACTTCTTCTCTTTAACATGCATGGAAACATGCGAAGCTTTTATTAAATTTTGACAAAACGTAAGAATACCTCCCGCCGCAAGCGGCACATTTCCAGACGCTACTTGTGGTTGGGAGGCGTTTTTATTTCTTTTATATATATCATCGGTTTTTATTATTTCTTTGTTTCTCCTACTGGTTTTCGGTGGCGCGCACTTTATGGCGATGCTAAATATCCGGAAGGATATGAGATTCACGGAATAGACATAAGCCGATACCAAGGAACCATCGATTGGGAGAAACTTCGTACAGGCATGATCAACGGCTGTCCTGTTAGATTCGTTATGATAAAAGCCACTGAAGGAAGTACTCGTGTTGACCCTAAATTCAAAGAAAACTTCTATCAGGCTCATGAATACGGTTTTATTAGAGGAGCTTATCATTTCTGGAGTACAAAGTCGTCGGCAAAAGACCAAGCCTATTTTTTTCTGAAAAATGTGCGGCTCATAAGCGGCGATCTGCCGCCAGTACTTGACATTGAAAAGAAGCCTAAAGACCAAAGCGTAGAAGACTTCCAGATGGATGTGCTGACATGGCTTCACACTGTTGAAGACCGCTATCATGTAAAGCCCATCATCTACACCTATCATAAATTTAAGGAACAATACCTCTCTGATCCTGTATTCGAAGACTATCCATATTGGATAGCCCACTATTATGTTGAGAAGGTTGAATACAAAGGCGAATGGAAGTTCTGGCAGCATACTGATGCCGGCAGATTACCTGGAATAAGAGGTAATGTAGATTTCAATATCTATAACGGTTCTTTCTACGACCTCAAGCAACTTTGTCTTGAATGAAATATCTTTTACTCTTTTTTGGTGTCATCAAAATAAATTGTTAATTTTGATGCCGAAAATAAATGCTAATCAATGACAATAAAAAATGACCCCATGGGAACAGCCATAAGCGACTTCCATAAATATGGTAGTGCTGATACGCTTAAGGTATTATCTCCCATGTTTGACGACGACGAGATACCGGTAAAGTTTCTCTTCCGCAATTTCGACGAAATGCCGAAATTAGAACAGTCGGCCCTTAACAGCACTGTAGGAAAAGTGCTTGACGTAGGTGCTGGTGCCGGATGTCATTCGCTGCTACTTCAAGAGCGGGGCTTTGATGTTACTGCCGTTGATATATCTCCTCTCGCAATAAAAACAATGCAACAAAGAGGAGTAATAAATGCTTTAGAACAAGATTTCTTTAACACTGATAATCAATATGATACAATTCTTATGTTGATGAATGGCATTGGTATTGTCGGTGAACTCAGCAAGCTCCCTTCATTCTTCATGCATCTTGATAAAGTACTTGCGCCTAATGGTCAGCTGTTGTGCGATTCAGCTGATATTGCATACGTTTTCGAGAATGATGAAGGAATAATTGAACTACCTGCAGGAGAAAACTATTACGGTGAAATAACTTATCAAATGCAGTATAAAGACATTAAAGGAAAATCATTTAAATGGCTCTATATTGATGCCTCTACGCTGCGAGACATAGCTCTGGAGTGCGGTTATGATGTAGAGATAATAGGCGAAGGAGAGAGTTATAACTATCTTGCAAGAATAACAAAATTAAATCTAATCTAAACAATACAAAATGAGTTATCGAGAAAGAAAGAACCGATTCAGAGAAATGAAGGACTATGCTATCCTGACTGTTGCAATGGTACTTGGTTGTATAGGACTCAACATTTTTCTGCTGCCCAATGAAATTACAGTTGGTGGAACAATGGGTATTGCCTCTATTGTATATTGGGGGACTGGCATACATATGCAATATACTTATTTTGCATTAAATGCAATTTTGCTTATAACCGCCTTCTTGATTCTTGGTTGGCGGTTTTGTGTCAAGACTGCTTATGCTGTTACCATATTCACACTTGGCTCAACTATCTTGCAAGCCTATATGCCACCTGATATGCACCTGCTTGCCGACCAGAAGTTTATGGCGTGTATGCTTGGAGGTGCATGCATAGGCATAAGTGTAGGAATGGGATTGTCGGTAGGCGGTAGCACAGGAGGTTCGGATATCGTGGCGGCAATAGTTCATAAGTATAAAGACATGTCGCTTGGACATATCATACTCTTTTTCGATATTACCGTAATAACCTCGTCCTACATGGTACTAAAAGACTGGGAAAAAGTGCTTTATGGATATGTCCTGCTGTTTATTATATCATATTGCGTAGATTATGTTGTGAACAGCGCTCGTCAGAGCGTACAGTTTTTCATTGTTTCAGACAAATATCAAGAAATTGGCGAAGCCATAAACACTATAGTTGACCGCGGTTGTTCAACAATTGATGGTAATGGCTTTTATTCAAAAAAGACTGTGAAGATATTATTCTGCATTGCAAAGAAAAGCGAATCGAGTATTATCTTTGATCTCATCGACGAAATAGATCCTAATGCTTTCGTTGCACAAAGTGAGGTTATTGGTGTGTACGGCATGGGATTCGACCATTTTAAAGTCAAGAAACGCCAACTTGTGGCAAAAGCAAAACAGGCATCGGAACAATAATGTTCTCCTAAAAGCCCAAGTTCATTAATCCCCAAAACTTCTACAATAACAACTAAACAACCAACATTAACCGTAAAATATTTTAAAAGAAAGATGCATTATTAGGATACAATATTTATTTGTTGTAACTTTGTAGTCTTGAATTAATTTGAAAACTATAACAAATGAGTAAATCCATTTCAATCTTTGCTTCTCTACTTGTAGTATTTTTACCATTGAGCAGTTTGGCACAAGCCCCTGCAAATACAGGAAATTACTACCAATCAGCTGATGGTACAAAAGGTGCAAGTCTCAAAACGGCAATGTTTAAGATTATAAGCAAGCACAAAGATGTTGGCTACGACGGCTTATGGAATGTGTATAAAAAATCTGATGTACGTCCTGACGGCAAACTTTGGGATGTATATTCTTCTATAACCAACTTCACCATTGGCGGTTCTGCACAAGGTGCTTCATATAAGAAAGAAGGAGATGGATATAATCGTGAACACACTGTTCCACAGAGCTGGTTCGACAAGGCAAATCCAATGAGGTCGGACGCTTTTCATGTTGTACCATCTGACGGATATGTAAATAATCGTCGCGGAAACTATCCTTTTGGCGAAGTAAATCCTAATGCAGTTACCTTTAAGAGTATCAATAACTTCTGCAGACTTGGAATAAGTAGAACTCCGGGGTATAATCAGACTGTTTTTGAACCAGCCGACGAATATAAAGGAGACTTTGCACGAATATACTTCTACATGTGTACAGCATATCAGGACAGATGCACCGGCTGGGGAGGTGTATTCCAAAACAATACCTATCAACCTATTGTTGACTGGCAGATGAACATGCTGCTTAGATGGGCGAAAGAAGACCCTGTCAGTAAGAAGGAGATTGACAGAAACAATGCAATATTCGAGTTCCAGAACAACCGCAACCCATTTGTTGATTATCCCGGGTTGGAAGAATATGTGTGGGGCGATAAAAAGAACGATACATTCAGCCATGACAATTATAACAGCACCCCTACCCTTGCAAGTCCTGAGCTGTCATTTCAGGTGACTAATGTATCCGCAATCCTTGGAAAAGACTTCACTTCACCAGTATTGCACAATCCTCATAATCTGCCTGTTGCATACAGTTCTACAAACAATTCTGTTGCAACAGTAGATAATAATGGTGTCGTTACGCTTCATTCTACAGGTGCAACAACTATTAGGGCTGCTTTTTCAGGCAACGCTGCATATAGAGCAGGCGAAGCAAGCTATACTCTTTCCGTCACTAATGCAGAGGGCTATAATATTGTAGGGCTGCCATATAATGAAAGTTTTAGTGAAACACAAGGTTTCTTCACTATAGACAACAAGCAGCTCAGTAATAAAGACTATGTTTGGATACATGATATATATAATAATGTGGGAATGATGAAAGCCACCGGATATTATAAAATCAATCTTGAGACAGAAAGTTGGCTTGTATCTCCGTTAATAAATCTTGCAGAAACATCCAAACCTGTTCTTTCTTTTGAACATGCCATAAACTCATATTTCAACGGCAATCTTGCAGAAGAGATATATACCATGCTGCAGGCAGACAATGGAGAATGGGTTAAAATGAATATCAGCTATCCAGTAAAACCATCAAAAGGCTATAGCAGCTTTATCACTGTCGCAATTGACCTTTCTCAGTATAGAGATCAGAATATAAAGATTGCTTTCGTATATACCAGCCATTCTAACAGTGCAGGTACGTGGGAAATAAGAAGTGTTTCTGTACAGGATTCAGCTCCTACAGGAATAAACTCCATCAGCTATGATGCCAATACTACTGCGGTAAATCTTCAAGGAGTGCGTGTTGACGATACATATAAGGGAATTGTTATAAGAAACGGTCGTAAATACATACAAAAATAAACACAGGCAGTTTTATCACACATACTAAGCATAGAAGTTGATAAACATGATTTACTTTTTCCTTGTTCTTTCTGTCATTGTAGGTGCAGCATCACCTTTACAGACAGCCGCAAACTCAAAGCTGCGTTCTGTTGTCGGCGATGCCGTTGCAGCGGCATTGGTATCTTTCATTATATCAACCATTATTCTACTTGCTGTTTATCTGCTTGCAGGCGATTATTCAAGTTTTTCCTTAAACACTCTTGCAGCTACGGAATGGTGGATGTGGACAGGAGGCTTATGGGGAGTATTCTTTGTAACAACCATATTGTTTCTATTCAAGGCAATAGGAAGCGTGCAGTCTATTGTACTTCCAATCTTCGGGCAGATAGTATGCAGTATGATAGTCGATCATTTCGGACTATTAGGAATGCCGCAATACCACACCACCCCAATGCGTTTATTGGGAGTAGTATTGGTATTGATAGGTGTAATATTCATCGTTGTCATACCTAATATAAAGAAGATAAAGAGCGGTTCTTCACGAATGACTTTCCTATGGCAGTTATTCGGAGTGTTTCTTGGATTGATATTAACCTTCAATACAGTAACGACAGGTCGTCTGGGAGTTGTCATGAACAGTCCGCTTGGTGCTTCGGTCATATCTTTTGTAATCGGCACTATTGCTCTTGCCGCAATATGTCTCTTGAAGCGAAACATTGTAAATGTTACTCGCATTTTCCAAACCGATGTACCTTGGTGGATTGTACTTGGTGGATTGTTTGGAGCAGCTTTCATTGCAGGCTGCACATTCCTCATACCAATTATTGGTGTCGGTAATTTAGCAGTATTCTCTTTGTTCGGACAAATGGTGGCAAGTATGCTGATTGATAAATACGGCATTCTTGGTGCTGACAAGAAACCTGTCAGCAAGGTTCAGATTGGCGGTATCTTCATAATGCTCATTGGGGTTATACTGAATAATATCAACTTCTGATTAACTCTCAGCATAAAGAAATACACATCAATGCAGTAATAGAACAGAAATTTATGATATTCTTTTAGTATTTGTACAAAAAAAATACTAACTTTGCAATATAATCACAAAATCACCCAATTATGCTTAAGCACACCAAAATAGTGGCATCAATCTCGGACTTGAGATGCGAGGTTGACTTTATACGTTCCCTCTACGAATCAGGAATGAATGTTGTGAGAATGAACACGGCACACGGCACACGCGAAGGAATGAACAAACTTATTAACAATGTGCGCGCAGTAAGCAACCGCATTGCCATTCTCATCGACACTAAAGGTCCTGAAGTCCGTACAACACCCATTAAAGATGCAGGAACAATAGAGTTTCATATTGGCGACAAAGTACGTATAATTGGCAATCCCAACGAAGAAACAACCCACGAACAAATAGCCGTTACTTATACCAAGTTTGTAGAGGATATGACAGAAGGAGCATATATCCTTATCGACGATGGTGACATGGAACTGAAAGTCATTGAAAAGAATGACGACCATTTGCTGTGCGAAGTTCTCAACGAGGCAATACTAAGTTCCCGAAAGAGTGTCAACGTTCCGGGGGTAAGAATAAATCTGCCGTCACTCACCGAGAAAGACAAGATAAATATCAAATATGCCATTGAACAGGACATTGACTTCATTGCCCACTCATTTGTACGCAATAAACAGGATGTGCTCGACATAAAGGAGATTCTTGACTTATATGGCTCAGACATACAAATCATTGCAAAGATAGAGAATCAGGAAGGCGTTGATAATATAGACGAGATTCTGGAAGTTGCCGATGGAGTTATGGTAGCACGAGGCGACTTGGGAATAGAAGTTCCACAAGAGCAGATACCAGGCATACAGAGACAGCTCATAAGAAAGTGCGTACTTGCAAAGAAACCAGTAATCGTTGCAACACAGATGCTTCACACCATGATAAAGAATCCTCGACCCACACGTGCCGAGGTTACAGATATAGCAAATGCTATCTATTATCGCACAGACGCTGTTATGCTCTCGGGTGAAACAGCTTACGGACGCTATCCTGTAGAAGCAGTAAAAACCATGTCAAAAGTCGTAGCACAAGCCGAGAAAGACAAACTTGCCGACAACGACATACGCATTCCTTTAGGCAGTCAGCCTGATGTTTCTACATTCCTTGCAAAAGAAGCTGTTGAAGCAACCGATGTTCTGCCTATCAAAGCTATTATAACAGACAGTTTCTCAGGAAAGACTGCACGCAACATTGCCGCTTTCCGTGGACGCTACCCTATTCTTGCCATCTGCTATAAGGAAAAGACAATGAGACACCTTGCACTCAGCTATGGCATCGAAGCTATCTATATGCCGGAAAAAGCTAACGGACAGGCATATTATTTCGCAGCATTACAAAAACTTCTCAACGACGGCACACTCAAACCCACCGACATGGTGGCTTATCTGAGTGGAGGAAAACAAGGAACCCACACTTCATTCCTTGAAATCAATGAAGTAAACGATGTGCTCGAAGCCGGCATGGACTATGTGCTTCCAAACAGAAAAAGATACCTATAGAAATAAGAAACTCTGAATAACAATGTTTTGGTGGTTTAGATGGTTACTAAACCACCAAAACAATGCAACCGATTGCATTTTATTACAAGCATTTTTACAGATATAAACTTTGCCACATCAATATATTATATCTACATTTGCAACGTATTGATTAACTGACATAAGTCAAAATTATAATAAAACAACTCTAACGGCAAAGCCAACACAACACCTATGCTCGTACTAATTTATTTTATACAAAAACAATAACTAAAACAAAAACCATTATTAATTATGAGAAAGATTCTATCTCTAACAGTATTGCTTATCATGGCAATTACTGTAAATGCAGCTATTACATCTGATGGCACTGCAAAAATCTACTTAAATGCAGGAGCTGTATCATGGTGGACAAACGCCAATGCCGTACAAAAGGTTGTTTTGTCAGGCGAAAACTCTGCAACGGCAACTGTTACCGGCAATTATCTGGGAAACAAAATCTATGAGTTCACATTGCCTAACGGCACTTGGAACACTGGAGTTTTTGGACGTTATCAACAAGAAACATCTGAAAATCCATGGAACAAGACAGGAGCTATAGACCTGACGGTTATAGACGGCAAAAACTGCATAATGACTTTTGCAGAAAACTCATCAACAGTGACATGGGGTGTTCTTCCTTCAACAACAGAAACAGCAACATATACTGTTGTTGGCACAGAAAATCTTACAGGCTATCCTTGGAAACAAGACGAAGCATCCAATGACATGACTCTGCAAGATGGAATTTATTATTGGAAGAAACAAAACGTAACTCTCACCAACAATAGTGTAGAATTCAAGATAGTTAAAAATCACGGTTGGAATACAACTTATCCAAATTCAAACTACAAGCTCGACTATCTCATACCATCTACAGGCGGTACTTTTGATTTTACAATCAGCTTCAATCCTTACAACACAACAATAACTGTTAATGTAACTCGCACTGTCAACATAGGCTCTGCTCTCTATTCAACATTTGCATTCGATGGTAAGACCGATTATGCAAATGAAAATACAAACCTCAAGGCTTACACCGTAAGAGTTGAGGACAACGAAGCAAAACTATATGAAATATCAGGTGTTGTACCCCAAGGCACTCCTGTAGTGCTCAAAGCAACAGAAAGCAGTGACTACACAGTATATGCATACAAGATGAGCGATGTTGTGACAGATGTTTCAAACAATGCTCTGAAAGTATCAAATGGAAGCGTCAAGGGCGATGGTCAGAACATCTATGCTCTGGCACAAAAGGAACAAGGCATTGGTTTCTATCGTCTTGACAACGAAGTGACAGTTCCTGCCGGCAAGTGTTATCTGGAGATAACATCTGGCAGTGGTGCAAAGGAGTTTCTTACCCTCAGTGAGAGCGAGACAACAGGCATAAACAGTTTCAAAACCGAGACTTCTGCATCTTATACAACCTATAACCTTCAGGGCATTAAGGTAGATAATAACTATAAAGGAATAGTTATAAAGAATGGTAAAAAATACGTCAACAAGTAAACAACAATACAAAAATGAAAAATATATATTCAACACCAGCTATTCAGGTTACAACTTTGATGATGAATACATGCATATTGCAAAGTTCAAACATCAACGATTATAACAGCAAAACCATACAAAGTGGAATAAATATTCACAACAGTAATGAAGTTCTGTCTAAGGAAAATTGGTTTAACGAAGAAGATGAAGAATAGTAGGTAGAAATACTTACAAATAATTTATCAAATAATATGCTTATATCCCTGTTTACTACTGTTGTAAGCAGGGATTTTCATAACAACCCACATGCTTAGATGCAACCGATTGCATTATGTTTCAGGTACTTTCTGTATGAATAATAGTTGAAACAAGATATTTTATCTCTACCTTTGCCGAAGATTTATCAAACTGGTTGAAGTCAAACATGCTTACAAACCGCTACAGACAAAACCAACACAAAAATTATACAAATTATATAGATTATAACATTAACTAAAACATTTTTTTAATTATGAGAAAATTTCTATCTCTCATTGTATTGCTTGTATTGGCAATAACTGTTCAAGCAAAAGTTGTAACTGTATATGTTGCAGCAGAAGGTTTCCAGCCTTATCTCTATGCATGGGTTAAAGACACAACTCCTTTACAAAAACCACTTGGTGCTTGGCCTGGCACAAAACTCACAAAAACAGTATTTCTGACTAACAATAGTGGTCAAACAAGAGAGTTTTATACTAAAACTTTCAGCTATGATGGTGAGAATCCTGTGAATTTCGTTATTCACGACAATAATAAGAAAACACAAAATATCGAAAACCAGAAACACTCTTCACATTATTATATCGTAAGATATGACGGAGGTATTTCTGAAGGAATGCACTACGAGGAGGTTACAGCCCAGTATCAACCAACATCAATTTCTTCTGTGACAATCCCTAGTGCCTTCAACAAGTGGAGTACTTCTGCTACTTCTGCAACACCGGGTGGTAACAATACATGGACTTTCACATATACAGGTGGCAGCACATCATTCAAGATACATGTAAACGGGGAGTGGGTTGGTGCTGACGCAATTAATCTGACAAGTGATCTGCTTTCAGACGCAGGAGGTACTAATCATGATATCAACTTCAATGCAGAAGCAGATCAGGCATATACCGTCACACTCACATGGAATCCAAACGCAAGCGCATCAGAAGGTTGGAGTGTTAATGTAACTACTGTCGGTCCAACAAAGGTGCCTGTAACTTCTGCTCTTTATGCCACATACGCATTTAACGGTTACACTGATTATGCCGACAACAGAACAAACCTTACAGCTTACACTGTTAAAGTAGAAAATGGCAGAGCTAAACTCAATGCAATAAGTGGTACAGTTCCTCCTATGACTCCAGTTGTTATAAAGGGTAACGAAGCTAAGAACTACGATGTATATGCTTACGCTTACACTGCATCAACAGCTGATGTGTCAAACAACGACCTGAAACTCTCCGACGGCAGTGTAAAAGGCGACGGCAGCACAATCTATGTTCTCGGAAACAAGAGCAAAGGTGTAGGTTTCTACCTCGCAACAGCTAACAATACTGTACCAGCAGGCAGATGCTATCTTGTTATCCCAGCAAGCAGTGGCGCTAAGGACTTTATTTCTTTCGATGAAGAGACAACAGCCATCAACAACTTCAAGGCTGAAAATGTAGAAACTTCTGCTATCTACAACCTTCAGGGTGTGCAAGTAGATGAGAACTACAAGGGTATCGTTGTAAAGAACGGTAAGAAATTCATCAACAAATAATAAAACAACAACACAGAAATGAAAAAAATATATTCAACTCCATCTATTCAGGTTACAAACTTGATGATGAATACAAGCATTTTGGCTGGTTCGGTTACTGGTGATTCTATGAGCATCAGCACAGAAGAGACTGTTGATACTCCTGACATGCTCTCAAAAGAAAGCTGGGCAGACGAGGACTAATTCGAGATTACCCATTCAGTATTAGTAAATAATATGTTGTAATTCCTGTTCATCGAGAGATGGACAGGGATTTTCTTATTAAACCTAAATCGGTCATTAAAACATGCACTTGAAAAGTAGCAAGGCGGATATTTTGTCTAACGATAGTTATTTATAACAAGTATTATTGTAACAATATAACGATAGTTATCGTTAACATGTAAGGATAGTTATCGTTAACATGTAAGGATAGTTATCGTTAGCACATAAGGATAGTTATCGTTAGCACACAAGGATAGTTATCGTTAGCACACAAGGATAGTTATCGTTAGAGCATAAGAATAACTATAGTTATTTCAAGACAATAGTTTTCATAAAATGACAATAATAATAATCCCCATTCTCAGAGAGAACAGGGATTTATTATGTTTGTTTGGAATAAGTTTTTTTTTATTTATTGCTCTGTAGCGGGGATTACAGATACAACACTCTTGTTGAATTTGCCCTTATGAAAGTTAACAGTTCCGTCAATGAGAGCAAAGAGAGTATCGTCTTTTCCCTGAGCAACACCTGTGCCTGGGAAGTGTTTGTTACCACGCTGACGCACGATGATGTTTCCGGCAACTACCTTCTGACCACCGAACATCTTAATACCAAGTCGTTGTGAAGCCGACTCGCGGCCGTTCTTAGAACTACCTACACCTTTTTTATGTGCCATTGCTAATTCCTCCTTAACCGATAATTGATTTAACTTCTACCTGAGTGAACTGCTCACGATGACCATTGCGCTTACGTGAGTCCTTACGACGCTTCATCTTGAAAACGATTACTTTGTCGCCCTTTACGAGTGGATTCAGTACCTCAACTACTACCTTTGCACCTTCTACAGTAGGCGCACCAACTGCTATTGCACCGTTGTTGTCAACGAGCAAAACTTTGTCAAACTCTACAGTCTGACCAACTTCAGCGTTCTGTATGTGGTGAACATAGAGCTTCTGCCCCTGCTCAACCTTGAACTGCTGACCTTTCATGTCTACAATTGCGTACATTGTTTTATTAATATATGCGTTAACTCCGGCAGGCGAGTGACCTCATATCCCACTACTTGTTCGAGCCTGAACGGAACAAATCGACTACAAAATTACTACTTTTATCTCTAAACCACCAATATATAATAGCCACGGCAATAGATATTTAAGTTTTTTTATGATATGTCTTGATTCATACTAATTTACTGACAAATAATCGAGACTTGAAGATGTGTATATGATATTTTTTTGTTACCTTTGCGACAAATTATAATTACAATGGGTATTTTCGGATTTTTCAACAAAAACAAGAAAGAGACTCTTGATAAAGGACTCGAAAAGACAAAGACAAGTGTCTTTGACAAATTAGCACGCGTGGTAGCTGGCAAATCAACAGTTGATGACGATGTGCTCGACGACTTAGAAGAAGTGCTCATCACAAGCGATGTGGGTGTAGATACTACATTGAAAATCATTAAGAGAATAGAAGAGCGGGTGGCACGTGACAAGTATGTTTCCACTTCAGAATTGCACAGCATACTTAGAGAGGAGATTACATCGCTGTTGGCAGAAAACAATACTGGTGACAACGACAACTGGGACTTGCCTTCCGACCATGCACCCTATGTGATTCTTGTCGTGGGAGTTAACGGTGTAGGCAAAACCACAACTATCGGCAAACTTGCTTATCAGCTGAAACAGGCAGGAAAGAAAGTTTATATTGGTGCCGCCGACACTTTCCGTGCCGCCGCCGTGGAGCAGATTGTGATATGGGGTGAAAGAATCGGGGTGCCTGTAATAAAACAACAGATGGGTTCCGATCCTGCCTCTGTTGCATTTGACACAATATCATCGGCTAAGGCAAATGGTGCAGATGTTGTTATCATAGACACAGCCGGTCGTCTGCATAACAAAGTAGGGTTGATGAACGAGTTGAAAAAGATAAAAGACGTCATGTCGAAAGTTGTTCCTACTGCCCCTGACGAGGTTATGCTCGTTGTAGATGCTACTACTGGTCAGAATGCTTTTGAGCAGGCAAAACAGTTCTCGGCTGTTACTCAGGTTACTTCACTTGCCGTGACAAAACTCGACGGCACTGCTAAAGGTGGTGTTGTGATAGGTATTTCCGACCAGTTGCAGGTGCCTGTGAAATATATTGGTCTTGGCGAGCACATGGAAGACTTGCAGCTCTTCAACCGTAAGGAATTCGTAGAATCTTTATTCGGCAAGAATGAAAAGGGGTGAGATAGATGTCATAACGATGGGCTGCTCGAAGAATCTCGTTGACAGCGAGGCTCTTACCCGCTTGTTGATGAAGCGCGGCTATAGCTGTGTGCACGACCCTAAGCGCCCGCAAGGTGAATATGTTGTTATAAACACATGCGGTTTCATAGAAGACGCAAAGCAGGAAAGTATAGACACTATTCTTGAACTTATTGAGATGAAGAATGCCGGACAAATAGGCTGTCTTTATGTCATGGGTTGTCTTTCACAACGTTATCTTAATCAGTTAGAGTCAGAAATACCCGAAGTTGACAAGTATTTCGGCAAGTTCAACTTCAGGGAGCTGGCATCAGAACTGCCAGAGCTTACACATACAAAAAAGAGAATAAACGACGGCTCTTGGCGCCAGACACCTAAGCACTATGCCTATTTGAAGATTAGCGAGGGATGCGACCGTCATTGTGCATATTGTGCCATTCCTATTATCACGGGCAAGCATCAAAGCCGACCAAAAGAGGAGATTCTTGAAGAGGTGAGAGAACTTGTTGCCGAAGGAGTGAAGGAAATTCAGATTATAGCACAGGAACTTACATATTATGGTGTAGATATTGACGGAAAGCGTCATATAGCAGATTTGATTTCCGACATGGCGGATATTCCCGGAGTGGAATGGATTCGTCTGCATTATGCCTACCCTAATCAGTTTCCATTTGAGCTTCTTGATGTAATGAGAGAAAAGCCTAATGTGTGCAACTATCTTGACATTGCTCTGCAGCACATCAGCGACAACATGCTTAAGGCAATGCGCCGCAATGTTACAAAGCAGGAGACTCTCGACCTTATAAAGAAAATAAGACAGGAAGTGCCCGGCATACATATCCGCACAACATTGATGGTGGGTTTCCCCGGCGAGACAGAGGAAGACTTCAATGAGTTGATGGAATTTGTAAGAGAGCAGAAATTTGAAAGAATGGGAGCCTTTACTTATTCAGAGGAAGAAGGAACATACGGTGCAGAGAACTACGAAGACAACATACCGGCAGAAGTCAAGCAGGCACGCCTTGACAAGCTCATGGCGCTGCAACAAGAGATAAGTGCCGAGGTTGAAGCTCAGAAAGTAGGTAATATCTATAAGGTCATTATCGACAGAAAAGAGGGCGACTGGTATATAGGACGCATGGAGTTCTGTTCGCCTGAAGTTGACCCTGAAGTACTCATTCCTGCTGCACGACAGCTGCGCAAAGGACAATTTTATAATGTGAAGATTACCAGCAGTGAAGAATTCGACCTATACGGCGAGGTGGTAAAATAAGTCTATACCCATATTAAGCAAATGAACAACAAGGAATTTATAGCAGAACTTGCTGCACGCACTGGTTCTACCCAGCAGAGCACACAGAAATTTGTGCTTTCTGCCATGGAGGAACTTCTATCAATGATAGAGGAAGAGGAGTCTGTGCAAATACCTTCGTTTGGAACTTTTGAAGTAAAGAAACGTATTGAGCGTATTCTTGTAAATCCCAATACAAGCAGGAAAATGCTTGTTCCACCAAAACTTGTACTTGGTTTCAAACCTACTTCAGCATGGAAGGAACGACTACAGAAAGGAGGAGGTGAGAATGACTAAGACTGCAAATCTAAGCAAGTGCCTTGTAGAAAAGCATGGGATTTCACAAGCTGATGCCGATAATTTTATTGCGGAATTGTTTGCAATTATACGTGAGCGTATCGAAACAGACAAACAAGTAAAGATAAAAGGTCTCGGCACGTTCAAACTTGCAGAAATGAGTGCAAGGGAAAGTGTTGATATAAACTCTGGTGAACGAATAATAATAGAAGGAAAAAACAAAATTTCATTCACACCTGAAAATGCCGTTCGCAACAGAATCAACGCACCATTCGCACAGTTTGAATCTGTAGATATTGATGATGATATTGACTTCTCACATATCGATGAAAAATACAGCGAAGAAGAAACAGAGCCTGTTGATGATTCTATTGATGAACCTACAGAAGTTGAACATGCTATAACAACCACAGAATCATTGACTTCACCCGTTGACAACGAAGTGGTAGTTCCTGTAATAGAAGAAACAAAAGAAATAGAGATTGTTGAAGAAAAGAATGCTGTTGAACAGAATGTTGATGTGGAAGATACTGTAGAAAATACTGTAGAAGAAACAGTTAAACAACCAAACAACCAAACAGCTACAATACGTAGTCCGTACTGTGAAGATTTGATTCGCGAGGGAATAACCCATAGCCGCAAGATAATGAAAATGCTTTATGCACTGTTTGCGCTTGGCATAATATCATTACTTGTAATTGCAGGATATTGCTGCTACCAGATAGGCATCAACACAGGCATGAAGAAATCGTCGGCTCTACATGCCGATTCTGTTAAGACAAAAAAGGAAGTTGTAAAGACTGCTTCTGTTGCAATAGAACAAAAGAAAGATTCAGTAAAGAATGAGAATGCAGAAGTGGCAAAGGTTGGGAAAGAAATACAGCCCGAATTGCCTGCAAAGACGGTGCAGATTGCAACACAAAATGCCCCTGATTTGAAGGAAAAGACGACCGTTATTCCCGACCAGAGCAAATACAACAAGAACCCGCGTGTTCGCACAGGTGCATACGTAATAATGGGTCTTGACACAACAGTTACCTTGCAGAAAGGTCAGACGTTTGCAGGAATATGCAAAGCCTACTTGGGCGAAGGCATGGAATGCTATGTTGAGGCATTCAATGACGGCATGAAAGAGGCGAAAGCAGGTGACAAGATAAAGATTCCTAAATTGAAATTAAAGAAATCAATAAAGAAATAGAAAGCAGTGCCTCGGCTTGTCGCTGGTCCTTTCAAGGACGAGAGGAAAGTCCGGGCAGCAAAGGGTACTCCACTTCCTAATATAGAAGCTGCTGGCGACAGTAGGAGTTGAAAGAAGAAAATAACCGCAGATTATTCTGTAAGGGTGAGAAGGTGGTGTAAGAGACCACCAGCAGTATGGTGACATGCTGGCTGTTTCATCTGGAGGCTGCAAGTTCGCGTAAACCATTGACTGAGGGTTGCCCGCCCGAGTTCTCTTTGAGATGCGATGGAGGGTAGAACGCTTGAGGCATGAGGTGACTTATGCAGTAGATAAATGACAAGCACTATTTCCTTTTGGATGATAGTACAGAACCCGGCTTATAGAGGCACTGCTTTTTTTATTAAAATAAATAAGTGGATAAGTAAACTTGTAAATCACATACAGCATGAAGGATTGGATAAAACAATTACCCAATAAGAGTATTGTAAGGAAACTTATATTTGCAATAAAGTTCTTCACAGCAAAGCGCATAATGGACTCAGCATCGGCTCTGACATATAGCACGATGCTTTCACTTGTTCCTATTTGTGCAGTAGTATTTGCCATTGCACGCGGATTTGGATATACCATATATATAGAGAAATGGTTTCGCAATCTATTATCAACACAGCCACAGGCGGCTGAATTCTTAATAACTTTTGTAAACAGCTATTTAGAGCATACCAAGAGCGGGATAATACTCGGTATCGGTCTTATATTCATGCTCTACACAGTTGTTATGCTAAGCCGGCAGGTAGAACAGACATTCAACAATATATGGCATGTGGAAGACAGAAAGAATATAATGCGTACGTTCACTGACTATTTATCAATATTCTTTCTTACTCCAATAGTAATTATTGTAATGTCGGGTATTTCGCTGTTCATACGAACCATATCCTCACAAAGTAATGTTGAGATATTGTTAGGTCCTGTAGCACATACACTAATTGACTTCATGCCATTTCTGCTTATGTGGATTGCCTTCACTGCATTATATGTGTTCATGCCCAATACCCATGTCAGATTGCGCAGAGCAATAATTCCCGGACTACTTGCTTCTATAGCAATGCAGCTGCTGCAATGGTTTTATATAAATGCCCAGATGTGGGTGTCGAATTATAATGCCATCTACGGCTCTTTTGCCGCTCTCCCACTCTTCATGCTGTGGGTTCAGTTCTCATGGACCATTTGTCTTTTCGGAGCAGAACTATGCTATACCAACCAGAATCTTGAAGACTTTGCTTTCGTTGACGGTGCATCAAGAATGAGTAATAGGAACAAGCAGCTCTACTCTATTGTACTCATGAGCAGGATATGTCATAGATTTGCAGGAGGAAACAACCCCTACTCTGCAATAACATTATCCAATGAAACTTCAATTCCTCTCAGCATTGTACGCGACTTACTGAACATGCTCGTAAAAGCAAACCTTATTACAGAAGTAAAGAAAGAAGACGAACCATTGTCTGCTTATTTTCAACCAGCAATGTCGATAGAAAGACTTACCGTAGGACATATTATCGATGTTATGGAAGAACAGGGAGAACAAGTGTTCACAACAGACTTGGAGTCGCTTATTGTCAATAAGAAAATGTATCAGGAAATAATAAATCTCCGCAAAGAATATATTGCCAAGATGGAAGTCTTCAAGTTTGGTAAGTAAGGGAATAGTGGTTTGGTTATTTTGTTGTTTTGTGATACTCCAATGAAGCATGCCCCATTGTGCGGCGAAGATTCAATTCTATGCAAGGATGAAGAAAGAATGCGGAGCCGGAAGTTGTTATCATCATATCTATTCCAAATGGACCTGCATATCGTTGATGAAACAAATCAGATGTAAGTTCAATAATCCTGTTGCGAACAGCATAAAGTAGAGACTTAGGAACATACTGCATGATAACAGATAGTTTCTCATCTTCGGTTTCCTGCTTATTGCCAATATAAGCTCCGTTCTTCGTATCAAAAATATTGATGCCCAGATATTGAGTTCCTGACCCACGCTCAATATAAAACTCCATAGCAAAGTCAAGAACATTATCATAGCGAGGTTCAACCATGACAAGTCCCTGCTCACGCAGTATATTCCTGCACCAGCCACGGTCATTATCACTAAGACTTTCATTAATTATTCTAACTCCACGCCCACTGCAACTCCAAGGCGATTTCAACACAATACCATTTGAATGTGTAACAGCAAATGTATATATCTCTTCCATTGTCACTGCAATATTCATCTCTCCCACCAGACTTGAATCCAGTGCAACAAGTTCAGGTAGTATATTCTCAGCGGCAAATGCTCTTGAACTCAACAAACGAATACAGTCAAGTTCTTCGACAGTAGGAAGAAGAGTACTGAAAAGAGGATTCGCCTTGAGCAACATTTTCACAACCCAGTAATCCCAACCCCAAGGCACTATCTCTACAGGAAGCTCATCAACAGACAGCTTAGACAATTCATTAAGGGTTACAAACTTTACATCAGCATAACTTCTCTCTTCTTTCTGAAGCATTTGCCGCGCATGTTCCACATCATCAACAATAACCCAATCTCCATTCTCTGCCCAAAAAGCAGGTATATGTCCAAAGGCATTACGGGTAATTCTTGCAGCTCGTGAAAGTGTGAAATGGTCTTTGCCGGAAGCTAATGCCATATCATGTTCAGGATTATATATATGCAGTTTGTACATCATTCAAATAATATCATCATTATCTTTCTGCAAAAATAATAAAAATACACGATATTTTGCCATCTTTACTTTGCAAACTCGGAATTAATTGCTAACTTTGCTTAGAAATTTATAACGATATAATTATGGAGGCCTTTTACGAGACACATGCCAATTTAGTTGAACATACACAAAACACAGTTCATCGCTCGTTAATGGACGAAATAGATTGGAACGACCGCCTCATTGGTATCAAAGGGACACGCGGTGTTGGCAAAACTACTTTTCTATTGCAGTTTGCCAAAGCTCAGTACGGAGCACACGACCGCCGATGTCTTTTTGTCAATATGAACAACTTTTATTTTCAAGGGCGGGGATTTGTTGACTTTGCCGGAGAATTTGTAAAACGAGGAGGTGAATGCTTACTCATTGATCAGGTTTTCAAACAGCCCGACTGGAGTTCAGAACTCCGCCGTTGTTATGATGCCTATCCTAATCTGCAGATTGTATTCACAGGTTCAAGTGTAATGCGACTGAAAGAAGAGAACTTCGACATAGGTGGAATCGTTAAAAGCTATAATCTCAGAGGATTCTCTTTTAGAGAATATCTGAATCTCATGTCGGGTAACAACTTCCGTCCGTTTACACTTGATGAAATATTGAATAATCATGAGAACTTGACAAGGAGCATACTACCTTACGTAAGTCCTCAAAAATATTTCAATGATTATCTGCATCATGGTTTTTATCCTTTCTTTCTTGAACACAGAAACTTTTCGGAGAATCTTCTTAAAACCATGAATATGATGACCGAGGTTGATATTCTCCTTATCAAACAGATAGAACTGAAATATCTTACAAAAATAAAAAAACTATTCTATCTTCTGGCACTTGAAGGAGCCAAGGCACCAAACATATCAACACTGGCTCATGAGATTGAAACAAGCCGCGCAACTGTTATGAACTACATAAAGTATCTTGCCGATGCACGACTCATCAACATAATGTATCCTAATGGACAGGAGTTCCCCAAAAAACCTTCAAAGGTTATGCTGCATAATCCAAACCTGCTTTATGCCATATACCCTATACAAGCCAACCGTCAGGAAGTTATGGAGACATTCTTTGTAAACAATGTATGGAAAGACCATAAAGTAAACCAGAAAGGCAAAGAACCATATTACACTGTTGACAACAAAATACAGTTTCGTATATGTGATGCACATACAGACCAGAAAATGCGCTATCAGAATGATTGCATATACGTAAGATATAACACCGAGGTGGGACGTGATAACAAAATTCCACTCTGGTTGTTCGGTTTCCTGTATTAAATTAACAGGTGAGAAACCGTCAAAGCAGATTAAAACAAATCATTATATTAATAATATTTTAATTCAATAATAAAAACATTATGGCTAAAGAAAAAAAATTCGTTACATGGGATGGTAATACCTGCGCCGGACATGTTGCTTACATGTTTAGTGAGGTAGCAGCTATCTACCCTATCACACCATCTTCGCCAATGGCTGAGCATGTTGATGAATGGGCTGCCCAAGGGCGTAGGAACTTGTTCGGTGACACCGTTCTTGTTCAGGAAATGCAATCAGAAGGTGGAGCTGCAGGTGCTGTTCACGGCTCACTTCAGGCAGGAGCTTTGACAACAACCTTCACTGCTTCACAGGGATTGTTGCTGATGATTCCAAATATGTATAAGATTGCAGGCGAGCTTCTGCCTACTGTATTCCACGTTAGTGCACGTACAATAGCTACCCACTCTCTTTGTATCTTTGGTGACCACAGTGATGTAATGGCTTGTCGTCAGACAGGTTTTGCTATGCTTGCAGAAGGTTCTGTTCAGGAAGTAATGGACCTCTCAGCTGTTGCTCATCTTGCTTCGATTGAGGCAAGTGTTCCTTTTGTTAATTTCTTCGACGGTTTCCGCACTTCTCACGAGTATCAGAAAGTTGAATTAATTGAGGAAGACGATGTACGCGACCTCATCAACGAAGAGAAACTTCAGGAGTTCCGCAATCGTGCTCTTACTCCAGAGCGTCCGCAGGCAAAGGGTATGGCTGAAAACCCAGAGACATTCTTTGCACACAGAGAGTCAAGCAACCGTTACTATGATGCTGTTCCTGCTATCGTAGAGAAATATATGGCTGCCATCTCTGAGCGCACAGGTCGTGAATACAAACTCTTCTCTTACTATGGTGCTGACGATGCTGACCGCATCATCATACTCATGGGTTCCGCAACAGAAGCAGCACGCGAGGCTATTGACCACATGAACGCTAACGGTGAAAAGGTTGGTATGGTATCAGTACACCTATATCGTCCATTCTCTGTTAAGCACCTTCTTCAGGTTGTTCCAAAGACTGTTAAGCGCATTGCTGTACTCGACCGCACTAAGGAACCTGGTTCTAACGGTGAACCTCTGCTTCTTGATGTTAAGGATGCATTCTACGGACAGGAAAATGCCCCTCTCATTGTTGGCGGACGCTATGGTCTTGGTTCTGCCGATACAACACCTGCAATGATTATCGGGGTGTATGAGAACCTTGCATTGTCAATGCCTAAAGATCATTTCACTATTGGCATTGATGATGACCTCACCTTCTGCTCACTCCCAGTAAAGGAAGAAATGGCTCTTGGAGGCAAAGGTGTGTTTGAAGCTAAATTCTTCGGACTGGGTGCTGACGGTACTGTGGGTGCTAACAAGAACTCTATCAAGATTATCGGCGACAACACAGACAAATACTGTCAGGCTTACTTCTCATACGACTCTAAGAAATCAGGAGGTTTCACCTGTTCGCACCTGCGTTTTGGAGATGCACCTATACGTTCTACATATCAGGTCAAGACTCCTAATTTCGTAGCTTGTCACGTTCAGGCTTATCTCTATATGTATGATGTTATACGTGGTTTGCAGAATAACGGTCTCTTCCTCCTCAATACAATCTTTGATGGCGAGGAACTCGTCAATTTCATTCCTAACAAGATTAAGAGATACTTCGCAAAGAAGAACATTACCGTATATTATATCAATGCAACAAAAATTGCACAGGAAATAGGTCTTGGAAACCGCACAAACACTATTCTTCAGAGTGCATTCTTCCGCATAACAGAGGTAATTCCTGTTGAACTTGCCGTTGAACAGATGAAGAAAGCTATCGTGAAGTCTTACGGCAAGAAGGGTGAAGATGTTGTAAACATGAACTATGCGGCAGTTGACCGTGGCGGCGAGTACAAAACTCTGGCTATCGACCCAGCTTGGGCTGACCTTGCTGACGATGCTGAGGCTGAGACAAACGAACCTGCTTACATCAAGAACCTTGTGCACGTTATCAACGCACAGAATGGTGCAGACCTGCCTGTTTCAGCTTTCAAGGGGATTGAAGATGGTACATGGCAGCAGGGAACTGCGGCTTACGAAAAGCGCGGTGTTGCAGGTTTCGTTCCTGCATGGAATCTCGACAACTGCATTCAGTGTAATAAGTGTTCTTTTGTTTGTCCGCACGCAAGTATCCGCCCTGTTGTAATGACAGATGAAGAAAAAGCCGGCTATGAGGGAGATACTTTGGAAATGAAGGCTCCTGCTGCTATGAAGGGCATGCACTTTGCTATTCAAGTAAGCGTTAAGGACTGTCTTGGCTGTGGCAACTGTGCCGATGTTTGTCCCGGACATCCAAAACTCGGCAAGGCTCTTACTATGGTTCCTTATGACGATTCATCTGAATTTGCAGCTAAAGAAGCCAGCAAGTGGACTTACTGCGCAACCAACGTAACTTCTAAACAACACCTTGTTGACGTGAAGTCTAATCCTAAGAACTCACAGTTTGCCCAACCTCTCTTCGAGTTCTCCGGTGCATGTTCCGGTTGTGGTGAAACTCCATATGTTAAACTCATTACCCAGCTCTTCGGCGACCGTGAGATGGTAGCTAATGCAACAGGTTGTTCTTCAATCTATTCAGGCTCTATCCCATCAACTCCTTACACAACAAATGCAAAGGGACAGGGTCCTGCATGGGCAAACTCTTTGTTTGAGGATTTCTGTGAATTCGGTCTTGGAATGGCCATTGCCAACAAAAAGATGCGTAACCGCATTAAGACAATGCTGGAAGATGCAACTGCCCATGCAGAATGCCCTGAAGGCTACAAGGAGGCTGCAGCAGAATGGATAGCAGGCATGAACGATGCCGATGCATCGAAAGCAGCTACAGAAAAACTCCTTCCTTTCATTGAAGGTGGTGCAGCCAAAGGTTGTGAAACATGCGCTAAACTCAAGGAAATGAGCCATTATCTTGTTAAGCGCAGCCAGTGGATTATCGGTGGTGACGGTGCTTCATACGATATAGGCTACGGCGGTCTCGACCATGTTGTAGGTTCTGGTGAAGATGTTAATATCCTTGTACTTGATACTGAGGTTTATTCTAACACTGGCGGTCAGGCTTCAAAGGCTACCCCAATTGGTGCTATTGCACAGTTTGCTGCCAACGGAAAGCGTGTAGGCAAGAAAGACCTTGGCTTGATGCAGGCTACTTACGGAAACGTATATGTAGCTCAAGTGGCAATGGGTGCTGACCAGACTCAGTGTCTGAAAGCTATCCGTGAGGCTGAAGCTTGGAACGGTCCTTCCATTATCATAGCTTACGCACCATGTATCAACCACGGTTTGAAGGCTAAGGGTGGCATGGGCAAGAGCCAGGCAGAGGAAGCAAAGGCTGTAGAATGTGGATATTGGCAGTTGTGGCGCAACAACCCTGCACTTGCCGATGAGGGTAAGAACCCATTCACACTCGATTCAAAAGCTCCTAACTGGGATAACTTCCAAGACTTCCTCGAGGGTGAGGTCCGCTTCCTTTCACTGAAGAAGACAGCTCCTGCAGAGGCTCAGGAACTGTTCGATGCTTGTAAGGCTGCCGCACAACGCCGTTACAAGAGCTATGTACGCAAGACACAGGAAGACTGGAGTTTTGCCGAATAAAGCAGACATCTAAATAAAATTATGGTCGGACTCTCAATTTGAGAATCCGACCATTTTGTTTAGTATCTCAATGGGCGTAGATGAAAACTAAATATCAGAATGACATGACTGAAAGCAGACTCACAGTCACGACACACCCCCTAAGGACAGCGTGGATATATCTTCTTGACTTGTGAACCATTCTTTATTATGTAAAGTCCGCATGCAGGTGATTGAACTGCCCGCCCCTGAATATCATACCATATTGGTTGTTGAACAGCATCGGCATGTATATTATCGACAGAAGTGTTGCTGTTATTGAATGGGTCCAAGGCTGCAGATGGTTTACCTGCCGTGGTGAATGCTCCCATATTATATGCTCCCCACCCTACTTGCTGATAATACTGCGATTTCCACTGTCCGTCCACCTCTGGCTCCCAGTAGAAAACTCCTGCACACTGTTCAATGGCAGTCATACGGTTAAGCAAATCCTGCATAACGTTCTTTGCACGAGCAGCATCATAACTGCTATAACCTGTTTCTACTATCATTACGGGAACATTATAAAGAGTACCCAATGACTTGACACTATTAGCGGCATTTATATTGCTTACAGCATTTGAAGCAGTACTATTCCAATTGCTGTAGTCAGGATAATGCGAAAGTCCTATCATATCGAATTTGCCGCCAGCATTTTTGAACTGCTTGAAGAACCAACCATCATATTCACCCGATTTAACTGCGTCTGCCCGATGCAGAATGACATAAGAATCAGGGAAAATCTCCTTCACGGCATCATAACCAGCATTGAATAGGGTAACAAAATTCTGATATTGTGCATTGCCCGTTTTAGTCCAGTCTATTTGTCCCATAGGCCAAAGCATACCACTGTTTATCTCGTTACCCACCTGCACCCATTTTGGTTCTATGCCTTCATCTTTCAATGCCTGCAACACATCTTGAGTATGCTCTCTTATAGCAGTCTTTATCTGCTCGAATGTATATCCGCTCCAGTCGGTAGGAATAGTCTGTTTACCCGGGTCGGTAAAGAAATCGCTGTAGTGGAAGTCAATCATAATATCAAGTCCTTGTGCATCAGCACGCTTCGCTTTTGCTATGACATCAGCTTTGTCGCAATATGCACCATAGCCGAATTTCGATGGATTTACCCACACACGCAAACGTATGGCATTCATACCAATCTCTTTCATAAGAGCACAAAGTTCAGTTTCTATGCCGCCGGCATTATAGAATTTCTTACCAGAATCTTCCATTTCTGTGCACCAGCTTATATCAGCACCACGGGTAAACTGTATGTTTTGTGCAACGACTGTAAGATTGAGGAAAACAAGAATTACAAAGAAGATACTTCTCTTCTGTAATTTTGAAAATAGTATAATCATAATTAATTGTGTAAAGAGGATTTATGTATGCAAAAATAGCTATAAAGTTTAATGCCCGCAAGTTTATTGAGTTAAAAAACAGAAAAGCGGTAAAAGGTACTTCTGTGATTCTACTTGAACTTGGAAAAGGTACTGTTTCTATAGTAAACTGCTACACATGAATGTGAGAGGGATTATGCTTTCTGCTTCTCTTCCCCCTGAGAATAAAAAATGCAGAATTAGAGTTGACATGAATCTTATTCATTATCCTCTAATTCTGCACTTTTATATTCTTTGTAATCCCTGTATCAGTAATCCTACAAATTACTTCAATATAGCTTCGTTGATACTATCTACTATATATTTTTATTGCTGTCCGGTAAAACTTTTGTTAATATCAACAATTAGGGCTGACACTTCTCACGAGGTATCAACCCTTTTGGTTATCTTTGTTTTTGCTAAAAAATAATATAACCATGAGCAAAGATAGTCATTTTACCGGACAGCAATACGTCCTAATAATACCTCATTCTTATATTCAGCTCTTCCATCACCAATTCTACGGACACGCCTTTCCCGTACCCAATGAACACACCAAATCCGAAGTCCATCAGATACCCAGCCATCCCGTAATGATATGTCGTATCGAGCTTCCTCATTATTTATTCTTTGTCACAGTGCTCGATGGTTCTCCCATCGAGTTTTCCCAGTCCTGTATGTTGCGATAATATCGCGATCACTATTCCCACTGATTCTTCCTCCTATACAGTTCCGTCAATTCCAGAAGTTTTCTAAACTTCTCAAACCTCTCCGGTTTCATCTTCCCTGCATTCATCGCCTTACGATTCGCCTTCAACCAATTAAGCATATCATGCTCCTCAATCCGATGTTTTGACGGATTCTGATGGTTCGCCACAATAAACGTTACCACTTCATTACATCTCGCCAACCATCGTTCATCTTGTGTCATAACATTCCCTTTCTTATTCGGCTATCATACCCTCTCGTTCCATTCTCAACAATTCATTGAAAGTATCTTTGAATGTTTTGGTGAACTTCATATCAAAGCCTTTTCCCCGTGAATATTGGAAAAGATACTTATTGAAGGGTACTGTATTCAAGATTTCTTTACTTTCCTTGAATGCCAGATATTCATTCACCACCTTATCCAAATCTATCTTGCCGTTTCGGAAATAGTTCTCCAGTTTCATAAGCAGGTTCAAATTGACCATCACCAAGTCCTTAACTTGGAATCTCTCATCAACAGAACCAATGACACTTCTGAGCACACCATTCAGATAATAGTTTATGCCCTCAATATCAAAACTACTATCAGTATAAACCAACACTGGATATATTTTAAGCATTCCACCAGGCACAGTTGTATCAATTTTCGATATAATCTCAGGCAGTTTGTTTTCAATGACATTCGCCAACTGTTTCACGCCCTTAGGTTTGCCTTCTTCATTAAACACAAAGGTATTATACAATTTCTGTCTAATTGTCTCATAGTCACATGATGATATGGTCTGAGTATCCAGCCTAACATCCTTAAACTCAAACACGAAAACCCTGTTATTTCTTCTTGCATAATAATCAGGTTCCCCTGATTTCAGGTCCCTATGCAAATCCTGACCATTTATCCTAATAGGCATCCGCCTTGAAAGCGTATTTTCAAGAGTTCTGTATAGCATATATTGCTCGGAGAACCGTTCTCCCACCTGCTGTTTTATAGACCTATATGCAGCCGCTTCATCATCGAATTTTCCAATAGAGGCGAGTGTCGAAGCCATGTCAAACAACAATCCAGAAAACAACTTGTCAACGAAGAACTTTGAGAACAAAATAGCAAACTTATCATCAGCGATCTTGTATATAGGTTTCGAACGTAAAGCGTTCAACTCATCATCTTCAGCAAAATTTTTAAGATTAGCACACATACTATTCATGAAATTAATCCACTCACCAGTTTCCTTACTAAACATCATGATGTTAGTCGATGGCTCATTAACAGTTGCAGAAGATATTGCATTGAAAATATATCCAAGATACTCTATCGCATTGGGGTAACCTTTTGCCTTTATAAAGTCTTCAACATATTGCTTAAATTTCTTGTCCGTGCTTGCGAAATCAACGAAAAACCATTTCCCTTTTATCACCTCCAACGAAGAGTCAGAGAATGCATCTATAGCATTAGTCAGCATCTGTATTGGCATATAACACTTCAGCATATCATCCGAAGTATATTTGGCAGGAATCGATTCTCCACTGCCTATGCACTCCAGGTATTCATCACAAAACACTAAGTATGCCTTAAACAGCCTGGTTTTCTCTTCATTTGTCAGTTCATGATGCTCTTCATTATGGTGAGTAATCAGAAAAGATGTCAGTTTGAGAAACGAATACCTGTTAATCAGCATATCTATTCTATTATAGGTTGGCCCTATATAGTCGGTCAACTTATGCTGGAGTTCACTCTCAAAGCTGAACAGCAAAGGAGCTAAGATATGTATGTCGCATTCACCTATTTTCAGATTATCTTTTCTGAAAACGATATAAGAACACCACTCCACCGCATCGTCAGTGGGAATTCCACTTACAAGCGATTCTACAGATGGTCTCTCACCCGCATATTGCGAGTAAGAAATCATCCTTGCTTTTCGTAATGTCAGTGATTCTGGTATTCTCTGTTTACTCATAATTTTCCAACCCTTTCAAGAATGCACTCAGTTCCTTTCCATCATATCTTTTCGAAGCTTTGCAAAACAACGGTCTTTCGAAAAATCCATGCAAAAGATATCCTCTTTTACCTGAGCCTCTGAGTACTTCATACCCTTATCATCATCAAACTGTTTAGACATCATTCTGCTTATCTCTTTCACTTTTTCTTCGCTATATCGTTCTTTTAGGTCAAGTATATGTAGGGCTAATTGTTTATGGTAATTATACCTGTCTTGTAACCTAAAAAATGTAACATAGTTGTCAAATACACCTCCATGGGGCATATCAAACTCCAATCGATAATTTTCACGATTTTGCATCAACTCAAAGAATGTAGAACATGAAACTTCAGGAATCAGCCTGAAAGTAACCTCCTTATCAAAGGAACTACCTTGATACGTCGGACTCACCCTAAGCCAGTCAGCCTCGTTATCTGCAAGTTCTTCATCTTTTTTCAGCTTCTCATTACACACTTGACAAGAAGGTACAAAGTTGAACAACGACAATCGCGTGATTGGACAAATTGCCTTGGGCAACACATGGTCTAAGTCAAAATGGTTGGCATCTGGTGCCAACATCATACGTTTATATAATTCTATCTTCTTACCCAGATACTTATGTGCGTTGAATTTAGTCAAGCTAGTATATTGCCCTCCCCTCAAGATCTTATCAATTTTGTCGTCTGGCAATTCTTTTTCTGTAAACCAATATCTCTAGTCAGCAAATGTTGCATTATTTACAAAATCCAATACATTTTGATATGAATCACCAAGCCCATAGGCATTCACATAAGCGGTATTACAATAATGGCAGGTACTAAAGTCAAACTTATTTTCAGGGTTCATAAAGAACCAAGCAAGCTTTGGCTGATAGTGCTCATAGTTAAAAATATCTTCTAGTTCATCCAATTGAGCTTTTAACAACTTCGTTTGCTTATATTTGTAATATAGACCCACTAGTTGCTTGAAATCTGCCGTAAGAAGTTCATCCAGTTTAACACCGAATATGATTTCAAAAGGCCTCCATTTCTTTTTCATATTGGCCTTATCAAAAATCGTCAGGTACCTCTGGCGTAAAACATCCAAATCTATGTTATACCTTACCTTTATCATTCTCTTCTTTTTTTCTTTCCAGCAGGCGCTGTAAGTGGCTCTTAGCCTCTTCTATCTGCTTTTCAAGTGGAACTTCCGTCCCGTAAATGGTTTCCAATTCCGCCATCATCTCCTTCACCGTCCTTTTTAAGTATAAGTCTGCTATGTGTGATGCTACATACTCCAATCGTGGTTTCTCTTCTTGATACATCCTGCAATTCTCCTGCACTCTTTCCTTGTCATAGCGGCTATTATACAATTTGATGATGCCCTCAACATTCTTTCTGGCCACATCACCTATCGAATAATCAATGAAGAAGTTCTCACCTAACATTTCGTGAATGTTGCCGCAGAATGTTTCCTTACTCTTTTTCTCAACCTTACCTTCTTTCAGATAGAGCGTATTCTGTAGTGTAACATCAGAAAGTACAAAAGGCGAATGAGTTGCTATGACGATATTAATGCCACGAATTATATTGGGGTTAATATGACACCATGACAACATCTGAATTAAGCTGGAAATAAAAGTACGCTGATACTCAGGGTGGTAGTATAATTCAGCTTCATCAAAGATCATACAAACATTGTGATACCTGATACGGTAATCTCCATCTGTCACACTTTGCAGGTTCTTTAAATGATAAATAATGTAACTGATGCTTTGCATGAACTGACGTTCTCCACTACTCATTTGGGTTAGTGTTTCCTTGCCAGTCTCATCTTCACCTTTGATAAAATTTATGTCCCACTCAAAGATAGCAGGCGGCATTATCTTGCTTACCTCATCAAATGTTTTAAATGGCACGCGTCTTTTTCCATCTTCACTACGCTTAAGATTATATAGTTCAGCAACGGGTTTGTCTGACCAGCCATACTTAACATCTTTTTTCAATTCATCTTCTAATCCTTCTGGTAATTCAGGTACATCAAGATACTTTGTAGTGTATTGTCCTAATTTTACATAAGTCAGTAGCTGGTGTATTTTCAAGTTGATGTGGATGTCACTTTCTTGGAACAGAATCTCCTTTGTCACTGCTATCACGTTACCTGGAGAGTATTCCAGATAGAATCCATATTTACCCTTCTTCAACCTTTCTTGCTCTTCATCTGTAAAACTCCTAATACCGAGCATATTACCATAGCTACGATATTGCAAACAGGTTTTCAGCGTTTTATACACAAGATAATTCAGAACAGCATCACGCACCACCTTCGTAAGCTTAGCATAACCTTCTTTATAACGCTCTCTCAGTTCAAGGTTCCACAATCTCCTTAATTCGCGCTTCAATAGGCTGCAATTCTTATTTAGCGGTAGTCGTTCCCTAAATAGTTTGTTGAATTTGAGGTTATATTTGCTTGCGGCCTCATGATCAAAGCGATAAACTAATTCACACGGCTTATATACATTCATAAACCGTCTGTTCTGCGATCCGAATAATATAGCCAATGTACCCAACCGCTGCTTAGCTAAGTCATTTTCATTATCAATGTCAATATAGTCATCTTCAGTGCGGTAAGGCACCATCACAATAGGTGTCACATAACCGTCATTCTTGTGAAACAGTCCCTGAATCCACTTACCATTTATTTTCGAGTTCTTTGCAATCCATAGTCTGTTTGGCGTATAATCCCTCTGATTCAGCGAGTGGATACTGTAGTTTGTACAAATAGTGTAGAAGAAGTGGCGCGTCAATCGTTCCAACTTGTGTTTGCTTGCGTACTTATTAAATGGTTCTCCGTTTATCACAGCATCTTCAACTGGAGAATGATAATTCATCTCCATTTTACCGTAATTGTAACGAATACTACCTACATAGCCATCAGTTTCATAAAACAGCGTAGCATCAAACCCTTCTGCTTCACATAAATGATGCCCTCTCTGAGGATTGTTCTTAGGTGTATTTTCATACCACATCTGATCAATTAACTTCCATGAAAAGTTATTGATAATACGGTAAAAAATATCCAACAAAGAACTCTTTCCCGAACCGTTTTTACCTACTATGCAGTTCACGGTGATGTCAAGCCGGTCGTTCAGGTCTTCACCCTCTACCACCGACTTATACATCTGCTTACAGGCCTCCTCTTGCTGCTTCTGTTCTGGGCTACGCCATTCCCATCCGTTTGCTTCGGTAGGCTCAAAATAGTCACCGAAGGGATACCAAGTATTATCCTTCAGTATCTTCCTGACCAAATGGTCACATTCACCCAGTTTTATACCTATCAGTCTCATTCTATTCTCTCTACTGCTTCTTGCAAGTGGTCTGCTAGCATACAGAAATCCTTATACAGCCCTTCTTGTGTCGTTAGGTAATCGTGGCTCGTCGTTGGAGTTACTTTCCCTGTATAGTATAAATAGCTCTCTGCTATATCTTTCATTTTCTTTTCGATGTTATCGCCATGCTCAAAGTCATGACGCAGATCTGTCCGCATATCCTTTACACGGAAGATGCACTGAAAAACATCTTCATTCCTTACGGCATCATCCGAAAATATCTCCTTAATATGCTTCAGATTCTCATAGAAAAAGAAATAAAGCCCGTCAATAATAATCCCAAAGCTTCCGCTATTAGTACATACCGTTCCCCCCAAGTTGGTCGCCGCCATCATAGTTGCATTAGTGTATGTGAATAGAGGATTGAGGTTCTTTCGCTGGCAAGTCTTGTTGATATTCACTATTTTCTCCATAAGCCCTTTCCCTCGCTCACTCATTTGGAAAGAAGGAGTCCTTTCCAAAGCTTCACTTGGGGTTATTTCCTCATTCCTGTCATGCTCATATTCCAACTCTTCTGACAACGACTCTATCACGTTGACCTTTGGTGAGTAATCAGCAATCTCCTCTATCTGCGGAAGCGATTCCGCTTCGTATGTGGTTGTGCAGAACCTCGATGTCCAGTCAATATGCCTATCAACCATGAATGATGCACTATCCAGCACACCAAGCTGCCAAGCAGACAGGTTTCCAGCATCGATAATTGTCTTATGCGTTTTTTCTGCTATTCTCTGTAGATCTGACAGCATCGAGGATGGTGCAATAATTTCCCTGATAAAGCTCGACTGCGATGCAAGGGCCTCAGAAATAGAGGTTATCTGCGAAGCAACACTTGTTAACTGGGCAATGCCCTTAATGCGCGCCAATTCACCCGTCTGTGTTTCCATTGCCGCCAATGCTGCAAGTTTTGTACCTTGAAGTAAATCCTTTGAAATAGCAGGCATTGCAGGAGCGACACCATATAGTGGGTTAAGCGTCCATTTTGAGGGTGCTGCCATAGCAGCGCCTAATGCGCCACCTTTCAAAACCGCATCCATAACGCTCACTTTTGGTTTTGCAGCTTCTGCCAATAATGCGTTACTCCTTAACACAGACTGTATTGACAAGCAATCCGTGATACGCGGTCTGGCACATAGTTCATTTATCCTCGCTGTTAGCGATGTTAAATCCGACACTGCCTGTATTACTGTTTTCTCTTGTTCCTCAGCCATCTTGGATAATATTTGTGATTCTAGCTATTCGTTTTCTTCTTCCTCAAAGTAAGTAACATTGTAATTTTGCATGGAATTAAATTTAAGGAACCTTTATGTCGCATTTTTACTATTTAAAAGAAAAGGGAGATAAGAATCACTTGAAAAATCCATGCAGAAATAGTATAATTTAAATATGAATAACAGATTTTTTGAAAAAAGTTCTCAAGAATTAACAACTAAATCAAGAAACTGCAGTATAACTTATGAAAGAAAAAAATAAATATAAAAAAAAGAAGATGACAAAAAAGCAATTCTTCGAGAAAGCTCTCAGGATACTGAGAATTCTCAATACGTTGATGACTCTTATGAATTGGATATTCTAATCCTTGAGAGTCTTTGGTTTTACCAAGATTGATATGCTCACTTTGTATTCCTGCTCATTTTGAGCCTCTAGGATGCTCTTCGACACATAGCGAGATCGAGGAGCATCTATCATTTATCCCGTTTGCCGTGATACCATCGCGGCTATCTTTCGTCTCTTGCTCAGCGATTCTATCGCGCTATCTCTTCAGTCACCGTTCCCTACGGCTTTCCGTAGGGCCTTTATCTCATTCTCCCCCTTCCTTCTCCCACATCCCCCACATGGGGCATTTCTCTAACTCAGAATAATCCCCGTACAGGGCTTGGTCATCACAGAGCATGTCTGTGAAGCGGGAACTGCAGTGCAGATCACCGAAGAAATCGGTTTCGAGGTTGAACACTTCCAGGTTGATATCCATCTCATCGGCCATGCGCTTTGAGAGGTCTGGCTTTTGGCGTAGGTGACAGTATAGTTCCACTACAGCCTCAGTGAATATCGCCAGTTTCGTGTAGGTATCACCATATTCCGTGAAGCCACGAAACCAGTCTTCATGCTCCTTGCACGCCTTGGCCAGACATCTAAAGATGACATAGCAACTACCGGCAGCAGCTTCGTATGCTCCGCTGTTCACCAGTTCTGCCGTTTTCCGAGCAAATGGCGACAAGGCTAAAGCGATAGCCATATCATCCTTCTTCTTCAAAGCTGTTTGATAAGCCGATTCTATCTCCTTCTGCATGGGCGACTCGAAGTTGTACCACTCGTCAGTAATCCAATAGCAGATATCATCCTTTGCTTTCCGATAGAGAGAGGGAGCATCCTGCCGCCACTCGTCCAAGAACTCGATGAGTTGACTGTTCACGATTTCCTGTGACTCCTTTGTTTTCAGTTCAAAGAGGTCTCTGTAGCACCAGCAATAGCTCTCCACCTGCCCATCATCACGGAAGTCATAGTCTGAGTAGTCGATATATTTGGCCATAAACAGCAGATGAACCTTCTCTGCCAGTTCCACACTCATCCCGTTCAACATCTCGTGAAGAGTTTTCAGGGTAATGCGCTTCTGCTTGTTTGCCGCCTCTTGCATCTTTATACCATTTCTAAAAACCGACAATCGGCCATATCACTATTGGAAGTTGCTCTCAAACCAATAGCTCAATGACCGACTTATCAGTATTATAGCTTATATGAACATTGGTTCGCTACTTTACATCATACATATTAATATTAGACATCACCTGCTCTATCTTCTCGATATTTACAGAGCCTCCTAACATCCTATAGACATAAAGAGGAGTAATGCAGCCAAAGTCCATAGAGCAAGATCTGGTTTCGTTCTCTATCAGATCACGGATACGTAATACAATGTCATCCATAGTCATCTTATTTCAGTATGTCCACATCCGAGATAGGTTCATACTTCCCATTCTTCATTTCCAGAATCACCGTGCCTGATTCTAATGCCTGAACAGTGTGCCACTGGCCAGCAGGGATATTTAACGCAACTACAGGACCATTAGGCGATAACTCTATACGCTCAGTGCAAGTTCTTTCTAATTCATCATAGAGCTCTTCCACCAGCCTACCACGTAAACATACAACAGTTTCCGAAGTATTCTGGTGTCTATGAATAGGTAATGGAGAACCTGGTTCTATCGCATTCAACATCCTCTGAGAAGTGTCCTCCGCAGAATCGCGCAGGTCAAGATTCATGCGAAGCCTTGGCGATTCCTTTGCCTTAGCTGTAAGTTCATCAAGTACTGTTTGTGTAATCTTCATATCCCTCAATTTATAAATTTAAGATTACTTCTTCAGCGAAGCCAAATATTCTACATGCAAATGATAATACTTCATCTTGAATAGCACATACGCTACAGCCAAAACCAAAGCAGCTGCCACAAGATAAATCCAATGTGCAACAATGGTATTCGGAATTAGGTATATGAATCCGAGCGAAACGACCAATTGTAACCCCATGTAAATCAAAGAAACAGTGACATGGCTCATCTTCAGCTCATTTGCCATTAACTGATACGCATGCTTACGATGTGCTTGTCCCAAGTTCTCATGAAGCATAATACGGTGACAAATTGTCAATACGCCATCAACGCCATATACCAAGAACAGCACTATCCATGTAACATCTTCTGTCACCAGCATCAATCTGCCAACACAGAACACCAAGATCAACGCCATACCAATACTTCCAACATCCCCAGCAAAACACTTAGCTTTCCCTCTTGGGCGGAAGTTAAACAAGCTAAATACTAACACACCGATAATGGCTACTATCAAGTAAGATTCTTCCACGAAAGCCATATTTCGATTCGCCAATGTTATCGGTATCAGCATTGCTAGTGAATAACCAGCCGTAATACCATTAACTCCATCCATGAAGTTAAATATGTTCGTTCCACCAACTGCTACAATCAATGCAATCGGGATTATCCACCACATATCCCAATGCAGCAAGCCTATCTCCTGAAATACTAAGAACATCGCTGTAAACTGCACTACCAAGCGCAACGAATCAGGAAGCGAATGTATGTCATCCACGAAACTGATTCCTGCAGCCAAAGTCACACCCGCCAACAGCCACGGATATTGAAATCCAAATACAATGCTCCATATCCATAGCCCAATGGTGAAAATAATACCGCCACCTCGCAAAACTATCGTTTTGTGTGACGAGCGTTCATTAGGTTTATCAATGATATTATATTTATCAGCAATGCGGAAATAAATCAGCTCTGCTGCAAATAAAACAATCATTATAATTAAATACGTTTTCCACATATATTAAATCTTTTATACATTCATAAATCATAGATTACAACACTTTGGGACCCGTTGCAATCTAATCGATAGCTACCGATCCTCCAAACATCCCATGCACATAGCTCGGTGCTAACTATTCCGGATCGAAGGAGCAAGATTTTCCTTCGCTCTCAATAAATTCCTTCAGTCTTTCTTCCAGATCCGTATTCATCCTTAATTCCGCAACTTAGTTAAATGTTATGTTTTATAAGCTCCTGAGCAACAAAAAGTTGCCCAGGATTTTGTCATGTCATTTTTTTCACTTATCTTAGTGTTGCAAATCCAAAGACAGTGAAAAACGCAACGGACAT
>JBHAEQ010000003.1:0-72798 GCA_041855685.1 Prevotella sp. | reverse complement strand
GGCTGAATCGCCACCCGAAGTAACAGAAAACGAATAAGGGGGCTTGTCAACAAAATGATACCATCCCAATTCTTATGTATCAATGAGTTAGAATGGAGAATTTTATGTTTAGCGGACAGTAATAATTGTTAATAGAAAGAAAACAGTTGGAGTACTTTTACTTTGCCGCCACACATACGTATGGAGAAGTGGCACACTATTCCAACGATAGGGAATTGAGACAGAAATACTTTGATTTATCAGAACAGTATCGCATAAAATTCTTTAATATCGCTGATACAACATCGTCATTCTATTACCAGCGTCAGTTAATATATCTTTCCAACAACGGCATGCTCGACGAAGCGGAAAAGCTATGCCGTATGTGGCAGAAACATATTACTGCGGACAGCCATGATTATGCAATAATGGCTTATCATCTTTCGGAGTGTTACAGATTCCGCAATGATATAGACAAACGCTGTTACTGGTTGGCTGTTTCAGCAATCAACGACTGTAGAAACGCTGTGATGAATCAGGCTTCGCTATGGATGCTGGCAGAACTTGTGAATAAACAAGGAAACCTGAACCGTTCAAGAGAGTATGTAGAATATTCGTGGATGTGTGCAACAAAGTTCGGAGGCCATACACGTTCATGGCAGGTATCACCAATTATCAACACCATAAACAACGACTACCGCAATCTACTAAGCTACAATAATCATAACCTGCGCATACTTCTTATTGCAGTAAGCATACTTGCCGTGCTGTTCCTGTTGTCGCTTCTATTCCTCTACAGACGTAATAAATTACTATCTACCACACGTACAGAACTTGCAAGGACAAACACTGAACTCGCCGACCTTAACACTAAGCTGCATGAATCAAACAATAAGATGGGACAGATAAACCGACAATTGCATGACTCGAATCTCGTGAAAGACGAATATATTGGAAAGTTCTTAAGTCTATGTTCGGAATATATAGACAAGATAGACGCCTATCGTCAGAAAGTAAACAGACGAGTAAAAGCCAACCAGTTCAAGGAATTGTTGAATATGACAAATTCAGAAGAACTGTGCGAAAAAGAAGCAAAAGAACTGTTTGCCAACTTCGATACTGTTTTTTTGCGCATATATCCCAATTTTGTAGAAGAGTTCAATGCTTTGTTACTTCCCGAATTTTACCAGCAATTAGGTCCTAACAACGAATTAACAACCGACATGCGTATGGCAGCACTCATACGCCTTGGCATAACCGACAGTTCAAGTATAGCTGAGTTCCTGCGTCTTTCACCAAACACAGTATATAATTACAGGGCACGACTAAAGTCGCGAGCTTCGGGCGACCGCAATAAATTTGAGGACAGAATTAAGCAAATAGGACTATAAATATAAAATATTAGCGGACTCTAATATCCGTGGTTAAGCTCGTAATAAAGTGAGATAAATTAATTTATAACTATACAAACCGTGTATCTGCTGTCGTTTATATTAACAAAAGGACTTCTTGACCACCTGCACAAGCCGTTATTTTTGAAGCCGTGGATATTATTCAAACTGTAGATTTTAAGTCCTCAGACACATTCTCTGCACAATAGCGTGATATTCAAGAAAATACGAAAACTGAATTTATGGGTAAAAATAGATCAGTCGAAATTTAATGGAGAATAAATAGTTTTATTGCTGTCCCTAAAACTCAAAACGACCAAACCACTAAACCAAACCACCAATTCTCCTATTTTTCCTTTATGTCAATATTATTCTTGTGCGGACAGACACAGGGTCTGTCCCTACGTATCTCTCTAACCTCTTAACTCCTTAAACTCAAGTTGAAAGTTCCCCCACCAAATTTCGACTGAGCCGTTTTTTAGACCAACAAAAGTATCTTTTTTAATTAATAACTATTCTTAAGACCTAACGATAGTTATTCTTATGTGCTAACGATAACTATTCTTACACAACAACGATAACTATCGTTACAACCTAAGAATAACTATCGTTACACAGTGATAATTACTATTATCTCAAAGTAAAAACTTTATTGTATGCCGCACAGTCATTTGATGTCTCGTTATATCCTAAACTGCGAATGATTACACACGAAACTTTAGTAAAAAAGCATAAAAAGTTTTGCCAGTACAGATTTATTTCCTATTTTCGCAATAGAAATAACTCCACAAAATGAATAAAACGAATAATCTATATTGTCTCATCTTAGCTGGTGGAAAAGGGCGCCGCCTCTGGCCGGAGAGTTGCGAGGATATGCCTAAACAGTTTATAGACTTCTTTGGTACAGGACGTACACAGTTACAGCAGACTTTCGACCGATTCAACAAGTTCATTCCTACTGACCATATTCTCATAAGTACAAACATAAGATACAGGGAATTAGTGAAAGAACAACTGCCACAAATAAGCGATTCAAATATTCTTGCAGAGCCTATTTATCGAAATACTGCGCCAAGCATAGCATGGGGCACACATCGCATATATCACTTTAACAAGGATTCTGTTATTATTGTTGCTCCGTCCGATCAGCAAGTTCTTAACGAAGATGTATTCAAAGAAGATGTTATAAGAGGCTACGAATTTGCCTATAACAACAATACGGTACTTACCATGGGTGTAAAACCAACACGCCCGGAACCCGGATATGGATATATTCAATTTCAAGGTCAGGTGGCAGATGGTGTTTATTCCGTACGTTCGTTTACAGAGAAACCCGACAGAGAGTTTGCTAAAGTATTCCTGCAGAGCGGTGAATTTTATTGGAATACAGGTATGCTTATGGCTCGTTCTTCTTATTTACTGGATAATTTCAAAGACTTATTACCTGTAGTTCTAAGAAATATTAATACAGGAGCATCCGACTATACTATAGATGACGAAAACAGATACGTATCCGAAAACTTCACAACCTATCCTAATGTGTCAATGGAACAAGGAGTGTTGGAAAAGATAAACAACGTAACGGTAATGAAATGCGACTTTGGTTGGGCTGACCTTGGAACTTGGCACGGTATATACGAGGCAAAACACAATAACGAAGGTGACAACGTAGTTCTTGATTCTGATGTCATACTCGACAATTCTCATGGTAATATCATAAAAATACCAAAAGGTCACTTGGCCGTTATAAGCGGCATGTCGGGGTACATAGTAATAGAGAAAGGCGACACCTTATTAATATGCCCACGTGAAGATTCCTCAGCATTAATAAGGAAATACTCTGCCGAAGTGAAAATAAGGTAACATAACGGAAAATAAAAAAGGAGCTTCATGGCTCCTTTTCTGTTCTTACAAAGTATTAAACTCAGCTTGTATCTTTGCTGCAATGTCTTGCATTTCCTCTGCTTCCAGCTTCAACTTAGGATTGGAAAACATCATATCCTTTTCACTTTGCATAGGAATAAGATGAATGTGAGCATGAGGCACTTCGAGTCCAAGCACAGCCTGTCCTACCTTGATACAAGGAAACACACGCTTAATAGCTACTGCAACTTTCTTTGCAAACACCTGAAACTCTGTAATTTCATCGTCTTCCATGTCGAAAATATAGTCAATCTCACGACGTGGAATCACAAGAGTGTGTCCCTTAACCAGAGGATTAATATCGAGGAATGCATAGAATTTCTCGTTCTCGGCACATTTATAGCTTGGTATTTCGCCAGCCGCTATCTTACTGAATATTGACATTGTTGTTACAATTGAATTTGATGATTATCTATAACCCTGCTTATCCCACGGTTATATTATCGATTCTAAGTTTTATTCTTGAACCATTAGGGAGGTCAATCTCAGCCTCCTCGCCAACTTTCTTATTGAGTAGTCCCTGTGCAATAGGAGTCTTGATAGAGATTTTACCTTCTCTAAGATCAGCCTCACTTTCGCTCACGATGGTATATTTCATCTTTGCGTTATTGCCAATGTTTGTCATCTCAACAGTAGAAAGAATCTGAACAGCATCAGCACTAAGGCGTGATGTGTCAACAACCTTGGCAGTTGCTATATCCATCTTCAACTTGTTGATTTTATCCTCCAAGTGTGCTTGCGCCTCTTTAGCAGCATCATACTCAGAATTTTCACTCAAATCTCCTTTATCTCGTGCCTCTGCAATAGCGGCAGACGCCTTTGGACGCTCAATAGCCTCAAGGCGATGCAACTCAGCTACAAGTTTATCGTAGCCTTCTTGTGACATGTAACCCATATCTTTACCTTTCTAGTTATTAATTATTCATATCTAACTCCTGCCCCTCATAAAGAGAGACTCAAACAAAAAACAAGTATAACAAAAAAAGAAACCCCAGCGGTTACCTGCCGGAATTCCATCCTGAATTGATTATTATTTCGTTAATGATGAACTAATATTATATAATATTCAGGTCACCACCTGTGTTTTCGTTCTGCATGCAAAGGTAGGCAATTCTTTTCAATCTGCCAAGCTAAAACCATTATTTTTCATTTTTGTATGTTAAAATGCACACAAAATGGTATTTATTTAGTAACTTTGTGCACACAAAACAAAGAAACACAGCAGAATATGATTACAGAGATAACTTCGGATATAAAGTATATCGGTGTTGACGATACAAGTTTAGATCTTTTTGAAAGCCAATATTCAGTTCCAGAAGGAATGGCATACAACTCCTATCTCATACTTGATGAGAAAGTGGCAATTCTTGATACTGTTGACGGTAGAACAGCCGACGAATGGAAAGAAAAACTAACAGAAGCACTTACAGGGCGCACTCCTGATTATTTGGTTGTACATCACATGGAGCCCGACCATGCTTCACTCATAGCAGAAGTATTGGCAAAATACCCTGAAATAAAGATTGTATGTTCAGAGAAAGCCGTAAGCATGCTTGGCAATTTCTTCGATGGTGTTGATTTCACGGACAAGGTGCAAGTAGTGAAAGACGGCGACGAGCTTTGTCTCGGAGCACATACCCTAAAATTCTTCACTGCCATGATGGTGCATTGGCCCGAAGTTATTGTAAGCTATGACATAAAAGATAAGATACTGTTCTCTGCCGATGCTTTCGGAAAATTCGGTGCTCTATGCAATGAAACAGAAAACTGGATTGACGAAGCAAGACGTTACTATTTCAACGTATGCGGAAAATACGGTCCACAGGTTCAGCGTATTCTTACCAAAGTTATAAATCTCGACATACAGACAATATGTTCAACCCACGGTCCCGTGCTTAAAGAGAATATAGGTTATTACGTTGATTTATACGATAAATGGAGTCAGTATGAACCTGAAACTAAAGGTGTACTCGTGGCGTATGCTTCTATTCACGGCGGAACAAAAGCCGCAGCAGAATATATGGCAGATGTGCTGCGTGAGAAAGGAGCAGGCGAAGTAGTTGTTGTCGATCTCAGCCGTTGTGACATGGCTGGTGCGCTTGAAGATGCATTCCGCCTAAGTTCTTGTGTGTTTGCTTCCGCCAGTTATGATGCTAATGTATTCCCTCCAATGTATGACTTCATACACCACCTACAGCTTAAGGCATGGCAGGGACGCCGTGTAGGAATAATCGAGAATGGTTCTTGGGCACCAAGTGCGGCGAGAATAATGAGAAAGATGCTTGAGGAAATGAAGGCTATTGAAATTGTGGAACCACAAGTAACAATATGGAGCAGAATGAAAACCAAGGACAAGGAGGCTATGAACGAACTGGCAAATGCCATTATTTCCGAGTAGAAATTATCTTTCTATAAAACATAAAAATATGTGTGCGCCCACAATGTTAAAAATACAACGCAACAAGAAAAAAGTTATATTTTTACTTGCACGCTCCACATCTTTTTAATATATTTGTGACGTGATCCAAAGGACACAGGCCCAATCCCCTATAGGATGGCTCAAAGACTCGTCAGAGAGTTAAAACAAAAAAACAGCCGAACATATTTACGGCTTTCTGAAGACAGTTTACTTCAGAGATTAAAAAGACACCGATGGTGCGAGGCAAACATTCCCTCGCACCATTCTTGTTTACTAAACAGTAAGCTTTTCCATAATTCTATTCTCTATTTCCTCACATAGTTCAGGATTATCTTTCAATAAAGCCTTTGTGCCTTCACGACCTTGAGCCAATTTGCTATCCTCGTATGAATACCATGAACCGCTCTTCTTTACTATGTCATACTCCACACCGAGATCGAGTATTTCACCAAGTCTTGAAATACCCTCACCATATATAATCTCGAACTCTGCTTTCTTGAATGGAGGGGCAACCTTGTTTTTAACAACCCTCACTCTCACCTGTGAGCCATAAGGTTCGTCACCGTTCTTCAATGTTTGAACTTTACGAATATCAAGTCTCACCGATGCATAGAACTTCAAGGCATTACCACCTGTTGTTGTTTCAGGACTACCGTAGCTTACACCGATTTTCTCACGAAGCTGGTTGATGAAGATACATGTTGTCTTAGTCTTTGCTATTGTAGATGTGAGTTTACGAAGAGCCTGACTCATTAGTCGAGCCTGCAGACCAACTTTGTTCTCACCCATGTCACCATCGATTTCAGCCTTTGGTGTCAATGCTGCAACAGAATCGACAACAATAATGTCAACAGCTGCAGAAGAAATAAGCTGATCGGCAATCTGTAGTGCCTGCTCGCCATTGTCGGGTTGGGATATATACAAGCTGTCGGTATCAACCCCCAACTTCTCTGCATAGAAACGATCGAAAGCATGTTCTGCATCGATGAATGCCGCAATACCACCCTGTTTCTGACATTCTGCGATAGCATGAATGGCAAGAGTTGTCTTACCTGAAGATTCTGGACCATAAATTTCTATTATACGACCTTTTGGTAAGCCTCCAACACCAAGGGCAACATTCAGGGCAATGCTGCCGGTAGGGATTACATCTATTTTCTCAACCTTGTCATCACCGAGTTTCATTATAGAGCCTTTGCCGAAGTCTTTTTCTATCTTCGCCATAGCTGCCTGCAGTGCTTTCATCTTAGCTTCCTGAGGATTTAGCTGATCTTCTTCTTTTTCTTTCTTTGCCATAAAGGTTATGCTTTTTTATTTTAATTTAAGCGCATGGAGGTTAATATGGTAGTTTGAAATTAACCTTCTGTCTAAATTTCACTCGTACTGGTTCACCATTAATACTACCAGGAATCCATTTCTTCATGAGTTTGAATACACGGCGCACCTCTTTCACAAAAAAGGCGGCTTCTTCGCGTTCTATCTTCATATTCATGTTAATAAACTTATAGTCTTCAAGAGTAACACTTCCATCTTTTTCAACAAAGAAGTGTACTTCCACTGTGCCGGTAATTCCTTTTTGTGTAGGAATCTGTTTAGGATATATTAGATTTTCCTTAAAGAAAGAACTCAATGCCTCTTGCCCCCCAGGATATGACGGTTGTATCATCTTTGCAGTATCGCAACAATGAGTCGTTGATAGCGAGTCTGCTGACTCTGCACCATAAGATACAGAAGCAGCAAACATGAACAGAGTAAACAATATGTGTTTCATATCCTACAGTTCCAAGTCACCGTCAAACACTTCATGCCAAGGCAGACCATGAATGTTAAGTTGTTCCATGAATGGATCCGGATCGAAATCCTCGACATTCCAAACACCCGGTTTTTTCCAAATACCCTTGAAGAACATCATTGCTCCAATCATAGCTGGAACACCGGTTGTATAGCTCACTCCCTGCATGCCGGTTTCTTTATAAGCATCCTGATGCTTGCAGTTGTTATATACATAATATGTGCGTTCCTTACCGTCTTTCAATCCTTTTATGCGGCAACCTATTGATGTCTCTCCGTCATAGTTCTCGCCAAGATCTTGAGGATTAGGCAATACTGCTTTGAGGAACTGCAATGGCACAATCTTTACTTTTGCCATGCCAGTACCATCGGCAAGAGGAGCTTCATATTCTATTTCGTCAATACGGCTCATGCCAAGGTTTTGTATGCAGTCGAGATATGTGAGATACTGTTGACCGAATGTCATCCAGAATCGTGCCTGCTTTATAGTAGGATAATTCTTGACAAGCGATTCCAGTTCTTCATGATGCATCAAATAAGACTCACGAGGACCTATATTAGGGTATGTTATAGGCTGGTGTATTTCCAGTGGTTCTGTTTCTATCCATTCGCCATCCTTATAGTAAAGTCCTTTCTGCGTAATCTCGCGAATGTTTATTTCAGGATTGAAGTTTGTTGCGAATGCCTTATGGTGGTTGCCTGCATTGCAGTCAACAATATCAAGCTCTGTCAACTCATCGAAATAATGCTTTGCTGCATATGCAGTAAATATGCCGCTCACACCAGGGTCGAAGCCGCAGCCAAGAATGGCAGTAAGCCCTGCCTGCTCGAACTTCTCTTTATAAGCCCACTGCCAGCTGTATTCAAAGTGAGCCTCGTCCTTCGGCTCATAGTTAGCAGTATCGAGATAGTTTACACCGCAAGCCAGGCAAGCCTCCATTATAGTAAGGTCTTGATAAGGCAATGCAAGGTTAATACACAGTTCAGGCTTGAAATCGTTGAACAGAGTTTTAATCTGCTCCACATCATCAGCATCAACCTGCGCAGTCTGTATAGGCATGTTGTATCCAGCCTTATGGATAGCATCTACCAACTGGTCGCACTTCTCCTTTCGGCGGCTTGCAATCATAAAATCAGTAAACACATCGGCATTCTGTGCAATCTTGAATGCCGCAACCGTAGCGACGCCACCAGCGCCAATCATTAAAACTCTACTCATATTTGTCTATGTTTTTATTCTTTAATTTCATCTGCACGTATGCCGAGAGCCGACATGAGCGAATATCCCAGTATCTCCTGACGGAAATTGCCTCCTTGCATAGGTTGCATTGCAAACATTGTTATTCGCTTATTATCGTCATCAACATGTTGCAAGGCTCCACGCAGCTGGTTGTACGTGGCATCGTCTTCTGCATTGGGAATTATCATTATACGCTTTACCTCCTTCTGTATCGCCGCCGCTCCAACAACATCATTAACAAGCTGTAGTTTTGTTATAATATCCTCTACAGGCAGTGTAGTTATAGTAAACTCACCTATGGAATCTTTGAAAGCCTTGCCGTTCAGTTCATCTACAAATTGCGATGGAGCAAAATTCTCTAATGCCTTCGTTGCATTGTCATGGATAATTACAACTTGAATATCATTATCGCCTTGTCTTATTCCTCCGTCAAGAGCTATGCAGTCGAGCCAGTGAGCTATATCCGCTTTTGGTATTCTCCTGCCAATAATTCTCTCAAAGTTAACAATAAGATTGAATGCCACCTTATCTATATAATCGGCATCAGCAATTATTACATTCTCACTCCAATGCGTATTCTTATTCATTTTGCAAATTTATGAAAAAAACTTTGATTTTGCAATCTACTCTTTGCATTTTTTCACTGCCCAACAAAAAGTATAACCTTTTTTACTCTACAGGTAGTAGATTTGTGAGTTTTTAGTGTTACCGATAAAAATATTATTATTAAATTTGCGCCACTGATTCAATAATTAATAATTAAATAAGTAAAAGATGTCAGGTTTTGCAATCGCTATCGTAATAGTATTCATTGTAGGCTATGCATTCATTGCCCTTGAGAGTGTCACAAAAGTTAACAAAGCAGCAGTAGCACTGCTCATGTGTGTTATATGCTGGTCATTGTATGCAGTCGGCTGTATAAGCGGTGCTATTATGCCAGGAGGACTATTCGGACAAGGCGGAGTAACAGATGCTTCTGCCCTTAATGCCGTTATTCAGGAATATCTTGGCGAGGCAGGCACTACGCTGTTCTTCCTCATGGGAGCAATGACGATTGTTGAAATTGTCGATCAGCACGGAGGCTTGAATTTTGTAAGTGATATGATACAAACCCGACACAAGAAAATGCTCCTGTGGCGTGTTGCTTTTATGACGGCTATTCTTTCTGCTGTTCTCGACAACTTGACAACAAGCATTGTCATGGTAATGATTCTGCGCAAACTTGTGCCCGACTTCAAAGACCGTATATGGTATGATGTGTGTGTCATCATAGCAGCAAACTCCGGAGGTGCTTTCTCACCTATCGGCGATGTTACCACAATCATGCTTTGGAACGGCAAACAGATTACTGCATTAGGAGTAATATCACAAATAATAGTTCCAGCTTTTGCTTCATTCATAATCCCTACCCTTTTCTTCCAGAAGCATCTTTCCGGTTCGTTCGTACTTTCTACCACAAAAGAAGAAAGAAGGGCGGTACGCCCATCGCTTGTAACACGTAAACAGCGATTCGTTATATTCACAATTGGCGTCGGCGGCTTGTGCTCTGTACCTTTTTTCCATCTCTATACCGAACTTCCACCGTTCATGGGCATACTCCTTGTCTTGGGCATACTTTGGTTTGTTACTGAAGTAATCTATCGCAAGAAAGACGAAAACGATCCAATGGCAAAACGTGTGAGCGGCATTTTGTCACATATTGACATGACAACAATACTCTTCTTCCTCGGCATACTTATGGCAGTCTCTGTTCTTGGCAAGGTTAATGCCCTTTCAACACTTGGTACGTGGCTTGACCATTCAACAGCTGACCTTGGCTCAATGCAACATTATGTTGTTACAGGAGTTATAGGTGTTTTCTCTGCCATTGTTGACAATGTGCCGCTCGTGGCAGCTTCAATGGGCATGTACGACATCAATCCAGAAATAGCAGCTTTCGCACAAGATGGTATTTTCTGGCAGCTGCTTGCATATTGTGCCGGTGTCGGCGGTTCTATGCTCATTATTGGTTCTGCCGCTGGTGTTGTGGTAATGGGACTTGAAGGAATAAACTTCGGTTGGTATCTGAAGAATGTAACATTTGGAGCATTCCTTGGATATATTGCCGGTATAATATGCTACTGGCTTATACATGGTTTGCTCATGCCAGTATTATTTAGTTGATTTCTTGTGCTTTTTCTGAGGAACAAACAGTCTTAAATCCTCATTAATGTCCAATGACACTGTGGGGGTATAAGGCTGTATTACCGAGAAATCAGTCTCTGGGAACTCATACGGCGCAAGCTTGAACGGCACTTTTTCGTCAGGCCTATACACCTCTACCACGACAGTTCCTACACCTTGCGTCAACATGCCCAACTCTTTTGCAGCACAATAACTCAAATCAACAATCCGCCCTCTTACGAAAGGACCTCGGTCGGTGACCTTTACAATAACTTCCTTGTCATTGGCTAAATTTCTGACTTTCAGCAAAGTGCCGAAAGGGTGTGTACGGTGAGCACAAGTCAAACTGTCATGATGAACTCGCTCGCCACTGGCTGTGCGTGCTCCTGTAGCTCTCTTGGAATAATACGAAGCCCTGCCTTCCTGTTGTTTCTTCACTTTGTCTTTTGATGTCTGTCCTATTGTCGGCAGACATAAAAGCAAGGTGGAAAGAAGCATAAAAATTCTATATTTCAATAGATAGTCTGGTTTTGGTTATGCCACAAAAGTAGTAAAAACATATTAAAATGCCAAAACATTCAATCTTTTTTATTACTTTTGTCAAGTATTTCACAACCGTTTACTAAGTTCTTTCACTATGAATCTGAAATGGAATTCTCAAGACATACGCGATGTATCGTTTGCCAATCTTATGATACGCCGCATCTACAACGTGCTTATCATAGCCAATCCCTACGATGCTTTCATGCTTGAGGACGACGGTAGGATTGAGGAAAAAATCTTCAATGAATACATGGAGCTCGGACTGCGCTATCCACCTATGTTCACTCAGGTGAGTACCACGGAAGAGGCTTCGCATGTGCTCGACAATACCAACATCGACCTTGTAATCTGTATGCCGGGAAATGCTGACAACGACGCATTCGATGTGGCCAGAGCCGTAAAAAACATGTATCCGAAACTGCCTTGTGTGGTGCTAACGCCTTTTTCGCACGGCATAACCCGACGCATGCAGAACGAGGATTTATCAATATTTGATTACATTTTCTGTTGGCTCGGCAATACAAACCTTATCCTGTCTATAATAAAACTCATTGAGGACAAGATGAATCTTGACAATGACATTGCCGAGGCAGGCGTACAGGTGATTCTGCTGGTTGAGGACAGTATAAGATTCTATTCTTCCATATTGCCAAACCTCTATAACTATGTGCTTCTGCAAAGCCAGCATTTCTCCACAGAGGCTCTTAACAAACATGCGGCTACGCTGCGAATGCGGGGAAGACCGAAGGTTGTGCTGGCACGCACGTTTGAAGAGGCAGTAAACCTTTTTGAACGCTATCATGACAATATGCTCGGAGTTATATCTGACGTGCGGTTTCCGCTTATCGACGGAGGCGAGAAGGACCCTGAGGCAGGATTGAAACTGCTTAGATATATGCGCCGGAAAGAGGAGTACTTACCGTTGGTTATGGAATCGTCAGAGTCTGACAACCGACGGCTGGCAGAGGCAGAGGATTTCCATTTTGTCGATAAGAACTCGAAGAAGATGAGCATAGACCTGCGACGCTTGTTGGAAGAACACATGGGATTCGGCGATTTCATCTTCCGAGACCCTGTTACCAAACAGGAGGTGGCACGGGTAAAGACTCTGAAAGAGCTGCAGGACAAGATTTTCGAGATACCACAGGATTCGATGCTCTACCATATATCCAAGAACCATATGAGCCGCTGGCTGTCGGCAAGAGCTATCTTCCCCGTGTCGCATTTCCTCAAACGGATAACATGGCATGAACTGCAGGATGTAGAAGCACACAGGCAGATAATATTCGATGCCATAGTTCAGTATCGAAAGTTGAAGAATATAGGCACCGTGGCTGTGTTCGACCGCATGAAGTTCGACCGTTTCGCCCATTTTGCACGAATAGGTGAGGGCTCGCTTGGTGGAAAAGGGCGCGGTCTGGCTTTTCTTGACAATATAATAAAGATGCACCCTGAGTTCAATCAGTTTGAGGGAGTGAACGTGCAGATACCTATGACCATGGTGCTGTGTACCGATATTTTCGATGAGTTCATGGAACATAACTCGCTCTACCAGATTGCTCTGAGCGATGCTTCCGACGAGAATATTCTCAAGGCTTTCCTCGCCGCACAACTGCCCGACACGCTGTATCAGGATTTCGACATATTCATCAATTCTACGAAGGCCCCACTTGCCATTCGGTCATCGTCACTGCTGGAGGACGCCCACTATCAACCATTCGCAGGAGTCTATAGCACCTACATGATTCCTTATCTGCCCGACAATCACGACATGATGATACGCATGCTGGCAAGTGCAGTAAAGAGTGTATATGCGTCGGTGTATTATCGAGACTCGAAAGCCTACATGACTGCCACTTCCAATGTCATAGACCAAGAGAAGATGGCTGCAATAATTCAACAGGTCGTGGGCAAGGAGTATGGCACTCGGTTCTATCCCAACATGAGCGGAGTACTGAGAAGTATAAACTATTACCCCATTGGCGATGAGAAAGCCGAAGAAGGTATTGCCTGCTTGGCTTTGGGATTAGGTAAATATATCGTTGACGGCGGGCAGACTTTGAGAGTTTCGCCTCATCATACCTCGCAGATTCTACAAATGAGTGAGCTCGACATTGCCTTGAAGGAAACACAGACTAAGTTCTATGCTCTCGACACAAGCCGAACCGGAGTTGACTTCAAAGTAGATGATGGTTTCAACATTCTGAACCTAAGAGTAAAAGAAGCATATACCGATGGGGCACTTAACAATATTGCCTCTACCTACGACCCCGACGACCAGATAATTTACGACGGTCTTTACGAGAACGGACGCAAGATTATCTCCTTTGCCGGTGTATTGCAGCATGGTGTGATGCCCCTGCCTGAAATCATGCAGATGATAATGAAGTACGGTGCAGAGGGCATGCGCCGACCTGTTGAGATTGAAATGGCAGGCAATATCGAATCTGACGGAACCGGCGAGATTTACCTGCTGCAGATACGCCCTATAGTAGATTCTAAGCAACAGCTCGACATGGATGTAAGTGCCATTGCCGACGAACAGTGCCTCATGCGCACTACTTCCTCGTTGGGTCACGGCATCATCGATGATGTGTGCGATGTGGTATATGTCAAGACCAACGACAATTTCACCGCAGCAAACAATCCCCTCATAGCTGTGGAAATGGAGGCAATAAATCGTAAATTCCTTGCTTCGGGCACAGGATACATTCTTGCCGGTCCTGGGCGCTGGGGCTCAAGCGACCATTGGTTGGGCATTCCCGTAAAATGGCCCCACATCTCCGGTGCACGACTAATATGCGAAGTTGCACAGTCGGGCTATCATGTTGACCCAAGCCAAGGCACACACTTCTTCCAGAATCTCACTTCTTTAGGTGTGGGCTACTTTACCATCGACAATAACAAAGGATTCTTCCGCAAGGAACTACTCGACACCCTGCCGGCAGTGGAGGAGACCGACTTCCTGCGCCATGTACGCATTGACAAAAGGCTTAAGATTATAATGGACGGCAAAAAACAAATTGGAGTAGTACTGATTACAGAAGATGTATGCTGAGCCATCTAACGGGTACTGAATAGAAAAAGTCCGAAGTCCTATTTCACAAGGGCTTCGGGCATAATGTTTTTAGGTTTTAGTTTCTCTTACTTCTTCACCACCTTCTTACCATTCACGATATACACTCCTGCGGGCAGGCGGTCGAGATCGTTGCCGAGGCGCACACCGTGGAGGTTGTAGATGCCCTGCTTCTTCGCGGGGGCGTCGGTCGTTACGGCTTCGATGGCGGTTGGTGAATCAGGCTCAATCATCACTTGGCTCGTGATGACATTTCCCGAGGCATCGCACACGGCGTGCTTCGAGCCGTTCCACACCGCTCCTGCCCGAAACGGGAGCAACTCTTACTGACAACGAGAACAACGACAACGGTTGTCGCCTGCTCGTCATCGAGGATAACCACGACATTGCCGCCTACATAGGGTCGCAGTTTGCTGACAGTTATGCCGTCAGTTATGCCGCCAACGGCAAGGAGGGTCTGGATAAGGCACTCGATCTTGTGCCCGACCTCATCATCACCGACCTGATGATGCCCGGCATGGACGGACTGGAAGTATGCCGGCAGGTGCGTGGCAATGAAATCATCGACCATATTCCCATCATCGTCGTTACGGCGAAGATTACGGAGGAAGAGCGCATACGTGGACTGGAAGCCGGCACCGACGCCTATCTCGCAAAGCCGTTCAACAGCGAGGAACTACATACACGTGCGGAAAAACTGCTGGAAGGCAGGCGGTTATTGCGCGAGAAATTTGCAAAGGCAATGACCGGGCAACAAGCATCGGAGGATAAAGGCAGTACACCAAGAACCAATACCGACGCACGTTTTTTGGAAAAGGTGTCGGATGCAATATTCCTATTGCTCAATAACAATAAGCCTATCGATGTTTCAACCATCGCTTCCAAAATGTGTATGAGCAACAGCCAGTTCTATCGCAAGATCGTGACTCTCACCGGCTATGCTCCATCAACCTATATTCAAAACATCAGAATAAGACAAGCCAAGAAACTGCTTGACAACAATCCAACGATGAGCTTGACCGAAGTTGCCGACCGTTGCGGCTTCGACGTTTACCCGAATTTCGTACGTGCATTTAAGAGCGTATGCGGTGTTACGCCTACAGAATACAGTAGGAAGAGCGATGTTTAGCCCGAATCGTTCATTATGACCAGTATTACACTTGGCAAAATTAGTATTAGCAGAGAGACACAGGTATGATACTTAACGCATTTACATGCGAAACTGTAGTAAATAAAAATAAGGAGGAGCATCACTGCCCCTCCTTATTACGTCATCCTAAAATTACCTTAACTATTTAAATAAAACCTTTTTACCTTTATATATATATATTCCACGTGAAGGCTTGTATGTCTTTACACCCGATAGTGTGTAGTAAGCGCCGTCATCGCTGGCACGGCTTTCACTTATGTCGCTTATGCCTGTTGTCTCGTCTTCTAACACGAAATTCAGTTCCTTTGTGCCTGCTGCAGATGCAACACTATTAGGCAACTGCAAATAAGCTTTACCAGCAGGTAATGTGCGTGTACTTGCAACCTTAGCAAATCTATATTGCCCATTATCCTTAACAAACGCATAGTTGGTCATCTCGCCGTCTGTCGAACTAATAGTTGTCTGCTCAACAACTCCCTTTAAGAAGTTACTGTATCCTGCCTCAAACTCAGCTACACCTATTTTATATATAGAGCCTGGAGTACCTTTAAGAATAAGCCCTGTACCTGCAGGTACGTAATCAACTTCAAGCAACACCATTGTTATACCATTGCTACTCTGACGATAGCCAGCCACAATAAATGCCTTTAGTTCAGGGTCATTGAAAAGGAGATTCTTAGTACTTGCAAACGAAGTGTACTCGCCATTCATTGTAATTTCCACAGTATCTTCCTCCTCTTCTATAACAGGAGCTGGTATGTTCTGATAGCCGGTGCTGCCGTCGTAGGTGTAATAGCTTGTAGAAGTGATGCCCTCTATGCCCTTTGTCTGAGCACCTGAACCATTATTAAATATTATGTTAATTCTGCTTTGAGTAAACGACTGATAATAATAAGTGTCATTATTAATTACAACTTTATCACTCATCAGCTTACCAGGCCAGTTACCATTCAACTTAGTCTGCTCATCAACCCATGCATATAGGTAAGGTGTCTTCTCTGCTTTCACATAGATGGTTATACCTTCTTTAGGTTGCTGTTTACGTGTATAGGTTGCACTTACAACATTCTTAACTTCACCATCATAGAGTACACCTGCCATAAGAGTAATGGTAGATGTGAATGTAAGCGTCTTACTACCAACAGCCTTTTCACTATTTGCTGTAGGTGCAATACCATTTGTAGTATATACTATAGTAGCATCTGTTTCAGAAGCTGTTAGTGTTACAGCTACAGACCCAGTAAATTCACCTGAAGACTTATCAATACTTACTGTAGGAATATTTACAGGCACAATTATTTCATCAGGCTTAACGGTAGTCTCTCCTGCTGCTGTGCCGTCGATATAGATTGAATTGCCGTTGAGTTGCACACCGGGTTGATTCTGACCTGGGTATTGCTGTGTGCCGTTCTGCACTCCGTTGGTCACTATAGCCTGACCTGTTGTATAGGCATCAGCCACCTCCATATACCACCAACCTGTCTTACCGTTAATAGTGATATTAGCACCATAGGTCATTGCTGTGCCAGGCCAAACGTTGTTAGTATTGTCCTTATAGAGATAGCAATTGACATTACGCCATTTGTTTGGATTGTTGTAGTAAACATAAACCTTGGCATTTTGGTCAGCCTTAGTATATGTTTCGCTGCCTGTCACCTCGCTACCGTCAGCACCAGTTGCACCCCACTTCACTGTGATAGCAGTGCCGTATTCAACACCTGCACCAATAGCAAATGTTGTACTGCCAGTGAAATTAATCTTTTCAGATGTTCCCACCTGATACCAACCATTCTCCGCATTACTTAGAACAGCTGTAAGACTTAAAGCCTCTGTCTTGAAAGTACTGCCTTTTGGATTGAATGTAATCACAGGTTTAGGATTTTCTTCCTCATAAAGCACAGCAATACCGGTACTGTTTGTATTACCGCTGATTGTTGAAGATGTAATAGTAAACTGATTTCCTGATACTCGGTCAGTATATGTTCCCGGCTTGGCATATCCACCTCCGTTGGCTATGTTTACATTACCAGCGCCTTGGAAGTTTACTACTATAGCTCCTCCGTCCTTACGACTTATAGAAGCAACACTCCCACTGCCTGTATAGTAAGACGCCTTTCCTGCCTGTGCATTATGGAACTTGTTTACTTCTGCCACAGATTTGCTTGTGTAGTGAGTGCTTCCCATAGCTCCAGCCTGTGCAGAAGGACCATTTGTGCCTACAGGACGAGAGAAATAAAGTGCAGGAATGTTGTTGTGGCTTGCTGCTACGGCATAGGCACGGTCAACAACCTCCTGGCTAATGCCGTCGCTCATGCCACCGCTGTTGCAATATGTGTCGTGGCTTTCGCCCCAATACACGAGTTTATTGGTATTGTAACTGAACGAATAATTACCACCGCCATACGGGGTAGCTTGCCCGTTCTTTGCCGAGCCAAGTACATTATTAGTGCCATAAGGGCTGTCGGTGATGCTCATATACTGCAAATACTCAGGAATAAGTTTGCTGTCGTCACCACCCGTGTTATCGAGAATCTCACCATAGTTGAACATGTCGCGGTCAATAACTGTTGGCCAGAAGTTGTCTCCCTCTGAAGGAAGTCCTATATGCTTTGCAGCATCAAAGCGGCAACCAGCCACACCAATAGCTTTCAGAGCCTGAATATATGCCTTGAATTTCTGCTGAACACGGCTGTCTTCTGTCTTGAGGTCTTTCATTCCTATCTCGCCATTGATGACCTGCCAACGGTTTCCCCAATCGTTTACACCACCAAAAGTATGATAGAGACTGGTGTCTTTCCAAAAATCAGCAACCCATTGCAGGCTTCCATCTGTGTGGTTTGCCACAACATCTACAATTACCTTTATGCCATACTTAGCAGCTTCTGCACAAAGATTCGCAAGGTCGGCTTTTGTTCCAAGTGTGTTAGGGCCTATTTCGGTATCACGAGGACGGTAAAGAGTATTCCAACCTGTAGTTCCTGTATAATTTGACTGTGCTGGAGATGTCTGTACAGCAACGAATCCAGCATCTGCTATGTTTTGCAGATTAGCTGTAATATCTGTATATTTCCAGTCAAAGCAATGCAGAATAACACCTTCCTGAATGGTCTTTGGCAATCCATAACCATTAGCAGCAAGCGCTGACTGCAATGTTACAAACACCATGATAAGAATCATGGCACTGTGTTTCAAATATCTAAAAATGTTTTTGTTCATATCGTTTAAGGGTAGCACCTGTTAATCTTTAGGTAGCAACAGGGCAAACACCCTGTTGCTTTAGTACTATTAAATATTAATCTTCGTCCCAGAAGGTGAAGAAACTACTTTTTGCAGCAAGAGCACCAGTTTCATCACTATTAATTGTTCCTCCAATCTCACTCTTTTGACCATGTTGGAATCCCGAATATCCAGAACCTGCCAAAATAGATTGGCATTCTATTACAGTGATTTTCATCTCAGGACTAACATACGCTTTCTTAATCATAACCTTTTATTTTATATTATTAATGTCAATTTACTTAAATATATATTTCTTTCCGTTCTTAATGTAAACGCCTTTTACAGGATTTTCAACACGCATACCTGAAACAGAATAGTAATAGCCATCCTCATTGGTAACAGTTGTCTCTGATATGCCTGTAGTATTATCTTCTTCTACAAAGCCTATCTCTTTGGCAGCTGATACAGCAAGTGAAGTTGGCAACTGTAAGTATGCTTTTCTTGCAGGTAGAGTTCTACTGCTTGAAACTTTTGCAAAATTATATGCTCCATTATTATTCATCAATACAAAATTTGTTTTATCTCCATCAGTAGTATATATTGTTGTACTCTCAGTACAGCCAATAAGGAAGTTACCATAAGAATATTCGCTTGAAGTATATGGAATATTATAATTTGTGCCAGGAGTACCTTTTAGAATAACCCCTACACCAGCGGCAGCTTCCTCAATACTCGTAAGAACAAACTTCATCTCGCCATTTATTCTTTTGTAACCTGAAACAACGAACGCTGTCAAACCAGAGACTTTGCTAAAGTCGAGGTCCTTTTCGTAAGAATAAGTAGTGTACGCTCCATTCATTGTGACAGCAGCATACTGTTGCTCATCTTCAGGCTTATTTTCTTCAGGACGATTAATCTTCTCATAGCCTGTGCCTCCATTCCAAGTAAAGTAAGTGTCGGAAGTGATGCCTGTGATGTCGGCAGTCTGCTGTGAGCCGTTATTAAATATTACGTTGAGCGACTCCACATCAGAGAATGTATGAGCATAGAAAGTCTGTTCGGCTATGGTGACTGTCTGTGTCATTTTCTTGCCTGGCCAATCGCCGTTAAGTTTTACAGTATTGCCGTTTGGTTTGTGCCAAGCATAGAGATTTGGTGCTGTTGAACTCTTTACATAAATAGTGATTGTAGCATTTGGATCAACCTTTGTATATACAGCCTCGCCTGTATGCTCTATGCCGTCAGCACCTGTGGCTCCCCATGTAACGCTCACATTCTCACCGTAGTTCATTCCTGCGCCGATGGTGAATGTGGCATTGCTACTGATATTGTTCTTATTACCGTTGCCTATGCGATACCAACCAGAGGTGGCAGACTCATTGAGCGATGCTTTTACGCTGAGAGTCTCGGTCTTGAATGAACCACCGGCAGGTGAAAGTTCTACCGCAGCATCTTTAATTGCGTCATCAGGACCTATGTACTGGTCGGTTCCAGCCTCCTGATTACCATCATATGCCACCTGCGAAGCCTTGCTCACAGAAGAATTGCCATAGAGGAATTTGCCGTCTTCGCCTATCTTACCAGGACCATTAAGAACATAGATACGCATATTGCCCTGACCAGAGAAACTGCCTGTTGAGAGTGTGCCGTTGTTTACCTGAATAGTATTGCCTGTCACTACATCTTTGTAAGTGCCGTTAAGCACGCCTGTAAAGGTAGCGCCTGCATTAAGAGCCACCAAGGCATAGCTGTCGATTCCATTGTCAGTGTAGCGGCGCTTGAAGGCATAACCGCCGTTAGAAGAACAACCGTTCCAGCTGTACTGACCCTTACGAAGGGCAGGAACTGCCTTACGGATGAGGTTCAGGCGGCGCAGATGCTGTGCCAAATCCTGATTAAGCGTTGCCGCCACATTGCCCGAGGCTGTGTACTCGCCGAAGTCTGATGCGTTGACATTACCAGTGATGTAACCGCCGAAGTAGGCGCGTCCTGTCTGACTGAGCGGACCATTAGGACCTTTGTCGATAGGCATTCCCTTGCGGAACTCGATTTCAGAACCGTAGTATATGCATGGTATTCCACGGAAAGTGAACATCATGCTCAGGTTTTCTGCCCATTGACCGGTACCACCGTTGAAGCGAATACCATCGCTTGGCTGCGGACCGTAGTCGTGAGAATCTACATAGACAACATTCCATGTAGCGTCGTTGTATAGATGGTCGCCCTGTTTTGCTATGTTCACCGCACTTCCTGCATTGGTAAAGTTATAGTGCATGGGGAAATCAATAACGTTGAAGCCCGATGCCTTTGATGCGTCTGGCGCATGATAGGTGTTGTCTTCGAGAAACGCATTCTTTGAGTTGAACTCGCTGGTATTGCTTGTGTTGTAGTCGGCATATTCTGCCTCGCACGACGCCATGTTAGTATTGCTGAAGTTGAGTTCTTCAGAAATAGGATATTCCTTGCCAATCCACTCGCTCTCATCTTCGCTCCAAGCATACTTGGAAGGGCTTTGCCATGTGTAGAAGAATGGTGACATAGCTGCCTGATCGCGGTAAACTACACTGCCGAAACGGGCACAAACCTCACCGAACATATAGAACGGAGCGTTGTTAAGACGCTTGTGAGCATACTGCCTGCCTATTTCGTGAAGCTGTGGAATGAAGGCTTTGTTGAACGTGAGACGCGCAATGTGCCCTGAAGTGTCAATGCGAAAACCGTCAACTCCCATCTTTATGAAGTCGCCGTAACACTTCACCAAATAGTTGTACACCCGCGGATTCTCGGTATTCAGGTCAACACAGTCACCGGCTATTTGCGCCCACCAGCGTGTTTCGTTGTCCCAGTTGAAGTTACCGAAGTGATGCCAGTAGTTGTTCTTGTCGTGATTCTGTCCGTCAGTGTTCTTCATAAGAGCCAGACGACGCTGGTACTGCTGTGCAGGAGTGAGCGTGGCGTAATCCGAACCCAGAAGGGCGGCATTCGGTTTCATGCAAGCCTCGGCTGTTGCCTGATTCTTGATATTCGTGTTACGTGTGAACTCAGGACAGAAGTAGCTCTCTCCGAAATTACCAGTGTGATTGAACACAACGTCGAGAATAATCTTCAAGCCTTTGGCATGTGCCTTGTCAATGAGTGTCTGGAAGTTTACATCCTGACTCTCATAACGCAGGTCGACTTTAGAGAAGTCCATCGCATGATAACCATGATAGTCATATCCAGACGCATTCTGTACGACAGGTGTAATCCAAATGGCGGTGAAGCCGAGAGCCTTGATATAGTCGAGCTTGTCTATAACTCCCTTAAAGTCACCTCGCCAACATGGATCGCCGGTCTTAATCTGCTCCTGTTGGTTGTCCCAGCACAGCACATTGTTACTCGGATCACCATCGTAGAAACGAGTGGTCATCATGAAATAAATGGTTTCATCGCGGAAATCAGTACGACCTCCCGTGAAGTTGTCTGTGTAGCCGGCGGCTACTGACTTAGCGGTTATGCTCAATAACAAAGCAAGTAACCATGAAAATCTCTTGGCTTTCATAAAATTTCGTTAATCTTAGGTTTTATATGTGTTGTATGTAACAATCCTAATTTCATGCCTGAAAACTACCCCTCAAGAAAGACTTACGTCAATGCCTCTTTCGGAATAACGTCTTGATTTGACGTTTGCAAAGATACGAGAGGATTGACAATTATCAACCATACGCAACCAAGAAAATACAGATTGTAACATGTAAACGTTTGCATATAAAACAATTGATTATCAGTAAGAAACATGTGCTTACAGTGAATATACCCATGTATGAGTTTTCTTAAAAGAAAACATCAAGCATAACGAATATCATAGAGAATGTTATAATAGTGCAACTATAATGCATATTAACACTTTTATGCACACATGTATTTTCAGAGTAATTAGAAATTATTATCCGCTTCAAAGCACTTCAAAGCATCAAAACACAGGTTTCGCATTCAAAAAAAAGACACTCACCTCGCACAAAAACTACATTTCCAGCCTGTAAACCTGTCGTAATCACAATGCAAAATGACCGAGTTTACAAAGTAAAACGGCTGGATTTAGAAGATAAAACCGCCATTTTTACACCGCCGTTTCAGTTGGTTTACAAGATTATTCTCCTAACCTGTTGAATACAAACGAAATACATAAATTCTCAAATCCCGCATTTTTATCACCAACAGTTCCCTTGCTTGTAAATCTGCTAAATTCAGACAAGAACAACAGGCGATATAGTGGAAGCCATCAATCACGCTTTGCTTTTTATCGCAAGCAAACACTATATACCATAATAACTGTATATTTACGTTATCTAAAGCTAAAAAGTGTTACAAGAAATGACAGTTTTTAAGAAATCATTGTATTTTTGCGACCGTTTTAAACAAACAGGATTATTATACAAACAAAAATTTAACAATCTGAATCAACAGAGGCTTATAAATAAAATAACTATTATATTCAAATATCTATTTTTTAATTATCTATTTTTATTTCAACTAACGGAAGATAAAAAATCATTTTAGGAAACTTGGAATCGTTGCACTTGCAGCAACCATCTCCAACAGTGCCGCCCTTGCGGAACCATCAACAACAGGTTCTGCTGCACCTACAGTGTTGCAACAAGGAGCACGGTTGGGAAGTGGCAGGACACTGGGTGTCAATGGTAACACGTCGTGCTGACGAGCTTCGTATGAATGAGCTGAAGAAGAACTATGATTATCGCGCTACCAACGCTCCTATCGTTGTAGCTTCAACAGGCGGCAAGGAATACAAAGCAAAGGAGAGTGTAAGTATTGTGAAAGCATGGGATGGCAATAACAGCATCTACTGTCCTTACCCGTCTACAGAAGTAGAAAAGAACCCTAATCTTGTAAGATAATTCTTATTGCAAATAAATAATTAACAACATAGGGTATGCACAGCATGCTCTATGTTGTTTGTTTTTATACAAACACAAACAATACAAATAAATAAAACAAACTTTAACATATTATGCATTACGTGTTTATTATACAAAACAACTCTTATATATAATAGCCTAAATCCAGCCCTAATGGAAATATACAAGGTGAGATTAATTAAATTATAACCTCTCAACACTATGAATCTGAAGAAAATATAGTGAAAATGCTCTGAAACCCTAAGTTGCTCAGACTATAGAACAGTTATGGGCACTAAACAATAACTTTTATAACATATTACTAACAATTCAAACCAAAAGATTATGAGGTCAAAAAAATTACCTTTGTTGGCTTTCGCTGCATGTTTGCTTTCATTACAAGGGCAAGCGCAGGAACTTAAATCCAACTACATTAAGTGGTGGCCAAGTGACAACACACAGATTTATGATGCTGTTAACACCTGGAGCACAACTCACAAACTTACAGAAGATGACAATTTCTTCATTTCGCGTGTAAAACCCAAAACACGTTTTAGGAATCAGAAAACACAGGTTGACAAAAATATCACTGCCGAAAACGACAAGCGCCTTATAGCATGGTTTCCGATAAACGACCCTGGCAAGAATGCTCTCCCCGATGGAATATTCGACTCTGAGGTATTCTCTATGTGGAACTACATTTCTCATTGGGGAAACTGGACAGCACCACTTGGACGCATTCCAGCAGCCTTGCTTGACGTTGCACACAAGAATGGTGTGGCAGTATCAAGTGTATGGGGAATTCCTTATGGTTCGCCTGGCAACGAATGGATAAACCGTATAACAACTTTGGCAAATACCGACGTTAAAAAAACAGCAAAATACATGCACTATTACGGTCAGGACGGATTGGGATATAACTCGGAGTTCTTCTCAGAATCATCTGTAGTTACCAATCTCACTAACTTCCACGTGAACCTTGTTAAAGCAATGAAGGATAAGAATCCTATCTTTGAGAATATGTGGTACGACGGAACCAACGAATACGGAAACATTACATTCGACAACGGATTAGGCATTCACAACGACGATATATTCGGTAATAAGGACAATGTAGGTTCTTCATTGTTCTTTAATTATAACTGGACCAGAGCCTCGCTTCTGTCTTCTTCAGTCGATAAAGCTAAAAGCATGCAACGTGATCCGTTATATCTCTATGCAGGCATCAACATGCAGGGTGGAGAACCACATGCCACACCACGCTGGACACGCCTGAAGGATTATCAGATTTCTATCGGACTTTGGGGCGCACACTCAAGAAACATGTTCTGGGAGAGCCGCAACGAGAAAGGAAGCAGTCCGGATATTCAGCAACGTACATACTTGAGACGCATAGAGCGCTGGTTTACCGGAAGCACAGGTAACCCTGCAAATTCACCTGAACTCAACAACTCTTTGAATTACGGAGTTGATGCTGGTGAGTTCGGAGGAATGTCACGCATGATGACAGCCAAAAGTACTCTAGCTTGGAATCTTGACGACGAACCGTTCATAACTTACTTCAATCTTGGTAACGGTAAATTCTTCAACTGGGAAGGAAAGCGTCAACATAATCGTTCATGGTATAACATAGGTGTGCAGGACTATCTTCCAACATGGCGCTGGTGGTTCTCTACAGGTATTCTCAATACCACAGTTCCAGAAAACGGTTTGAAAGCAGAGTTCGTATGGACAGACGCTTACATGGGCGGTTCTTGTGCCCGCATATACGGCAACACCGTAAGCGAATTCCTGCATCTCTTCAAAACAGAGTATGTATTAAAGCAGGGCGATGTCATCACCATAAAGTATAAACACGCAGGCGGTACTGCTAATGCAAAGCTTGTACTCACAGCCAAAGACGCAGAAACAACACCTATAGCAGAAGGCAATATGGCGCTTCTCACAACTACTGATGTTGCCAATGACGAGGCATGGCTTGAACATAAGATTACTGTAGGAAGTGCTTTGGCTGACAAGACACTTGCTCTCATAGCACTCCAGTTTGAGAATGCAGAGAACCTGAATTTTATGCTCGGTGAAGTGTCAATAACACGTGGCACAAGTACAACTCCTAAGAAACCTGTTATTATTGCACAGGAAGTACTGGCATTCAATCAAGCTGGTGTTGATGCAAAGATTATCTTCAATATGGAGAATAACAAACAGGCTGATGAACCTTGCTACAATAGCGATGTGAACACTTCATTGTTCAAACTTTGGGCAGAACAACAGAACGGCAAGCGCACTTTAATGGGCGTAACCACTTCATGGGCCGGTATGATGTACGCTATACCTATGGACGTTAATGCGCCAAGTACTAAAGTACGTCTTGGTGTTTCAGCCGTATCTCTTGACATGAAGTCAGAGTCAGAGATTGCATGGACAGAATATCTCGATACTCCTCAGTACGTTTACAGCAACGACGTGAAGATTGACAAGAACGTTATTAAACCTAACGAGGCTTTCACCATGAGCTATGTTGACCCTAAGCACGATGAAGCAACATGGAAACTTACCGATGAAAGTGGCACACAAGTGTTCGAGCAGACAGGAAAAACTGTTACTGTAGAATCAGGTCTTGAAAAGACTGGTAGCTACGACCTGGCTGTTGTAGGCAAGGTTTACAAAGAGAACGGAACATCTACAGATGAAACGGTGAAATATCCAAACTTCCTATCTATAACAGGTGAAGAAATAGGAGCGCTACCTCAGATTTTATCATTCAAAGCAAACAATAAGGATGCAGACATAAGTGTTAATGTCAACGAAAATATAGATCTTACATACACTGGTCGCAAAGCCGATGGTAAATTGTCAAGAGGCTTGAACCTCGCTGAAAAGGGATTGGTTTTCAAGGCTGGCGATGCCCAGTTAACTTCAAACAACTCTGCATGGACACTCTCATTCTGGCTCAAGTTCAACTCCATTGCTGAAAGAGCAACACAATTCCTCGACATGCGTCATCAAGGAACAGGCTGGCCACAAAACAACTGGGGTTGCTTCTGGTCAACATACGACCCAGACAGCAAAGTCCTCGAGTTCTGCATACGCGAACACAACTTTAATGGTTCACCCGAGCATAAGCAGGTTTGGGATATTGAGTTCAAGCCAAACGTATGGACACATTTCACTGTTGCCATGGAAAAGAACAGCACCGGAGTCAGAGAAATTATCTACGTAAACGGAAAGCAAGCCGTTGCCAAGAGTTATGTTTACGGCAATTCATCAGGCCAAGGCCTCTGCCCGCTGTATATGAATACAAGAGCATGGTGGGATGAGGCATACATGATGCTTGGCCTTGGTCGTCACCAATGCGCTTCTATAGATGGTGTTGTTGACGATGTAAAGTTCTTCAACAGAACTCTTACAGAAAACGAGGTTGAAGCCGTTATGAAAGAGACTAACCCTGCAGGCCATAACCCTGTTACAGCATGGAACTTCGAGACTAACGCAAATGCAGATAACTGGTTCGCCAGTAATGCAGGAACTGCCAGCGTCAATACTGCCCGTGCCGAAATAGTTACAGGCACAGGCGAGGGTCAAGGTTCATACCGCGCTCTCGAGCCTAAGTACATGCCAGGAAGCCCATTCGCCCCAGGCGAGGCTTACGTTGTGGAAACAACTCCTTCATGGAGTGCACCAAAGGGTTCGCTAAGCGATATGACCGGCAACTCAGAAAGCGGTTCTGCTAAGGTGAAATACGCAGAGGACGGCGAATACAAAGTTACACTGACACTCGCCAACTCATACGGCTCTGACAGCAAGATATTCCAAGTAATAACAGTAGGTACTGGAAGTGCTATAGAGGACGTTACAGCATCAGAGCTTAGAACTTATGCTATTGACAAGGATTTGTTCGTAGAATTTACAGAGGCTGGCAACTACGGAGTTCAAGTATTCACCCAGAACGGCATGCTTGTTGCCAATACAGTAAACAATGTTACTGCCGGCGAGAAAGTTCATGTTCAGGTCAACACCTCAGGGGTTTACATTCTCAAGGTTGTTAAAGACGGTAAGACTGTACGCTCCGCAAAACTGCTTTGCAAATAAGAAACAACTCACACATTAATAAAAACAGAGGGTGCAAATGCATCCTCTGTTTTTTATACCAAACTGATTATTATATTCCAAACTAATTGTGCCAGATTATCTTGCAGATTAGTTTTCACAGCTAATTTGATGTAGTGATTGCTGGTACCATAACTGTGGCACTGCTGATATTAGTTGACAACTTTCCGTATTATACCATTATTATACTTGACAATGTTTAATCCCTTCACTGGTGCAGACAGTACACTGCCGTCAACAGCATAAACTGAATGAATATCAGCAGTGCCTGCCGGCAGGCTCTGGATATCATTAGTATTGGAAGAAATTGCTGTGAAGGCAAAGAAAGCCAGACTGCCATAGCCCCAAGCATCGTCACCACATTCTGTTGTAATCGTTACCGTCTTTACTCCCGAAGTGGTATTGTCAAGAGCTGCCACAACCTCGGAAATATGGAATGAACCACTTTCAGGATTACTTCCTGCATCAAAACGATAGCGTTTCTTAAATGTAAACACTGCATCATTCTCATTGTTCTGTCCCCAATCGCTTACTTTGAACGTACCAAGGTTTGACTCTGAACCGTTTTCGTATGTCACTTTAAGATTGAATTGAAGGTCGAGATTCTCACGATTAGTTCCACACATCAATATTCCGAGTTTATCGGCAGCTGTAGGAGTGCTGAATGTTAGTGAACCACTGGCAGGAGTGCCCAATTCATGTGCGTCCTTATCAGTGATGCCTATATATAAACAATTAGGACGCATGAAATCAGCAAACTGATATTTATGGTTATCAGCGGTGGTTAATACACCATTTACAGGTATTCCTTCACCAGCATTAACTCCTTCATAAGTATCGGCTATAAGTTGACTTCCATGACCATCTATAGGACCTAAAGATGTTGGAACATCATTTGGCGACACAACGATAGCATCAATATTAAAACCTGAAGACACCTGTAGAGGTGTGGAAGTTTCGTCTGCAAAAACAGACATACTTACAAGTGCCATAGCACATAAAAATAGAATATTCTTCATAAAAAAACAATATTGGTTAGTTATTAAATAAAATAAAGTCCGCTCCCTGTAACAAGGGAACGGATCATAACTTTCATAACAATTAATCCTCGAAAGCGAGGTTATACTTCAAAGTGCAATAACCATAAGAAGCGTAAGCCCAAGCCCAACTGTTAGGGTCGAGAGTAAGCTCTACTTTGACGTACTTTGCAGGCACTGCTCCATAGAGTACATACCAATTATTACCATTAGAGTCTCTGACTGTATTATTGCCGCTCAACTCACCACAGTCGGTCCATGTTGAATTGTCTGCGCTCAGATATATACGTGCGTTTGTCATAACATTACTGCTGAACATAAAGCCGCTGACATTATGAGATGCACCGAGGTCAACAACGAATGATGCTGAAGACAATTTATCACCATTGAAACTCCAACCACCACTCCAACCTGTAGCGAAGGCGTTCTGCATTTCTTCAGGCTTTAATCCTGTAGCACTCACACATATCCAAGCACTTCTGTCAGTGGCAGGTTTTCCTAATAATGAAGTTGGCTCGCCATTCATTATTGACTCTTTTGTTTCTACAGTAACATACGCATACTCATCTTGTGTTTCTGTTGGAGTTGCACCAAAGCCTGTAACAAGACGCAAAGGAATCAAGTAAGCTGGTTCTGTCAGTGTTTGTGCCATGTCTTTAGGAACAGACACAGAGATGGCAGTTTCTGCATTCTTTTCACCAGCTTTCACTTTAGATGCTGTTACAGACAAAGCATTCAGCACATTCGTTGGCAGTGCAATATAACTACTTCCTTTCTCTGCATTGTATGCAGCAACAGCATCGTTATCTACCTGCAATGTTACCAACATGTCCTTAGACAATGCCGCAGCAAGAGATACATTGAATTTAGCTGATACTTCTCCAAACACGCCTACAGGAGTTCGTACAATTGTAGTATTAACAGTATTTGTTCCAGAGATTGAAACGTAATCATCACTTGTCTTGATAATTATGTAACCCACACCATAATCAACACTCCCTGTCACTTGCTTACTGCTCACAGCCGTAAGCCTTAGAGGCAGAAGATAAACAGGTGCTGTGAGCCTATCAAGGTCGTCTTCAGGAATTGTCACCTCAACAGGTTCGGCACTGTCATAAGTATTAGTCTCTATGACTGCCGTTTTAACATTCATTGTCTTAACAACAGATTCAGGAAGTGCCACATATTCAGTCCCGTACTTCTTGTTGTAAGCATCGACATATGACATGTCAGCCTCTGCGCCAATTGTAACCTCCGCTTCTGCGGCATACTGAATTCTTACAGGAAATTCTGCTTTTATCTCTCCAAACGAACCAATAGGAGTATGCAGTACATTACATGTAAAAGTCTTGGGTGCAGTTTGGTCTATATAAACCAATGTATTAGGATTTCCTATTACATCATAATGCTCATCACCACCCGAGCATGAAGCAAACAACACAGCAGTAAGAAGTGCAACAGCATAAAAACTATTCTTTTTCATATTCTTGTCCTCCTTTGTTTTTACTGTGAACATTTATTATTTTCATCTTTAACAAACTTAATATAGTTTGCTGCGCCAGATGTTGAAACAAGGTTTCCATTACCACCGCTATCTCTCACCGATTTAGTCCAGTCCATGTCGTAACCATTACCAGTTACATCAAGGATAGTAGTGCCTGAAGCCTGATTCATCTTCCAGTATGCCACAAGTCCGTTAGAACGTGCGTCAACACCGCAAAGACCTCCTGCAATTTCACTTGCGCCAAGAGCACGGTTCCATACTCTAACCTCGCACAAGCGACCGTTATAGAACTGACCTGCTGGATAACCGCCACCCCAAGACATGCCATACTCGAAACGCTGGAAAGGAGTATGCTTATCTGAGCCTGATGCCTGAGTGTCAAGTTCACCATTTACATACATCTTGAAGTCGGAACCATCATAAGTACATGACACAAGATACCAGCGGTTGTTGCTGAACAGGGTTGTTGAAGCAGCACGTCCTCCAGGGAGAATCCACTGAAGCTGATTACGTTGCAAACCAGACTCACCAAAGCGGTACATGTTAGCTTCTTCCTCGCCCTTGCCTTCTACTGCCAGAACACGCTGTATTTGATTATCGCCTGCTGTACCCGTAGCAAGGTTATAAGGATAGACTTTAAACTCTATAGTATAGTTTGTCAGGTCAACCATCTTATCATCAGTGAAGATAAAGTTACTTGATGCTCTATAGTCATTTTCGAGAGAATAGAAAGTAAGCACACGTGATACACGCAGATAGATAGTCTTTGAAGATTCAATCAACTCTACATCTGCACCTTCCACATTCTTTATAGTAACAGGAATGAGATATGTGCGGCCTTCCTCAAAGTTTTCCGTGCTCAAAACTCTAACCTCGGCAGTTGTTGAGAGAGCCGAATTTGCTTCTATCACAACATTAGGATTCCTAAGTTCAACAGCATTATCAGGAACGGCATAGAAGTTTGTTCCATTTGCGGCATTATAGCTTTCAACCAGTGATGGGTCAACCGCCAATGTCAGTTTCACTTCAGATTCCACTTTCTTTGTTGAGGAAACCGATACCGCCTGTGTAGATGGAGTATCTTCAACAACAAAACTATGCAATGATGTTCTGCCCGTGCCTGTTATCAAAAGCCCGTTTTTGCCATAGTCAAAATCGTCGCCTTCTGATTTACAACTGGACAATGTTACACCGCCAGCCAGCAGAAGCGCAATCGAAAATATACAATATTTGATATTCATATTTCTCTTAAATTAAAAGGGTTCATTACTTGTGGAGTGCAGGATTCATAATCTGAATAGCACGGCGCAAAGCACTATAAGGTATATTATCGGACGATGAATCAGGAGTTCCGTCTATATTATACTTATGCTGTGTCACTCTGTTATAGTTACGTTCTACATAGAAACCACCGCAGCCTCCTTTGCGTTTACCATTGCCAGGCTGCCATACGGCGTAATACTCAATCTGCCCGCCACCAGGATTTTGTCCGAACGACTCGCAATAAACAGTTTTTGCATCATCATGTCCGCCGGCACCAACGCCAGCACCCTGACCGCTATAAGCCTGCTTCACCAAGTAGTCGCAGTATTGGTCAATCTCTGCGGACGGCGAACTACCGAAGTAGTCAACTATGAAAAGTTTTTCAGCCCATTTGCCTTCTGGACCGAAGAACTTATGGCACTCGTTTGCCACGACAAGCATGTCGGCACTATTCCAACCCTCATAGTCAAAATCAACACCGTCAAGTCCACATGTAACTACAGTATCTACAGCCCAGCGAGCGTATGCACGCAACTCTTCCTCGTTGCCACTGTGCAAAGTTATAACACGGTTCTTGTCTATATTGAAGTTCTCGTCGCGATACCAGAACTGCTGTCCATAGTGAGAAGCATCAGCGTGGAACACAAATCGAGTTCCTTTCTTCTGCTGGCATTCCAACATATCGGCATATGCCACAGGATGTGATTCGGGAGTAGGAATGCCCATCCACAGATTGCAGATGTCAAGAGAGTCAGGCAAACCTATAAGGCGTTCGCCATAAGAAGCAGGATCTTTATAACCTGTCGCTCCTTCAATAGGTGCCCAGTCTGCATAATAAACATAACTGATTTGGTGGTCAGTTGCTTTGAACTTACGCAGATTCTCATAATATTGGTCATCATAAGTTGTCAGTCTCTGAATTTCCAGAGCCTCAGCTTCAGTATCACAACTGGTGAAAGTTGTAAGAGCCATGGAAGTAAGAACTGCAACACAAAAAAATATCTTAAGTTTCATATATCTAAATACCTTTATTATATTAATGTATTAGTGTGACTTCTTGTCCCACCATAGAGTTGTACCGCCATTGTCGCCCTTAGCATTGTTAGATTCACTGTTGAGAACCTTTATTCCATTGTTTACAGCATCGGCATTGGTTGTCTTTTCCGAATTAGGATAAGGCAGACGACGAATCTGTACTTTGCTGTCCACAAGACCACCGCTGTCATTCTTCACAACAGGGAATAGTCTTGGATAGCCGGTACGTCTGTATTCCGACCAGCCTTCTGGTCCATCGGGATACATAGCTATCCACTTTTGTGTTATTATACGCTCAAGATTTGTCTCAAAGTCAGCTGATTCGCTATAGGCAATTGTTATATCGCTTGGAGCTGCCATGTCATTGCTGTCACCCGTAGGGTCTGTATAAGCTGCTGGTTTTGCCGTGGTGTTAGCAGCATAAGTGCCGGCACCGTCAGTAATACCATTTTCTACAAACGACATTATAATTCCTGCATTATAGAAGTCTTTTGCAGAACCACCAACAGTCCAACCTCTCAAAGCAGCTTCTGCACGCAGGAAGAAACTTTCTGCAGCTGTCATCCATACTATAGGAGTTGAACTTGTGCTTATATTCAGATTTGACACTCCATCACCCGAATATTTACTAATTTTTGAACTGATATTTCCTGTACCGCAACGCACTCCATGATACTCCCCATCAGCCTTTGCTGCAACAAAGTATTTTGCACGACGCGGGTCATTATATCCATTCATATAAGAATCCATAGCAGCACTCATACGTATCTCGCCTGCATTGAAGTTATAAGCCATATCATAGTTTGGATGATAATAGTTCAACTTTGAATGCAGCAATACCGCACGTTGATCAGCACTCTCTATAAAGCCAACACTGTTAGCAGCAGCCTTTTCGGCTTGTTCTTTTGCCAGTACAGAGTCGGCATAGACAACACGAAGAGCGAGGCGAAGACGAAGAGTATTAGCAAAGCGCACCCAGTTTGCTACATTACCATCATAGACGTTATCATATTTCTGAATCAATGTGGCTCCAGCCTCGGCATAAGGAGTCAACACAGCAATGGCTTTGTCGAGTTCGTCGAAAAACTTTTTATATATATCCTCCTGCTTGTCGAAGGCTGTACCAAGCGAACCGCTGCCGAAGTTTATATAAGGAATAGGACCATAAGTATCTGTTACACGATGCATGCCCTGCACCTTTATTATGTCAGCCAAAGCTGCAACAGCAGGCATATTATCTTCTTCTGCCGCTTTTTTCAACTTTTGCCATGCAGGCATAAGTCCCGAGAAAGGTTTTGTGTACATCTGTTCATACCATGTCATCTTGTAGGTTCCGTTATGAGAACCCGATGCCCATGTTCCTGTAGGACCTATATAGCCAGAGTACAAGTCATGTGAAAGCCCTTGTGCCACCTGATAGTCTGACGACTCATTACCAGTACCGTCTTTATAGATGACAACATAATTCTGCATCTGACTAAAGAAAGCTCCGGTCTTAAGGTTGTCAGCAAGAAGGTCTTCTTCCTGAACCTGTCGTTTATTAGTATTAATATCGCTGAAAGAGTCGGTGCAGCCCACCATGGCAACAGTCACAACTCCCAGAAATGCATATTTAATGAGTGATTTCATATTTATATCTCCTTTCTATTAGAATTTTACTTTTACAGAGAATCCCATACTGCGGAGACTTGGCTGCATGAAGTAGTCTATTCCCTGATAGTATGTGCCAGTGTTTGATGTAAGCTCTGGATCGAATGGTGCCTTGTTGTAAATCATCCAAAGATTATGAGCTACGAACGAGAGATTCAGTCCTTTCACCCACTTTACGTATTTTGTTATAGGTACGTCATAACCAATGCTCAATTCCGACAAACGCAGATTTGTAGCACTATATGTATAATAAGCATCTATTGTGCGTGTTGGATTACCAATAGTCTGATAGTATGCCTGTGCAGGGATTGTCTTTCCGTTAACGACAGCTCCTCCTGTGTTGCGAGCATTCTGTGTATTAATAGATGCACCATAATAATCGAGTATAGCCTGTGTCTCTGACACTACCACACCACCGTTGCGATAGCTGAAGAGGAAACCTATGTTGAGTCCCTTCCATGAGAAAGAGTTGCCCCACGACAGATTATAATTTGGTGCAACCTTGCCTGCATAGACATAATACTCATTTCCGTCAGAATTAGCCTCAACAGTCTGGTCCGTAGGATTAACGTAGATAGCACCGTGCTCATCGGTTCTAAGTGTTCTTACATAGATGTCGCTCATTGTTCCACCCTCTGTAAGGCGAGTCTGATAACCTGCCGTTGATGCAGGATACATTTCAAGAAGATTATAAGTCTGTCCGTCGATAGGATTAACCCAGTCGTGCAGCATTTCTTTAATCTCATTACGGTTGAGTGTCCAAGTAAGGTAAGTTTCCCAGTTTACTTTGCCAATAGGTTGATTAAAACGGGCTGTAAGCTCTATACCTTTGTTGTCAACACGACCTCCGTTTGTCCAGATGCTTGTATATCCTGTAGATGAAGACATTGGCACATTGAAGAACTGATCGTAGGTGCTCGACTTATAGAGTGTGGCATTAACCTTTAGTTTGTTTTGCAACAGTACGAAGTCAATACCAAGTTCCCACGACTTTGTACGCTCTGGACTGAGGTCGTCGTAGAAAACTGTTGTTGTCTCTGGACGTCCGGTAGTAGCGTTGATGGCATAGCTTCCACGCTTCAAGTAAGCTTGGTTAGGTTCATTACCTACCTCGGCATACGACAGGCGGGTCTTAAAGTAATTCAACCAACCACCAGTCTGCATAACAGGGAATATATCGGTCCATATAGCAGAAACACCTGCTGACCAGAAGAAATATTTATCTTCAAGCTTTGAAGACCAGTCATTGCGTGCTGTGAGGTCAACATAAACCATGCTCTTATAGCCTGTCTGCGCTGTAGCATATATACTCTGAAGACGTGTGCGATAGCCTTCGTCCTGATATTTCTTGAAGCTGGTTGAGCTTGTATTAACGTTTTCAAAAGTGAACTTATTGGCAGTGCCGAGCAGATGACCGTCAAATCCGAACTGGTCGAAGTCGTTCTGTGTGTAGCTTGTACCAAGTACCCCGGATACATTCCATGTGTTGCCGTCAAAATATTTATTGGCTTTAAGGAATGCCTCTGCAAAATACTGTGTATAAGTCTCACGAAGGTCTTTGTAAGCGCCATATTCTGAAGCATACAAAGTGTTTGTTGAGGCAAAGAGCTTCTTCTCATACTTGTTGCTGCTTCTGTCGTATTTAATACGTGCTGTAGCATCAAGCCACTCTGTAATTTTCCAGTTCAGAGAAGCTGAAAGCTGGTTGCGGGTCTTGTGATTGACAAATCTCTCACGCTCTGTTTCCCAATATGGATTCTCCATACTCATGTCATTAGCATAAGGCCAATACTGAACAGGGAAATTGCGGTTTGTGTCATAGCGCTCAAAGAAACCCAACTTATTGAAATCATCACCTGCAGGGAATAGATAAACAGGCACAAGCGGGTTATGATACTGACCCTGTGAAATCATGTTCTGCTCCTTTGTATCAGACAGCATGTAACTGAAATCAAGTGTCACCTTGTCATCAAAGAAGTTTGTAGTATTGCGGAAATTAAGGTTATAACGGTCCATGTTGTTGCTGTGGATTATGCCCTGACCGTTAGTAGCGCCTATTGACAAATAAGTTTGGTTCTTATCCGAACCTGCTGAAAGACTAACATTATTAGTATAAGTATGACCTGTCTGAAAGAAATCGGAAGGGTTATAGTCAGACTCGTTAGCCATTTTCTCTCCCCAGCTGAAGTATGAACCTGACTCAGAAGGAGCATACTGATTCTGGAATTTGTGCATTACGAAAGGCTTGGAGAACTGGAAACTGCCAGTATAGTCAATGTCAACCTTTCCCTTACTTCCACGCTTTGTAGTAACGAGAATAACACCGTTGGCAGCATTTGCACCATAGAGAGCCGCTGCCGAAGGACCTGTCAGAACACTTATGCTCTCAATATCATCTGGATTTATAGATGATACAGCATCACCCGTCTGACCTGCGCCGGCAAATATTCCTTCAGGCTGACTGCCCTGTAAGTCGTTCATCGGAACACCGTCAATAACATAAAGCACATTGTTATTGCCGTTAAGCGATTTTGTTCCACGCATTACAACACGTGTAGAACCACCCACTCCCGTAGCACCTGTCGTGAACTGCACACCAGCCACTTTACCGTTAAGAGAGTTTACGAAGTTAGCATCTTTCACTTTGTTAACGCTCTCGGCACCGAGTTGCTGCACATTATACGAAAGACTTTTTGCTTCTTTCTTTATACCAAGAGCTGTTACTACAACATTATCAAGCTCCACAGCATCGCTCGCAAGTTGTATTCTGAGATTGGTTCCATTAGCAGGAAGCTCTCTGTCCTTATAGCCGAGATAGCTCACCACTATAACACTTTCTGTCGGAGCTTTAATAGAAAAGTAACCTTCAGAGTCGGTAACAGTTGCAATCTGTGTGCCTTTTACTTTCACGGTAGCGCCTATTACAGGCTCACCATTTTCGTCAAGCACACGTCCGCCAACGGTTTTCTCGTCACTTTTGTTCTGATAGAAAGCTGAAGTTCTCTTAGTTGTTTCCTGTACAGGAATAGCGTAAGAGTTCACAGTACCAAAACATAGTGCAACGGAAAAAGCCAATTTCAGCAAATCATTTTGCTTTTCCTTCATAGCATTGTTGTTTTTTATTAGTTTGACTTAAGTTTTATTAATTATTCTATTCATATCTAGGCTTGCTGCCTAAGAGAGATACTTTTATAGGTTTCACCCGCTTACCGTTCACTTCTACATTAAGCATTATGCTGCGATTGTAGGTATATGCCTTCGGATATGCATACGAAGTCTTCAGCACCTTGCGTTCTTTTGGCTTAAGTTCTACCATAGAAGGCATTTTCAGAACTTTATTATCAGGCTGGCGGGTAAAAGTAATGCGCATTGTAGAATCAGTGTCGTTTGCAAGTTTAAGCTCTACTATCTGACTTCTACCCATTCCTTGGCTAACAAACGCAATGACTTTCAGATTGGAATAAAGCCCTGCTCCAAGATAATTGGGATAGTCTTCCTCAACAGGGTGATCATAGCCTATTACGTTGCCCTTCACCCAACACCGCACATAGTTTTTTCCATTGTTAAGAATGACAACAATTTCTTTCGAGAAAGTGCCAGGACGGTTATAGGGGTTGTATGTAACCTTAATAGCAGTTGTCTGTCCGGGTTGTATGGGCTTGTAAGTAAATTCCGCTTCAGTACAACTACAGAAAGCATTTGCTTCCGACACAACAACAGGCTTAATACCGGTATTTCTGAATATGAACACATGACTCACCTTGCCGTTGCGCTCTTCTATATCACCAAAATCATGTACACGTTCTGCGGGCACAAATGTTTTCAAAAACACAGGTTCAGCATTGTCGTGTGCAAACACGGCAATGCTGAAATATAAACCTATTATTGACAGTAGGGCAATTCTCATAATTTGTAAAGATGCGCCTCCCGAAAGAGACTGCATCTTAACGACATTATTGTTGAACGGAAAAAAACAGTTTGTCATTTTATGAATATAGAACGGGTAGTGCCATCGCTGTATTTAACAATGTTCACTCCTTCTACAGGCTCCACGAGTTTTACTCCGCCTGTTGTATAATAGCCTTCAACTCTATTGTTTACAACAGCACTGCTTATGCCGCTCTGCACTGCATCGTTACTTATTGTAACACCGAAAATTGCAGTTGAAGTACCTGAATTGGTCTGCTTAACATGCACACTGGTTATTTTCTTTGCAGGATCGGTATTGACAGCCGATTCATAAAGATTGAAGTTATAGGAAGAAGATATTTTTCCTGCATCACCAGCCCAGTTTTTCTTAGATGCTATACGCCCAAGTCCGCTTACTGAAACAATTGCAGAACCCGGAGTATCCCAGTTGTTCATGGTTATATTATCCACAACTGTAGAACCATCCTCATAGTTTACTGTAACCTGAAGGTCGGTATTTCCGTCGGCACTCGTACCTATTACATATATAGATTTTGCCGACATTGGAGTTCTGAACTTCAGGTCGCCTTCTGTAGGACTGTTGATAAAGCCTGTCTCTGTAGCCGCTGTCTTTGTTCCTTTCAAAACAAGGGCATTGAGTCCTGTAACATTAACGAGAAACTCTGCGCCGGTGTATTGAGATTTGAACTTGTTGTCAACACCACAAAGAGCTCCTTCTTCCTGCACTGCTGCGGTATAGAAACCGAATCCTGAACCGTCAATTCCCTGTAAATCAATATCAGTAAACTGACTCATAGTCATAGCCACAGCTTCGGGTGAGCTGTTGTTTTCGCAGATGACGTCCTGATTAAAACCTGAAACCTGAATGGGAGTGTAGGTTTGTGCATGAACACTTAATGCGCCGCAAAGCAAATAAATTGCAAGTAGTAAATGTTTTCTCATTGTTTAAGAATTTAATAGTTAGTAATTACCTCTCATTGTTTAAGCAAATGCGAGCAAAGCACAAATTGCTTCATTTTGATGGCTTTTAATTAATTGTAACACAACCGCATATTATAATCAGCTGATATACTTATAACAACTCATGTTCTTTTCACCCCCCCCTATAATATCCTTCTTTTTTCAAAAAAGTTTTCAATCTCAAACAAAAGTCATTATACCGCAACATTTATTCTTTATTCTTATTGCTGTCCGGTAAAACTCAAAAGGCAGGAATTAGAAAGATTGGTTGCGTGGTCGTATTCGTAATTTGCTGATAATATGTCTTTTACATTTTTACATATTTACGACCTATTACAAACTTAACCACGGATATTAGGGTGTTCTAACTACCGATGCGGGATAAAAACAGTTATCACCATCATGACCCGAAAGCCTATCTTCAGGAAATATAAAGGCTTATGATGAAAGAACAAGAAAGACTGTTAACGAGTTGCATACACTTATCAGTGTGGAATCTAATGCCCAATTTGGGGTAAAGAATAATCCGTACATCACTGTCTTCTAAATAAAACAAGTGATGCACGGATTATATAAATCAGCAATAAGCTAAACTATACTTAATGTTTATTGGTTAATTCATACTTGATAACGCCTCCATCTGCAATCAAGCTGTGGTTAATACGCATTGACGACAGTTTCTTTCCGTTTATAGAAACATTCTTCACATAGTCGCCTTTGCCCTCTGTCTGGATAACGAGCTTGTTACTGCCATAGTATTCAGGATTGAGATGTATTGTTACTTTGCTGAATGTAGGAGTTGTAAGTGTATATTCAGGCACTCCCGGACAGTCAGGATAAAGTCCCATCATTGAGAACATTGCCCAACACGACATTGTTCCTGTGTCGTCATTACCGGGTATGCCCCAAGGCTCATTCTTGTAGTGCTTGTCAAGAAGTTCCTTGACAATCTTCTGCGTGCGCCATTCCTCACCCTTGAAATATGAGAAGAGATAAGGATAGGCTATGTCTGGTTCGTTGGCTGGATCATAGTTGCCACGGTCGAAAACACTCTGAAGTTTATTAACGAAGTTCTTCTTTCCACCCATCAGTTTTGCCAACCCTTGAATATCATGAGGAACATAGAAAGTGTAGTTCCATGAGTTACCTTCGTGGAACCCCGGCGACGGTTCAAAGTTCTCGCCCTGCTTTGGGTCGAAAGGTTCATAGAATTTTCCTTCCCATGTTATAGGACGAAGCACACCATACTCCTTGGAATAATAATGCTTATAGCCCATTGCCTGCTTAAGGAATCGGTCGGCATCAGCTTTTTTGCCAAGAGCACGGGCGAAAGTTGACAACGAATAGTCAGCAACATAATATTCAAGAGCATGAGAAACGGAATTATCATACTGACTCTCCATAGGACAATATCCACGCTTAAGATACTCATCAATATCTGGGCGCACAGGGTTGTCCTTACCGGGAGTTGTAGCCGACTTAACCATTGCCTCGTAGGCGGCATCAACATCGAAGTCTCTAAAGCCTTTCATCCATGTATCTACAATAACCGGAATGGCAGGGTCTCCCTCCATTGTCATTGTCTCACGCCCGAAAAGTTCCCATTTAGGAAGCCAGCCCCACTCCTTATACATATTAATAAAGGTGTCTATCATGTCCATCTGTCTGTCGGGGAAGAGCAGAGTCATCATCTGGTGAACATTGCGATAGGTATCCCAAAGGGAAAGAACTGTATAGCGATTGCGATTGGTTTTACCTGTACGCTCACCATGTTCCATGATTGGATATTCGCCGTTCACATCCTGCAATATGCCCGGATGTATAAGCAGGTGATAGAAAGCTGTGTAGAAAACTGTCTTCTGTACATCTGTTCCACCTTCTACTTCTATAGTCTTAAGATTATTGTTCCACGCTTCACGTGCATTGGCAACTGCCTGCTCAAATGACAAGCCTGCCTGTTCTTTATCGAGATTTTCACGAGCATTGGCAATACTAACAAACGACACACCCATGCGAACCTCAATCTGCTCACCATCTTCAGTATCATAGTCAAACCACACTCCTATATCATCGCCGCTCATTTCACGACGATATGAAGTATAGATTTTCTTGGTGTTGGCAGTGCTGTCCCATTCTGCTTCCGCAGTCATCGGGCGCTGATGCTTCCAGTAACCACTCTTTTTTGGAGCTTTGCTCACTCGCATTACAAAATAAACGGGGAATACACTCTGTGGTACATAGCAGAAAGTACCAAGCAGCTTCGTTCCCTCAATCTCGCAGTCATTCACAAATCTTACAGTCGCACCACTCTCGTTTGTCAAGCCTTCACCAAGATTAAGCAGAATATGACTTTCGCCTTTAGGGAAAGTATAACGTTCGATGCTTGTGCGAAGAGTAGTTGTAAGTTCTGACTTAATGCCATACTTTGTGAGTATATTAGAGTAATACCCAGGCTTAGAAACCTCGTTGGCATACTTACTTCCATATTTATGATAATCTACCTCGAGCTTTCCTGTAGTAGGCATAACAAGCAGAGAGGAAGCCTCCGGACAACCAACACCACTAAGGTTTACATGTGAGAAACCAGTAAGAAAGCTGTTCACGAAATCATAAGGAGTACTAAACCAACGTGAATCCTTGTCGTATTTATTCTCTGGGGAACCCATAGCATTGAAAGGAGTCACCGACATTAGTCCCTGCGGACATATAGCACCCGGGTTACAAGTGCCGAAATTGGTTGTTCCTATAAAAGGATTTACATAGTCAACAGGTTGTTTGTCAGCCCGTGCTGATGATGCAAAGACTAAAAGCAACAACAGTAGTAGATAGTGAAACTTGGTTTTCATATTGTTGGGGATTAAGATTTATTATTGCACAACAAGCATTCCATACGGACCACTTGTAGAAGCGCGGAAACGTGTGAGAGGCAAATCGTCGGCACTTACCTGCCCTGATATTATATAGCCTCGGTTGTTCATATCATAAACACGTCCGCATACAGAGCATTTGGCATGTCCTGTATCAGTCATTGTAAGAGGTTTGCTTTTAACTGGAAGAGCATCAGGATCAAAACAATTCGGACATTCTCTGTCATAGGCATAGAATGAACCGCCTATTGTGCCATAGCCGACAATAACACCATTGTTAAGTCCGAATATCAGTGTCATACGCTGTTCTTTGGCAGTAAACGTCTTTTTCGATGACAAGCCTGTGTTGGTTGTGAAAGAGAATTGTTGTGCTCCTCCTGTTATTGTCTGCTGTACCATGCAGAAAACTCCGGGGGAGTTGGCAGTCATGGCAGAAGCAAGCGAGGCGTCTAAAAATGTGGAGTTATCAACAATCACATAGCATCTGCGACTGCTGTACTCATTAATTGCACTCGTGCAAGAGCACAAAAGCATAGACAAGAGCACCTTAAGAAAGAAGTGTTTTCTCTGCATTTTCTACCTTTTCAAAATGAAACTCACTAAGAATCTGTGTCATCAGAGCCTCTATCTTATCGTTGCATAGATTGCCGATACTACCCTCGTGAGTATGATGTACTGCCTTTTCGGCACTAAAGTTGCCAGCTTCTATATCCAAGCCTACTTGCTTATATGCATCGCGGAACGGCACTCCTTCTGTAACAAGACGGTTAACCTCTTCAACAGAAAATATAGGTTCATACATATTGTTATCAAGAATATGCTCGTTAACCTCCATCTTGTTGATGATATAAGCTGCCATCTTCAGACAATCCTGAAGCTCATCAAAAGCAGGAAGGAATACCTCTTTTATTATCTGAAGGTCGCGAAAATAGCCTACCGGCAGGTTATTCATAATAAGCATAACCTGTTGTGGCAGTGCCTGAATCTTATTACACTTTGCTCTTATAAGTTCAAAAACATCAGGATTCTTCTTATGGGGCATTATGGAAGAACCTGTAGTACATTCCTTTGGCAGTTTTACAAAGCCGAAATTCTGACTATTGAACATGCAGGCGTCAAATGCTAACTTAGCCACAGTGCCGGCTGTAGAAGCAAGGGCATAGGCAATATTACGCTCCATTTTTCCTCTTCCCATCTGTGCATACACCACATTATAATTCATTGAGTCAAAGCCAAGAAGGTCGGTTGTCATCTGCCTGTTAAGTGGAAAGGAAGAACCATAACCGGCTGCTGAGCCAAGAGGATTGCGATTTGTTATTCTGTAAGCAGCCTGAAGATACAGCATATCATCAGTCAGACTTTCTGCGTATGCACCAAACCACAAGCCGAAACTTGACGGCATAGCAATCTGAAGGTGAGTGTATCCCGGCATAAGCACATTCTTATAATGATTGCTCTTCTGCAAAAGTTCTTTGAAGAGCGACACTACAGAACCTACTATATCTTTAAGGGCTGTGCGTGTGAAAAGTTTAAGGTCAACAAGAACTTGGTCGTTACGACTTCTTCCTGAGTGTATCTTCTTACCAATGTCTCCAAGTTTTCTTGTAAGCATCAGCTCTACCTGCGAGTGCACATCTTCGACACCCTCTTCTATTACAAACTCTCCACGCTCACATACGGTGTAAATATTCCTTAGTTCAGCAAGGAGCAACGGTAGCTCTTCCTTGTCAATAAGTCCTATGCTTTCAAGCATTGTTATGTGAGCCATACTTCCAAGCACGTCATGCTTGGCAAGATAAAGATCCATTTCACGGTCTTTTCCCACCGTAAAACGCTCTATCTCCGAGTTTATGTCATAGCCTTTCGACCATAGCTTATCACCTGTATTCTTGCCATTGTTCATACTTCAGGTCTATTCTGTAATTTCTGCTTTAGTAATTAATTGCCGATAGCATATCAGCCAGTTTCTCTACTCCGTCCTTAAGTTTTGAACCAACCATAGGTTTTAGCATGAATGGAATATCAGCGTCAATAGAAAGGCGCATCTTACTTGTTGCATCGGTTACAGGAAGAACCTGTATCCACATGTTAGCCTTTACCGGCGACTGCTCTGTCTCGAACTTAACACACTTATTCTCTTCTCTATTGATAATGCGCATAGAGATTGTGCCAAACATCGGTACTGGCAGAGCAATGCTGTCGTTTGTGAGTTCCACATTAGCAAGGCTCTCCATTGCATCTTCTCTGCCTTCTGCACGCAAATGCTCCTTTATTCGCTCATCAGTACGTGCCTTTTCAAGTATAGGACGAAGATTCTCAAGATTAGACAATGTTGAATATACTTTCTCAACAGGTGCATTCACCTGTTTTACTGAACTTTCTTCTTTCATCAATTATAATGTTATTTATATTATTGTTTCCATGCAGCAGGGTTCTGGCGCCACTCTTTCAACACCTCCAAATCCTCCTGCTTTATATATCCTATCTCAGCTGCTATCTCTGTAGTATGGTCATAATCACAAATTGTTACGAGCTTCACATCTGCCGCCTTGAAAGCTTCTTCTGCTACAGGGAAACCATAAGTATAGCTTGCCACCATGCCCACAACTTCAAAACCAGCTTCACGTAAAGCCTCAACAGCCTTGAGTGATGAACCACCTGTTGATATAAGGTCTTCTACAACCACAACCTTTGCTCCCTCTGGCAGTGTGCCTTCTATCAAATTGCCCATGCCGTGGTCTTTTGCCTTAGAACGAACATAGCAGAAAGGCATGCCCAACTCCTCTGCCACAAGTGCACCTTGAGCTATGGCGCCAGTAGCAACACCCGCTATGGCTGTTGCCTCGGGGAAGTTCTCATGAACAAGATGAACGAGTTCTTGCTTTACAAACGAACGAATCTCTGGATAGGCAAGTGTTTTGCGATTATCTGTATAGATAGGTGAACGCCAACCTGATGCCCAAGTGAAAGGGTCGTTTGGCTGTAACTTAATAGCCTTAATACCGAGCAATTTTGCTACAAACTGTTTCTTGATGGAACACATAATAATATCGTTTTGTTGTTTTGTTGACAAAATTAATAAATAAATCCGAGAATAAAGTATGTAGCTGCTATGATTTTGTACACCCTATTGTCAGCACGCTTATTTTCACATCGCCTGCCTCTGACAGAGTTTCGGCACAAGAACTGATAGTAGCACCTGTCGTAACAACATCATCAACAAGCAGGATATGCCTGCCTTTTATCTTCTCAGGGCGACACAACTTAAATATTCCCAATACGTTTTGCATGCGTTCGGAGGGCGACAGGCGGGTTTGACTGTCTGATTTACCACGTCTTTTAACACAATTAGAAAGCACTGGCAAACCTGTAACTTCAGAAATTCCTCGTGCTATAATCTCACTCTGGTTATAGCCTCTCTTAAACCGTCTCTGCCAAGTTATGGGTACAGGCACTATGCAGTCTATACCGTCAAAGAAGCCTTTACCATTAATTTCTTCAGCAACATTCCGTCCTAACCACTCGCCTACCTCCATTCTTCCGTGATACTTCAGCTTATAAATCAGCTTACTCGGTTCTGCATGCGATTGATAGAATATCCATGCAGCGGCTCTTTCTATCTTAAAACGCCCCCAGAACAAGCGTGCCATAGGATTGTCGTATGCAGTTTCAGCATAATCTGTACGTGGCAGATGCCAGTTGCAGACTGCACAAATATGTCTTTCTGACACTGCCAAACGCTTGCCACAAAGATGGCAGGCACGAGGAGAAATGAAATCAAGAATGGCATTCAGCATATATACAACAAAATAGAATTATTCAAATTCATCTACTTCAGCATCTATACACTGTTTTATTATGTCGAAAGTAAAACCTCTGCTCATAGCAAACCTGATGAGCTTCACGTTCTTCTCATACTCATTGGCAGCCTTGACACTCTTTGCCTTCTGTTTAAGTAAAGGACGTAGAATTTCAATATAATCCTCATCGGGCACCTCGTCAAGCACTATTGAAGATATTTCACATGGTATGCGCTTCTGATACAAAGCCTGCTCCACTTTCCTGCGCCCCCATTTGTTGAAGCGTATCTTATCCTTTACAAAGAACCGACAATAACGTTCGTCGTCAACATAGCGTTCCTTTATAAGATATTCCATAACGCTTGCCCGCATGGTTTCATCTATCTCCCACTTCCTCATCTTTTCCTCCATTTCAAAAGAGCAATGCTCAGAAGTAGAGCATAGCGAGGTGAGCTTAACTAACACTTGCTGTTCTGTCATCTTGTTCCTCCTACAATTCTGTCGTTGTCAAACTTGTCTTTCTTTATATACACATTACTGAAACCATATTCCTTAAGCATTTCTGCCACCTCTGCACCATACGCACGGTTTATCTCAACAAGCAGTTCTCCTCCTTCACATAGAGCTTTTGAGGCAAATCGGGCTATCGCTTTGTAGTAGAGAAGAGGATTATCATCAGGAACAAACAATGCCAATTCTGGTTCATAATCCAACACATGCGCCTCCATGTCTGCACGTTCAGAATGACAGATATACGGCGGATTGCTTACTATGACATCAAAAGATGCAGGTTCGGGAACGGCAGAGAGAATATCCTTTTTCTCAAAACACACGTTTGAAACATCTAATCTCTCTGCATTATGGCGTGCTATTCTCAGTGCATCATCGCTTATATCACACCCAACAACCTGCCAGTCGGCATGCTCAAGGGCTATTGTTATTGCAATGCAACCACTGCCAGTACCAATATCTAATACCTTCATTCCGGCATAATCCTCTGATGAAATGCTGTCTATTAGTTCCTCTGTCTCAACTCGTGGAATAAGCACTCCCTGTTCAACATGGAACATTCTGTCGTAGAACTCAGCCTCACATAATATATATTGCACAGGTTCGCCATTCTCTAAACGGTTCATAATACCATCAAGCTCCTGCTTTTGGGCTGTAGTCATACCTGCGAGTACGCCACACAATACATCGGTCCACGAAAAGCCAAAACGGCTTTCGAGTATAAGCCGCACTATGGCACGGGCTTCTCCCAAACCATAACATGGTTCTATGCGTGATATTAATTCTCGATACAGCATGTTTACAAAGATACTGAAAAATTAATTAACTAATATCTAATAACATACTTTTTTCAATTAAAAAGCGTATCTTTGCAAACGGTGAACACCGTCATACGGTTTGGCACAACATTTGTAACAAACATTATAACTAAACATTAGAATATATGGAAAAAAACGATTTTTACAGAATGGTTAACGAAGCAGAAGGCACAACCATAGCCGTTCCTGCTCTTATTAGAAAGGTATATACATGGATGGCAATGGCCCTCGTCATTACCGGCATCACTGCATACGGAGTAGCAACAAGCCCCAACCTAATTGAGCTGATAGTAACCAACAAACTATTATTCTGGGGACTTATCATTGCAGAGTTAGGTATGGTAATGACGCTTAGTGCCCGACTTCATAAGTTGTCGCTGACATCAGCAACACTACTTTTCATACTCTACTCAGTACTCAATGGCGCCACGTTGTCAGTTATATTCCTTGCCTATACAATGACATCTATTGCAACAACATTCTTTGTCACGGCAGGCACCTTTGGAGTAATGTCAATATATGGTTATACCACTAAGGCAAACCTCGACTCAATAGGTAAATACCTAACAATGGCGTTAATTGGTCTCATCATAGCTATTGTGGTAAACCTGTTCTTGGGAAATTCTATGTTCGACATGATAATAAGCGGCATAGGAGTACTTGTCTTTGTGGGATTAACCGCATGGGACACCCAGAAAATAAAGAGAATGATAGCAAGTGTTGATTTCATGGACGACAGTGCACAGAAGCTCGCTCTCATTGGAGCATTGTCATTGTATCTCGACTTCATAAACCTCTTCCTATTCCTTCTCCGCTTCTTAGGAGGAAATAGAAACTAACAGTTGGTTAACTAATTGACAGACTTACGAGCTAACAAGTTGATATCATTCATCTTGTCAGCTCGTTTAATTTATATCCTCGCCTACCCCTCACCACATGTAACTGTGATATTAAGTTTCTGTAAATCCTCTAATGTCAGAATGGGGGTGTACCTTCTAAAGAGACTGTCGAAAACGCAATATGCCTTTGCCTTGCCCACAACTGACAGTAATTTACTGTGAATAAGTCGGACAGACGATTATTTTTCTTATGATAATATTTGCATGTTTAATATGTTTTTTGTAAGTTTGCAACAATAACAATAATCCACCTTAATACAATCATAAAAAGAAAGGGGGACGAATATAAGAATAGAGACAAACCTATACATCTAATAAATCTGGAACAACCACACACTTGTTCCTTAATTAACTAATGTTTAACGGCACAACAAATATAACTTATGTGCCACTAACTAAAAACAATTAATCATTTATGGAAAACAAACTATTAAGTATTATCTTTGTACTCTTAGCCTTAACGCTTAATTTAGGATGTAGCAAAGATGAGGGAAATAAATACGATGATGTTTATACTGCGGAAGTGGTTAGAACGAACAATGTCGTTGAAGCAACAATTATAAAAGTGCACGGCAAATCGTCGTATTCTATTGGCAAAGATGCGTGTGTTAGTATCAATCCTATTGATTTTGGAACAAATAGACCGAATGAAGGTGATATTATCACATTTAGAGTTTTAACCTGTGTAGAAGCAGACTTTATTCCTGCCATGTATTCTTCTTTATTTTACGTATCTATTGAACCTGTAACACCATTCCTATTATGAAAAAGTTATTATTATTTTTATTGTTGTTCCTTTGTTCATTACAGATAAAAGCGCAACGTGGATATTATTATGGAACCGAGTTTATTAACTTAAGTATAGATAAACAGGCAGATATTCTTTTGCAAATAGATAATAAACAAAATGAAAATGTTAGGAAAACAAGCCTTGCAAAAGTTTCTTCACTTAGTCCCAAGATATTGTCTAATAATCGCTTTCTTATTGCAAAATCTAAAATTAAAAATGAAGATTTAGGATATACTTCACAGCAGTATATAACTGATAATGGTGAAAAAGCGTATGTACTTCCTAATATTATTGCATCTTTAAAAGCAGACTTTGATGTAGCGGAAATTCTTAATTCACATTCCGTTTTAACTTTGTCAGAACAAATTGATAACATAGTCAAATTTGATTGCAAAGCATCTAATTCAGAAGAAATTTGGGATTTGGTGTCATCAATAAGTAAAATGGAAGGAATAAATTGGTGTGAGCCAGATATGCTTTCAGAATTTCGTACATGTAATACACTTTATAATAAGCAATATTATCTAAAAAATAGAGGTCAAACAGGTGGTACAAGAGACATTGATATAAATGTAGAAGATGCGTGGAAGATTACCAATGGTAAAAATGTAACTATTGCTATTATTGATGAGGGTGTAGAGCTTAATCATGAAGATTTTGGAGGTAGAGTAATGTATGGATATACAGCAGGGCATGCCAGTGGTTTTGGTTTTCCTGAATATCCTAAAGCTGCGCATGGAACGGCTTGTGCAGGCATAGCTGCTGCAGATAATAATAATATTGGTATTAGGGGTGTTGCAAGTAAGGCAAAAATACTTCCTATAAATGTTTTTCCAAATTCTACGGGGTCCGGTTTCGCAGAAAACAATCAAGTCGCAAAAGCTATACGCTGGGCATACCAGCGGGCTGATGTGTTGAGTTGTTCTTGGGGTGGAGGGCTTCCAAGCAATGATATAAAAACTGCCATTGGCGATGCTCGGACCAAAGGCAGAAATGGTAAAGGCTGTGTTGTTGTTTTTGCGGCTGGGAATGGAGGTAATTCTTTGAATGTTAGTTTTCCTGCCAATGTAGATGGTGTAATAGCAGTTGGTGCAATTAACAAATTCGGTAATATATGGAATTACAGCCAAACAGGGCTTTCTTTGGACTTAGTGGCACCTTCAGGAAAAACCAATAATGCAGGAGATATTGTAACAACTGACCGCATGGGAGGACTTGGATATGAAGCGGGAAATTACACATTCAACTTTGGTGGAACCTCTGCCGCCTGCCCTCAGGTAGCAGGAGTAGCTGCGCTTATGCTTTCTGCAAATTATGCTCTTACAGAAGAGCAGGTAAGAACGACATTACAACAGACAGCACGAGACTTAGGACCAACAGGGTTTGATACAACTTATGGCTATGGTCTTGTAGATGCATATGCTGCAGTAAATGCTGTTTCTTATAAAATTGAAGGAAATAGCTTTATTCAGCAAAAGGAAGTTTTCCGAGTAAAAGATTTACCTAATTACTTCACTGTAAAATGGCAGATAAAAGGAACTGGCAGTTATGGACTTTCGTATAGCAATACAACAACAAATGAATGCACTGTTACAAAACATTCCAGCGGACCAATCTCAGGTACCCTCTATGCACACTTACTATATAATAATGATACAATTTCAACGGTTTCAACGGAAGTATATTCCAAGGGAAAACTTTCGGGAACATACGAGCAAGAACAATGCACTTATTACAATGTATTTCATCCTGCTATACCTAAAAAGCCATTAGATTTTGAGCGAGCTGTTTTTGTACATCAAGGTTGCCTTGTTTTTATACGTTCAAAATGGTTAGAGGGTGCAACAATTACTTTCAGTGGAACTCCAGAAGTGCAACGCTTCAATGGAAAAGATTTACTGTTATTCAGTTTTCCAAAAGGGTCGGGAGGTATTCCTATTACTATATATGGAAAGAATGGTAAATATTGCGACGATTTCCGTTTACTATTTTTCTCTTACTCTAATAATGCCAATGCACCAAAAAATAGCATGAATGTAGTATCAAGGGGCAGGCAACATACTGTTTCTATAATAGACACTGCTAATGAGGAAACATCGGTAAGTCGAATGGAGCAAAGAAAGACTGATGCACCGTGGATTTTGGAAGCATACAATCTGCAAACAGGAAACAAGCAACTTACGACTACAGTGATAAATGAATCGTATAACCTTGACACATCTTCGTGGTTATCTGGAGTTTATTTAATACGTGCAGTTGTTGGAGAAGAAACATTTACGCATAAAATAAACGTGGAATAAATATATACAGATATATTGTTGTCCGCTAAAACTTTTCCATGAAATATAAATTTAGGGCTGAACTTCTTCTGGAAATTCAGCCCTTTTGGGTACTTATTACGTTATTGAAGCATGATTATATTAATAGATTTTGCAGGTAAACATGCTTAGTAGAGGAGACAAGTAGTTAAAGGACTCCTTATGAAACTTGAACTCATAAAAGTTTCACGACTATCAAAATACTAAACAAAAAGTCAAAATAAAGCCCTTATATTTGGCGATTTTACAAAATAAAAATCAGTCGGGTGCAAATATGAGAAAATAAAGGCATTAGGATAACCGGTTGATTATCAGCAGTTTTGTTATTTTATAGTTTGGTTGTTTCGTTGTTTTAGGGGTGAAAAAGGCTTTTACAGGGGTTAATGACGTACGTGCATACACCTTGACGACGTACGTTCTTAGGGTCTATAGACGTACGTCATGAGCACTGAAGACGTACGTATTGAGGTTAAACACCGTACTTTTTGGGGTTTCAACCCCTTTCTTCTTATCTCAAGAAAGCCTTTTATTGCAGAATTTGAAAATATTAGCTCAAAAATCCCGGCAGTAATTTTCTGTGAATAGATTTTACAGTTGTTTGGATTATAACATAGTTCGTTATTTGGTATTGTCCTGCGCTCCAGCTATGCTGGCTTTCGCAGCTTGTGGAGAAAGAACTGCTTGAACACCTTGTCTCCATATAATGATATGCCCCCGAAAGTTTTTTGTCTAACTTTCGGGGGCATATACCCTCTATCAATTAATATAGTTCTCCTATAATTACTTAACCATTACTTTGCGTGATGTTCCATCGGCAAACTTAACGATTTGCATGCCCTGTTGTTCTTTGCTGATTTTCTGTCCGCTTACATTATAGCGGGCAACAACCTCACCATTGTTTACAACGGTTGCAGTACCTTCATATACATTTCCAATTGCAGTTGGAGCAGTCTTGTACAAACGAACTATAATCTGCTCGTTCTTTTCACCTGTTGTCGTGCCTTTTACAATTCCTGAAGGAATGATGAAATAGTGTATATCATCTTCTGGGAGGAAAGCAGATATATAACCATCATAGTCTGAACCCCAAACATGAACGGTTGTGGGATTCTCCTTTGTTACTGTCCAGTCGCCTTCTGGTTCAACAATCTTTGAACTCAAAGAATATACAGGGTTCTGACTTCCGCCTGTTCCCACTCTGACAATTACATCAGGATTTTCTTTCAACACCTCAACAGGTTCGTCGAATGTAATCTTTATGCTGAAAGCAGCATACTGACCAAGTGTTGCTCCGTCAGCCTTGTCGGTTGAAACAACTCCCAAAGTACCTGCTTCGCTTTCCTTAATAGAAAAATAGTTATCATATCCTTGTTCGCTGTAAGAGCTTTTTGCTCCTTTAGGAACAGTTATTGTAGCAGAACTTGCTATGCCATAGAATGCCTCGTCGTAGCTTTCGTATGCCTCCATGAGTGTAGGAGCTGTAGAACCCTCTGCCACAACAGTAGTAAGATTTTTACAGTTGTGGAATGCGTGGTTATATATTTCTTTTATACCAGAAGGAATGGTAAGTGTGGTCAGTTTCATGCAACTTGCAAAGGCTCCATCGTTAATAGCTGGGAAACTTTCAGGCATAGTAAGTGTAGTAAACTGTGTGTTGGCAAATGCCTGTTCACCAATCCATATGAGTTTACGCGGCCAGTTGATTTTATTGAGTTGCGAACCAAGGAATGCACCATAGCCTATTGCAACAAGTCCATCAGGGAGCATTATGCTCTGAATTTCCGAGCCCCAGAAAGCACCTCCTGCTATTCCTATGCACTTGTTGTTTACGGTCAAGGTTGTAATACCCTTTACAGGTGCAAGCTGAAGTACAGTATAGCCTTTGGTATAGATAACATTATTCTGTTTTACGAAGTATTTATTGGCAGCATCGAGAGTTATGTTTGAAACATTTGTACCGGCAATGAAGCAATCGCCAATAGTTTCAAGACTGGCAGGAATATTAATAGATGTCATGCCAATGTTATTAATGAAGAGTTCCTTACCAACTTCAACAAGGCTGTTTGGTAGAGTGATGTCGTTCAGCACCTGATTGTAGCCGAATGCTGCACTACCAATGAATTTCACACCCTCTTTGAAAGTTACGGTCGTCAAGGTTTTATTCTCAGAGAACTGATAACCACCACAAAAAGCTGTTGAAGCAATAGTGTCAACAGAAGCTGGAATCTCAACTGATGTGAAGCCGTGTGCCCAGAAGGCTGCTTGTCCGATATACTTCAAACCTTCATTGAACTTAACCGATTTCAATGTACGCTTTGATGTAGAGCCGAAGAAAGCATGGTCATTGATTCGCTCTACCGATGCAGGTATTTCAATGCTTGTTATAGCAGCACCATTAAATGCGTAAGAACCAATTGACTTAAGGCTTCCCGGCAGATTTATCTCAGCTACAGCAGAGCTCTTGAATGCTGCTTTTTTAATAACTTCAATGGTTTCAGGCAATTTTACAGATTTAGCATGACTATAGTAGAAAGCATTTTCACCAATAGCATTAACGGTGTATTCTTTGTTGTCAGCACCTGTCACTGTTGCAGGAATGTCATAAGCATCAGCTTCTCCTGTTTCTTCTTGAACCTCAACTGTTGTTGCACTCGTAACCTTATATTTAAGGCCGTTTGATGTGATTGTTTCGCCTATGTTTTCAGCATAGGTTACTAAACTAATTGCTGCAAGAGCAATTGTTGAAAGTAAAGTTTTATTCATATAATTACATTTAAGTATTAACCTTCAAAGTGCAAAGTTATACATTTTTACGGCAATCAAGCAATAAAATGAAAGAAAAATTGAATAAAAGCAAATAAATACTCACAATGCCGCATATTTAAGGTACATCAAATTGAAACAAATCTCATGTCCAAATCAGTCATTAGACCGCAGACTTAATTATCAGAAAGATAAGCTTGTACTGATAATACTGGAACATAAAGAGGCATTGCGTGATATTTACTCCTCCATTCCTGCAGAGTTGTAATCGCGCTGCTCGTTATCACTTCTTTCAGAATGTTGGCGCTTATTGGAGTTCATGTTACCAAAGTTCCAAGTGAGAGTTGCTGAGAAACTTCGTGAGTGACGGCGGAAAATTTGATGACGCCAGTAGTTGTCGGTAGATGTTTCTGTTTCCCACTTACGAGTATTGAGCAAGTCACGGCAGTTTATGCTAAGCGTAAACAGCTTGTTGAGGAAGTTCTTGCGGAAACCGAAGTCCATGCCATAGCGTGCAGGACGATGACCATAGGTTATTGCCTGTCGTGAATGGTAGCGTCCGCTTAGCTGCACACTTATATCATAAGGCAGTATAAGGCTTGCCTGAATTTTAGCATTCCATGTAAACTGTTTCTGCTCGGCGCCTGTAATAGTCTGTCCTTCGACAACATGCGAGAAAGCAGCAAGCTTATAGTAATATGCATTGATATTGGTTGTGAGGTCGAGACGATGGAAGAGCTTGTTCTTGACAGTAAGTTCTGCACCCGACGATGTGCTCTTTGCAAGATTCATAGATGTTGAATACATCATATCTGCATTGGTGTCACGGTAGGTTATACGCTGCATGACATCGGTTGTAGGTCTATAATATAGGGACAATAGAAGTGAATGCTCTGTCCATGTGCGCAGATAGTTCAATGAGAAAGAGTTTGAATACTCAGGTGTAAGTTCGGGATTACCAAAGGAAATCATTGTTGCATCACGAGTATCGCGGAAGGAATTGAGCTGACCTCCCCAAGGACGACGCAAACGGCGGGTGTAGTTAAGCTGAAGCTGGTCGTTGGGTGTAAGTTGATATGATGCAAACAGGCTTGGGAAAAGTTTGAAATAGTCTTTAGAGAAAGGATTATCCTTTGGTGCACCAGCATATTCTTGGTTCCAAGTATAGCTTTCGGTATGTACTTTCCAATATTCCCCACGCAATCCTGCCATAAGTCCAAAGTTGCCAAACTTGAAATTGGTTGTGACATAAAGAGCATGAATATTCATGTCGTAGATAAAACGGTTGAAGAAACTATGTTCCTCGTATGCGGAATAATCTGCATCCTTATCAACACTGTCGAATATTGCAGGCTTAGTGCCATCAGTGCTCTTTACCTCAAAACTTTTCTGAGGTGTATCTTCGTATGATGCATTCCAGTTATATCCTGCTTCAAGTTTGAAGTTCTCGGACATTTGGTTCTCATAATCAAGTCGTGCAGAATAAGAATTACTACCTATGTCTTGCGGACGATACTGCCATGCATACTTATCAGGCACTACAGTAGAAAGAGTACTATTGTCTGTGAAATCACGATAGAAATTGTAGTTATCGCTGTTCCAACTGTTAGCAGAGAAATTGAAGTCGAGCTTATGCGACTTGCCAAACTCATGAGTATAACCTATTTCACCATTGAGCATGCGCATTACATCAGAACCTGTAGAAAAACGAGTCATTGTGTATTGGTTGAATAGAGAACCATCGGCAGCAAACATACCATAATTATAAGGTGTGATATTACGACTCTCACCGCCACCCATCATGAACATTCCCGTAAGAGACAAATCATCCTTCTTACTTAGATGGAAGGTGAGACCTGCACGAGAGAAAAGGTTATTTCCCCAATTATTCTGGTCGGCAGAATAATTCTGAAAATTTGTCTTAACCCCATTATTGAAGTTTTCCTGTTGGCTTTCAGCATGTCCTACATTAGAATGATGCCGATAGCCAACACTTGCAAAAGCATCTAAAAGAGATGAATTGTAATTCACATTGACTGAAGTGTTGGCTCCTCCACGGGTATCGCCACCCACCTGCACAGAACCATAATAGCCTGCGGCACGGTCTTTTTTAAGAACAATATTGATGATTCCTGCTGAACCCTCGGCAGAATATTTGGCAGACGGATTGTCTATAACCTCTATCCGCTCAATGCTCTCGGCAGGCAGCTGCTGGAGTATAGAAGCACGATTATCGGTGGTAAGACCTGACGACTTACCATTAATCCATACTTCAACAGATGAATTGCCACGCAGAGATATATTGCCATCGTTGTCAACCTCGACAGAGGGGATATTCTCAAGAACATCGCTTGCTGCAAGACCAGTGCTACTTATAAGCTGGCTTACATCGAAAGACTTTCTGTCAACCTCAAGACGCATAGCAGACTTCTGACCTGTTACTTCTACTTCCTTTAGTTGGTGTGCATCTTCCGACATGAAAAGCAGATTATAGGTTTGATTCTTTTTATCAGCGGTAAGTTCAAAACTGCGGTATATATCTTTATAACCAACATAAGAAAGACGAAGTGAGTATTTACCTATATCGAGTCCTTCAATCAAGAAATATCCTTCAACATCGGTCATAGTTCCTCCTACAAGAACATCATTTCCCTGACGTGTTACTTGAACTGTGACAAAACCAAGAGGCTCGTCAAGTTGCTTATCAAATACTTTGCCCTTTACAAAACCCTGAGCATGCATTACTGCAGCAGACATCAACATTAGGGCTAACATTAATAATTTATTCATCGCTTATAAAAATAAAAAAATGCACGCACCGTGCGTACATTCCATGTCCATATCCTGAAAACATTGTACCCCCACCGAGAATCGAACTCGGATCAAAGGTTTAGGAAACCTCCGTTCTATCCATTTAACTATAGGGGCTCTTAATCAAGCGCATGCCTTAGGGCAGCCTAAGGCATGCACTTCATAAGATATTGAAAGTCGTTAAGACTATGTTTTTATTCTGCTATTTCTTTTGTTTCATAGCGATCTTCAATTTTGCGGCCAAGTACAAGGAACGCAACTGGAGAAGCGATGAAGATAGAAGAAAGTGTACCGAATACAACACCGAGAATCATTGCGAACGAGAAGCTGCGGATGCTGTCTCCACCAAGGAAGAAGATACACAGAAGTACGAGCAATGTACTGAAAGAGGTGTTGATAGTACGAGCAAGTGTCTGGTTTATTGAATCGTTGAAAGTAGTTTGGAAATCCTGCTTTCTATGAAGCCGCATGTTCTCGCGAATACGGTCAAACACCACCACCTTGTCGTTGATAGAATAACCGATCACTGTCAGAATAGCACCTATAAAGGTCTGGTCAATCTCAAGAGAGAAAGGCAACCAACCCCAACAGAGTGAATATATGCCAAGCACGAATATGGTATCAACCGCAAGAGCAACGGTAGCTCCTGTAGAGAATGCCAAGTTGCGGAAACGCAGAAGAATATAGAGGAAGATACCAAATAGTGCAATAAGAACGCTTATGATAGCTCCGTAGGTGATATTCTTAGCAATAGAAGGACCTACCTTGGTAGAGCTTATGATAGAACCACCGGTACGTACATCAGGATTCTTGAAGTCTGAAACGCTCTTCTGAGTTACAAGTCCCTCTTTCTTCAATGCCTCATATAGGATTGTTTCTGCCTCGTCATCAACAGTTGGGGAGTTAGAATCAATCTTGTAGTTTGTAGAAATACGTATTGTTCTACCATCAGTACCGAGAGCAAGAGCACCTGTAGTATTGCCTGGGAATGCATTTGCAATGACAGTACGTACTTCTTCAGGCTCGGTTGCTTTCTCAAACTGTACTACATAGTTGCGACCACCAGTAAAATCAATGCTCTTTGAAAGTCCACGAACGAGGAAGCTAACAACAAATACGAGTATCAATGCGCCTACAAGAGTGAATGTCTTCTTGTAGAGAGACATGAACTTAACATTAGCATTCTGCATAAGATTCTTAGAGAAACTTGTACAGAACTTTGTGTTCATCCAACGATCCTTGTTCATCTGATACTCGAACACAAGACGTGTGAGGAATACAGCTGTGAAGAAAGAACAGATTATACCAATAATCCATGTCGTTGCGAATCCACGTATAGGACCTGTACCGAATACATAGAGGATTACACCAGTAAGGAGTGATGTTATGTTTGAGTCGAAGATAGCAGAGAAGGCATTGCTATAACCTGCAGCAAGAGCCTGCTTCAAACCAAGTCCTCTCTTTATTTCCTCCTTAATACGTTCATAGATAAGCACATTAGCATCTACCGCCGTTCCTAATGAAAGCACCATACCTGCAATACCCGACATGGTAAGTGCCGCTTGGAAAGAGGTGAGAATACCAAGTGTAAAGAATATATTTACCAAAAGGGCTGCATTAGCCATCATACCTGCAGTTACGTTATACATGAGAACCATGTAAACCATAAGCAGAACAAATGCTATAGCAAAAGAAACAATACCCTGCTGGATAGACTGAGCACCGAGAGTAGGACCAACAACCTCTTCCTGAACAATGCGCGCAGGAGCAGGCATACGACCAGACTTCAATGTGTTTGCAAGGTCTTTTGTATCCTCGATAGTGAAGTTACCGCTGATTGAAGACTGACCACCGCTGATTTCACCATTTACACGTGGAGCTGAATATACAACTCCGTCAAGAACAATGGCAATAGCCTTACCTATGTTAGCTTTTGTAAGAGCCGCCCAACGACGAGCGCCTTCAGTATTCATAGACATAGAAACCTCAGGACTTCCTGACATGTTATTGAACTGGTCGGTTGCATCTGTTACAACATCGCCTTCCAATGGAGCACGACCGTTAGCCTGTGTAACCTTCAAAGCATGAAGTTCATAAACGTTCTTTACATTAAGTCCGTCAGCAGGCTTAGCACTCCACAAAAGTTTAAGATCAGAAGGCAGAACCTGCTTTGCAACATCAGAATAGATGATAGCGTTAACAGCTGCGGTATCGCGTACGTTGGCATAACCAACTAAGCTGAGTGAACGTCCACCTGTAGTCTGAAGAATAGAAAGCAGTGGGTGTTGCTTCTTCATCTGTTCCGTAGCATCAGATTTTGCTGCAATCTTAGCATTGTTTTGTCCGTCCTTAATCTGGAACTTAGCCTCTGCCTGCTTTACCTCCGGCTTAGCAGTTGTTGTATCAGTAACAGCTGTTGTGTCAGCAGCAGTTGCGTTTGAAGCATTAGCAGCAATTCTTGAATCAAGTTGACGCAGATAAGGTTCTATCTCTTCTGCATTGAAAGTCTCCCAGAATTCAAGATTGGCAGACCCCTGCAGAAGTTTACGCATACGTTCTGGTTCGCGAATACCTGGCATTTCTACCATGATACGTCCATCCTGTCCCTCAAGCTTTTGAATATTAGGTTGAACTACACCAAATTTATCTATACGTGTGCGCACGACATTGAACGAGTTGTCGATGGCAGCTTGCACTTCCTCACGCAGAGCCTTCTCTACCTGTGAATCAGTACTCTGTGGAGAAACCTTACCTTGCATCTGCTGTGTAGCAAAAATTTCAGCAAGGCGACGACCTGGTGCATTTTTCTTATAAGCATTTACAAACAAAGAGATAAAGTCTGCCTGGCTCTTCTCTTCTTCTTTTCTTGCCTCGTTCATAGATTTGACGAAGGCTGCATCTGTCTTGTGATCGGCAAGGTTTTCCAGTACGTCTGGAACCGAAATCTCAAGAATGACGTTCATACCACCCTTAAGGTCAAGACCAAGACCAATCTGAGTTTCAAGACACTTCTGATAAGAATAGATACCAAGATACTTAACAGAATCCTTATAATCCTGCTGCGCTATCGGATCAGCAATCTTAGCCGCCTGACCATCATAATAGCGTGTAGCAGCCGAGAAAGACAAATAGAAGATACTTGCAAGCGTCAGTAATACGGCGGTTACAATTACAATTCCTTTGTTTTGCATTTTAGTGAATATTTTTAATTATTTGTTTGTTTCAACCTATTTTTAAGCGTGCAAATATAACACTTTTTCAGTTATTTACCAAATTACACTACTCTTATTATTTATTTTTTAAGTTTTCAGTTAGTTTTTCTGCTATTTCACACACAATTGCAGCCAGCTCACTATTGGTTGATGGTCGCTGTAATGAATATCAGTAAGTACTTGACACTTTAGGGCATCAAAGTGACTAGAACACATTATATTATCTATTCTGACGTGCATGCCCTGACGAGAATATGACCAACCGAATCCGAAGCCTCCATTTATGAAACAGTCTGTAAGGTTCTTTCCTATCACGTAATGGTTATACGAAACTGGAGTTTCATTAAAGTCACCGCAAAGAATTATACGCATATCCTTACGCTCTTCAATAAATCTTGCAACAGCCTTTGCCTGCGAATTTCTTTTCAACACTGCTTCTGACAATTTTGCGTACAACCCTTTTGTTTCCATTCTGACAGAATCATGTTCCATATCACCTGACATCATACTCTCAAAACGTGCTTTTTCTTCATTGGTAAGATGATTGCTCTCAAGATGGTTATTGACTACAAGTAACTGACCGAATGGTGTTTGCAAAGTATAGGCTGCACTCTGATTTCCCTCCGATTCATAATCTATAGTATCGGTCTTAAGGATAGGATATTTTGAATACGCTGCAAGGCAGTTGCCATTTCTTTTTGTACTGACGTAATATGGATATTGTCGCAACAGGGATTTTTTATCAGCCTCTGACAGGAAGTTGTCATTTGCTTCCTGCAAACAGACGACATCACAATCCTCGCTAATAAGAAAAGACACAAGTTTATTGTCTTTACTCTCCAACTTATTCTCGGGCGTACCTCGGAAGTCAAGTACATTATACGACATAACCTTAAATGCATCAGAAGGTATTTCTCTTACAGGGTTTATGCCAAAATACATTCGTACAGGATAAAAGCATACTACCAATGCTATAAAAGTATAAAACGCCTTTGTGGGCTTGAAGAACAACCAAAAAAACAAGAATATGATATTGACAAGCAGAAAAACAGGAAAGAACATTCCCCATATTGCAACAATTGAAAATTTTGATGGGTCAATTAGATATGAATATCCTGTGACTATCATCAAAATAATAGTCACAATATTTGCCCCCAAAAACAATTGTGTTAACAGTCTGGTTATTTTTTTTTGTGCCATTTACTTAGTTTCTGCTTGCATCAAAGAGTTTTTGTTTCTCTTCTTTAGTAAGACTATCATAACCACTCTTACGTATTTTATCTAATATAGCATCAATCTCATTCTGCTTGGCACGTTTATCTGCATTATATTCCCAATCGGAGGATGTCCTCGCGGAAGAAGTTCCTTCGTAATTAGGACTACTTGTATATGTAGTATCGAAATTACTACCGTTATACTGTCTTTTATTAAATCGATCAGCAAAGAAACCATTTCTATTTCCCGCAGCATATCCACCAAAACTATGATTTCTCCAATAACGTATAAGGAAGAATCCGAATGCCATTCCACCTAAATGGGCAATATGGGCCACACCATCAGATGTTGTGCCAATAGCCAGGAACAATTCCACAGCGGCATAGAAGATTACAAACCACTTGGCCTTGATTGGTATAGGCAATGGAATTATATACATACGATGTTCTGGATAAAGCATGCCAAAAGCAAGCAGAATGCCATAAACTGAACCTGAAGCACCAACGGTAGTCCACCTGTTAAGCATTGCACCGCTGTTTTCAGCAATGGTAAGTATGTTTGAATACTCGAAATCAGGAATCTGATTCTTACACATCATTATAAATTCACCAAACTGTGCCATTTCTTGAAACAGGCCTGCTCCAACACCACATACAATGTAATAAAAAAGGAAACGCTTTGACCCCCATGTTTTCTCAACAATGCAGCCAAACATCCACAAGGCGAACATATTAAAGAATAAGTGTGTAAAGCCGCCATGCATAAACATATAAGTGAACAACTGATATATCTGGAAATCGGGAGCTAAAAAGAAGTGAAGCCCAAAGACATCATTAAGGTCTAAAGGAATAGTAGCACTCATTGTCATGTTAGACAGCAAAGCTACTATCATATATGCTACTACATTTGTTATGAGCAGGTATTTCGTTATTTTTGGAATCTGAAACATATATAATCTACTAATCATTAAAAACAGACGCAAAATTACTAAAAATATCCGTTAATATGCTCAAAACACTGGTTTCAAGAGGTTTTTTTAAATAAAAAAATCACTTTTTTTTGAAAAACGTTTGTATTCTGAAATATTCACATTATATTTGCCAAAGTTTAATACAAATCATACAAAGTAATAACCTTTTAACAAGAGAAAAATTATGAACAAGACAGATTTAGTAAAGGCTGTTGCCACTACTGGCCTTACTCAGGAAGCCGCAAAGAAGGCAGTTGATGCGGCTATCGCTGCTGTAAAGGACGCATTGGTAAAGGGCGATGCAGTTCAGCTCATTGGTTTCGGTACTTTCTCAGTTACTGAAAAGCCAGCTCGTGAGGGTGTGAATCCAGCTACAGGCGAAAAGATTAAGATTGCTGCAAAGAAAGTGGCTAAGTTCAAGCCAGGCAAAGAGCTTGCTGATGCTGTAAAATAAAATTACAGTAATTGTATATGATAAAACAGGCGGTCTTAAAAGGTCGCCTTTTTTATATCCCGAGATTACAGGCATACCAGCAAGGAAGAAATTTATATATAAAAAGGGTAGATGTTTACCACCTACCCTTTCTGTTGGACTATCCGGATTCGAACCAGAACAAACAGAACCAAAACCTGTTGTGCTACCATTACACCATAGTCCAATCAAAATGATTCTTAATAAAGAACCTTATCTGCCTGCAAAGTTAATATATTTTTCTGAACCGTGCAAATTTTATTTCACTGTAAGCAAGAAATACTTCTTCTTTCCTTGTTGAATGAGCAAATATTTGCCATCCAGAAGGTCATCTTCAGTAAGAACCTTATCAAATTGAACAAGTTTATCTTTATTAATACTAACACCACCACCTTGTGTAAGTTTGCGCATTTCACCCTTTGAAGCAAATATAGCAGCAACTTCTGTGCAGAGGTCAACAGCTTTCACACCTTCTACAAAGAATGATTTGTCAACATCAAAACTTGGCACACCAGCAAATACATCAAGCAGTGTAGCCTCGTCGAGTTTAAGGAGCGATTCCTTTGTTGACTTACCGAAGAGGATATTACTTGCTTCGATTGCAGTATCAAGATCTTCTTGAGAGTGAACCATAACGGTTACTTCTTCAGCAAGACGTTTCTGAAGGACTCTACGCCCAGGATCTTGTTTATGTGCATCAATCAGAGCCTCAATTGTTTCCTTGTCAAGATCGGTAAATATCTTTATATAGCGTTCTGCATCATCATCAGAAACATTAAGCCAGAATTGATAGAACTGATAAGGTGTTGTACGATTACGGTCGAGCCAGATATTGCCGCTTTCAGTCTTTCCAAACTTATTACCATCAGACTTTGTAATGAGCGGGCATGTAAGTGCAAAGGCTTCAGCCTCAGAACCTAAGATTCTGCGTATAAGTTCTGTACCAGTAGTCATATTACCCCACTGGTCGTTTCCTCCTAACTGAAGACTGACTCCATGTTCCTTGTAAAGATGAAGAAAGTCATATCCCTGAAGCAGCTGATAGGTAAATTCTGTAAAACTAAGACCATCGCGTGCTTCTCCATTAAGGCGCTTCTGCACACTATCTTTAGACATCATGTAGTTTACAGTGATATGTTTACCAACAACACGCGCAAAATCAAGGAAAGTAAAATCCTTCATCCAGTCATAGTTGTTAACAAGTTCAGCCTTGTTTAACTCTGTACTGTCAAAATCGAGGAACTTTGAAACCTGTTTCTTTATAGCTTCCTGATTATGGTAAAGAGTCTCAGAATCAAGAAGATTACGTTCCTGACTCTTTCCTGATGGGTCTCCTATCATGCCTGTTGCACCACCGACAAGCAGATAAGGCTTGTGACCGCAACGCTGTAGATGACGCAGCATCATAATGCCGCATAAATGACCAATATGAAGAGAGTCTGCCGTCGGGTCAGTTCCCAGATATGCAGAAACCATGTTCTTCATAAGGAATTCTTCTGTACCAGGCATAACTTGTGCCAGCATACCACGCCACTTCAGTTCTTCTACAAAATTTTTCATTATAATGAATTATACAATTAATTGTTCTTAAAAAATATTCTATCACTCTCATGTTTCAAGAGGACTTACGGCACAGGGTCATATCCCGATCCACCCCATGGATGACATCTTAACAATCGGCGTAATGCCAGATATAACCCTTTGAAAGGACCATGCTTTAATATAGCCTGACGAGCGTACTCGGAGCAAGTAGGTGTAAAGCGACATGAAGGTGGAGTAAACGGACTTATTGCTGTTTGGTAGAATTTTATTGGAATAAGCAACACAAACACCAATACCTTTGATATGTATTTCCACATTTCCATCATGTTCCTTCTATAAGCACTTTCTCTGATATACGCCGTATAAGGTTAGAAATCTTTTTCTCCACCTCTTCAGAAGTGCTATGCGCATTTTCAAGCCATATAAACGCTATCATAAGAGAATATTTGCCATGCTCCCTCACCTTATTTATAATATAGTGCTTATTACGCCTGTAGGCTTCACGTATCTGACGTTTCACTCTATTTCTATCAACAGCATGCTTAAAATAACGCTTAGGAACACTCACCAGTATCTTAACATCAGGAGTTTCTTCTGTTTTTTCCAAACATTGATAAACAGCCCTGACAGGATATGCAGACATTGAATGACTACCGCCGCCGAAGAGACTATCAATCTGCCGTTTGCTGCAAATCCGCTCTTCCTTTGACAGTGTAAAGCCGCCAGTATCTGACATAACTTTAATCCTCCATATCTCGCAAGAAAGCGTTAAGAGCGCCTGTCATTGAAGGATACTTCTCTGTAGGAGCCTGCATATCAAGGCGCAATCCTTCTTCTTCTACAGTCTTGGCTGTGGCAGGACCAAAAGCTCCAATCTTTATATCTCCCTGCTTAAAGTCAGGAAAATTCTTTTTCAGTGCTTTAACACCTGTAGGGCTAAAAAACAGAATCATATCGAAGTTAAAATTTCTCTTCTCTGCTTCAGTAAAGTCGTTGCTCACTGTACTGTACATAGTACATTCTGTGTGATTAATGCCACTTTTGTCAAGAAGGTTCTTTATATCGTCATTATGCACACTGCTTAGTGGAACAAGAAATTTTTCCGATTTATGCTTCAAGAGCTGAGGTATCAAGTCATCAACTTTACCAGTTGTACCGAAGAACACCTTACGCTTACGATACTGAATATATTTCTGAATATAAAGTGCAATAGCCTCTATAGGACAGAAATATTTCATTGTCTCGGGAATAGTTATTCTCATCTCCTTTGCCAGATTGAAATAATTGTCAATTGCATGGCGAGAAGTAAAAATCACCGCTGTATAGTCAAGAAGATTTATCTTCTGTTGACGGAAATCTTTGGCTTCAATACCCTCAACCTTAAAGAATGGGCGGAACACACATTCTACACCATAATTCTGCTCCAAATCATAATAAGGAGATTTATTACTTGCAGGGATAGGCTGAGACACCAATATTCTCTTTATCATTTTGTCTTAAAAATTTACTTTTAAATATAAGCTAACAATAGCTAGAATTTTCCACAACAGAACAAGCGGGATTATTTCGAGAGCACAAAAGTACAAAAAAATATCCACAATTTGTCCCTTTTGACGGAAAAAGATTTGACGTTGTTTGTAAAATGACAACAATTTGAACAAAATGACTACTAAAACAACATAAACTATTGATGTATCTATAGATAAATCAAAGTATGATTGTACAAAAACTATAGGAAAAACCAATAATCCTTCACAGGCAGTAAGAAACAGATTTGAGCGTCTCCAATGTTGAATATTTTCCTTATTGAAAAACACCCAGTTCACAATAGCATAAAGAATGTTTTTCACTATAAAATATATAGCGAAAAGTCCAGAAAGTAATCCAATTATCTGATATTGCTCAATTGTGAATGTTTCTGTGACATAGGATTTAAGATAGAAGAAATATAGTATAGCAAACAACAGACACGTTTCCATCATCAAAAGAATTTGTAAACGCACCTCACCCGACGTTTCTGTCAAACTTGAGTTCATGCCTCTCGTTCCATAAAAAAACATCTTTAAATGCTTGCCGAAAAAACTTCTTGAAGAAGAGACAATCACAGTAGTGACCATGAAACATATAAGCAGGAGTGATGTCATGAAATTATCACCGGCAATTGTATAAGGCACGGGATCGCCTGCCACCCCCTTACGGCCTCCCATTATCTCGGGATGATAATATTCCTTTGTCGCAAAGAAGTTATCTTTATAATACTGTGGGATTGAGGTGTCGAATATACTTTTCCCCACAGTATGCCCTGGAAGATGAAGAGTGTCAGGACGCTGGCTCCAGCGAATTTCTTTCGGTTTTATACGCGACTGTATAGCCGAATCCTGCTGAGCAGGAGTAGCATTCTTAGGAAGCCAAGACAAAATCTGGGCTGGCGTAGGTTCATAATGGCGTTTTGCCACCTGCTGACCTTCACCAGCCACAGTATTAACAGATATGGAATCAGACTGATACATTTACAGTCCAAATTCTTTCTTTATACGCTCTACCTGATCAAGTTTCTCCCAGGTGAAGAGCTCTACCTCCATAACCTTTGTCTCATGATAAAGACTGGTGAAAGTTTTCGTTACAACCTCGTTCTTTCTACCCATGTGACCGTAAGCCGCAGTTTCAGAATAAATAGGATTGCGCAATTTCAATTGACGTTCAATAGCTTTAGGACGAAGGTCGAACATCTGCTGCACTTTTTCTGCAATCTCGCTGTCAGACAGTTTCACATTACTTCTTCCGTAAGTATTTACATACACACTCACAGGCTGTGCAACACCTATCGCATAAGCCAGTTGTACCAGAATCTCGTCAGCCACTCCCGCCGCAACCATATTCTTTGCAATATAGCGTGCCGCATAAGCTGCCGAACGGTCAACCTTTGAAGGATCTTTACCCGAGAAAGCACCACCGCCATGAGCTCCTTTACCTCCGTAGGTATCAACAATAATCTTACGACCTGTAAGACCTGTATCGCCATGAGGACCTCCAATAACGAACTTTCCTGTTGGGTTTACATGATAGATAATGTCTTTGTTGAACAAAGCTATTATCTTCTCATCGCACAATGCTTTCACTCTTGGAATAAGAATTTCAAGAACATCCTTACGTATTTGTGCAAGCATTTCCTCGTCAGCCTTTCTTTGCGCCTCAACAGAATCATCAGTTGGTTTTATAAAATCATCATGCTGTGTGCTGACAACGATAGTGTGTATTCTCTCAGGAACACCATCTTCACTATACTGAACCGTTACCTGGCTCTTTGAGTCAGGACGCAGATACTGCATGAGCCTACCCTCCTCGCGAATGTTTGCGAGTTCTTTAACAAGTAGATGCGACAATTCAAGGCTCACAGGCATGTAGTTGTCTGTCTCATTAGAGGCATAACCAAACATCATACCTTGGTCGCCTGCTCCTTGTTCCTCTGGATTTTCACGACTGACACCACGATTAATATCACTACTCTGCTCGTGAATAGCTGAAAGGATACCACATGAGTCGCCGTCAAATTTATACTCCGACTTAGTATAGCCGATACGGTTTATCGTCTTTCGGGCTATGGTTTGCAAGTCGATGTATGCCTCTGATGTCACCTCGCCCATTATTACTACTTGTCCAGTAGTGCAAAAGGTCTCAATAGCACAGTGGGCGTTTTCGTCATAGGCCAGAAACTGGTCGAGCAAGGCATCAGAAATCTGATCGCTTACTTTGTCGGGGTGTCCTTGCGACACCGATTCGGATGAAAACAGATAAGACATAAAAAATGTATTAAATAAGTTAAACAAAGCCCCCAAGCCCTATTGCAGGGATATGAGGGCAATTAATATTACCACCCCTCCAATCCGTTAGTGGCGGAGAAAGAGGAGGGGTGATTGTTGTTGTATTATTCAGGAAGCATAGCAACAGTCACTCTGTTACCAGGCTTAATAAACTCTTTCATGAAGGCTTTAAGGGTTTCAGGAGTCTGCGACTCTATAACCTGCTTTCCATTAGTATTGATATCAATGCCATACTTACGCCACATGAACACAACATTGCTCCAGTAGTTGTTCTTGTTTTGATTGTCATCATACTGCTTAAGCATCAGCTCCTTGATATTCTTCAGTTTCTCTGCGTCAATATTCTCTGTCAGAGCAGAAACCTCATCACGCATAATCTTCATTGCCACATCACTCATGTCGGGCTTCATTGGGCAGTAAGCCTGAATAACGAAGTTGCGGTAGCCATCAAGACTTATGCTTGCATCGCCTGCAGCTCCACAAGAGTAAGCGGCACTGGCATCTTCACGAATCTTCTTCAGATATTCCATAGAAAGCACCTGACCTATCATGTCTATCTGGACACTGCGCTCATGGGTATATTCCATATCGGTGTTGTTCCAAATCATAATAGATATTGCCTTTGGTGTTTCCTGCTTGCGCTTAAAGGTGTTATCTACTTCGCCCTTGGCCTGGAGCTTTTGGCGAGGACTTGCCTTTTCTACTTTCTTTGAAGGCAGAGCGCCAAGATACTGACAGATGAGCGGACGAATTGTTTCCTCGTCAAAGTTTCCTATGATAGAGAACTCCCAGCCATTAGCGCTCTGTGTGCGCTCTTTTGCCATTTCGAGAATACGGTCGTAAGACACCTTGTCAAGGTCTTCAAGCTGTACTGGCTTAACTCGTGGGTTGTGATTGTAGAGAGTTGCTGACACAGAGTCGCTGAAGGCTATTTCTGGACTCAACGCACGGTTTTTCAGTTGCACCTGAAGCTGACTGATGAGATTATTGTAAGAGTCAACGTCCTTGTTTATATTTGTGAAATAGAGATATGCCATCTGGAGCATAGTCTCTACATCCTTAGGAGTAGAGCTTCCGTCTATTGCCATCATGCGCTCTCCCATTGTAAGGTCGGCATTGGCAATCTTGCCCGACAAAGCTTTCTGAAGCTCGGTTGAAGAGAAGTTTCCAAGACCACTGATGCCTATAACGCTGTTGAAGAGTTTTGTGTTCACATCATCGGCAAGATATGAGGTAGAACCTGCACCACCAAAACCAGAGAGTGAAACTTCGTCTTTCTTGAAGTCGGTCTTCTTAAGAACTACAGTAACACCATTAGAGAGAGTAAGTTCTGTGTATCCGAACTTATCGTTCTTCACTTCTTTCTTTATCTTACCTGCCTTTGGCATTTTTGCAATCAGAGGCTCGTTCTTGACATTATCAACGAAAGCAGAAATCTCAGCGGCACGCGCCTCATGCAAAGCATTAAGAAGGCTTGCCTCTGTTGGGTAAGTTGCACCTTCGCGTTCGTTGTTGAAGTTGATTATGACAACATTTGAATCGCTCTCGCTTATAAGTTCCTTTATAGACATGTTGATAGCGTCAACAGGAATCATAGGCACGAACTGATTGTAGAGTTCATACTCAACTTCTATTGAAGGCATAGGCTCGCCGTCGATGAAGTGACCTTTGCAGTCGCTATAGAGCTGTGAGTTGGTACGTTTGTCCTTGTTGCTGTATCTTTTCTCAAGAGAACTTAAGAAATCCTGCTGGAAACGGCTGTACTCTGTAGCAGTAAAGCCAAACTCTATGGCTCTGCGCACCTCGATGACAGCTGCCTTAAGAGCGGCTTCAATATTATTAGGGTCTTTTGGTGTTACACCAATACCGAAAGCATCCTTTGTTTTAGCAAATATATACTCGCCATCATATGCCTGTGCACTTACATAAGGGCAGTCTGCCTTTTGCGCGGCCTCAGTAAAGCGTGTTGCCAACATGTCGCTAACAGCCTGCTTTATATAATCATCAATATAGTAGAGTTGTGTACCTTTCTGCTCGTCAGGCAGACCGTCGTGCTTAAATATTATCTCCAAGCCCGATGTACGCTGCTCTTTGTCCTTGTCAACAATTATGATAGGTTCGGCATTGTCAGGAACTTCAAACTTTTCAATAGGTGCAGCATTCTCCGGACTTTTGAAACTTCCGAAGTACTTCTTAATCATTGCCTCTGTATGGTCAAGGTCTATATTACCTATTATAATTATACCCTGATTTACAGGGTGATACCATTTTTCATAGTAATCGCGAAGCTCTTTTGGTTTGAAATTATCAATAACCGACATAAGACCGATAGGATAACGCTTACCATACTTACTGCCAGGATACAACTTTTCGAGGTTGCGCTCGAACATGCGACTTGAAGCAGATGTGCGCAAACGCCACTCTTCGTGAATCACACCACGCTCTTTGTCAATTTCTTCTGTAGCAAGTGTCAAGGCATTTGACCAGTCGCTGAGAATCAAAAGCACAGAGTCGAGCACTGCCTGATTGGCTGTTGGAACATTGTCAACACGATAAACAGTTTCATCGATTGAGGTGTAAGCGTTAAGGTCAGAACCAAACTCTACACCAATAGAACGACAATACTCAATGAGCTTGTTACCCTCAAAGTTCTTAGAACCATTGAAAGCCATGTGCTCAAGGAAGTGTGCCAAACCGCGCTGGCTTTCTTCCTCCTGAATAGAACCTACCTTTTGGGCAATGTAGAAGTTGGCACGATTCTCAGGCCAATTGTTGTGACGAATGTAATAAGTCAGCCCGTTGTCGAGCTTACCGATTCTAACCGCAGGGTCAAGCGGCAAGGCAGGCATCTGGAAATCCTGTGCCTGAACTGCGCTTACTACAATAAGCAGCAACGCAATAAAAAAGTTTTTAATCTTCATCTTGATAATATAAAATTAAATGAGTTTCACTCTAAATTTTCACTTATAGAGGGTACAAAGTTACTAAGTTTTTCGCAATTACACCTAATCTAATAAGAATAAAATGCAATAAGGCACAAGAAAAAAACTCAATCCGCAATCATGGGAGCTTCTCGCTCCCAGACCCTCGGTGTTTTCCTATATCATGATTCTTACACTTTAATTTGCATATTCCGCGAATTTTATTTAGGTTTGCAACAAGAACAACAAATCACCTTAAAACAGAAAGGAGGAAGAAGAACTCGGCAGTATTCAATTTAAAATGTAAGAAGTAATCAAACGGATTGCTTCATAATCAATTACCTATAAAATAACAAGTACAAATAAAACAATTGCGCTATTAACTAAAAACAGTAAAATGAATATGAAAGCAGTATTAAAATTAATACCTTGCTTTTTGTTCCTTTTATTATTTGCATCGTGTTCCAAAGAACAAGACAACACACCTACACCACCAGAGATAAAAGAAGGAATACATTTGAAATTCCGTCTCATTGCTGTCCACTAAAAATTGCTAAGCGTTCTTTGAAATGATTGAAATATAGTTAGTTACAGAGATTTTCAGGGTGCGACGATTTGATTTTGTATCTTTGCAGCCAAAATGGATGACTGCATATGAACAAGCCCAAATACGTTTTCTCCCAATTGGTCGCTTTTATGGACTCAGATAAGTTCCGTCACATCGTTGACAAGTATAGAGGTAATCGCTATGTGAAGCATTTCACTTGTTGGAACCAACGCCTTACGTTGATGTTCGGGCAATTGAGCAATCGTGAGAGCATGCGAGACTTGATTATCGCCATAGAGGCACATCACCAGAAGTGCTATCATCTCGGACTTGGCAAGCATGTGACCAGACGTAATCTGGGCAAGGCCAATACCAACCGTGACTATCGCATATTCGAGGAGTATGCATACTACCTTGTCAGTGAGGCCAGGCGCAAACGGGCTACATAAATCTTCAAGCTTGACGGCAACGTCTATGCTTTCGATTCCACGACCATCTCGCTGTGCCTGGATGTATTCTGGTGGGCTAAGTTCCGCAAACATAATGGTGGTATAAAGATACATACCCTCTATGACTTGGAAACTCAGATTCCTGCCTTTTTCCACATCACTACGGCGTCAGTGCATGACTCCAAGGCGATGAAGGAAATCCCTATTGAGACAGGTGCTCACTACATCTTCGATCGTGGCTACAACAAATTCAAGGAACTCTATCACATACATCGTGCGGAGTCGTTCTTTGTTGTCAGGTCTAAGACCAATTTGCAGTACAAGTGCACCAACTGGAAAAGCAGGATGCCCAAGGGAATACTGACTGATGCAGAGATAAAACTGGCCATCTATGGCAGTCAGAAAGGCTATCCAGAGCATCTTAGGCTCGTACGATTCTTCGATGAGGAGCAAGGTCGTGAGTTCATGTTTCTGACTAATGCAATGGAACTGACCGCACTGCAAGTTGCTGACCTTTACAAGAATCGTTGGCAGATAGAACTGTTCTTCAAGTGGCTCAAGCAGCACCTCAAAATCAAGAAATTCTGGGGTACAACTGAGAATGCTGTCAGAATACAGATTTACGCTGCCATCTGTGCCTACTGCCTCTTGCCATTGTGCAGCATGATATGCGACTGAATAGAAGCACCTATGAGGTACTGCAAATCCTCAGCATGTCGCTCACTGACACAACGCATCTGAGAGGTCTCTTCGACAAAACTACATTCAAAAATGACAAAGACCAAAGCGGTTCTG
>JBHAEQ010000002.1:0-34054 GCA_041855685.1 Prevotella sp. | reverse complement strand
TCAAAAGTTGGATAAACGAGATAAAAAAGAAGTAAAAGAAGTTATGTATAGTAATAAATGGGGATTATCAATTGGGGTTACGAACCATTTGTTTGGGTATTTCTATTCGGGTTATCCTTCCTTATTTTCATTTATAAATTTTGGTTTACTTTTCCGATTTGTGAAAGATGTAAACTATATAATGATATTATTAGTGTCGGCTATTCCTATTTGTATATGTTATATTCCTGCATATAAAGCAGTGTTCACTAATGATAGGTATCTTAAATATCATAAACAATTTGAAAAAGAAGATGAACGCTGGCATAGAAAATGGAAGAGAATAACTATTGCGTTTTGTATAGGCTCTATATTCACTACTCTTTTGGGAATCTGTGCAACATGGATTATATTACTATTATAAATAAAAGTATGCAAGATAAATTTATATATTTCCTAAATGCAATACACTATTGTATCTATTTAAGGGACGACTAATTATTTGGAAGAAGTATGGTCTAATAAGAAAATATAGCTGATGAGGTTGTAACCAACCAACTAATTTACATTTATAATCTTTTTACTCTTTCTTCGAAAGTGTCGCGGTCGCTGAGTGAGGCATTTTTCACTTTTGCGCGGTAGTTATATATGGTATTGACCGAATAGTGAAGGAAGTCGGCTATTTTGCTTGAGTCTTCTATTCCAAGGCGTATCAGGGCAAATATGCGTATTGTGGTATTGAGATGCTCTTTATTGGTCAGTACAATACGCTCTTCTGGTTTTAGAAGATTATTGAAATCGTCAACAAAGTGTGGGAATAGATGTAGGAAAGCGGTATCGAAGTTGGAATAAAGTTCTTCAAGTTCACGCTCCTTAAATTCTGACGAACGTGTCATTTCGTATAGTTCTTCATACTGTTTATTCTTGACTCGCTTGTTTACTAACTTGCGTAGACTGTCGAGTCTATCTACATATATTGAGCATAGCTGCATGAATCGTCCTACGTATTCTTCTTTCACTCTGTTAGCCTCGTAGAGTTGTGTGTTAGAGTCTTTTAGCTGTGAGTTTAGCTGCGACAGCATTCCGTTGCTCTGTGCAAGGTTGTCGCGTGTTATAGCAAGTCGTTTTCTCTGGCTTGTGACATAAACCAAAGATGCTAAAAGCAGGAGTGCGAGCACGCTGATTACAATGACTGTTATGCGTAGCCGGCTATAGTTTTTCTGACTCTCGGCTTTATACATCTTTGCTATTTCCGCCAGTAATGGCGAAATCTGTGTAAGTCGTTGCCGCGACCCGAATCTGTTTGCGCAGTCGCTGGTGAAGTTAATGTATTTATATGCTCTGTCAACATCGCCTGCAATCATCAGCTGGTTTGCCATTTCCCACATTGAGCCTTGGTCCATGACTGCATTTCTTATATCGGTTATTACCGATTCAGCCAGCCAGAGCATCATATTGGTTGTGTCGTTGACATTCTTATATTCGAGATAACGGAATAATGTCACGAGTGCATATTCGTGTGAGCCTTTCTTTATATGCTCTAACCATTTAGTGTTAATGTTCATAGACTCCTTAAACTTTCCCTCGTTTTGGAGTTGCAGCTCAAGAGACACCATACGGTTTTTATTGTAATAGGGTAGCGCATTGAACATGAGTTGACGGTAATGGTATGCTTTCTTCCCATATATCTCCTTCATGTCTGCTAAATGAGTATAGTATGCCAGTTCACCATATACATGAGCTTGTGCATAGTAGTATATGCCAATGGTGTTGTTTGTCAGTTCAGCTTCATTGATGGTTGATAGTACATGCAGCGACTCGTCGTACATGCCGGTATTGCTGCACCGTAGTGCCAATAGTGAACGGCATTCGTTAACTCTGTCAGTTTGGTTGTTTTTTATTGCCAAGGCAATACATTGGTTAATAAAATAGACTGCGGAGTCGTTGATGAAAGGCTCATACTCGTTGTATAGTCTGTAGGAAAAGTAATATCTGCTATTATCTCCTACTGCTTTTTCAAGTTCAGCTCGTAGGAGAGTAATGCGTTGTTCTTTCTGCTCGACATACCTTGCAGAGTTATCTATAGCATTATCTATGATGTTTAGTAGTGAGTCAAGTTGTGAAACCTGCGCCTGAATTGTAAATCGTGTTAGCAGGCAGAAAATGAGCAGAAGTATATATTTTGCTTTCATCAGTTAGTTGTTCTATATTGACAAAGTTAAGTGTTTTTTTTGAGAAAGGCAAGAATTAATGATAAAAAATACTCAAAGCTATAAGAAAAGCCCCAAGCAGAGACTATTATTTTCAGTGCTTAGGGCGAATTAAAGTATAATCCTGGTTGAAAGCTTTATTGTAGTGTCAGTGCTGCTGTCTTTACATCTTGGCTGCTTGAGCCAATCATTATGTCGAACTCACCCGAGTCAACTATTACATTGCCATTGGCATCATAGTATGACAGCTGCTCTTTTGTTATTTCAAAACTCACCGTCTTGCTCTCGCCTTTGGCAATGGCTGTACGCTGGAAACCTTTAAGTTCTTTTATTGGGCGTGATATGCTTGCTACCCTGTCTCTTATGTATAGTTGTACAATCTCCTCGCCGTCGCGTTCGCCAGTATTTGTGACTGTTACCGACGCAGTTATTTTTCCATTTTCAGGCATTGTTGCCGATGATAGGCTTATGTCGCTGTAGCTATAGGTTATATAACTCAGGCCGAATCCGAATGGATAGAGTGGATCGTTGCGTACATCAAGGTAGTTGCGTGCGTATTTGCGGAACTCTTTTGTACCTTCAGGCACAGGTCGTCCGCTGTTCATTTTGTTATAATATATAGGTATCTGTCCCATATTTTGGGGAAAAGAGTTCACGAGTTTTCCTGTAGGCACTTTATCGCCAAATAGGACGTCGCATATAGCATCGCCTGTTTCCGAGCCGGCAAACCAAACATTCATTATTGCATTTACATTCTCTTGCTCCCACTTTAGTATAGTAGGGCGTCCTGAGAAGTTGAGAAGTACGACGGGTTTTCCTGTAGCAACTAATTTCTCTAACAGCTGACGTTCAGCATCGGGCATATACAAATCGCTTCTGCTTGCGCATTCGCCACTCATCTCTGCCATTTCTCCGAGAGCGGCTACAATTACGTCGGCTTCATTTGCCACGGCAAGTGCTTCTGCAAGTAATTGCTTGTCATTGCCACGATGTATTGGGCGTCCAAACTCAATCTCCTTTTGCTGTGTTTCATCAAAATAGATGTTACTTCCTTGAGCACAAATTACTTTAGCCTTTGAACCTAAATAATGTGTCATTGCTTCTTTTAGAGTGGAATATTTTTCTACATCGTCGGCTGTTGACCACATGCCTGGAAGATTGTTGCGGTTGTCGGCAAGCGGACCGATAAGCGCTATTTTACCTTCTTTCCTAAGCGGAAGAATGTTGTCTTGGTTCTTGAGCAGTACAAAAGTCTTGGCGGCAATGTTTCGTGCCACCTCTCTATGTTCTTTAGTATATAGCTCTTTCTTCTCTCTCTTGATGTCGCAGAAGCGATAAGGGTCATCGAAGAGTCCGAGCTTATACTTTGCCTCAAGTACCCTGCGCACGGCATTGTCTATATCGCTCATGCTTACAGTTCCTGCCTGTAGGCAGCTCTTAAGCTGGTTGATATAAGCTTCGGAGCACATATCCATATCAGTTCCGGCTTTGAGGGCTTGTACAGTTGAGGATTGTTGATTGCCTATGCCATGATTTATCATCTCGTTTATAGCACCGTAGTCGGTAACAAGAAAGCCATTAAAGCCCCATTGATTGCGTAGTACATCATTTATTAGCCATCTGTTGGCTGTGGCAGGAATACCGTCAACAAGATTGAATGATGACATGAACGAGCCGGCGGCGGCTTCTACAGCCGCTTTGTATGGTGGGAAATACTGATTATACATGCGCACGCGACTCATATCAACAGTATTATAGTCGAGTCCTGACTCTGAAGCTCCATAGAGCGCAAAGTGCTTTACGCATGCCATAGCATTCTCTTTGCCATAGTTGCCTTGATAACCTTTAATAGTTGCTGCGCCCATTACGCTGTTGAGATATGGATCCTCGCCATAGCCTTCGGCAACCCTTCCCCAGCGGGCATCGAGTGCAACATCAACCATTGGGCTGTATATCCAACTTATGCCAGAGGCTGTTGCCTCTTTTGCCGAAATGCGTGCCGCTTCCTCAACAGCTTCAAGGTCCCAGCTGCATGCTTGTGCCAATGGTATAGGGAATACTGTCTGGTAGCCATGAATTACATCCTGACCAAAGAGAAGTGGAATGCCGAGTCGTGTTTGTTTAACAGCAATCTCCTGCAGTTTCTTTATTTTCTCAGCACCTTTTACATTTAGTATAGCCCCTAATTGACTGGCTTTTACCTTTTCTGCAAGTGGTGAATTCATAACAGCTCCCGTTGTGATGTCACCTCCAGGAAGAAGGTTCAATTGCCCTATCTTCTCTTCGATAGTCATCCGCATCATCAGTTCATCAACGGTTTGTTGCATTGACTTTTTCTGTGCCGACATGCTTAAGGCAATACATGCTATTGCTATTGATAATAATATCTTTTTCATTTTAGAAGTAGCGATTGAATATAACTGTTTTGAGGCGTGCAGTTCTCTGTACGTAAGTTTCTGATGAACTGCTTCATTGCATTCATGACCTTTTCCTTGTCAGGGCGGGCATTACGAATCATCTCGAATGTGGAACGGTCTGTTTCGGCAAAGTTTACTATTACAGAGTCCCATTCTGCAGGGCGTTTTATTGCCATGAAGCATGAATTGTCAACTTTCTTGTATGGCCAGAAAGTATAACCGATGTTATTGTTTATGAGTGTATGGCACACTTCTTTCTGCCAGTCGTCGGTGTTATGCCCAATCTCGCCCATAAACATTGGTAATCCTGTCTTATCACGGAAATTGATTAAATCCTGATAGCACTCAACACCACTGCAAGCGCCATAGCGATGGCATGAATATATTATTTTATTGTCGAACTTCCAGTCGGTGAACATGCTGAAGTTCCCATTCCATTGTGCTCCGCCAAGAATGACAATATGATTATTGTCAACCTCACGTATAGCTTTGATTACTCTTTTGTAGAGCGGTTCAAGCAATGAGTTCAGTCTGTCGAGATCGTCTTTGAAATAGTGAGCTATAGGTTCGTTCATTGGTTCGTATCCCAAAATAACAGGCTCGTCTTTGTAGCGTTCTGCAATATTTCTCCAAATGTCACAGAATAGTTGTTGGGCAGTCTCGCTCTCGAACAACCAAGGATATCCGAAGCTGTTGTCTATATTATCACCTGTCTGTCCGCCGGGGCAGTCGTGCATATCGAGAATGAGGTAGAGATTATTGTCTCTACACCAGTTTACCACAGAGTCAATTCTTGCAAAACCATCCTGCTGACTGTTTAGTCCCATATAGTCTTCATCAGTGAAGAGCTTATAATTGAACGGCAGTCGAATGGTGTTAGAACCTGTTGAAGCAATAAATTCTATATCTTTGCGGGTTATATAGTTGTCTTTGAATTGTCTCCAGAAATCAGCAGTGGCATCCGGACCTGCCAATTGGCAGAACATGTTGTCAATCATCCAATAGCTGTTGGTCTTTTTGAAGCCGAACATATATCCTTCCGGATTCAGCCAGTTTCCAAGGTTAGTACCTTTTATGAAGAGCTTTTCACCAGTGGGTTTGCGTAAGTCAACACCATCAATAGTGACAAAACCTCCCCTTGTTCCAGCTGAAGCACATATAGTAATTGTCAGCCAGAACAGTATTAATTTCAATCTGTTCATAAGTTTAATTATGTAGCTCGTTTCCTCTCTTTATGCGGCGAGGAAATAAGTTATTATAAACAATTATTTTTGGAAAACTCTTATGTAATCCACTTGCATAGTTGTAGGAAGTGCAGTTTCATCAACACCTTGAGCTCCTCCCCAGCTTCCTCCCCAAGCGAGATTCAATATAGGATAGAAAGCATAATTGAACGGCCAGTTGTTTTTATTTTTGTTTGCCGGCTGGTATTTAAGAGTCTTTACACCATCTACGTAGTATTGAATATAGTCTTCCGTCCATTCGCAGGCATATACATGGAATTCATCTTGTGCACCGGCGAGATATTTCTCGTAATGCTCTATTGATGTGCCACCATTATTATATGCATTGCAATGTATGGTTGAAGATACATAGTTAGGTCTATACCCCACTTCCTCCATTATATCGTTCTCGCCACAGCCAGGCCATGGATTGGTGCTGTAGTTATTGTTAGCAGGCATCATCCAGAAAGCCGGCCATGTGCCTTTTCCTTTTGGAAGTTTGATGCTTGCTTCAATATAGCAGTATTTCCAACCTTTTGTTTCCTTGGCATACATGCGTGCTGAGTATATCTTTTTATCAGATGCTTTGAAACAAGTTATGTTGAGATGTCCGTCAACAACTTCGGTTACTTTTGTGCCAAGTATTTCGCCGTGAGTATAATACTGTAGTTCGTTGTTTCCCCAACCATTAGTACCATATCCTTGTGCAAAAGTCCAGTCGGGTCCAGGTTGAGAACCTGTGTTAAATTCGTCGTGCCATACGAGTTTGTACTCATCGCCGATAGGGCATTTAATATCGCTTTCTGTCTTTTCAGGAGCTTCCTGAGTAATGCTGACAATAGCAGTTTTGTTGTATTTTGTATTTTTTATTGTTACTGTTGCTGTTCGTGCATCTCCGGCGATTGTGTTTTCCGTTGCTTTTATGGAAATTGTATTAGTTCCGCTTACTCCACTTTCAGGAGTAACGCTAATCCATGATTCGCTTGCATAAGCTCTCCATTCAACATTAGAGGAAACAGTAATGCTCTCATTACCTCCACTGATAGGAAATAATATCTCATTCTTGGAAATATTTAACGTAACACTGATATTGCCATTCTCTCCCTCGTTACTGCCACAAGCTGATAAAGAGAGCAGGGAGGTAAGAATGAGAACGTAGATTTTATTTTTTTTCATTTATAAAATTCGATTTCTGAGTTAAGAGAAGGTGCCTGAGCAAAATGTTGAACTCAACAAATTGCCCAAGCACAACAATATATAGCTTTAGTGTTTACGTAGAATGATATCTGAAACTTCTATCTCTGTATTAGCAGGATTTCCTCCGAAGTCAAGGAAAAGATTCACTTTATCCATGTCAATACCAGCCATTCCTACATAGCGGAATGTGTATGTTTCATAAGCAGAGAGATTGATACGGTCGGTGAAATAGAAGGTATTGTCATCACCATCTTTCACTAATTTCACTGTAACGCCATTGAGATTCTGGTTAGGAGTCAGCAACACTTGGAAATCGTATTTCTCATTTGCTTTTGTAGAGATTCCGGTCTCTTTCCATGCTACCTGTGCCTGCCATTGGTCTGTTGTTGCTGTTGGCAATGATAATTTTACAGTACGTCCGTTCTGTGTTACTGTAGGATCTGCAATCTGACTCCACCCTGGGGCATAGTAGAAGAAGTTTGGACTAAGACTTTCTGTCCAGAGGTTATTGCCGGCTGCAGCGTCCCATGTAAGTTCTTCAGCATTTGCTGCATGTTCTTGTAAGAGAATTTTGCTGATTGTTATTTCACTTCCATCAGGATTGCCGCCGAAATCGAATACTATCTTTAGATTAGATATATCTTTTCCTTCAAGGTTAACTCCTTCAAATGTATAATCATTATAAGCAGTTAAATCTGCACGGCTGTCTAATATGAATGTATTGTCGTCATCGTCCTGAGCCAGTTTGATAGATACACCCTTAATGTCGGTAGAAGAATTGAATACTACGCGGAAATCATACTTCTTGTCAGCTGATAGAGCCACACCTGTATTCTTCATGTGGAACTGTGCCTGCCAACGATCATAAGTAGCTGAAGGTAGAGCTAATGTGTAAGAACCATCCTTTTCAGTTAATGCAGGGTCTGCAATCTGATTCCAACCTGGAGCATAATAGAAGAATTTAGTGAACTGAAGATTCTTCAGAAGATTATCGGCTTCACGCCATGTCACAGTGGCTGGTTCTTCTTCTTTTGGAAGTATTGTTCCGTCATCGTTGGCATGGTCTTTCAGAGTGATGTTCTTCACTGTTGCAGTACAGTTCTCGCCATTTCCACCGAAGTCGATAACGAGCTTGCAGTCAGCATCAGCAGTCATATTGTTTACATCTGACAGATAGAAGACGTAGTCCTCGTAGGCTTTCAGTGCTATGGTCTCAACGAATACATAGTTGCCGTCATTTGTCTTGTCAGTGAGTTTTAGTGTGACATGAGCATTGTCGGTAGAAGAGTTGAGGATACATGAGAAGTCATACTTGGTACCTGCACTGAGAGCAAGAGTGTTTGGTATGATGAAGCACTGTGCCTGCCATTGATCTGTTGTTGCACTTGGCAATGTGAATGTGTATTCACTACCATTCTGGGCAAATCCTGGGTCGGCTATCTGAGTCCAGCCCGGAGCATACCAGAAGCTCGTTGTATATGAGCTTGCATCATCAATAGGTTTCCATATATTGAATTCGCTTGCATACTTGAAGCCATTGAAAGCAACTTCCGCTGCACCGCTGGTAAGGGTGAAATGCCATGCTATTGAGCCATTGTCGGCAATAAGATTAAGAGTTGAACCTGTTATGCTCTCTACTTTGAAGCGTGGACTTGTCCAGCTGTCGGCATAGGGAACATAGAGGAAAGGAGTCTGGCTTGGCAAAGTAATGAAGAGATCTTCACCTACGACGTCGAACTCGAAGTTGGTTTTCTTTTCTGCCATTGGAACATTGTAGTCGTTGTCGGCATTCTCGTGGTCTGTCCATATTCCGGTGACACCTTTATTGACATACATTGTACCAGCTTCACCCGGGTTGAAAGTGTAGCTATGGTCAGAACCGAATATCAAGCGGTTGTCATAGATACCTACTCCTTTCTTGTCATCGACTCCTGCCGACCACCATTCTGTTCCTGTTGTTCCTGCCGGACCGCAGCCCATGTGGCCGGCAACCTCATTTTGCATGCGCCACTCCTTTGAAGAGTTTTCTGTGCCACCGCAAAGCAGGGTAATATAACGTGTGAAATCGAACACAGTATTGTCAATATGGAATGTAGCCGTAACGCTTCCATCGCTGATACCGTTCTTATTCATAAGCTTAAGTTCTACTTGATAGTCGCCGGCTTTGGTATATATTTTCTTTAGTCCGTTGACAGTAGAATATGTTGTTCCGTCTATAATCCATATAGGCATAACACCTTTCATGTCAGCCGGTAGTGAGAATGTAACTTGGTTTATAGTCTGATCAACGGTTATAACAGGTGTTACACCTTCTATTGTAGGAATGCCGTCAGGGTTGACGGTACCGTAATCATCGGGTGAGCATGATGCAATGGTGAGAATACCTATAATAGCCGCACCCACATATTTTAGTATCTTGTTCATAATGATATGGTCTTTAAGATTATTGTAAATATTCGCTATTCTGGTTCAAACCACCTTGAGCGGCGCTGATTTCCGTTTCTTTGATGGGAATGTATTTCTTGTTTGGTGTCCAAGTGCCTGTTCTGCCAGGGTCTCCATTGCTGTTGACAGGAGTTGTTTCAGGAATAAGTAGCAGAGAAGCTTTTTGTGTTGCTCCTGATACTCCTTCCATTCGTACTAAGTCCCAATAGCGCTTACCCTCACCAAGGAATTCATGACGACGCTCGGTCATAATTGTGTTGATGTCGGCAGTTGCAGTACCAAGTCCTGCACGTGAGCGTACTTCGTTGAGAAGATTGTCAGCATTAAGTCCTCCTGTATTTGATGCTCCTCTTACTATAAGCTCTGCTGCATTGAGCAATGTCTCAGAATATCTATATACGCGGAAGTTGTCATTGAAGCGGCAATGGTCGGCTCCTCCTGTGCCTTCGGCTACATGCGATGCTCTCGGTGCATATTTGTTGAGGAAGAGGTCTTGCTGTTGATAACGCGCCTTGTTGTTAGGAGGACAGTCAAGGAATGTTGTTGCTATGCGTTTGTCGCCCGCCTCGAAGTTTTCCTTTGCAGTACGCCTTGGAATGAATGTTCCCCATCCCCCAGTCATTACGTCTGAGTCGATGGCAACACCACCGTCAGGACCAATTACTTGTGGAAGCCAAGTTCCACCAATTCCTGCTACATTGTCATAACTGCGTACACATGCAGCTCCGTCAGTATAGTTGATTTCCCATATTGATTCTGAACACCATTCACCTGCTGGCGACCAAAGGTTTGCATAGTCAGGGTTAAGAGCGTAGTGAGGCTCTTTTATAATCTCTGTCATATACTTCAGTGCAGTGTCGAAACGTGTGTTGTCGTTCTGATACATCACGAGTTCAGTATAAAGCATGTAAGCCATTGCTTTTGTTACTCGTCCGAGATTGTCTTCGTTTTGATACATTGGAAGAGCGTCAAGTGCTATTGCCGACTCAAGATCAGCAATGATGCCTGCATACGCATCATTGTGGTTAAGCTGTGGGGCACTGCCCATACTTCCGAGAGTTTCGGTGAAGAATGGAATGTTGCCAAACCATTTCCATACGATGGAGTAGTAGTAGCATCGCATGACCTGTGCCTCAGCTTTAACACGATTGTAGAAAGCCTCTGGTAGAGTTTCCTTGTTTGCCTCTGCATATTTTACAGCTTCGTTGGCGGCTTTTATTCCGTCATAGCTTATTGCCCAGTAGCCATGGAGGGTAGTCTCAGTTGTCAGATTGAAGTTGTGTGCTCTGTGCCACTGCTCCTGATCGGTAGGACCTGAAGCGCCAACGAGGAAATCATCGCCCAGTACATCAGAGAAGTTCAGCGGACCATAACCGCCATGTGTGTTGTAGTCATACATGTGGACAGGAACATATACCGAGGCCAGTGCCTCTTCAATGTGCTCTTTTGTAGAGAAGTATTCATCAACAGTAGCTTTTGTTGGCGGTTCTACCTCCAGAAAAGAGTCTTTGCAGCTTGTGAATGCTATAGCAACGCACAGTGTGCAAATAGGCAGTATATTTAATTTTATCTTTTTCATTTTGATTAAAGATTTTCTTGTTACTTGTAATATAAGGTTTTAGAAGCTGATGTTTGCACCAATGGTCCATGTGCGTGCTTGTGGATACACGCCGTAGTCAATACCCAATGATGTTCCTCCTGATGAAATTTCAGGGTCGTAGCCGTGATACTTTGTGAATGTTACAAGATTCTCAGCCATTACGTATACACGGAAATTCTGTACGAAGAACTTTCTTGTGATGGTCTTAGGTAAAGTGTAACCAATCTGAATGTTTTTCAGTCTGAAATAGCTTCCGTCATGCACATACAAATCAGATGAAACAGTATTGTCATTAGCTCCAAGGACATAACGTGGGATAGAGTTTGATGTGCCTTCGCCAGTCCAGCGTCCGAGTATCCATGATGGAAGATTCTGGTTTTCCTTGTCAATACGTACTGTTGCGTCGTATATGTCGTTGCCTGTAGTGCCCTGCCAGAACATGTTGAAGTCGAATCCTTTATATTCGGCATTAAGTGTCAGACCGAATGTCCAGTCAGGAGTGCCCTTGCCAATCATGGTTTTGTCATTGTCGGTAATTTTTCCGTCGCCGTTCACATCTACCTTCTTCAAGTCGCCAGGTACAGCTTTTGGCATTATTGGTGTGCCTTCTGCATTTACATAACTCATAACTTCTTCCATGTTCTGGAATACTCCAGCTGTCTTGTAACCATAGAAATAAGGGAAAGGAAGACCATTCTGTGCTCTTGATATTGTTCCGTAGGATATAGCTGAATCATAATCCTGAGTACCTGTTTCATTACCAAGTTCTACAAGTTTGTTCTTTAGATATGCTGCATTACCTTTTACTGCGAATTTAATATCGCTGATATTCCATTTATATCCAACTTCAAACTCTACACCGGAGTTCTGCATCTTTCCTACATTGCCGATTGGAGCAACAAGACCTACATAATTAGGTATTGGCATATCCATGAGCATACCATTGGTTTTCTTCATGTAATAATCTAAACTTAATGTGAGTGCTTCATTAAGGAATCCGAAGTCAATACCAAAGTCGCTCTGTATGCTTTCCTCCCATTTCAAGTCAGGATTCTCAAGACCACCCGCACGAGTGCCTATAGTTTTGTTTCCTTCTCCTCTACCGAAGATGGTACTGTAAGCTCCGGAGTCGGTAGTATATGCTGCATAACGATAGTTTCCTATACTCTCGTTACCATTCTTACCCCAACTGAAACGTATCTTTAACTTAGAAAGCCAGTCTTTGGTAGTCTCCATGAATTTCTCGTTGTGTACATTCCAACCGAGTGAAAATGAGGGAAATATACCATAGTGATTGTTTGAACCGAAGCGGCTTGAACCGTCACGGCGAATTGTACCTTGGAACATGTATCGCTCATCATAGTTATAAGATGCACGGGCGAAGAGCGATGCAAGTGTTGCTATGTCGAAAGGAGTTCCTGCAGCCCATACATCATTTTCTTCAAAACCTGTAGCATAACTTACATAAGGTTTGTTTATATCTACGAGATATGCCTTACCTCCACTTACATAATAACCAGTACTTTTCTTTGCAGATTGTCCCAATACCATGTTGATGCTGTGCTTGTCGAAGGTCTTGTCCCAAGTGAGTACGTTCTCTAACTGCCATACGGTGCTGCGCTGGCTTACTGCTGTTGCACTTGTCTTGCCTCCCCAGTTCATTGAAGAAGTGAGATAGTACTTGTCTGTATAACTTTCATTTCCATAGAATGACATGTCAACACCATAAGAGATTCTGTATTTGAAACCATATCCCAGTTCTATGTCGCCTGCAAAATTAGCTACGAACTTGTGCGACCAACCCCACGTGCCGAGGCATGGTACTGTGAGATATGCCAGAGGATTGAATTGATTGTCGTAATCTGCGCCCGGCACCATATATAGATTGCCGTTAGCATCATACTGAGGAATGTAGTTCTGAAGTGTAGAATATTGTGCAAGTCTGCTATCTGCCTCAGTTCCACTGTAAGTTACAGGAAGTATAGGAGCAAGAGTCAACGTTGAGTTGAGTATGCCGTGTGAGTTTCCGTTTTCGGTAACACCTACTGACTTTATTCGCGAGTATGATATATTTGATGTGATTGTAGCCTTGTTCAACCAATTGCGAATCTTTGTGTCATCAAACAGAGTGTATTTCGTATTGCTGCGCAAAGTCATACGGCGATAGTTTGAACGATTGTAGTTACCGCCGACAATACCGTCTTGCATGTAAGTGTTCATCGACAAATAATAGTTTATTTTGTCAGAAGCCCCACTTACATTTACTTCGTGCGACATTACAGGTGCATTGTCGTTGAATACTTGGTCTTGCCAATCGGTATCAATGTCAGAGGTGTAAGGGTCGTTGAAAAGAATTGTACGACCAGAATTCAGACGTCCCTCGTTCATCATTACCTTATATTCGGTAGCATTCAATACATCACGCTTTTTCCATTTTGTCTGCCAACCATATGAGAAATTGTAGTTTACCGCTGTTCTGCCTGCTTTGCCGCCCTTTGTAGTTACAAGGATTACACCATTGGCAGAGCGTGCTCCATATACTGCACCGGCGGCAGCATCTTTCAAAACTTCGATGGACTCAATGTCGCTTGGACTAAGATAGTCAAGTCCGCCTTCGATTGGCATACCATCTACAATATAAAGAGGTGACGAGTTGTTGATAGTTCCGATTCCGCGTACTCTTACCTGAGAGCCTGCTCCTGGAGCACCTGATGAATTTGTAACATTAACACCTGCCGCCAAGCCTTTAAGAGCATTGTCCATACGTACAGGAGCTGTAGCAGCCAAATCATCAGAACTTACTTTGGCAATAGCAGCCGTTACAACGCTCTTTTTCTGAACACCATAACCGACTACTACGACATCACTAAGTGTATTGTCCTCTTCAAGAAGAGTAATACGCATGTTCTGTTGTGCAGGGAGAGTTTGTGAAGCAAAACCAATGTAGCTGATTTGTAGCTGTGCTCCTTGAGGCACTACAAGTTGGAAGCGCCCTTCAATATCGGTTACAGTACCGGTGTTGCTTTGTCCTTTCTGGACCACTGATGCACCAATAACAGGCTCACCTGTATTATCCATTACAGTGCCGGAGGCAGTAATGTTCTGCGCCTGCATTGCTATTGAACAGAAAAAAGCCAAAAGCAATGTTAAGAATGAGATTTTGAATTTCGTTTGTCTCATAAAGTTAATAAATTAGGTTTGAATTATTTGAATTGTTTATATTATTTATATTATTTATCGTTAATAATAAACCACGTTTTTTTAGTGATGGTGCAAATTTATATAAAAGTTTTTAATAGAAAATGTCAATACAATAAAAAAGTGGATAAAATCAACCGTTTATTATTCGTAATAATTTGATATTTAGTTTGTTGCGTTTGTAATAACTGTTTCTAAAAGTGACTATTGATAATTTCTTGTATTCTCTGTTTTTAACTTTTATTCTTATCTGTATATATTAAAAAGTCCACTTTTATTTGAGTTGTATAATAATATAATGCATTGATTGTTAAATAATTATGTTTATTATTCTCTTTTATTAATCCACTTTTCAGCATGTATTAAAAAATCCTTCCGACTGTCGCTTAAATATACTGTAGGAAAAGGCTTTCTTGAGTCATTAAAACACATAAAAATATATGAAAATACGGTGTTAAATTTCAAGGCGGACAGCTTGAATTTGGGATAAAAATTTTACTGAACAACAATAATAACAATTATCACTGTGTAACGATAGTTATTCTTATGTTGTAACGATAGTTATTCATAAAAAGTGTGTATAGTTTTCTGCAAAATACACAGATAACGATAGTTATCCTTATAGAATCTCTTTTCTGAAAGCTCAAATATCTCGACAGTATTTTTTTGTGAATAATGGTTACAGGCAGTTATTTTATCTTTGTGTTTTTTTAATAAATTTCCACAGAATAAAAGGTAGGTCAATACAACTATAAATTGATTGTTATACAGCTGTAATGATGTGTAATTCTGTAATAATATCTCCAAAAACGACCACTTTTTGTAATTTGTTTTTGTCATATAATGCATTGATATTTAATTTATTATAATTTAATATATTGGAAAACATTCCACTTTTTTGTTTTGTGTGTTTTTATCCTATTGTGTGTTTTCTTAATTTTGTGGCACATATTTTAATTTTAACATCTATGAAATTTTATACACCTAAATCAGTTGTGGTTGCCACAAGCTTATTAATAACAGTAGCAGCAAATGCTCAAAGTACTTATATCGCCAAAGCAAGTGACACCCCCTTTGACTTTGCAAATGCTAAAGATTATGTTGTGCTGTATGCTCCTGAGGCAGCAATAGTGAAAATGGGAAATAAGATTATCAGCAATAATAATCTTGATCCCGAGATGAAGAAAAACCAATTCTACTATTGGACTACCGATTGGGATGCTACTTCTCTTGTACTTGCCGATGTTGCAGAGCCAAACGGTAAAAATTCTCTTGGCGGTTCTGACTATATCAATATGACTCCTTTGTTTGACTGGGGAGGTGGTTCTTTTACTTCAAAGACACAGGCGTACGACCTTTCGAAGGTTAATAATAATATGGTATTGCATGTGGGTTTGAGAGATTTCGGCAGCGTAGCTCCTAAGTTCAAAATTGCAATCGGAAAGATAGCAAACATCTCAACTAATGGATTTGAACTTGAAACCAATCTTGCCGTGGGTGCTTCTGATGGTGATTATGTGGGTGTTGGCAGCATGGGGCATGATGCTCAGTGGTATAATCTGGAAATACCAGTAAAAGACCTTGTTGACCCAAACGGCAAGTTCGGTTTTTCATATAACTTCTCAAATGTTTTTCCTATTGGCGAATCGGCTGTTCAGCTTTCATTTGCAAGTCCTGAATGCTCGCAGGCAACGAGCATACTCGAACCTGGGAACACCGTAAAGACGTACACAATAACGAAGTTGGGTTCTGCAATGAGTATTGACGGTATATGGTTCTATACTCCTGATGCAACAGGTGTTTCAAGTGTAAATATCATTGACAATGATACTCCTAAAGTTGTGTATGACATGAGCGGCAGGCGGGTTGACAGTCAGACCGAAGGTGGTATATATATAGTAAAGACTGCCAACGGTGTGAGAAAGGTGGTGAAGCATTAATAACTCTATAACTAAATATTACATAATATGACAATCTCAAGACTAATACTATCAGTTTTATTTTCTATATCTCAATTGCTATTGTCTGCTCAGGCAACAGATGTACAGCCTGACGGTTATAAACTTGTGTGGAGCGATGAGTTCAACGGCAACTCACTTGATGAAAAAGCATGGAATATAGAAGTCAATGGTGATGGTGGAGGCAATCAGGAGCTACAGTTCTATCGTCGTGAGAACGTGGCTGTTGCTGATGGAAATCTCGTCATAACAGCACGTCGTGAAAACTATAGCAATCGCAGTTTCACATCGGGCAGAGTCAATAGCCGTAACAAGGCTTATTTCAAGCACGGCATTCTTCAAGCGCGCATTAAGATGCCAAAGACAGCCGATGGTCTTTGGCCTGCATACTGGATGATGGGCAACGACTATGGCAAGGTGGGTTGGCCTCGTTGTGGTGAAATGGATATAGTAGAGATGGGACATTCCGATGGTATCAGAAACTCAACCCAAGACCGATATTTCTCAGGCACTCTGCATTTTGGGAAAAGCGCTGGCAATGTTGACCATCACCAAATAAGTCAAGACTTCACAGCTCCTGCCGATAATGCAGTAACTAATGATGATTACCACATCTTTACTGTAGAATGGGACGATAACAATCTCTACATGTACTACGACCTGAAAGGTTATAGTGCAGCTCAAAAACGCAGCGCTCGGTATTTCTCAACAAGCATCACCTCTTCCGATGCCGACTCTGCACCCGGCAAGTATTTTCAAAAGCAGTTCTTCTTTATTTTCAACCTTGCTGTTGGTGGTAATTTCACTGGTATATACAACCCAAACAATATTACCGCATTGTTGGGTAATGGTGCTGAAGCAAAGATGTTGATTGACTGGGTGCGTGTATATCAGGCAGAGTCTGATGAAAATGCCCTTTACACCACTCCTGAAGGAACTAATGTCCCCGAGACTCCTGAAGAACCTGTGGTTCCTACTGGTCCTGACCTCACGGAGTATGGCTATTATGGCGGTGCTGCTCTCAACAAAGAAGGAGTTTCAACTTTCGACTTTGCCAATAGTACCGATGCGGTTCTTATCGGTACGAGTGGCGGTGTTACCGATGCTCTTTCGACTGTTACTGCTGCCGACTATAATGTAGATGATACCTCAAGCTTCCTTTGGGTTTGGAGTGACACTTATTCCTCAATGCCTTCTACGGGTGTAAACTCATTTGGTTTTGAAGAGGCGTACAACCATTATCAGGTTAATAACGTTGGTTGGTCTGGACTGGGTTATGCTTCACAGGGAAAAGGCAAGAATCTAAGTATGATTGACGATGAGCATATTCTGCATTTCGGAATGCGCGGCATTGACAATGACCGTCATGCCAATCATCAGATAATTGTGGGCAATGCCAAGTTCACCCTTGGTCAGACTGCTTTTGAGGGTGCAGTTGTGCTTGGTGACTTCAAGCGCGATGGCAGCTGGACTTATTTTGATATTCCTGTGAAGATACTGAAGAAACTTGCTGGTGGTGAACTCTTCACCGATGCTTCTAACTACATGGGCAATGTATTTGCCATACTTAGCGGCGGAGTGTCGGGCACTGACCTTCAGTTTGATAATGTCTTCTTCTATAAGAATCCTAATGTGAACAAGACGGAACCTACTGTTGACAATAAAACCGAAATAGGCCGTTATGCCGGCAAGTCATTGGTTGATGGTAAATACACGTTTGAACTTGATAATGTTAACAATGCTGTACTTATTGGTACAAGTGCAGGTGTGACAGAGGCTTTGACAGATGCAACTCTGAAAAACTATAATGTTGACGACATCAATAACTTCTTCTGGATATGGGAAGGTGGAGACTACACAGGATTGCCTTCAGAAGTGGCAAACTCATTTGGCTGGGACGAACCGTCAACACGTCTGAAAGTGACAGGCGCTTCCACTTGGTGTGGTGCAGGATATGCTTCACAGAATAAGGGCAAAGACCTCAGCATGATTGACGATACATACTATCTGCATTTTGCTATGCGCGGAGCTGATGTGCTGACTCATGCTTCACAGACTGTGACAGTGGGTAATGCTAAGTTTGTGATAGGAAACTCAACAAATGGTGATCAGATTCTCGGCGACTATAAGCGTGACGGCGAATGGTATAACTTCGATATTCCTGTGTCAAAACTTCAACAGTTGGCAGGTGGAACATTATTTACGGATGCTTCTAATTTCTTAGGCAACGTGTTTGCTGTAACTACTTCACATTTTGCAGGTGCAGAGGTAAATTTCGACAATGTCTTTTTCTATCAGAAGAAGAGTGGAAATGAACCTGTTGAGATTCCAATCTATGCCAGCAGGGCACTTGATGATGAAGGTAATTCACTATTTGAGTTTGAAAAGGCTCAGAGTGTTGTACTTATAGGAACAAGCGGTGGTGTTACTGATACTTTTCTTGACCAGACAATTGCCAATTATAATGTAGATGATGTAAATAACTTTCTCTACGTTTGGAGTGATACATATACTGCACAGTCTTTTGACGGCAAAAATTCGTTCGGCTATGATGAGGGCATAACAGTCTATACTGTAGGTGGTGCCGGTTGGTCGGGATTAGGATATGCTTCACAAGGTAAAGGTAAGGATTTGAGCATGCTTGATGACAGCTATACTCTGCATTTTGCTATGGCTTCTACAGCAAAAACAGTATATCTTGTTATTGTCGGAGGCGCAAAGTTTGCAATCGGGGCAGAAGGATTCAACGACAATGGTATAATTACTCCAAGCATAACCGACTTTCCCCGCGATGGTCAGTGGTATAACATTGATATTCCTTATTCCGAGATTCGTAGTCGCACTACAACAGTATTTGATAATCCTAAGAATTTTCTTGGCAATGTCTTTGCTGTGCTAAGTGGCGGCGTGCAGGGAACCAAGTTGCAGTTTGATAATGTATTCTTCTATAGCAGCATTCCTACTGGCATAGAAAAGAATATTGCGGCAGGCAGTGAGTCACTTGGAATTTATGATGTTAGTGGGCGTAAGGTCACCAGCATGAATGGTGGTGGAGTTTATATTCTCCGTACAGTTGATGGTGCAAAGAAAGTCTTAGTAAAGTAAATAATGCAGAAGTTTTCCATAATATTGTTCGTGTTTATGTTCTCGCTTCCTCTTTTCTCACAGCAGAAGAGTGCGAAACGAGGCATAAGCTGGGCTGAAGATGAGGGCAATGTCACAGAGTCGCCGGCTCTGATGAGTAAGGTTGCTTCTGGAGTAAGCTGGATGTATAACTGGGGACATGCTCCAAAGAATACTGCTGCAGTTGGTCCTGCCCAAGATGTTGCCTTTGTTCCTATGTGTTGGAATGGTGAATTCAATGAAGTTGCACTAAGGAACTATCTGTCTGATAATCCTGGCGTGAAATACTTGTTGGGTTTCAACGAGCCAAACCTTTCATGGAATGTGGGTGGTTGCCAGATGACACCAGAAACTGCTGCAAAAGCATGGCCGAAGGTTGAAGCCGTTGCCAAAGATTTTAATCTTGAGATAGTAGCACCTGCTCTTAACTACAGTGGCGACAGACTTTCTGACGGTGTTGTCTATGCTACACCATTTGACTGGCTTGAGGCTTTCCTAAAGCTTTATCCTACAGCGCATTTCGATTATTTCAGTCTGCATTGTTATATGGATTATGCCGAAGCTGTGAAATGGTTCGCTACTGATTATTTCTACAATACAGATTCCGACCATACTAACGATCTGTATAGTGATGCTAATAGGAAGAAATATCCTAATCTCATAAAGTATATTGAGACCTATGGTGAGAAGCCTATGTTCCTTACAGAGTTCTGTGCTTTCGGTAACAGCGGGTTCAATGACAATAATATAACCCTTTCGCAGGCGGTTCAGATTGACCATATGACCCAGAAACTGCAATATCTTGAACTTAGCGATAAAGTTGCAGCATATGCTTGGTTTGTTGCAAATGGCAATGCTTCTCAATCTCCTTATAACAGCATTTTTCAAAGCAAGACCACAACGAGTGATTTATCGGAATTGGGCAGAGTGTATGTTTATATGTCATCATTCGACAAGGATAAATATTATACTATTGATGAGAAGATTCTTGCCAAGGACTATATTGATGCAAGTACAGGCAGTCAGCAAGTTAAACTGCGTTCCAACAGCGATGTTGCTACAACTGCCGATATTCCATTGCAGGTAGAGTTTCTTTCAAGTGCATGGACTAAGTATCAAATATATGTACCTGTTGCCGGTGAATATCAACTTGACTTGCGCATAAAGTCAACCTCTGATAACACTTTCTGGGTTTATGTAGATGGCAGTAAGACGTTAACAACAAGTATTGGTTCAACAAATAATTTGTGGGATAATAAAACAATGATTCTCACTCTTTCTGCTGGCAAACATAGTCTTATGTTGTTTAATGCTTCGCAAAAATCATGTTTTGTTAACAACCTTACTCTTAATCAAGCCACAGGCATAAATCAATTACACAATTCAGACCAATCCTCCACCTTATATTATAGTATAGGAGGGGAAAAGTTGCAGGTTCCACACGAAGGAATTATAATAGAAGAAAAGAACAATCAAGTAAAGAAAATTTTACGTTAAAACAATTTTATTCAATAATTAAAACATATTTATTATGAGGAAATCTTTATTAATGTTGTTGATGCTATTAGTTTCAATAGTTTCATTTGCTGATTCTCATGGTTCGGGCATTGCTTCTGCAACCGATATCAGCCAGAAAGGCGTTGCTTATGAGTATTCATTTACGGAGAGTGCTGGAAATGTAAGATTTACAATTACTCCCAATGGTGCAGGAGTTGTAGGGTATGTCACTCCTACTAATATTGAATATAATATTGGTACTCAAGGTTATGCAACAGGTGATGAAATAACTTGGGAAAACTTGTCTGAAGGCACAATCATCAGACTTACCTGTTGGTGGGCTGTTGCAGGTGGTCGTTCTACAACACCTGAAATATCATACAAGGTAGGAGCCGCAGGTGGCGAAGTCCAGACTTTGAATTCTATTGCACTTGATAAACCTATTATGGGTTTGCAGGGTAATGTAAATGTAATTGCTTTAGATGTTGATGGTCTGACCTATTCAGGTGATATTGTTTATTCCATCAGTGGCGGTGCTGCACTGTCGAATACAGGTAACACATTGACAATATCTGCGGAGAATACAGGTAATTATACTATAACAGCAACCGCAGGTGATGTAACTAAAACAGCGGTAATAACTTTAATTGAACCGGCAACAACTCCTACAGAACCAAGTGCAAGTGTTTTTGCTTATTATAGCGATGCTTATAATGCGACATTGTCGCAGAATGGAATAGCCGATAAAAATTGGAACTGGAAGTATAATTCATACACAGAGATTGATGTGGCGGCAGGCGATAAAGCTTGTCTTGTTATAGGAGCAGGAACATTTGGACTAAACCGTGGTGCAAAAGATGTTACAGAATATACAAAGTTCTGTGCAGATATTTATGTTACTGAAGATGTGCAGGGGCATATAGAATGGGAAGGCTCCGAGTTCAGACCAGCAATGAGTTTGAAAGCAGGTTGGAACCATATTGAAGAATCTTTGAATGGTTCTGCTAATGCCACTTGGCTTCAATTCTATATTGGTTCTGCAAGTTCTAACAACCATAACTTTGTTATTGATAATGTTTATGTTTCAAAATCAACAGATATTGCTTTCTCTATTTCTGTTTCCGATAATGTTGCAATGGTAAAAGGGCGGGTAACAGCTGCTGATGTTGAAGCTGTTAATTCTGTCGATGCTATGTATATTGACATGACTGGTGTAACCGAAATAGTTGATGCTATAGTTCTTGAGCCTAAGAATCCTAATGCTTTGATTGGAGTTACAGGAACACATGGCGCTGCAAATGCAGCATCTGCTCTGTATGATAACTTAAGCGGCACACGTAATATGGTTATAAAGGATACTTATCTATTCCCTGTCAACAAGCTGCAGTTTATTGATGCTAATGGTGTGAAGCAGTGGATGGGTGAAGGAAGTGAAATAAAATTCATCAGTACCGGCTCTACAGGTTATAAGGTTACACGCTCACTGAAGGCAAAGGCTTTCTCTACAGTTTATGCTACAGCCATTGTTAATAATCTTCCTGAGGGAGTTACTGTGTGGCAGGCTGTGGGTTATGATGGTAATAATATCACTTTTAATAAGATTAACAATATTGCAGCCTTCCTGCCTTGTGTAGTATATAATAGCAATAATGAAGAAACCAAATTAAGTTTCGAGGGAACAGGCGACTTCGACCTCTTTGGCTGGTCAACAGTTAATGTGGCTCCACATTCTGTTGGAACAGCTGCAATACAAGGAAACTTCAAGGAATTTATTACTGACGGTACACAGTGGATATTGCAGAATGCTGCTGCTGATGTAAATAATGGTTCAGCAAGTGTTGTATTCAACAAGGCTAATGGTGCTGTTGTTGGTCCGTTCCGTGCTTATTTCACAGGATTGACTGCCGGTGCCGGTGCAAAGTTCAACGGTTTGGAAGATGTTGTTACCGGTATTAATTCTGTTGATGCAAACACAGGTAATGACCATAGAGTTTATAGCATAAACGGTACTGAAGTCAGCGGAAGCAACCTTGCAAAAGGTGTTTATATTAAGAATGGCAGAAAATTTGTTGTTAAATAAATAAGAGGTTAAGTATGAAACGAATGTATATAAGCCCGGAAGTGAAAACTATTGCGGTAAGCAGTCATAATATTCTTGCCGGCAGTAATCCCACATCAGTGTCGGGGGGCACAGGCAATAGTGAAATAACAAACGGTTATGCTGATGGTAAACGGTCTGACCTTTGGGACTTCAGTGATTCTGAAGAGGAGTAATAATTATAGTTAGTGAAATGGCGAGAGACCTGTGGGGAAGAATGCTTTGCAGGTCTCTCTGTTTTTTATATTACAATTAATTTACTTATGACATTCAAATTTACATTACCTTTTTTCTTTGTGTCGATGTTTGCAACTACATCTGTTGCGCAGGAAATAGTGAGCGTAGGTAAAGGAAGCTATGCTTCTTATACACCGTTGATTAATTGTCGTAGTACTATTCACATTCCTGATGCATACGGATTCACTGGTGATCAAAGTCAGTATATGCAATATCGCAAACTTTATGTTGAGGAGCGGGAAGGACAACCTATACCTACTAATGATTGGTGGACAAATCTTATAACCGAGAAGTATAGTGGTAATTTGTGGAGCTATCCACAAATGATAAGAGCACAACGTACGGGATTGGAAATACAGAGTCCGTCGTTTTGGATTGATAATGGCACAGAAATGAAGTCGAACACCGTGCTTACCGTTGGTGGAACTGACTTTTCTCCTAAAGAAGCTGTCGCTGTTTCATGGCACGACTGGGATGTGGAGTTCCGCATAGCTGATGACTTTGGACAGATGAATGTGACTATGGCACACGGAATGCCTTTCACATGGATAGAGACAACCAATATAGAACCTGTGATTACACTTGTTAACAGCAACTGGACATCATCAATACATAACAATGATTCCGCTGTAGAGTTGCTCAATGCTGCAGGTAATATAATAACAGAGACAACCCGTCTGTCGGCATTTGTTATGAAGAAAGATGCTGATGTGTATGGCATATATCTTCCAAAGTCAACAACTATAAAGGTAAATCAAGGCAAGGTAACTCTGCAATTCGCCTCTTCCGAACAGTATGTTGTCGTGGCAATGCTTTCAAAAGCATCTGATTTAACTCAACTTATGCCATTTGCCTATAGTGTTCCACGTAATACCGAAGTGAACTGGAATTATGACATGGCAGCAGGAAAGGTACGTACTTCATGGAATGTTGAGGCTGAAAGTTTGAACGGCATGCCTGTGAGAGTATTGCAAGGATTCCTGCCCCATCACTATAGAGACACGGGTAATGCCCCTGCTTTCTCATTTACTAATATAGAGTATGCCACTCCTCATGGTCGTCTTCGCATGGCAGAGGGCAATAGTTTGGCGGTAGATTATAATTTCTATGGCATGCTTCCTTATTATGCCATGCCGAACAATACCGATGGGGAAAATCCATTCTTGCCGGAAAGAATGTTGCAGATGCTTGCTACGTATGCAGATAATGGTACTTTCGGAAATGACACTTATTGGGGAGGAAAGGGACTTACTCAGATGGCACTCTACATGATGTTCGCAAGAGAAATGGGAAATACCGATTTGTTTCTTAAATGCAGGAAACGCCTGAAAGAGGTTCTTGTTGATTGGTACACCTATACCCCTGGGGAAAGAAGTCGGTTCTTCGCACGCTACAACCGCTGGGGAGGGCTTGTTGGCTATAGTACTTCTTATGACAGTGATACTTTCAACGACCATCATTTCCATTATGGCTACTTCGCTCTTGCCAGTGCATTGCTTGCACTGGTTGATGACGATTTCCGTGAGAACTATGGTGATATGGCACGCTTGCTTGTTAAAGACTATGCCAACTGGGATCGTAATGACACAACCTATCCTTTCATGCGCACTTTCGACCCTTGGGCTGGTCACTCATTTGCAGGAGGACTTGGCGACGGCAATGGTAATGGTCAGGAGTCTTCATCTGAAGCCATGCAGGCTTGGGGCGGAATGTATCTGCTTGGTGTTGCACTTGGTGACGACGAAATGCGCGATGCTGGACTCTTCGGATGGGTGATTGAAGCACGTGGAATCGCTGAATACTGGTTTGATCGACATGAAGACAGCAATGCCGATTATAGTTTGGAAAATTATCACACGCAGACCACCGAAGGATATAACATTCCTTATTCCAAGTTCAAGAGCACATATATCGTAGGTGGAGTAGAGAAAACTATGACTCCACCTTATAACAGTAATCTCACATGTCATGGTGTTGGCTGGTGGACTTATTTTGGTTATGATGCCATTTTCATGCAGGGCATTCAGTGGATGCCAATTTCTACAGCTCTTGATTATCTGTCAGAGAACAAGCGTTTTGTTGCTTGGGACTATGCCCGACTCATACAGGACAAACAGATTGGCGGTTGGCATGCTGACAGTAAAACTGAAGCCGGTTACCTTGGCGACTCCGGGGGCTGGGGCAACGTAGCTCTGTCTTATCTGCAACGCTCTAATCCCGATGAAGCAGCATCTATCTTTGACGAATGCTGGAAACAGGGCGACAAGGAGTTTACAGAGTTTAATACCAATGGCATTACTTATTTCGTAATACATTCTCATCGTTCGCATGGCGATTTAGACTGGACTGTAACAGCTGATTATCCAACAGCACGTGCGTATAATAAGTACGGTGTGCGTACATATCAGATATTCAATCCTACAGATAACAACCTTACTGTTACCTTCAGCGACGGCTATAGCCATACAGTAAATCCGCACGAATTCTTCATAAGTAACTATCCTGATCGTAAAGCTGTAGGTAGGCAGCCTTCTGAAATAACAGAAACTACTGTGCTCGACTCTATAGGTATGGAGAACCTTGCACTCAACAAAACTTGTGTGGCAAGTGGTTATGAAAATGTAGGAACAGTAGTTGTCAATGCTACTGACGGTAACCATAATTCGCGTTGGGGTAGCCGACATCAGGACGGCGAATGGATTTATGTTGACCTGCAGGAGACAGTTGCTCTATATAAGCTCCGCCTGCATTGGGAAACGGCTTATGCAAGTAACTACACTATTGATGTTTCTAATGATGGAAACACATGGACAGAAGTGCAGAAAGTTGAGAGCGATGGTAGTTTTGATGAAGTTTTGATGAATGATGTTAATGCCCGCTACATTAAAATTACCGGTAATACTCGTGCTACGGTTTATGGAGTTTCACTTTATGAAATAGAAGCATACGGTAGGAAACTGTCGCTTGGTGAGAACGATGTGCTCGGTATAAAGATTACTGCCGACCGTGATGTACTTAAACAGTACGCATCTTCACAGCTTAAAGCCAAGGGTTATACTGTTGGTGGACAATGGGTTGATGTGGCAGTAAACTGGCAGTCTGCCGATGGACATATAACTGATAAGGGAGTATTCACTCCAAGCAAGTTTGATATTGTTGCAGTGAAAGCTTCTACATCAGCCTTTTCCGTTGAGAAGAAGTTTGCTGTAGAAGAAGCGTTTGTTATGCAGTCGTTCAATGTGACCCCTGCTGAGGTTGACTATGCTGTTGGTGGTGACGCAGTGGAATACGCATTTGATGCAAAAGACCAATTTGGTGGTCCGTTCATTATTAACAGCAATAATCTGCAGGCAGAAGTCTTCGCTGTTGACAAGCAGGGTAAATTCAGTGTTGCAAAAACAGCTCAATACAATGTTGAAGCACGCTGTTTTACTGCAACAAAAGCCGGCGACTATGCTGTAGTGTTCAGTGTTGGCGAGAGTAAAGATACTGTTGTTGTGCATGCAAAATTGTTCAACGATGTCAATCTGGCTCTTTATAAACCGACTAAGGCATCAACCGAAAATGATGGAAGTACAGCTACTCTTGCTACCGACGGACTTGTAAACACTCGTTGGGAGAGTACATGGAACAATGCCACTGAGGATATAACGGTTGACTTGTGTGCTGTATATTATATTAATAAGGTGCGTATTCTTTGGGAAAATGCTTGTGCCAAGTCATACGAAATACAGGTATCTATCGATGGTCAGGAGTATAAGACTATTGGATTGGGTGGTGTAACACAAGGCATCTGGGAGGAGCAGACACTCAATTCTCTTAGTGGAGAAAGCCTGTTGGAAGCCCGCTATGTGCGGTTACGGTGTTTGGAAAAACAGCTTCCTGCCTATGGTTACAGCATTTTTGAGTTTGAAGTTTATGGCACTGGTAAGGTAAGTGTTGCAACTGATGTTATTCCAATGTCTGTAAGAGAAAGACTTGATGATGCCGTTCATAATCTTATGGGTGTAAGAATGCATGACGGCAAACTTCCTAAAGGGGTATATATACGCAATGGACGTAGTTTCGTAGTTGAATAGTATATGTTGTTGTTGAACTCGTGAAAACTCTGTTTTTATAACGTGAGTTCGGTATAAGCAAGTTAGTCTCAGTCGAAATTTAGTGGGGAATAAATAGTTTTATTGTTGTCCGCACAGAAATAATAAATCGGGAATAATATTGACATAAAGGAAGAATAGAACACTGCGCAGACTTTGAGGTTTATTCCCCATTAAATTTCGACTGAGCCCTTATAGGGTAAGGCTTACATCGAACTCACATTTTTATAAGTAAATTTGAGTTTGAGTGCGCTCGTAAAACTCTTGACGTCGTTCAACTCTTGACGATCATAAGACAGGGTTCTGATGATTTGGGATAAAAGAATATTAACAATAAATATTTTGTTTTTTATAGTAATGATTGTATATTTGCAAACAATATTTAGTGATTATGCGCAACTTGAAAGTAATATCGCTATTGCTCGGCTTACTTTGCTTCGGTCATTTGCAGGCACAGGAAGTTATTGACACACTATCTCGCGACAACCCTTTATCGACAGGTACTGATGTTGTTCCATCAACTCCTTTACCAATAGATACTGTGTCGGGCAACCATTCATATCTTTCACCAATCAGTCCGTCTTATTCTTCAAACACAGCACTTCCTGCATTGCCCGTGATAAATCCGGAGGCTGTTGATTTGGGAAATGCTCTTAATGTGAATCCAATGCTTATGCAGTGGAAGGGTGGCGGCATGATAGGGTCTAACTCGTATAGAGAAAACTTTGGACTTGGCTTTGGTCGTACTGCATCAGTGATGACGATGCATCAATGGGGCGGTCTTGATATATCGGGCACTGCAAGCCTGTCGAAAGATTATATGTCGGGTTGGGGCTATATGAACTCTGCTAATGTGGAATTGCAGTTGAGTTATCCATTGTCGAATAATATGTCTATAACAGGTTTTGGAGGACTCAACCAAATGGGATTCCTGAGTAAGAATAGCACCGTTGGGGGATATTATGGCGGATTCGTTACTTTGAAAACCAATAATGGAAAGTTTGGAATTGATGCTGGTATGCGGAGAATGTATAACCCAATGACTGGTCAATGGACTAATGTGCCTATACTTGCTCCTTATATGATGATGGGTGGGCAGAAACTGCAGTTTGACACAGGAGGACTGCTGCTAAATATGTTCAGAGGGCTTGACGGCTGGCTTAATCCGCAACACAAACAGTCGGGCGGAGAAAGTCCTCGAGGTGGAGGTATAATAATTCCCAACACCAAGATGGACTTTAATTTTCCGCCGCCAAATCATGAGTATATAAAGTGACAGGGCTTTCGCAGGCTCAAGTTGTTTTTATCCGTTTTCTATCAAGCCGAGTATATACTGACATTTTGCAGGATTTCCGAGAGTCTTGCCCTTGTCGCACGATAGTTTTATGCAGTCGTGCCACTCACGCCGTTCGGTTATTCGGCATTTGGTCAGTTTGATGACAATGTTGGAAGGTTTTACATTGTCAATGTCGCACATTAGACTTGTGCCCACACCGTAAGAATCTTGCACTCTGCCTGCACAGTAATTATGAATGGCTATGCACCGGTCAACATTAAGTCCGTTGGAGAATACCACCTGCTTGGTCTTTGGGTCGATACCGAGTTCTTTGTATTTTTCTATTATCTTTTCAATCTGTTCTTCTTCAACTCCACTGTCAACACGTAGTCCGCTGTACATCATAGCCATGCGCTTGGACAGGTTTTTGAAAAACAGCTCATCACCGAAGCAATCGTAGAGATATATGCCGTTGTTACCGTCATAAACATCAGAAAACTTCTTCATAACCATGTAGTTGCACTCGAAAGCACCACTTACTATTTCTTCAAAAGAAATTATCTGGTGAGATAGTGTGCCTAATGGTTTGAGATTTAGCTTCATTGCTAAATATACATTGCTCGAACCTGTGAATACTCCTGACCATTCCTGCGAGCGGTAAACCTCAGCCATGGTCTCAAGAACCATTTTCTGATGAGCATAGGAGAAGCGGCGTCGGGTGCCCATATCACCGAAAACTAAACCGTTGGAGAATATCTTCTTTGCTTTCTCTATTGTCTTCTTACGTTCGGTTTCTACATTATATATATATATGTCGCCATTGATAGTGTGGATTATTTCAGATATGCATGAAAGCAGAGGCATCTCCCACATTATGGTGGAGAACCATTTACCTTTTATGGAAATAGAGAGGTGCCCATCAGCATCTTGTGAAATACTAACCTCGGCGGGATTGAAGCGATAGCCTTTTAAAAAGGTGAAATACCACAAAGGCAACCACGAGCACCGGTTCTCAAGGAAGTTGATTTCCTCGTCGGTTATTACAACGTTGCTCATGTAGTTGACTTGTTCCTGCAGCAAATCTGCAAATCCCTCAGGGTAGCATGTGTCGTTACGGTCGATGAAAGTATATTCCACCTCGGCACGAGGATATTGCTGTAGAATGTAATACTGGCACGAGAATGTATAAAGGTCGTTGTCAGTGAAATGTCTTATTATCTGTTTCATTATGTTTATTCAACTTCAAACGAAGTCTTTAGTGTTTTGTCATCAAATACTGAACTGTTTGCTACATATACTTTGAAGGTTCCTTGTTCTACAACCTGTTTACGCTGTTGGTTGTATAAAGAAAGTTCGTCTTTTCCAAGTTTGAAAACAACGGTCTTGCTCTCGTTAGGAAGCAGATGAATGCGTTGGAAACCTTTTAATTGCTTGCGTGGAATCGATATGCTGCTATAAACATCTTCAAGATAAAGCTGCACAACCTCATCGCCGGCAAGTTTACCCGTGTTGGTGATTGTTACTGTTACAGTCCATTCCAAATCGCCTGTTTTTGTACATGTAATGTTTGAATATGCAAACTCTGTATAGCTCTTTCCGTAGCCAAAAGCATAGAGAGGAGCTGCTTTGGAGTCAATATAGTCATGAGAAATTCGCTTGCTGTAATAAACGGGAAGCTGACCAACATTGCGTGGTACACTGACAGGCATTCTGCCTGCTGGATTATAGTCGCCGAAAAGAACATTGGCAATAGCTTGTCCTCCTTGTTCTCCCGGATACCATGCGCAAAGCAAAGCATCAGCTTTCTCTGCTGCAAGATTCATGTTGAGCGGACGTCCTTGAATATATACAACCGCCAGTTTCACCTTTGCGTCTATCAAAGCCTGCATGAGGGCAAGCTGGTCGCCAAGTAAATCAAGAGTTGCACGGTCGTAACCCTCACCGCAATCCATGTCGGGAAGTTCCTTGTCTATGTCTGTTTCTACCTTTGCCGCACCGGTGGAGGCATAGCTTGTCTTGAAATCACGTGCAGAACTTCCGCCAACAACAAGTACTGTTACATCAGATTGTCGTGCAGCTTCAACAGCTGCATTTATATTAGTATTCTTGGTGTCTCGCACGGCACAGCCTTTCACGTAGTTCACTTTGGCTGCAGGAACAACATTCCTAATGCCTTCAAGAACAGTAACAATGTCATCATCATACTGTGGAGCTGTATAGTCGCCAAGCTGATTGTATTGGTTATCTGCATTAGGACCTATAACGGCAATGCTCTTTATGTTCTTGCTAAGAGGAAGAAGACCGTTGTTCTCAAGAAGTATTATGCTTTTCTGTGCTACTTGCAACGCAATTTCTTTATTGGCTTTATTGTGTACGTCTTTTGTAGCCTTTACATCAACGTATGGGTTTTCAAATAAGCCTAATTCAAATTTAGTACGTAAAACTTGACGTACAGCACGGTCAATATCCCCTTGGCTTACGAGTCCTTTCTCTAAAGCCTTGCCAAGGAGTCTGTAGCTGTTTCCCTCAAGGTCAATATCAACTCCGGCTTTAAGAGCCATTGCTCCTGCTTCAGTCCAGTCTTTTGTCACGTGAAGAGCCGTGTTCATAACTTCTATACTCTGTAGGTCGGAAATGATGAAGCCGTTAAATCCCCATTCCCCACGAAGCATATCGGTAAGCAATGCTTTATTGGCTGTGCATGGAATGCCGTCAATGCTGTTGTATGAAGTCATGATTGAGCCTGCTCCTGCATTGACAGCCGTACGGAATTGAGGTATGTATTCATTGAGAAGCTGGTTCCAGCCAAGTGACACCTGCTCACCATTCAGTCCTCCTTCTGGTATGCCGTATGCAGCAAAATGCTTTAGTGTGTTTATAACGTTCTCACTTGTTACTCCCTTTATTATGCCTGCACCAATCTGTCCTGCGAGATAAGGATCTTCGCCGAAAGTCTCTTCTACACGCGACCAACGAGGTTCACGCGAAATGTCGAGAACAGGACCATAGGCTATATGTACTCCACGAAGGGAGAGTTCTTTACCAATGACTTTGCCCATTTGTTGCATTAACTGAACATCAAATGTTGAAGCTTGTCCTAAACCTGTAGGAAAGCAGGTTGAGCCGATTCCCATATGACCGTGTGGAGTTTCCTCCATGACAAGAATTGGAATTCCTAATCGAGTTTGCTCAACTGCATACTTTTGCATTATGTTCATCATTTCGGCACTCTCCTTTGCATCGATTCCTGTTTCAAGAGTCTTCTGTGTCCAAGGGTCGGCACGTTGAATTGCCCATACAGAACCAAGAGGCATTTTTGCCATCTCGTCCTTGAAACGCTGGCTTAGACCAATTATAGTCTTCTGACCTTTATTTGTTTTAATGATTCTTTTTTCGTAGTAATGCCAACCTAAAGGACATAGAAGTTGACCTATTTTCTCGTCTAAAGTCATTTTTCCTATAAGGTCGTCAACACGGTCGTTGACAGAGGACAGAGGATTTTTGTATATGGGTGTTTCATGGTTAGTCTTTTGTTTCACATATTTATTCTTAGGTTGTGATGTATAAGAGTAGGCGATAGTTGTAATTACTAATGATGCCAATAATAAATAGAACCTTTTCATAATTAATTGTTTTGCTTTAGTGTTACAAAAGTACTGATAAAATCTGGTTGAACCAAGACCATTAAGAATAAATAATAAAAAAAAACTGCCCCTCCTTTGGCGCAGGAAGAGACAGTTGTGCATATTATTTAAGCAGTATATTAGAAAATCTTGCCGCAGATGCGGAAGTTGAGAACTGGATATACTTTTATCTTACTTATTGTTTTAAGAATTTCTCCTCCATCTTCATTTTTAACGTTGCTTTCTGTTAGCAGGTCGCCATTACAGTACACCTCAGGAGAACCCCAGAATTGGCAACCTAATTCTATCATGCAGCCTATAGACTTTCTTGGAACTGCGCGTCCAAATCCTAATCCTACATAAGGGCGTACTTTCTGAACCTTTATTTCTCCTTTGACATTTCCTTCTTTATCAACAGTGAGCAGATGGTCCCCCATTTCCAGTCCAATTTGCTTAAGTTCCAAGCCGTATTTGTCATTGTAGCCAATAACATCCTGATTATATCTATATACACCAATCAGGTTATCAGTGTTTACGATGTTAATTATGTTGCTGCCTCCAAAATAAGCTCCTGCTGTAATAAAGAATGCTGCATTCTTGAATGGGTATATATCCGCCAGCAGTTTTCCTGTGAAGAGGTTAGGCTTACCTTGTATTTTTACTGTGGGAGGAATGCCGTATGCTGATATAACAGTGTTGGCATATTCTGCTACATCAGGAGAAAGGTTGTCGTTGTAGTCAACTTCGACATTGGCCTTTACCTTAGGGAAAAAGTTTATGCCACCACGTAACTGAACATAGTTTCCTACAGGCATGGCAAGGTCAATACCAAGTCCTGTTGTACCAACAGAAACTCCTACAGACATGTGGTTAAACATGTTGTTATCTTCTGTCTGTGCCTGAGAAGGTAAACCGAAAGCAAACAATACTGCGCATCTAATAATGAAATGTTTCATAGGTGTATGATTTTTAGATTTTATAATTTGTTATTTAACTCTTTAATACCAGATAAAAGCTGGTTGTGTGCAAATTTATAAAATAATTTTCGAAGTAAAAAGAAAAATGCTTAAAACTTTATGCATCTATAAGAGAAATATCAAGTTAAACGATGACTTTATTATATCAGACAGTATTATTTATTATACAATGACCAGATAATGGCATTGATATTTGGCGAAATCAACAATGTGTTGTATCTTTGCATTGCAAAGGTAATAATGCAATATTTCATGTCAAAAACTTTATAGCATGACTGTTGACTTGAAAGTAATAAATATTCCGCATAATGAACAATAATTGCAGTTTTAAGGACATATATGATATGTATATCAGAGATCTTGCAATCTGAAAAACAATATTAGTCTATTGATATGACTTGATAATATCCATACTTTTTTACCATAATCCATTAATATTAATGTCTCTGCAATGTTCTTCGGTATCGCTCGGTATTCTTTCTAACTAAAATCAAGTACATTTGCGTTATTATTGTCTGACTCCTTGAACAACCTGAGCTTACGAAGTTGATTTTCTGTCAAACCAAACAAAAGTCGAAATTTAGTGGGAGAGTTTTCAACTTGCGTTTAAGGAGTTAAGAGGTTAGAGAGGTACGTAGGGACATACCCTGTGTCTGTCAGCACAGAAATAATAAAATCGGGAATAATATTGACATAAAGGAGAATTGGTAGTTTAATCGTTTTGTGTTTTGGTTTTTTGTTTTGTTCGTGTTTTGGTTTTGAGTTTTATCGGACAACAATAAAACTATTTATTCTCCATTAAATTTCGACAGAGCGAAAAATTATCTCCCTCCCTACTGAGGAGGCATAGGCAGGAACCTGTCAAAATACTAAACAAAAGTTCAAAATAAAGCCCTTAT
>JBHAEQ010000001.1:0-29619 GCA_041855685.1 Prevotella sp. | reverse complement strand
TGTGGTCCAATAAGAAAATAGACAAGACTGTTGACAGGTTATTTTCTTTAATATTCAAGATTCCTATTTTAGGGGGATATATTCAGAAGTTAGACAAACGACACACAAAAGAAGTAAAAGAATTAAAATATGGTAATAAATGGGGATTATCCATTGGTGTTGCTAACCACTGGTTTGGTTACTTCTATTCTGGTTATCCTTGTTTTCTATCATTCGTCCTTATTGGTATGGCAAATAATGGCTCAGTAGGAAAATGGGATGACTCTTATTGATTTAAATAATCAATCGATAAAAGTATGAAAATAATATTGCCAATATTAATTCCCGAGTTTATATTAATGTCATGCGATCCTTTTAGACATTTTACAGCAACTCTATTTTGTATTGTAGAAAATTATTGCTAATTTTGTGTATCAATAAAAAATAATATTGAAAAGATGAATGTAGAAAAGGTTGTTGACAGTCTGAGTGATATTTGCAAAGGACAGATGCATCACCACGGCATAGAAGGAATGCCGTTTCCTTCAGGCGAACGCCTGAAAGAAATTATAGATATAAGCCGCTCGTTGTTATTCCCCGGATATTACGGTAGTATTCTAATCGACGATGACTCGATGAAATTCCATATAGGTGTGCAGACCGACCGTCTGTATAATAAACTTACTAAGCAGATAGCCGCAGGATTGGCTTTCACATTGTATAATGAGTTTGAAGGTACCGACCCATTGTGGGAAGCTGCAAAGCGAAGGGCACGTAGCTTTATAAAATGGCTGCCTCAACTGCGTGAGATATTAGAAACTGATGTTGTGGCACATTATAGGAATGACCCTGCCGCTCATAATTTTGGTGAGATTATTCTCTGTTATCCCGGACTTAAAGCAATTTCCAGTTACCGCATAGCTCACAAACTACATGAGCTTGATGTACCGCTTATTCCACGTATGATTTCAGAAATGGCTCACTCTGAGACTGGAATTGACATAAACCCTGAAGCTACTATAGGCAAGAGTTTTGCTATTGATCACGGCACAGGAGTTGTGATAGGTGCTACATGTATAATAGGAGACAATGTAACGATATATCAGGGAGTAACTCTGGGAGCACGTAACTTCCCCCAGAACGACGACGGCTCTTTGGTGAAAGGAATAGAGCGCCATCCTATTCTGGGGGATAATGTTATTGTCTATGCCAACGCCACTATTCTTGGACGTATAACAATAGGTTCGGGAAGTGTTATCGGCGGAAACATGTGGCTCACACGTGATGTGCCTGAAAACACTCGTCTGTTTTATTCTGGGTCGGCAAACAGCGCTGTAGATAAATAACGTTCGCCTGTGTCGGGGAGTAGAACTACTATGTTTTTGCCCTCAAATTCAGGGCGTTGAGCTACTTGCAATGCTGCGAATGCCGCAGCTCCTGACGATATTCCTACAAGCAGACCCTCAACTTTAGCCAACTCGCGTGCTGTGGCAAAAGCATCTTCGTTGCTTACCGTCAAAATCTCATCTACAACCTCTGCATTATAATTCTTTGGTATGAAGCCTGCACCAATACCTTGTATTTTATGAGGTGCCGGAGTATTTCCTGAAAGTACGGCGGAGTCGGCAGGCTCTACTGCTATGATTTTTGCTTCAGGGAATGTTGCTTTAACCACTTTACCAACTCCGCTTACTGTTCCGCCAGTGCCTACACCTGCTACGAAAGCATCAATCTGCAATCCTGATTCTTTTGCATCGTTAACAATCTCTATGCCGGTAGTTTTTTCATGAATGGCAGGGTTGCTGTCATTCTCAAACTGTTGCAGAATAATAGCTCCTGATGTGTTGTCACGCAGTTCCTCTGCTTTTGCAATAGCTCCTTTCATGCCGTTGGCTCCGGGTGTGAGCACAATCTCCGTGCCATAAGCGGCAGCAAGTTTGCGTCGTTCTATAGACATCGTTTCAGGCATAGTGAGAATAACTCTATATCCTTTAACAGCTCCTACGAGTGAGAGTCCTATGCCTGTATTTCCGCTTGTAGGTTCTATTATTGTGCCACCAGCTTTTAAGAGTCCTTTTCTTTCAGCATCTTCTATCATTGCCAATGCAATGCGGTCTTTTACAGAGCCTCCGGGGTTGAAATATTCTATCTTTGCGAGCACATTGCTCTTTAGATTCTTTTTTGCTGCAAGTGTATTGAGCTTTACAATCGGTGTTTTGCCGATAAGCTCTGTAATTGAATTCTTAATTGCCATAGTTGTGTTGTTTTAATATCAAGAATAACTTGTTTTTTAGTGTTTTATTGTATTGACTATCTTTTTATTAATCTTTTGTTTGTAAAAATTATACTTTTGCCAGTGCCTGATTAAGATCGGCTATGATGTCTTCAATGTGCTCTACTCCTATAGACAGGCGTATTGTTGCAGGTGTTATTTTCTGTGCAGACAGCTGTTTGGGAGACAGCTGTGAATGAGTTGTGGTGTAAGGATGTATCACTAATGACTTTACATCAGCCACATTAGCCAGAAGTGAGAATATTTCCAGCGAATCGATGAATCTCCATGCTTCAGTTTCACCTCCTTCAATCTCAAAAGTGAATATTGAGCCTGCTGCTTTTTTGAAGTATTTTTTATAGAGAGCATTATCTTTATGACTCACTAATGATGGATGGCTCACACTTTTTACTTTAGGATGGTTGTTGAGGAACTCTACTACTTTCAGTGCATTTTCTGCATGGCGTTCTATGCGCAGTGGGAGAGTCTCTACTCCTTGCAGCAGAATCCATGCGTTGAATGGTGAAATTGCAGCTCCTGTATCACGTAGTATTACCGCCCGTATTCTCGTTACGAAAGCTGCTGCTCCTGCTACATCGGCAAATACTGCACCATGATATGAAGGGTCTGGTTTGCCAAGGGTAGGATATTTATCGGCATTGGTTTTCCAGTCGAATTTTCCACCGTCAATTATAATGCCTCCAAGCGAACTTCCTTGTCCCCCAATGAATTTTGTTGCAGAGTGTACAACAATATCAGCACCATGTTCAAGCGGACGAATGAGTAGTGGAGCAAATGTATTGTCAACAATGAACACTATGTTGTGCTTGTGTGCCACAGCTGCTACAGCTTCAAGGTCGGTAACATCGGAATTAGGATTTCCGAATGTTTCTGCAAAAACAACCTTTGTATTTGGCTGTATAGCATTTTCCAGTGCTTCAAGGTCGTTAACGTTTACTATTGTGTTTGTAATACCTTGTGCAGTGAGTGTATTTGTTATAAGGTTGAATGAACCTCCATAAAGATTGTCGGCGGCAATGATGTGGTCGCCTGCCTGCAATATATTCTGCAGGGCATAAGTAATTGCTGCCGCTCCTGATGCAACAGCCAGTCCGGCTGTACCGCCTTCAAGGGCAGCAACCCTTTCTTCAAGTACGCCTTGTGTGGAATTTGTCAGTCTTCCGTATATATTGCCAGCATCGCGCAATCCGAATCTGTCGGCGGCATGTTGTGAATTTCTGAACACATAAGATGCTGTCTGATAAATAGGCACTGCACGCGCATCAGTTGCAGGGTCTGCATTCTCTTGTCCTACATGAAGAGCTAAAGTCTCTAAGTGAAGTTTCTTCTTTGTCATAATCGTTGTCCTTTCTTTTTTATATTGATGTTTTTGTGTTCTATTGCTTTATATTTTCGTTTGCAAAATTACAAAATAGCGAAATATCTTTCAAGAAATCTGTTTAATTCAGAAAATATTTCTATTTTTGCATTGTAAAACCAAGGATATTTCCTGCGTGATACCGTTTTTTGTCTTTTTTGCAGGAATGTTATTCGGTAGAAACACTTAAATACAAAAGAAGATTATGACTCACGAACTCGATCAAACCGACCTGCTTATTCTTCGCGAATTACAGAATGATGGTCATCTTACAATCAAGGAATTATCTCAGAAAGTTCATCTAAGTGTATCGCCTGTATATGAGCGTGTGCGCCGTTTGGAACGTCTTGGATTTATAAAAGGATATGTTGCAGTGCTTGATGCAGAAAAACTGGATTGCGGTTTCGTGGCTTTCTGCTACCTTAAAATGCGGCAGCATACACACGAAAATGCAACCCAGATAATGGAACGTGTGCAGGATATTCCCGAAATAGTTGAGGCTTATAACATTTCGGGCGACTTCGACTTCCTGCTTAAGATATATGTTCAGAACATGAAGCAGTATCAGGAGTTTGTGATGCGCATTCTCGGCGATATTCCCGCTATTGGCTCGCTGAATTCAAGTTTCGTACTTGGCGAAGTTAAGAATTCGCATCGTCTTCCTCTACCCACCATTGATTAATATATAACAGTAGTCAGGATATAAGCCACAATTGTAGATACAATAACGCTTATCATGCCCGGCATCATGAATGAGTGGTTGAGCAGATATTTACCTATGCGTGTAGTGCCTGTTCTGTCGAAATTCACTGTTGCAATATCGCTTGGATAGTTTGGAATGAAGAAATATCCATATACAGCAGGCAGTACTCCAAGCAGTACTGGACCAGATATTCCTAACTGATAAGCCAGCGGAAGCATTGATACTACAACAGCTCCTTGCGAGTTGATTAGCACCGATACGGCAAAGAACACGAAAGCTATGCTCCACGGATATTGCGACACTATACCTTCAAGACCTTCTTGTATAACGTCCATATAATTGGCAAAGTAAGTATCTGCCAACCATGCTATTCCATAGATGGCAACGACTGCTACCATGCCCGACTGCCACACGGCTCCGTCAACAGCTTTCTTGGGGCTTGCCTTGCATAGAACTATCATTAAAGCAGCAGCTGTAATCATTACAATCTGGATGATGATATTCATTCCTATAGGTTTCATTTCTGCTGTGCCATCGTCCAGTATCTTACCAGTTTCAAATACAGGACGAATGTCATGACCTGAAATTTGGAATATAGAGAACATAACAATAGACAGAATAGCGATAACAAATATTATTACAGATAATTTTGCATTATTATCTACTGTCTTGTCGAGTGTAGTAGAGGTATCATATATGTAACTTCGATAGTTAGGGTTGCTGAGTCTTTTCAGGAACCCAGGGTCTTTATCGAGATCAATGCCTCTCTTGTATGATGCCAGACTTGCGCAAAGTAATCCGCATATACATGCTGGAATTGTTATGGCTATTACCTGTAGATTATTCACATCAAATCCGTTGGCATTTGAAATTATTACGAATGACGCAACGGCGGCGGCAATAGGCGAACAGGTAATGCCCACCTGCGAGGCTACACTTGCTACGGCGCATGGACGCTCTGGACGTATGCCTTTCTTTATTGCAATATCTACGATTATCGGCATGAGCGTATATACCACATGTCCTGTGCCTACAAGCACCGTAAGAAAAAAAGTACACAAAGGAGCAAGGAATGTGATGTGACTCGGATGTTTCCTCAACAGGCGTTCGGCAATTTGTATCAACCAGTCCATTCCGCCCGATGCCTGCATGATACCAGCACAGGTGACGGCGGCTATGATGATGTAGATTACATCGGTTGGAGGAGTGCCGGGTTTGAGTCCGAAACCGAATACAAGCAATGCGAGTCCTATGCCGGATATGGCACCAAGGGCAAGCGAACCATAGCGCGAGCCTACATACAGCGCAAGCAACACTACGAGCAATTGAATAATCATTAGTAGCATAGTTATAATGTTTTAAGTATAAGCAATTTTATTTAGGCTTGGCAAAATTAATACTTATTTCCTCACTTCCAAATAAAAATGATTGTTTTTTTCTTGTTTTTTATAATATTCAAAGTTAATTACTAAAAATATGCAGATAATTACTAAAGATAAACGTTAAAAATATGAAGATTGTGGCAGGCAAATGATAGTATTACGAAAACTTTAGTATATCTTTGCCATGGATTACTAAATGATTCGTAATTATGAGAAAACAGAAAGAACAGCAAGTACTCACCAAGGGTGAAATGGATATTATGAAACTATTATGGGAGATAGGTTCAGAGGCGTCGGTGAAAGATATTCTTGAAAGAAGCCGCGAACCAAAACCTGCCTATACCACGATTGCTACTTTCCTGAAGATTCTCAAAGCAAAGGGGTATCTTGAGGAGGATAAACGCAAGAACTGTGGCAAGACATTGTTCTACAAACCCGTTATAAGCCAAGATGAATATACCCGACGAATTATGAACGATGTTACTACAAATTTCTTTGGAGGTTCTGTAAGTTCGCTTGTAAACTTCTTCGTGCGTGAAGAAAAGATAACACATGAGGAGGTTCTTGAGTTGTTGAACATGATAGAAACGGAGTAGATATGAAGCACCTGTTTTGTTACTGTATGGTACTGATGTGTTGCTTTAGTTGTAAGAGTTACATGTCTGAGGAAGAAGCTTTTATCAAAAGTATTCGGAAGGAAATTCCTTTTTCTATAGAGAATCTAAAATCTGTAAGTAAGAGTGAATTCTTTTTTAGTAATTCAAGTGTTATTTCTGCAATACCTGACTTTGAGATACAGCCTGACGGAGCAATATATGTTGTTCATACTTATTTTGACAATGCAAAGTCTGTGCAGACAGAAAATGTTATTTTCAGAAATATAATTGTCAACAGTAAACAGCATCGTGTAGTGTGTGTGGATAGGGTTTTGTCAGAAGGTCGTAATCATGGTTTTATATATGTTCTTCAGTCTGAGTCTCGAAAGTTTCCTACTTACGGCATATATCATTGGGATGTTAGTGACTGGAGAAATGTTCAGATGGTTGGTGAGATACTGACAGATTTGAAAAACAAGTCTCTTAAGAGAGTTGCTGACACGAAGAAGTAATTAATAAATATTTTAGAAAATGCTTACCTATGTACTAAAATCCATAATCTTACTAAGCCTGATGTATATTCCTTACATGCTGATGCTAAGAAAGGAATCGTTTTTCCGATTCAACAGATTCATGTTGATATTGATTATGCTGCTCTCGCTTGGATTGCCCTTTGCTGATATTCACAGCATAGCATGGGAAGAGAATAAAATAGCTGATATTATAAATCCTACTATAGAAATAGGTATGCCTGTGACTATAGACGCAGAATATTCGGAGGGTAGAGTAGAAAACAGTATCAGCTGGTGGCTCATTGCTCAGTATGTGTATGTTGCAGGAGCTGTTATTGTGCTTTTCATAAAACTTATGTTGGTTTTAGTTCTCAATCGTCGCATGCATAGTGGTGTGCTGTGGACTTCTGATGACAATGGCGTGAAAGTGTTCTGCCATGTTGATGATACTGCGCCATATAGTTGGTTTGGAAATATAGTAATAAGCCAGAGCGATTATGAAAAAAATGCTGAGGAGATTCTTAAACACGAAATGGGACATGTGCTTAACAGGCATTCGTGGGACATTCTCATGCTTAATATTGTGCAAATTGTACAATGGATAAATCCGCTTTCATGGATTATGGGCAGTTCATTGCGCGATGTTCATGAATATGAGGCAGACGATGCCGTGCTGAAAAGCGGTATTGAGATGCGGCAATATCAAACATTATTAATAAGAAAAGCCATAGGTGTGAGTTCATACTCCTTTGCCAACGGTTTTAATCATAGTCTATTAACTAAAAGAATCAAAATGATGTTACGAAAAAAATCAAATCCATGGCTTCGTACAAAAGGTTTGTATGTTGTCCTCGTGGCTGGAATTGCACTCAGTGCATTCGCTACTCCTGAGTTAAATAACAAGGTGGATGCTTTTGTGGCTGAGCCTTCAATAGTAGAGAATGAGGCAGACGTTGCTCCTGCCAGTGTCGTGTCGTCGGTATCGACCGTAGTGTCTGATTTGACTGTGAAATCTACAGAGATAGATGCGGTTGTCGGCGATACCGTTGCCATGGAGCCGCTTGTAGTTGTTGACGGCGAGATTGTACCGTATGAACAGATCAACGATATTGAACCTAACACTATTGAGAACATAACTGTGCTTAAAGACGAAAAGGCTGTAAAGAAATATGGCGAACAGGCTAAGAATGGTGTCATAGAGATAAAAATCAAGAAATCGTCTGCAAAGAAAGAGACAACCGATGGACTGGAGAGGGTTTTTGAGATTGTAGATAATATGCCTACTTATCCAGGAGGAATGGGTGAACTTATGAAGTTCCTACGTCAGAATGTGAAGTATCCGGAGATTGCTGCGAAAACAGGCATAGAGGCTCGTGTGATAGTGACTTTTGTAGTAGAGAAAGACGGTTCAATTTCTAATATCACTGTATTGAAGAATTTACCAAAAGGTAGTGGCAAATCAGTAGAAGACGTTGTTGCTGGTTACGCAACTATGAGCGATGCTGATAAAATTACAGCAGGGGAAGCGCTTAAAGCAGATAAGGAAGAGGCTAAGAAAGCACTTGAGACAGAAGCAGTGCGAGTAATCTCGCTGATGCTAAAGTGGGAACCTGGTACACAGAATGGCAAGCCCGTGCGTGTTAAATATGCGGTTCCAATTTCATTTAAGCTATAGGAATTGGCTGAATTTTAGCATGTAAGCATGCTCAGTAAAGGGGATAAGAAGTTGGGTTTAACTTCCTGAATTACGGCTCAGTCGAAATTTAATGTGGAATAAACCTCGCAACCTCATAACCTATGCAGTGTTCTATTTCTCCTTTATGTCAATATTCTTCCCGATTTTATTATTTCTGTGCGGACAGACCCTGTGTCTGTCCGCAGATGGTTCCGCACGATATGAATGTATATGTCCTGTGTATTTGAATTATTCATTTGTTTTCGGACAGACACAGGGCCTGTCTTTACGTTTAAAACCTCTCTAACCTTTAAATTCAATTTGAAAACTCCCACGCTAAATTTCGACTGAGCCTGAATTACTTTAATCTCTAAAGAGTAACTTGAACTTGCGAAAATAGGCGGGATAAATAAAAGCCCAAATGTATATTTTATTATAAAAAATAATTACCTTTGTCTTTGAATATAAAATTACTGATAGTAGATAGAAAAACAAAATAAGTAAAAGTTCTGAAAATAAGCTTGTTTTTTTATTCTCACCATTGGACTTTCACTTAGTACATTAGCAAATTCAGAGTTGAACAATAGAGTTGACAGTATAATGCCTATTCTTCCACAAAATACTTTTGCAGATAATGACACAGCTTCAATTAATCCGTTGATAGTTGTTGATGATGAGATTGTGGCATATGGCATTATTCGTAACATTAAGTCTGATGATATAGCAAGTATTTGTGTTCTTAAAGACAAAAATGATATAAAAAAGTATAGTGAACATGGAACTAATTGTGTTATAGAGGTAACTACTCATAAAGCTCTTTAGGCAAAGTATGATAATAAAAATGGAGATTCAAATTCACAAGAGAGAAAGACTGTAGTTGTAGATAAGATGCCTTCTTGTCATGGTGGAGGAAAGCAACTTACGACGTTTCTGTCAGAAACTGTGGGATATCCAAAAATTGCAATCCGAATGGGTATGGAGGCAAGAGTTCTTGTAAAATTTGTAGTAGAAAAAGATAGTTCCGTAGTTGATGTTAAAGTACAAAACACTTCTCTTTTATATATTGATAGACGAAAAACAAATGTTGCTGTTAAATTCTCAGAATTGAATTTAGTAGAGAGAGTTGTAGTTGCAGAGTTGCTGAAAGGTGAATTGAAAAAATGCAAGGAGGCGCTTGAGAGAGAAGCAAAAAGAGTGGTATGTTTGATGGACAATTGGATACAAGGAATAGAAAATGGTGAGCCTATTCGTGTGATTTACAGACTTCCTATTATGTTTAAATTGAAATAAATAGTTTTTGGGTTAAAGTAACAACCTTTCCGCTTCTAAAACATAGCATGTTCCTTCTGCCACACGAAAACGTATGTCGTAGATAAGGAATGGCATACCGTATATTTTATCAGGGTTGTCATGATAATGAGGACGAGGGTCTAATTCTAAAGTCTTGCGTAGGGCAGTAAGCTGTTGTTTGGAAAATAGCACTGCTACTGCCTCGGGAATTACTACTGTAAGCTTGTTTATAAGATTGATATTTGTAAAGCCTGATTGTGCATCGGCATGACTGTCTGAATATGTAACGTAAGGCTTTATGTCAAAGATAGGTGTTCCGTTCATAAGGTCGGCACCTGTTACATGTAGGATAGGTCCTGAAGAATTATCCCAATCTACACTTTTCAGTCTAACGGAAGAAAGACCGATGTTGTTAGGACGGAATGGCGAACGAGTGGCAAAGACCCCTCGTTTCTCATTACCTCCAAGCACGGGTGGTCTTACAACTGGAGAATTGGCCTTGTGCCTATTGGCAGAAAACTCCCATATAAGCCAAAGAAAATCAAAGCCCTCAATGCCTCTTATGTAGTCGGGATTGCGGAAGGCGGATTCAAATACAATTTCTCCCTCAAGTTCTTCTACCAAGCCGCTTTGTTTTGGAATGCCGAATTTAGAACAGAAAGGCGATCGAAATGTTGCTATAGGCTTAATCTCCATTACTTGATAATGTGGCTGTCGTAAATATAAAATGATTAATTTTAATGAAAAGATTTGCAAATATAGTAATTCTTTGAATAAAACTATTAACTTTGCCATTGATATTTATACAAACAACACAAATAAATTAAATTAAAATCAAAATGAAGAAAGTTTTTCTTTTTGCTTGTGTCACTGTATTGGCATTTGCAAGTTGTGGCAACAAGACAGCTAATAACGTAGATGAAGTTGACTCAACTGTCGGAGTAACTGTGCCTGCTGGGGTTCAGAATGCTGCTGATTCACTAATATCTATTGTGAAAGAGCAGATTGCAACTGGTGACGCCGCAAAGCTACAGTCGGTTTTCGGTACAGTTCAATCAACTTATGCACAGTTGGTAAACGAGGGCAAACTTGAAGATGCAAAGAAGTATGCATCGGTAATCCAGACATTCGTTGCTGAAAATTCTGATAAACTTAATATATTAGTAGGTAATCAAACAACAGTTGTTGCTCTTATTGAGAGCATAAAGAAACTGCCTACAAGTTCAGAGACTACTGTAGAACAGGCTGCCGCTGCTGTTAAGGCTGATGCTAAGACTATAGCAACATCGGCTGAAACTGCTGCAAAAGCTGCTGTTGACGCAAAGGTGGACGAGGCTAAAGCCGCCGCTGCTGCTAAGGTTGCAGAAAAAACTGCTCCTGTTGTAGAGAAAGTGAACGAGGCAAAGTCTGCTGCCGACGCTGCTAAGAACAAGGTAGAAGAAAAGAAAACACAGGTTAAGGCAGTAGGCGATGCTGCTAAGACATTGCTTGGCAGATAAGGATTTTATACAATATATTTATAAAAGAAGGGCATCTCCATTGCGGGGATGCCCTTTGTTGATAGTAATATCAATTGATTATTTATACAAATATCTTTTAATACTGCGCTTTGGAGTCTTTGCAAACTCTTCTTCAACAAGTTCAAATGCTGTAACTTTGCTGTATGCAGGAATTACAGAATTAAGTTGCTGGCGATTGTCTTCCATTACTTTTTCAATCTCTGCACGACTCATGCCTTGATTCTTTGCTTCTTCAAAGTCTGGGAATACAAGACCCACGAGTTTCTCTCCGCGCTGAACGACAATACTTTCTACAACATAAGGTAGTGAGTTGAGTTTGTCTTCAATTTCCTCAGGATAGATGTTCTGACCGCTTGCACCAAGGAGCATGTTCTTTGAACGTCCTTTAATGAATATGTTGCCATTGCTGTCCATTAATCCAAGGTCGCCAGTGTGATACCAACCGTCCTTATCAATAATCTTGTTTGTTTCTTCCTCATTCTTGTAATATCCAAGCATGACGTTTATTCCTCGTGCCAGTATTTCGCCGGGAATAGTCGTTGGGTCAGGACTTTCTATAGTAACCTCTTGATGAAGTGCAGCTTTTCCGCATGAACCAGGAACGAAGTCTTTCCAGTCTTCATAACCTATGATTGGTGCACACTCCGTAGCTCCATAGCCTACAGTGTAAGGAAATCCTATTTCGTGTAGGAACTCATCGACATCTTGATTGAAAGCAGCGCCGCCTATAATTACCTGATAGAAGTTGCCACCGAAAGCATTATACACTTGTTCGCGTATTTTAGAGTTAATTCTGTCTTGCACAATAGGTATTGCACGAAGCATTTTCATTAACGAACCCTGTACTTTGGGGAATACCTTTTTCTTTATAACCTTCTCAATAACAAGTGGCACAGCAATGATAACACGTGGTTTTACTTCTGCAAATGCCTGCGCTATGATGGCTGGAGAAGGTATGCGTGTGAGATGATAGATGTGGACTCCCATACCAAATTCGTATAGGAATTCGAATGCCATTCCATACATGTGAGCCATAGGCAGTATGCTTACAACCTTGTCGCCGGGTTTTAGTTCAGCCTTCATGCCAAATGCCTTATGTGCAAAATCGTAGTTTCCCCACAATGCACGATAAGGAATCATAACACCCTTTGAGAAACCTGTTGTTCCGCTTGTATAGTTTATGATTGCAAGTTCGTCTGGACTTTGCTCACGATAATACTGCACGTGTTCCTTACGGAAATACTTTGGGAATTTCTTTCCGAACATTTCGTTAAGGTGTTCACGTGCGTAGGTGAGTTTGTCTGTACGACTGACTGCAAGTGAATAGTCTGGAATATTGATGATACCTTCAAGAGTCGGCATCTTTGTGGCATCAATTTCTGTTGCTACATAATCACCTACGAACAGAAGTTTTGACTCACTATGATTTACAATGTTGTGTATCTGCTCTGGCAAAAACTCATTAAGAATAGGCACTGCTATGGCTCCATATGTGAGAGTCGCAAGGAAAGCTGCAGCCCAGTTTGAAGAGTTTCTACCGCATAGTGCTATCTTATCACCTTTCTGAACGCCGCTGTTCTCGAAGAGGATATGTAGTTTCTCGATTTTACGGGCAACATCTTTATATTGTAAAGTCTGCCCCTTAAAGTCAGTGAGTGAGTCTAAATCCCAATGTTTTTTAATACTCTGCTCAATGATTTCATTAAAACTTGGTATTTCCATGTCAATTCTAATGTATTTTGTTCTATATTGTAAGTCCTATGAATCAGGTTTTGTTAAAGTTTTTATAGAGGTATCGTTTGATACTTTTCTTTGATGTTTTCTCAAATTCAACATCATGTATTACGATGTTGCTTATCTTGCAGTATGATGGTAGAGTCTCGTTTAGCTGTTGGCGGTTCTGTTCCATTATGAGTGAAACTTCCTTGTGGCTGAGTCCTATTTCATTTATTTCTTCTTGGTCGGGATATACCAACGCCACAAGCCTTGAGCCGTCTTGCACGACAAGGCTCTCGTTTACCATAGGCATTGAGTTGAGTTTGCCCTCAATCTCTTCGGGGTAAATGTTTTGTCCGTTTGAACCAAGAAGCATGTTCTTTATTCTACCAAGCAGATACAAGTGTCCGCTTCCCGTGATTTTTCCAAGGTCGCCGGTATGGAACCAACCTTCCTCGTCGAGCACTTCGGCTGTAGCCTCCGGATTCTTGTAGTAACCCAGCATCACGTTCAGTCCTTTGCATATTACCTCGCCGCTTTCTTCATTAGGAGTTTTCTTCTTTATCTGCATCTCCATGTGAGGTACTACAGTTCCGCATGAACCGAATTTATGGTCTGTCCAATCGCTGTATGTTATCATCGGCGATGTTTCCGTAGAGCCGTATCCACTGGTTATTGGGAAGTCTATATCCATGAGAAACTGCTCTATTTCTGGGTTCATTGGTGCTCCGCCGGTGAATATCTCATAAATGTTGCCTCCGAACTCTTCTTTTATCCACTGCACCGTACGCATCTTGACACGGTTCTTTATAAGCGGGAGTTGCAGAAGGTAGCGTGCGCGATGGCGGTCAAGTCTTTGATATACATGTTTTCTAACTATCTTTTCAACGACCATTGGCACAGTTATGAGTATGGCAGGTTTTATCTCTTGACACATCTGCATGATGAGCGATGGACTTGGCTGGCGGTTCAGAAAATGTATGTGACATCCGTAGATGAAACCGAATATCATTTCGCATGTCATTCCGAAAGTATGTCCCATTGGCAGTGTGCTGACAAGAGAGTCGCCGGGCTTGATTCCTTTTGACAATACTGTCTGAGTAAAGTCCATGTTACTCCATAGTGAGCGGTATGGTATCATAACCCCTTTAGAGAATCCTGTGGTGCCACTTGTGTAATTTAGCATTGCCAAGTCGTTAGGGCTTTTCTCACGATAGTATTTCACGTGTGTTTTATCAAACTTCTTTGGATATTTCTTTCCAAAGAGTTCGTTTAGGTGTTCACGCACATAAACAAGGCGTGCAGTACGATATTGACGTACAGACAAGTCGGGCAGATAACCTATACCGCCAAGGGCAGGCATCTGTTCAAAATCAATAGTAGGAGCTACACCATCGCCAACGAAAAGAAACTTCGTTTCGCTGTGATTTACTATATTGTGTATCTGCTCGGGTGAGAATTCGTTTTGTATTGGTACAACTACACAACCATAGGTGAGAATAGCGAAATATGCTATAGCCCAGTTGGCAGAGTTGCGTCCACAGATAGCAACTTTATCACCAGGTTCAAGCTTCATAATCTCCATTGCGACATGCAGTTTTGCTATTCGCTGGGCTGCATCGCTATAGCGTAGAGTCTCACCTTGATAATCCGTAAGGGCATTCTTACTCCAGTTGCGCACTATTGTATCCTCGATAGACTGTAAAAAACTTGGTATATTATCCATTGCACAAATTTCAAATCGTTGTGCAAAGATAAGCATAACTCTGCACATTCCCAAACTTTTTGTGCTGATTTTTGGATAATGCAATCTATTTTGAGTCTTCCGGGTAGTTTTTTACTACTTTATGAGAATAAAGGGGTAGGTTGTTTAATTGTTTTGTTGAAGTCGTTTTACTATTCTCACATTATTACCACATCTGTAGTAACTATATCTGTATGCTGTCATAACTATGACAGTAACATTCACCATGCTCGTAATAATATTCTGACAGAACTTTCGCATGTACATATTTTTAGTTAAGGAGACAAAAGGAGTCATTTAACTACCAGAGTTCCATATATATGCTGACTTTCACAGCCTTTGTTGTAACTAAATTGCTTTGGACTTGCGAAAGCTGAATTTATAATATAATAAATAGGTGAAATTTGCCTTTTTGACAGAAAGAGTTTTCGTTATTGAGAACTTATTGCTTATCAGCCCTTTTAGACCGTTGATTTATCTTTATTGTTTGAGTATATAGCACCTTTGTAGGATTACTTCCTGAGCGTACTATATATGTGAACGAGAATCCTGCATCAATATAAACTTTCATTCCTGTGTTAGTGCTTATGCTCTCATACAGTCCCTCGCTTATTTTGTCTTTAGACTTTCTTACAATATTCTCGTTATCAAAAGCATCGTGAAAAGAACAGTAATATATGTAGCTTTTCTTTTCTGTGTCAAATTTTACACTGTCTGTGCGTGTGTAGTTTATTATAGGTGTGGGGCAGAACTTCTCTGTGTATTCTCTTGCTTCACGTTCTGCACGTTTCTCAAGCCCCTCATGACATGCGCTTAGCATGGTTATTAAAATAATTATGTAATAAATCTTTTTCATGTTATTTTCAATTAAATATTTGCAAAGATAGTAAGTTTCTCATTAAAAATAGCTATATTTGCAACATAAATTGGAAAAAATAAATGAATAATATAAGGAATTTCTGCATAATAGCCCACATTGATCACGGTAAGTCAACACTGGCTGACCGTCTTTTGGAACGGACACAGACTATACAGATAACCGGAGGTCAGATGCTTGACGACATGGATCTTGAGCGTGAGAGAGGTATCACTATCAAGAGTCATGCCATACAGATGGAGTATCAAAAGGGTGGGGAGAAATTCATTCTTAATCTTATTGACACTCCTGGGCATGTTGACTTTTCCTATGAAGTCAGTCGAAGTATTGCTGCATGCGAGGGTGCCTTGCTTGTTGTTGATGCTACACAAGGAGTTCAGGCACAAACTATTTCAAACCTCTATATGGCACTTGAACATGACTTGGAGATTATACCTGTAATAAATAAAATAGACATGCCGTCTGCCATGCCTGAAGAGGTAGAGGATGAAATTATTGATTTGCTTGGCTGTAAGCGTGAGGATATTCTGCGTGCTTCAGGTAAAACAGGAGTTGGAATAGATTCTGTTCTTGATGCTATTATTGAGCGTGTTCCTGCCCCTGAAGGAAATCCTGAGGCTCCGCTGCAAGCACTTATATTTGATTCTGTATTCAACTCATTTCGTGGTATCATTGCCTATTTTAAAGTTGAGAACGGAACAATAAAGAAAGGTGACAAAGTTAAGTTCTTTAACACTGGCATGGAATATGATGCTGTTGAGGTTGGCGTATTGAAAATGGATATGATTCCAAAAGGTCAGTTGTCAACAGGTGAGGTTGGTTATCTTATAACAGGCATCAAGACCGCTACAGAGGTAAAGGTGGGTGATACCATCACTCATGTGCAGAGAGCCGCTGACAAAGCGATAGCTGGATTCCAAGAGGTGAAACCTATGGTGTTTGCTGGACTATATCCTATTGACCCATCGGAATATGAAAATCTTCGTACGTCTCTTGAGAAGTTACAGCTTAATGACGCTTCGCTTACATTCCAGCCGGAATCATCAATAGCCTTGGGTTTTGGTTTCCGTTGTGGTTTCCTTGGATTACTTCACATGGAGATTGTACAAGAGCGTCTTGACCGTGAATTTAACATGGACGTTATCACAACTGTTCCTAATGTGAGCTACATGGTGTATGATAAACATGGTATAGAAAAAGAAGTACATAATCCTTCCGGTTTGCCCGACCAGATGCTTATAGAACATATTGAGGAACCATATATTAAAGCGTCTATCATTACAACAGTCAATTTTATTGGACCTATAATGACATTATGTCTCGACAAGCGCGGTGAACTGATAAAACAGGAATATGTTGCAGGAAATAGAGTAGAGTTACATTTTTCAATACCTCTTGGTGAGATAGTGATAGACTTCTACGACAAGCTGAAGTCAATCTCAAAAGGATATGCTTCATTTGATTACCATCTTGATGGATTCCGTCCTTCAAAATTGGCAAAACTTGATATACTACTTAACGGTGAACCTGTTGATGCCCTGTCGGCATTAACACATCAGGATAATGCTGTTACATTAGGTCGTAGAATGTGTGAGAAACTAAAAGAACTCATTCCACGCCAACAATTCGATATAGCAATACAGGCAGCAATAGGTGCTAAGATTATTGCACGCGAAACAGTGAAACAGGTTAGAAAAGATGTTACTGCAAAATGTTATGGTGGTGACGTAAGTAGAAAGCGCAAACTGCTTGAAAAACAGAAGCGGGGAAAAAAGCGAATGAAGCAAATAGGCAATGTGGAAGTGCCACAAAAGGCATTCCTTGCCGTACTCAAACTTGATTAAAGCTATAAGCTAAAATAATAAATAATAAATCTAATCAAAAAAACTCTGGAGGGTATAACTGATGGCAAAGTTTCAATTTCAGATGCGCGATGTCGCAAGAGAGTTAGCAAGAAAGTATAGCACAATGACTCTGCAAGAGCTTGATGTACTTGAGAGTATTCTTGAACCTATGAGATTCAAGAAAGGTGAGGTAATTTTGGCTGAAGGAGAAGTGTGCGAGTATATCTACTACCTTGATCAAGGTCTGGTACGCCAGTTCTATCATAAGAATGGAAAAGAGGTGACAGAACACTTGGGGGAAGATCATAGCATTTTTATGTGTATTGAAAGCTTGTTCCGCGAAGAGCCATCTAAATTACAAGTTGAGGCTCTGGAAAACTGTGTTATTTACGGTCTTCCTAAAGCACAACTTGAGGAAATTTCTCTGCATCATGTAAACATACAGATGCTGTATCGCAAAATTCTTGAGGAAAGTCTTATAATTTCACAAGTGCATGCTGACCTTGTAAGATTTGAGAGTGCACAGAGCAGATATGAGAAGATGTGCAAACTGTCACCTCATGTCATACTCAGAGCACCACTTCTGCATATAGCCAACTATCTGCAGATGACTCCTGAGACGCTCAGCCGAGTTAGAGCTGCGTCGCTGAAGAGTTAACTTAAACACAACATATTATTTATGAGAACTGATATTAAATTAAGAAAAATTGTCTGTGACCTTTGTCACAAAACTGAAAAGCCTATTCTTAAGCTTACACAGAAAGACTACCTTGATGCAGGCTTAAATGAGCTTTTGGAAGAGTATGGGTCTTATTACGAGATTAATGTTAAAGTCTTTGATGAACTAAACCATACTATAACGGGTTGGCCAGGTGGTAAGCCTAATGCTGATGACACATACCGTCCTGAGCGAGCAACACCATTCCCTAAACGTGTGTTGGTATTCTCACCACATCCTGATGATGATGTGATTTCAATGGGAGGAACACTTCAACGTCTTGTTAATCAAGGACATGAAGTACATGTTGCTTATCAAACTTCAGGTGATATTGCTGTTACTGATGAGGAGGTAATGCGTTATATGCACTTTATGAATGCGTTCAATGAAGTGTTCTGTAACGATGAAGACCAGATTATTGAAGATAAATATCATGCAATAAAGAAATTTATTCAGGAGCGTCAGTCACCAGATATTAATACACGTGATATCTTGACTATCAAGGCTTTGATTCGTCGTGGTGAAGCTCGTATGGCTTGTGCTTATAATAGCATACCAAAGTCAGGCATACATTTCCTCGACATGCCTTTCTATGAGAGTGGAAAAATAGAAAAACTTCCTCTTAGTGACAAGGATTACAATATTGTAAAAGAACTTATTGAAAGGATACAACCGCATCAGATATTTGTTGCTGGTGATTTAGCTGATCCACATGGTACTCACAGGAAGTGTACAGAGGCTGTTTTTAAAGTAATAAATGAAATTAATGCTGCGGGTGATGAATGGCTTAAGGATTGTCGTATATGGATGTATCGTGGAGCTTGGGCAGAATATGAAATTCATGAAATTGAAATGGCGGTTCCTATGAGCCCTGACGAGTTGAGAAACAAACGTAACTCGATATTACGTCACCAGTCACAAATGGAAAGTGCTCCATTCCTTGGAAATGATGAACGTTTGTTCTGGCAGCGTTCGGAGGACCGTAATAGAACGACTGCGCAAATGTATCAACAACTTGGACTCGCAAGCTATGAGGCTATGGAAGCATTCGTTCAGTGGCATCCAGGGCAGGAAGTGTAGTGTGAAGCTTCTCGTATTTGTGAGATAGCAATTAATATAAACGGTATTCTCAAATTTGAGAATACCTTTTATATTGATTATGAAATTTCTGTAGTTTAACCTAAGTATTTCATCAGAACTTTGATGTTACCAGAATCGCGGAGTTTTGCTATTGACTTCTCACGAATCTGACGTACTCTTTCTCTTGTCAAACCAAGTTGGTCGCCAATCTCTTCAAGACCTTTCTCAGGGCAACCTATACCAAAACATTCGCGTATGATTGTTATCTCACGGTCTTTCAGCACTTTGTTAAGTACGCTGTTAAGTTCCATTGCCATTGACTCGTGGTCAACATGGCGGTCTGTAGAACTGTCATCACCTGAAGGCATAACATCCAACATACAATTATCCTCACCATCTTGGAAAGGAGCATCTATGGACACATGATGACCATCTGCCATTAGACTCTGACCGATTTTTTCCTCGTCAATTTGTGTAGCCTCAGCAAGCTCTGTAACAGAAGGATGACGCTGATTCTCTTGTTCAAATTTGTTTATTTCGTGATTAATCTTATTTAGTGAACCAACCTGATTCAATGGAAGTCTTACAATACGACTCTGCTCAGCGATAGACTGCAGGATACTCTGACGAATCCACCATACGGCATAGCTGATGAACTTAAATCCTCGAGTCTCATCAAACTTCTGAGCCGCTTTTATTAATCCTATGTTTCCTTCATCAATAAGGTCTGTAAGAGTAAGACCTTGGTGTTGGTATTGTTTTGCTACAGATACAACGAAACGCAAATTTGCTGTTACAAGTTTGTCCTTAGCCTTTTCGCCTTCAGGACCACCTTTCTTGATTTTCTGAGCAAGCTCAATTTCTTCGTCAATAGAAATAAGTGGGGCACGACCAATCTCAACTAAATACTTGTCAAGAGCCTCGCTTGAACGATTGGTAATGCTCTTCTGAATTTTTAACTGTCTCATTATAATACCTGAATTACCTAAATGTGTTATTTTAAAATTGCGTATAATAATGCAATTTGGGTGCAAAATTACTAAAATATGACGAGAAAAAAGAGTTAAGGTTTGAAATGACAACAAACTTTAACTTTTATTATTCTTTAGTATGTAGGATTATAGAAGTAGCTCCAATGGTGAACAGTGTACCATCTTCAATAACTCTTCGTTCTTTGTCACGAAGAATTTCTCCACCGACAAAGGTTCCTGTGTAAGAAGGTCCATCACGTAAAATATACTTAAGGGCATCTTTCTTATCACGTTGCACAGTAAGTATGCAATGGTGCATGTCTATGCTCGGGTCACTGCTTTCAATAGGGCATTGTATATTGTGTCCCTTTTGATAACGACCAATTATATTATCACCCATTGTCAGCGATAATACCTGTTTGAAACCAAATTTATTTTCGATAATCGTAAGTGAGCCTGCGGATTCTTTGTCAGGTGTTTCATCAGGATTATTATTTTCTTTTTGTGTTCCGTGTAGCTTTGAGACACCAATGCGTATGCCAAACTGCTTACCACACTCATCACATTGAAAAACTAATGATAATCCTTCTTTGTATTTTGTTTCATCGAAAATTATGAATTTATCACATTTTGGACAGCGGACTCTCTTCATTGTATTTTTGTTACCCAGGCTGAAGCGAACTCTTTTTCAACAGCTAACTGACGTTTAACTTGTTGTGCTTCTTCTTCGCTGTTATAGTTTCCGTAAATAACTTTTCTGCTTTTTCCATTTCCTATTACGCTTGCAAGTTTTTTGCCTTGCTTGTGTAATTCGTCAACATAATTTTTTGCATTTTTTTCTGTAATTCTTGCAGCAAGTACAACCGTGAATGAAGGTGTATGTGAAATGGAAACATCGACCGATTCTTTTGTCTCAACTTCTTTTGGTTTTACATCTTCTTTTGACTTAATGTTGTTTATTTCTGTAGCATTTATTTTCCTTACTACATGTATCTTGCGTACTTCCTGCTTAGGCTCAGCAGTATTGTTTTCAATTTCTTGTTGCAACAACTCTGTAAAAAGTCCGTTATCTATGCTACTCATCATTTCGTGCTTGTTTGAATTGCGGCTGATGAACGGAACTGTTATTATGAGTAATATAGCTATGCAGGCAACTGCTGCTCTGCGAATAACTCTTGTTGAAATTCTGATAAAGTACTCGTTGTCATCATCAGAATAAGATTTGTTCTCTTTTATTTCCTTTGTTTCTTTAGCCTCCTGTCGGCTAATGAATGTATCTGTTTCAGTTGTATCAATTCCTGGAAGACCATAGAATTTTGGCACAAGAATGCCTGATTCTGTTGGTTCAAATTCGTAATTGCCATTGTTGTTGATACTAAGCATGCCTATTGAGTGAATTTCGAAATGTCCATATTCGTTAATCATCTCACGCATTTGTTCAATCTCTTCCTCAACAACACGAAGTGCTTCAGGAAAACTATAATCGTACGCTTCTACATATGATTGTACAAGAAGTGAATCGTTGACAGTTAGCTGCTGATTAAATCCTACAATAGTTTTAGGTGGCAGCATCATACCATCAGCATTGTCAAGTTGTGCATTGATATGATGTGTCACAAAACCACCAAAGCCCGGCAATATAACACAGTCATGCTTCAGCAGAAGAATTTCTATATGTCTGTCTAATCGAAACATCTTTTGCAAAGTTAGTGGTAATTTATGAAATTGCAAAAAAAAAGAAGTAAAAAACAATTATTTTTTTTATTTTGTTGAAGGGCTTTGTTTTATTAAAAAATATTCTTTATCTTTGTAAGAAATAATTGTATTAGACAGTATCATGGTTTATACGGAGACGGAAATAAAGGGTGCATGGATTATTGACCCTAAGGTGTTTCTTGACTCACGTGGATATTTCTTTGAGTCATGGAAGAAATCGGAGTTTGAAGAACATATAGGTAAAGTTGAGTTTGTGCAGGAGAATGAATCGCGTTCAAGTTATGGTGTCCTGCGTGGTCTTCATTATCAGAAAGGCGAATATTCTCAAGCCAAGCTTGTAAGAGTTATTAAAGGCAAGGTAATAGATGTTGCTGTTGATCTCCGAAAGAGCAGCCCCTCTTTCGGAAAATATGTTGCCGTGGAATTGAGTGACGATAACAAACGTCAGTTTTTTATTCCACGTGGTTTTGCACATGGTTTCCTTGTTCTTTCTGACGATGTTATATTTTCTTATAAGGTAGATAATGAGTACGCACCGCATGCAGAAGCAGGTGTACGATGGAATGATTCTGATATTAACATACAATGGCCAATAAATCCTGCTGATGTAATTACCAGTGAAAAAGACCTTAATGCACCTCTTTTAAAGGATGCCTACGTATTTGACTAATTTGTAGTTCAGGTATGCGTAATTTAAATATTCTGTTATTTATAGTACTTGCTATTTTATTAAATAGTTGTTCTGGCAAGAAAGATGAGAGGCAACATAGCGACTCTCAGCTTGAGGCTATGCTTCAGGGAATATGGATTAATGCGGATGACGAAACTGTTGCATTGAAAGTCAAAAAAGACACCTTATATTATACAGATGCAGGTATAGAGCCTGTTCATTATAGAATATATGGTGACACTATATATATTGATGGAGTTACACCGACAAAGTATTTTGTTGAAAAACTTACAGCAAATATATTCAGATTCAGAAATAGTAGTGGTGAATTGGTCAAACTAATGAAATCTGACGATAGTTCACTGGAAATGGATTTTGTTGAAAAGCAAGAACCTATAGTAGCTGTAAACCAGCAATTGCTGAAGCGTGATACTATTGTTAATGCAGATAATATGCGCTATCATTGCTATATGCAGGTAAATCCAACGTCATTTAAAGTTATTAAAGGCGGACTCAACAACGAGGGAATAGGTGTAGATAAGGTTTATTATGACAATATTGTTAATATAGCCGTCTATACAGGAAAGACCCGTCTGTTTTCCCGCGACTTCAAAAAGCATGATTTCCAAAATTTTGTACCTCGGGAAATATTGCCGCAATGTATATTGAGTGATATTCTTTATGATTGTTGTGATGCTTCTGGTGTTACTTTTCAGGCGCAGTTAAGAATACCCGAAAGCGCCTCGTCTTACGTTACATACATAGTTATTTCACCTAAAGGTGAGATGAAAATGTTGCAGCCATAGGCTTATGGTCAACGATAAAAAAATTAGGCTGCATTCACATGCAACCTAATAAAAAAAATCTTGTTTAAATACCTAATTTTAAATGGAATGTCGTATATCTCAAAAGATTTACGACAAAATATTGAGCTACATTCGCACGCCACCCAATACGAAAACTTGCATTATTACATTACTATTATTACTATGAAAACAAATCTTATTATTTTTCGTTTGCAAATGTAAATATTATATTGTTATATACCAAAATTTTTGATATAAAACATGATATATTTAATGATTTTTTTACGTATGAAATGAAATTTCACAATATGATTCTGATTTCACAATCGCTGTGGGTGTAAAACATATTAAAAAACCTTATAAATGCTGGTTGTGCATTGTTTGTATGAAAAGAAAATACTAAATTTGCAGGCAGTTTGAAAATTTGAACATGAAGAATATTATAATAGCTGCTATTGCAGCATTGATGACAATTGGTGTTCATGCACAGAACGCTACAAATTCTCCTTATAGCCAATATGGTTATGGTATTCAGGCTGATCAGTCTAACGGAGCAAGTGTTGCCATGAGTGGACTGTCATTGGGTTGGCGTGAAGGCAACACGGTTAACTTTGGTAACCCTGCATCATATTCTGCAATTGACTCTATTACGTTTGTTTTTGATGCAGGTGTTTCAGGGCAGATTACTAATTTTAAGGAGAATGGTAAAAAGCTGAATGCTAATAACAGTAGTTTAGATTATGTTGTTGCTGCATTCCGACTGCTGAGACGTATTGGTATTGCTGCTGGTTTGATGCCATATTCCAATGTAGGTTACAGCTATTATAACACATCTACTATAGGACAACCTTCTGGTGGTTCAATAACTACTACAACCAACACTTACAATGGTTCAGGTGGATTTCATCAGGTTTTCATAGGATTAGGAATTGAACCTATTAGGACAAAACACACAAGTGTATCTGTTGGTACTAATGTTTCGTACGTATGGGGCAGTTATAATAAGGAAATAGTAAACAGCTATAGTGATACATATGTAAATACTCTGTCGAAAATTTATCAGGCTTCTGTCAAGACGTATAAAGTCGATTTGGCATTGCAGTTGCAACAGCGTCTTTCTAAGAACGACATGCTTACCTTTGGTGCCACTTATTCTTTTGGGCACAACATGAGTTCTGATCCTCAGTGCATGATTATTTCGCAAAACTCTCAGACTAATGTTGCTGATACTGCCACATACAAGGCTAATGCTCAATTGAGAATGCCTACTACTTTTGGTGTAGGTTTTGTATGGAACCACAAAAAACGGTTCCGTGTCGGTATGGATTGGAAAACAGAAAAGTGGGGAAGCATTGATTATCCTATGTATGGAGTTGTTAATGGTGAACCTGCTTATATAATGAAAAGCAATATGTTCAAAGACCGTCAGCGCTATATTCTTGGAGCTGAGTTTGTTCCAAAAGAGGCAGGACGCAAATGGACAGGAAAAATACGCTATAGAATGGGTCTTACCTACGCTTCTCCATATCTGAGAATTAACGGACAGGATGGTCCTAAGGAATATGGTGTGAGTGCAGGTTTGGGACTGCCTATAATGAACAGCTATAATAATCGTTCTATTCTGAATATTTCTGCATCGTGGACTCGTCTTGAAGCTGCCAATATGATAAAGGAAAATACATTCAGAATTAATATCGGACTGACATTCAATGAACGTTGGTTTGCTAAGTGGCAGGTGGAATAAAGCTTGGTAAACAGAGGACTACATATTCTACTGACATGTGCCATACTTGTTATGGCATTTTTGTCGTGCAGCGAACAAAAGGAACACACAGCTCCTGCTGTGTATGCTAAAGATTCTGCTGCTGTTATGACGACTTACGGAATAAATATGCTTATCAGTGACTCGGGTGTCATAAAATACAGAATTGTTACCGAGCGCAGTGTTACCAATCAGAATATCAACCCTAAAAGAACTATATTCGATAAAGGACTGTTTCTGACTCAGTTTGACGAAAAATTCCATGTGCAGTCTTATATCCAGTGTGACACTGCATATAGATATGAAGAACTCAGATTGTTTGAACTGCGTGGCAGAGTAAGAATACAGACTAAGGATGGTGTGATATTCCGTGGTGAGGAATTATTCTGGGATCAGAACAAGCATGAATATTACTCAAATAAATATTCCTATTTTGAAACTCCCGAGCGTACTCTTGAAGGTAAATACTTCAGAAGTGATGAGAATATGAGGAAGTATTACGTCTCTAATAGTAAAGGCTCTTTTGAACGTGCTGACATCGTTGGTGAGGAGGAAGAGACAAAGAAATCTGGAAGTGATACGACTGTTGTTGTCAGACAACCTGAGCGCCCGAGGGCAAAACAATAAATATTTGCAACGTGTACACTGACCTGATTATATACATATTTATCACGATGGCATTCTCTGCTTTTTTTTCTGGTATGGAGATAGCTTTTGTCACCAGCAACCGCCTGCTGGCAGAAATGGAGAAGGAGAGAGAGCAGAATGGTATTACCCAACGTATAATAGACTATTTTTACCGTAATGCCAACGGATTTGTATCTACTATGCTTGTTGGTAATAATATAGCACTTGTAATCTATGGCATTCTGATTGCAAAACTATTCGATAATACTATTTTCAGTGGTTTTGATGCAAGTTTCACTGTTCCAGCTGATACTATAATATCTACGATTATTGTTCTATTTACTGGTGAATTCCTACCAAAGACTTTATTCAAAAGTGCCCCTAACCGTTGGTTGTCGCTATTGGCTGTTCCAACATTCATATTCTATGTCTTGCTATGGCCAATAAGTAAGTTTGCAACTCTTTTATCAAGAATATTGCTGAGACTTGTCGGAGTTAGAATTAATAAGATTGAAGATGAGGAGGAATTCTCGAAGATTGACCTTGATTATCTTGTACAATCCAGTATAGATAATACTGATGATGCTGATATTGAACCAGAGGTGGAACTTTTTCAGAATGCGTTGGAATTCCCTGATATAAAAGTTCGCGATTGTATGATTCCCCGTACTGAGGTGGATTCTGTTGATACCAATGATTGTAGTCTGGATAGACTGAAACAGAAGTTTATAGAGAGCGGACATTCAAAAATTGTTGTCTATGAAGATGATATTGATCATATCATAGGATATATTCATAGCTCAGAAATGTTCCGTAATGCTGACAAATGGCGTGATAATATCAACACTATGCCTTTTGTGCCAGAAAGCATGGCGGCACAGAAACTTATGAAGTTGTTTATGCAACAGAAAAAGAGTCTTGCAGTAGTTGTTGACGAATATGGAGGAACAGCCGGCATAGTATCCTTGGAGGATATCGTTGAGGAAATCTTTGGTGAAATAGAGGATGAGCATGACTCTTCTAATCTTGTTTCTAAAAAGACAGATGATAATGAGTATCTGCTTTCTGCCCGATTAGAAATTGATAACGTTAACGAAATGTTCGACCTTAATCTGCCTGAAAGTGATGAATATATGACCATTGGTGGATTTATATTGCATCATTACCAGAGTTTCCCAAAACTCAACGAGGTGGTGAAGATTGGTAAGTTTGAATTTAAGATATTAAAGAAAACCAATACCAAAATAGAACTTGTTAAGCTAAAAGTAAGCCGGTAATGGCACTTTTTGAATTGAAAGTTGTTGTGTTTGCTATTTTTTTTGTATCTTTGTGCGCTTTTAAGCGTGTGCCCATGCATAGTTTTGACCTTTGCAGGGGCATTATTAAAGAGCCTTATTGGAAAATAACTGAATATTAAAAACAAACAAAAAAATAAAAACAAAATGGCCGCATTAGGTAAAATCAGAAGTAAGGGTAAAATGCTTGCTATCATCATTGGCTTTGCCCTTTTCGCATTCATCGCCGAAGAGTTGGTTCGTTCATGCGAATCAACCAACAACGACAAACGTCAGCAGGTTGGTGAAGTGCTTGGTGAGAAAATTGGTGTTCAGGAATTCCAGAAACTCATGGATGAGTATCAGGAGGTAATCAAGATGCAGCAGGGGCAGGAGAATCTGACAGAAGACCAGCTGAATCAGGTTAAGGACATGGTTTGGAATACTTATATCCAGACAAAACTTGTTGAAAACGAGGCTGAGAAACTTGGTCTTACTGTTACAGACGAGGAAATGCAGAACATAATGAATGTAGGTACTAACCCGCTTCTTGCACAAACTCCATTTATTAACCAACAGACAGGGCGTTTTGATGCTAACCAGCTCAAGAAGTTCCTTGCAGAGTACAAACAGGCACAGACAGCTAATCCTCAGCTTGCTCCTCAATATGAGTCTATCTATCGTTATTGGACTTTCATTGAAAAAACATTGCGCCAGCAGACTTTGGCACAGAAATATCAGAGTCTTCTCGGTCATTGCTTCCTTGCTAACAATGTAGAGGCAAAGGCTGTTTTCAATGCAGAGAGTGTAGAAAGCCAGATTGAGCTTGCCTCATTTGCTTTTGCTGATATTGATGACTCAAAGATTAAGATTGAGAACAGTGATATGAAGGCTAAGTACGACGAAATGAAAGAACAGTTCCGTCAGTATTTTGAAACTCGTGATATTAAGTATGTTGATGTTCAGGTAGATGCTTCTACTGCCGACAGAGCAGAACTTCAAAAGCAGTTTGCTGCATACGCAACTGATCTTGCTGCAGCTGCCGACCCTGCAGAGGTGGTACGCAAGAGCACATCTCTTGTTGCATATCTTGGCATACCTGTAACAAAGGCTGCTTTCCCATTTGATATTGCTGCACAACTCGACTCTGTAGCTGTTGGTCAGACTACAAAGGTGTTCGAGACAAAGCGCGACAATACTCTTAATGTCATTAAGCTTGTATCTAAGCAGACTATGTCTGACTCTATACAGTATCGTCAGATTCAGGTTGGCGGTGCTACTCCAGAGGCTGCTCACAAAACTGCTGACTCTATCTACACCGCTCTTAAGGCAGGTGCCGACTTCGAAGTGCTTGGCAAGAACTATGGTCAGACAGGTGCTAAGGCATGGATGACAAGTGCACAGTATCAAAATGCACCTTCTATTGATATGGACACAAAGAACTATATCACAAGTCTTAATACAATGGCTTCTGGCGAGTTGAAGAATATTGTTCTCGACCAAGGTAATATCATTCTTCAGGTTGTTGACAAGAAGGCTCCTGTTGAGAAATATGTAGCAGCAGTTGTGAAGAAACCTATTGATTTCTCAAAAACTACATATTCAACAGCATATAACAAGTTCTCTTCATTTGTAAGTGCAAACCAGTCTGGTGAGGATATCGTAAAGAATGCACAGAAGAATGGTTATATAGTTCTTGACCGTAAGGATATTACAACAGCTTCTCACAACCTTGCAGGCATTCGTGCCACTCGCGATGCTCTGAAGTGGGTGTTCGAGGCAAAAGAAGGAGATGTTTCTCCAATGTATGAGTGTGGTGATAACAACCACTTGCTTGTGGTAGTTCTTGACAAGATTCACAAGAAAGGCTATCGCGAACTTTCTGACCCTGAGGTTACCGAGATTGTTAAGGCTGAGGTTCTCAAGGACAAGAAGGCAGAACAGCTTCTTGCTAAGGCTAAGGGCGTAAAGAGCGTTGCCGAGGCAAAGGTAAAAGGTGCGAAAGTCTCTACTGTTAATCAGATTACATTCTCTTCACCTGTATTCGTTGCTTCAACTTCAGCAAGCGAACCTGCTCTTGCAGGTGCTGTAGCTTCTACTGCTAAGGGTAAGTTCTCTGCAAAACCTGTTGTTGGTCTGGCTGGTGTATATGTTTATCAGGTTACAAACAAAACCACTCGTACCGGCAAGTTCGATGCTAAGGCTGAATTGGCAAAGATTCGTCAGAAGTCAATGCAGATGGCTGGTAATTACATGAACGAGCTTTATATCAATGCAGAGGTTGTTGACAACCGCTACCTCTTCTTCTAATAACATATAAACATTTCAATATAGTAAAAAGGATATGTCATTAACGGCATATCCTTTTTTATATGGCTCAGTCGAAATTTAGTGGGGAATAAATAGGTTTATTGTTGTCCGCTAAATTACCAACCCACCAATTCTCCTCTTTTTCCTTTATGTCAATATTATTCCCGATTTTATTATTTCTGTGCGGACAGACACAG